>NZ_CP040518.1:2557500-3157500 GCF_005848555.1 Blautia sp. SC05B48 | reverse complement strand
CGCTTCATCGCTCTGTACCTCCGCTGCCGCTCGGCTCCAACACTGATCTTATCTGTCGGTGCTGTGCATGGAAAATACACACCCTTTTTGTACGGAAGATATGAGGTAACAGAGGACCTGGACAGGCCAAGAGCATTTGCAGTTGAAAGGACAGCAGCTTTATGATCCTGTGTTTTTCTGAAATCATCAAAGGTTTCCTGCACCTTCTCCGCCACATCCGATGCATACACACCAGCCGTGATAAGCAGCTTCCGAACCTTGATCGGGTTCAGACCCAGCTCATCAGCAATGGCCTGCAAAGACATCCCCTCTTCATAAAGCACAACAGACGGATTCATCAGTTCCTTAAGGATCTTCCCGGCATCATACTCCGGCTTTTCTTTCCGATTCTACAATGTGCTCCATCAAATTCCGGGCCAGACCCTTACCACGCTGCTCCGGATGCACTGCCAGAACATGAACGACCATAACCTCATCCGAATCGATCTGCCACGGCACATCTGCGTAGCCATCCACCTTTTCATCATTAACTATCGCACAGGCCGCAATCTCGCTGCCATCTGCCAGAACATACAGCTCTTCCTTACCAATACTGTTACGTAGCATTTCATCAGAAGGATGGATACCCTTCTTCCAATGTGGAAACGATGGATCACCCTGCTCCTGGTCGATCAGCTCCCAGTACAGAGATTTTATGTTGTCAAAATCATCTTTTACTGCTTTACGAAACATTATTTGTTCCATCCCCCTTACTCATGCAGCTCCAGTGGCAATCCGTCCGGGTCATGAAAAAACGTCATCTTCTTACCGGTAAAATCATCCACACGGATCGGCTCACATTCAATTCCGACCTCCGCCAGTTCTTTCACCGTCTGCTCCACACTCTCCACACAGAAAGCAAGATGACGCAGGCCACAAGCCTCCGGACGGCTCACCCGCTTCGGTGGATTTGGTTCTGCAAAAATCTCCAGCTCCGCATGCTCATCCACACGTAGATCCAGCTTCCAGTCCCTGCGCTCTGAACGATAGTTTTCTCTGATAACGGAGAAGCCAAGCTTGTTTACGTAGAAATCTTTGGCGGCTTCGTAGTTGGATACGATGATGGCGATGTGGTGTATTTTAGATAAGTTCATTTTTTTGTACTCCTTTTTAGTTTGTCTTATTTTCGTTATAAACTATATAGCGGTATTTAAAATATACCGTGTGTGCTTTGGCTCTGAAGGAGCATGTGTTTCACACACGGCATTATTTTTATTTCAGTCTTTCACTCGCATTTTAGTATATCACAAATCTGCAAATAAATCAGCCTTGTACACGTATTTTTTACTCCACTGTAACACTCTTTGCAAGATTTCTCGGCTTATCGACATCCAGACCCTTAGCAACAGAAACATAATAACCCAGAAGCTGCAGAGGAATAACTGCCAGACTGCCCACAAAATGCTCATCTACCTTCGGTACATACACAGTGAAGTTCACCTGATCCTCAATCTCCTAGAGTCTATTTTCAGAAACCCTTTGCTTCACAGAAAAAAGGATTCGGGTGAATCCTTCTGCAATACGCCGCATCATAACTGTTTTAGTATCTACAAAAGTTTCTGAATGTAGCAGAGTTAAAATCTTCTGGCATATATATATTAAGATTGAAAGTCGATTATCGTTGAATATGGTACGATTCTGTTAAGCCCAGGAATAAGTCTAAGGTGTAGATCAAAGGAACTCTCCAAAAGTTGCTACTGATTCTTGATTTGTTCTGGTCATAAGCATTACCTCATTAATATCATGTTTTTACAGTAAACAGGAAGAAATGCATTAGTCACTACACAAGGTTTTGAGGCACTTATATATTTACATGGAATTCCTCTCAATTTCATAATAAATATCTTTTTCGTATAGGTTCCAAGAATAATTTATGAATTTCGAATGTAATAAAAAGCGCCATTATAGTAATCAGGACAATTGCTACATCATTTTTCAATAATGTACCGACTATTATACATACCTTCAAAATTGGCATAGGTGGATAATGCAAAATCATAATATCCATAGAAGATTTTCCAATTTCACTTAAAACTTTAATGTTTCTTGGTAGCATTAAACAAGTTTCTAATAAAAATAATGTCCCCGTTAAACCAGTAATAATAAAAATTACTAAAGAATCAAAAGTATATGTATGCATATTAACAGTATTTTGTGTTATGCTTTGCACTATAAAAAAACATAACCCTGATATCATAAAAAAGGCTTTTTTATACTGACATATACTTTTCCAATTTAGTCCTATTAAATATCCCATTGACTCAAATATTGTAGCTAGAAACACTCTGGCAACTGATATTATTGGATAGCATATAATCGGGCTTTGTATATTTTTTACAAGCACTTTTAAAGCTAATGCTAATACCAAGCAAATAAGAATCAATAATATTTGTCTCTTTACTTTTGAAGTAATGAAGTTTTCTATTCTTTTTTCATATTCAGAAAGAAAGATCTTAGTTACAAACAGTGTTGCAAGAAACCAAAGTGGTGCAATTCCACGACATGTTATTGTTGCATATACTCTTTCCAATAATGAAACCTTGTTTTGTATTGCAAACAAAATTATATATACAAAGCTCCAGAAAAAATAAGGAATCAGAAGTTTTTTAGCTGTTTTGACTATATTACATTGTAAATTTCTTTGTAAACCAGAAATAATACCACTTGCTATGAAAAAAAGTGGCATATGAAAAGAATAAATAAATCTAGCCAAAATTACATACTTTGTAGATAACGCATTCTGAAGTAAAATAGTGTGTCCTAATACCACTAAAAAAATTCCTATTCCTTTTAAATAATCTAATTCAATAATTCTTGCCTTTTTGTTCATTTATTATTTTTCCCTGCATCTTAAATCAATGTTTTCATCGAATCAATCATTTTTTTGAACATTTCTTCAAGGCCATATAAAGGCTTCCATCCGAGTTTCCTGATTTTTGACGTATCCAGATTCATATGGAGAACTGGCGCATATCCCAAATTTTCATTCATATTTTCTTTAATTCTTACTGAAATATTGTTATGCGCACATTTTTGAGCAACTAACAGTGCCATTTCATAAATAGAACAATACGTATCTTCATTTGCCACATTATATGCCTCGCCAGCAATTCCCTCTTTCAAAATAGTCAAAATAGCTTTTGCTGCATCTTCTGTATACAAATAGCTCCGCTTAGTTTCACCTTTAGTATTAAGAATAATATCTTTTTTCTCTATAACGCATCTTGCAAATTCAGCAAAAACTCTTCCATCATCATATCTTACACCGGGTCCAAAAGTTTGCGTAAGCCTAATTACCTTTGCTGGCACATTATATTCTGATGCATAAGATACACATAAATTTTCACACATTCTTTTGCTTTCAGGATAACATGAGCGAACTTTCATTGTATCTATATTTGTATTGTAATTTTCAAATATTTTGTCATCAGTTGTTGGTGCTCCGTATACCTCCATACTTGATAGATATACAAATCCCTCAACAGAGCTAAGTCTTGCAATATCAAGCATATTTTTTGTTCCAATAAGCGCTGTCAAAGATGTTTCAACTGGATTTGCAACAAATAATTTACTTGATGTTTGACTAGCAGCATGAATGATATAATCAACATTCATTTTTTGAGGAGTAATTGTTTCAACATTTCCAAAATAAAATTCAAGATTTTCTGTTTCTTTTCCTAATATTTGATATGCTTTTTCCTTATTTCTTACCAAAGCAATAATTTTTATATGATTATTTGTTTTTAAAAGTTCTTTTATTACTGCTTGTCCAATAAGCCCCGTTGCACCTGTTATTAATATTGTCTTTTCTTTTAAATCATTCATATCCATTTTCCTTTTTTTTAAGTAATTTATTACATATCATTTTAATTTCTTTTATAATCTCCATTAATGTATCTCTCATTAAAAAAATCAAAATAAGACCAAATGCAATTACATAACAAATACATCCTATAATTGCACTCATTTTTAATCCACATACCAAATACATGGATACCATTAAAGCAAATGCAATATTTTCTCTAATATCCGCTCGTAATTCTTTAGTTAAAATTTCACATACAATATACCACAACAGTGCTGTTAATAAAGTTGCAAAAGCAAATGAATACATAGATTTAAGCAAATAATATGCTATGCAATTCGTCACAAAAGCAACTACTGTCATTCCACTTAATTGCCAAAAATATATTTTTTGTAATAATTTTGATTTATAATAATTGACATAAATACCCTTTATAACGGTATAAAATGCATGTGCCGCAAATAAAATAAATATTAATCCTGAACTTTCTTTATATTTGGGTAAAATCCATTCAATAATGAACTTTAATGGAAATGCGCCTCCAATAATCAAACAACCCCAAATTAATACAAATTTTTTGATTTTTTTGATATTATCTATATTCGTTTCTCTACAAAAATAGTTATACATGGATACAGTAATTGGTGTAATAAAGACATTGATAATCTGTTCAACACTTACCGCAAATGAATATTGTGCAAAATAAAATGAATTCATCAATATTTTTACAAACCAACGATCCATTCCTGTAAATATAGAACTTGAAAAATTCCCTAACATCAAAATAAATCCTTGCCTGATATTAATTATTATTTCCGAAATAGAGAATTTTCCACCTTTTAATATCCCAGTTTTTCTACTGACTCCATAACATAAAATGACAGCTATAATTATACTTGCCAAAACTTGAACGCTTAAATAGAGTTTATAATTATCTGTATTACACAGAAAAATGAGCAAAAGATCAAATATCAAGACTAGAATTTTTTCATAATTTAATGCTTTTCCATATAAATTATACTCCCCAGTTGCCTGGGCGAAACTTTTAAAATATCCTATGAAATTTGTAGCAAATACTCCAACCGCAAAAGCATACATTATGAAACTCTTTCTTATTCCACCAAATATTACTAAACCAATTGATGCAATCAATAGTACAAAAATATAATTCAAAAAATTTGTACTTAAATCCTTTTTTGATATATTTTCTATTTTTTTTCCACCATATTTTAAGTACATTCCATCATTGTATCCTAAATGGAAAAAACCGGCATAAGAAATATATAAAGCATACGTTTTTATATACGAATACGATTCTATAGATAAATATTTAGGTAATAAAAAATTACTTACAATTCCAACAAGTAAAAAAATAATATTTGCAAAAAGGACTTGTGCTAATCCTTTTTTCATTTTTTTCATCTCCTACAAAATCTAATTTTTAAAAATCTAACTTTTAATTTCAAACAATAAACAACCAACATAAATAATATAGGCATAATAATAGTAGTTGTACAAAGAATGGCAGATAGTGGTTGCTCCTGTATTGACATATAAAAATATCCATAAGCAATATATCCAAAAAATATAATAGAAATATCATACAATACACTTCTTTTTTTACTATATTTTATGGTGTAATATATTTGATTATATATAAATGAAACAAGCGCAGTACACCAAATCACACCAAAGTACCCAAAATCATAAATATACTTTCTAAAAGCTGTATATATATTTCCAACATTCAGGCCATTCGAATATCTAAATTCAAGATGCGAAATATATATCCAATCTTTAATATTAAATCTTTGTCCAATGAATCGAATAATAGAATAAAATGTTTCTTTTCCCCATATTTGAGATCCATCTATAGGTTTTTTAATAAAATCATCTAATAAATGGATAGACCCTCCAATATAGCAACATATATAATACAATGGACTTTTGGCTGTTTCTGAGTAATTTCTTCCAACAATATCTCTCAATTCCACAAATATGATAAGTAAAACTGTTGCAATTACTACTATTTTGACTAAAGCTTTTATATTATAGTGTTTATTCCATCCATTTTGTTTATGGTAAAGTAAATGATACATGACCATAGTTGCTATAAATATTTGAAGAATAGCTCCCCTGGATGAGCATACTAAGTTAAATAATATGTACGCTATAACTGGCAACATTTCCATAACATTAAACCTTTTTATTAGTTTAAAGTCTTTTTTTACTAAAAAATTATTAACACATATATATACAAATATATAAGAAAGAATCATAGATGCTTTATTTAAAATATTTATATAAGAAGGAATAACTATATGAAGATTTGAGGAGTCATAACTTACTATATTTCTATAGTATTCCATCTTCATTCCCCACGATAA
Organism: Blautia sp. SC05B48; assembly: GCF_005848555.1. Classification (NCBI taxonomy): domain Bacteria; kingdom Bacillati; phylum Bacillota; class Clostridia; order Lachnospirales; family Lachnospiraceae; genus Blautia; species Blautia sp. SC05B48. The sequence continues at coordinate 3,151,269 of NZ_CP040518.1, read as the reverse complement.
AAGGGATTTCGAAGAAGCCATTGCAATGACATTATTTACAAATTTTATCTGTAAATAAATCAATACTAAATTTACTAATAAAATCAATACGATTTTCCAATTATCAACTTTTATTAGTTTTAATTCAAATATTTCATTTGCATTTCTTTTCCCATAAATGTTTTTACAACAACTATTACATACTATACCTATAACAGAAAAAACCAGACATCCACCAACAATTACTAATATTGTTGCCATACTTATTTCAGTTTTCCAGTACCTAGCGTTAACAATACATCCTAGCGTGCTCAGAAAAAAAACAGCACAAACTATAAATGATGGAGAAAATATATCTTTATCTAATATCATTAACGTCAATAACATTAATAATATCAGAAATAAAAGCAATAAATAAAGCATCGTTTCAACTCCTTATTTTGAATTAATCACCGTTTTAATAAGGTGTATATAACTGAGCATCTTCTTTAGCTTGCAAAACTGCTCTCATCATATAAAAGTCATCGGGCGTAGTAATTTTTATGTTTTCATATGGTCCATCTGTCATATGGAGTTTATATCCATAATATTTCATCATACTACATGAATCAATAAAATTAAAACTTTGTTCATTCATTGCCTTTTTATGTGCGCTTAGTATATCTTTCAGCCAAAAACACTGAGGAGCTTTTGCTACTCGAGAGTGTGCACGATCCGGAACTAATTTTATATCGTTGTTATCATATATTTCAACAATAGTTTCTTTTACTATCCCACTTGTAATTGAGCTTCCATAATCTTTAACATCTTGAATATTTCTTTTTATCAATTCCTCATTGATCAACGGTCTTACACCATCGTGAATAAGCACAATATTCTCTTCATCTCTTGCAATTTCTTGTGCAGCAATCAATCCATTATAAATAGATAGTTGTCCTGTTTTTCCGCCTGGAACAATTTTCTTCACCTTATTTAATCTATATTGATAAACAAGTTGATTCATATAATCGATCCATCCTTCAATGCAAACAACAACTATTGAATCTATATCTTCACTATTCTGAAAATGTTCAATTGTGTGAACTATTATTGGCTTATTATAAATATCAAGAAATTGTTTCGGTCGATCTTTACTATGCATACGGCTTCCTACTCCACCTGCAAAAATCACTCCAATATTCATTTTATTTCTCCTCGAATTACTTTTTTAATCCTCGACAAATTGAATTGAATGAGTTACCCTCTCATTTTCCGGAGGAAGAGTCATATAATCCCCAAAAATATATGAAAGATGTTCCTCTGTATTTTCCGGAATTGATACTTTAAGTCCTTCAAATAGTCCTGTTCGTTTTCCATCCCATAAGCGTTTCGGCATTATTTCTTTTAAACCATGTCCACCTGAAAAATTCCATGCATAATTCACCTTATCAAAGTCATATTTCTGAAGTTGTTTATCTAATTTATCTAATGTTTTTTCAGCCGAAAGTATTTTTCCAATATGAGTAATTTGTGCAAACTTAATTATTAACCATTCCATTTTGCTTCGTTCACGGTTGGTCATTACATAATCAATTTGTGTAAACTTATATAGCATTTTCCACCAAAGCACTTTAAAAACTTGTAGTTTTCTTAAAATTCTATTATCTGGCAAGCCATCTATAGGAAAAACATCCATCCAAACACCTATTTTTGCTTTGTACCCTCCCTGATCCCAATATATTTTCTTTTTGTTATTAATCATTCTTGTAAAATAACATTTGAAATTAGGATCTGAAGATTTTGTTACAATCTCCATATATTCAGGTAGATACTTAGGTGCAATTTCCAAAAATTTATTGTAATCCGGTCTTGGCAAACCAATATCAATATCGTCATCCCATGGTATAAAACCATTATGTCTAACTACACCGATTAATGTTCCCCCTATCATATAATATCTAAGATTATTGTCATCACATATTTTTTTAAAAAGTTTAAAATTTTCTAATTCACATGACTGTAATATTTTCAAATCTTCATTAAAAATTTCTTGTATTTGAAAATTATTTTTCTGTTTCATCAAACATTCCTCTTTTCTATTAAATCATATTAAATATAACTTTATAAATCCATACCATGCGCGTTTTTATTTTTCGTTTCGAAAATCCTTTGATAAACATAAGTTTAAATTTATGTTTTATATTATAGTTATAATCTATAATTATTTCTGAATAATATTTAGATTCTGACGTCATATCTTCTTTCGCTAGATATAATTCTTTTACAAAATTTTGAATAATATGTTCTCGCGAAGAAAAAATATTTTTAAACATATTATTCAACATATATCGTAAATCATGGTGAAGAATTGTTGTTTTCATTCCACACACATTCATATCATGCTGCCGATATAAAATTAATGGTTTTTCATCAAAATAGATATCTGAGCCTATACATTTCGCAAGTCGATATATCCATGAATCATGTATACAATTTATTTTAGGGTAATTTTTCAATGTAAAATATACTAAGCTACGATTAAAAATCATGGTGCATCCTGAAGCTAATGATGGCCACAATATTTCCATATAATCATTGTAGTAGACAATATTTTCTTTTTTTATTTCATTGAGATTTTTATCCACAAATATTTTATTTGTATAATAAAGAGCACCTTTTGTATTTTTTGATTTCTCTAATCTACATACGCCCTCAAATAATTTATCCTCCATCCAGTAATCATCTTGATCTGAGAATGAAAAATAATGAATATCCGGATAATTCTTATATACAAAAGTAAGCGAACGCAAAAAACTATCTCTAACTCCTAAATTCTCTTTTTTAAGCTCATCAATCCATATAACATTCCTATAATTTGTACAATATTCTTTTATGATTTTTCTTGTATTATCTTTTGATCCATCATCTCTAATAAACAATAATACAGAAACTTTTTTTTGGTTTAGAATAGATTCTATTTGTTCCCGAATATATCGCTCTCCATTATATGTGGACATTATAACAGCAACATTCTCTACACTATTATCTAAACTGTTTGGCAATATCTTCATTTACTATTTCCTCACCGCTTTTATGTTTTAACTGCTCCTGGGATGCTTCACTCAAACCATTATTGACCACACAATTGTTATCACATGTACTACATTTGTCCAGTTCCTCTTTTGACACCCTTCCATCGCGATATTCACAACAAATTTTGTTCTCATACATACTATATGGATGTTTTGAAAACAGAGCTTTTAACTTATGAACGATAACCCAAATTGCAGGTTTCCAAATATATTTGTGCATCGCTGGGGAAACAGATCCAATCATCCAGCAATTTCTATCACAATGGCGAACTTTTTTTCTAACAGACTCAGCTTCTGGGCTATTCCATAACTCATTCCAAGTCTGAACATTCAAATTGCCCATAACTTCTTTATCCTTTGTTCCATTGCATGGCATAACATCACCATACGGATCAATGAAAAATGTATCAAAACTCATATCACAAGGTAATAAACGTTTTTGGCCATAAATATAATTAATCAAACCATGGTTAAAATACGCCCTAAACCATTTTTTAGGGCTATTGCTACGAAGCAACTCATTTACTAAATTTTCAAAATTTTTTGCAACCATTGGGCGATTATGAATAATATTTTTAGCTTCTACAAAATAGAAACTGTTATGTAAAGATGCAGTTGCAAACTCCATTCCCATTTCATCAGATATTTTATATAGCGGAACCAAATCAGAAGCATTTTTATCTTGTACTGTCATACCAAATCCAACATCTTTCATACCCATTTCTCGAAGTTTTTTTAATGTACTATAGCCTCTCTGATATCCGTTCTGCAAACCACGAATTTCATTATTGGTCTGTTCTAATCCTTCAATAGAAATGCGAATACCAATCTGAGGAAACTCTTTACAAAGATCAACAATACGATCTGTAAAAAATCCATTTGTAGAAATAACAATGCGATCAGACTTCTTATACAATTCGCGAACAATATCCTTCAAATCACTCCGAATAAATGGCTCTCCACCCGTAATATTTGTAAAATACATCTTGGGTAATTTCTTAATAGTTTCAATACTGATTTCTTCCTCCGGTTTCGAAGGAGCTTTATAACGATTACACATAGAGCATCGTGCATTACAACGATAAGTAACAATAACTGTACCATTTAATTTTTTTTCACTATTATTAGACATTCCTTTAATACCTCAATCTTTTTATTTTAAATTTCGCTTTCATTTATTTTCATATATTATTTCTGTTTTCTTAACTACATCATCCCAATTATATTTATTTAAAATAAAATTCGACGCTACTTTCTTCAATTCCCGAACTTTTCTTGAATTATCACAATTCTCTTGAAGCTTACGAACTAATTCACTCACATTCGATTTCTTGAAAATTACTGCCTTATTTTCCACCACTTCCGTACATTCAGGAATGTCCGAAACCAGGCAACAATTCCCATAGCTCATTGCTTCTAGCAAACTTAACGGCATTCCTTCCAAATCTGACGGGAGAGTATAAACGTATGCATTACTATATAATTCATCTAATATCTCTCCCTGTACAAATCCAGTAAAGATAATCCTACTGTCACTTTTAGATAACTCTTTCAGTTTGCAGGCAAATTCATCTGTATCACTAGAGCCTCCAGCGATTACCAGTTTCTTATCTGTTTTTATCTGTTTGAACGCTTCCACCAGATACCGAATCCCCTTCTCAGGTACCAACCGGCCAAGAAAGAGAAAATATGAATCTTTTGTAAGACCATATTTTTCTGTAATGATTTCTGCGTTTTTAATAGCTGGACGATTCACTCCATTAGGAATAAAATGTGTTTTTCTACCATATGTTTCCTGAAAATAATCCTGAACACCTTTGCTCAGAACGATTATTTCATCAGCATATTTCACTGCATTTCGTTCTCCCTGACGGATAAATTTTGAACCAAATCCATTTTTCCATTTTTCTCTTTGCCAATCGATTCCATGTATGGTCACTACAACTTTTTTCCCAAATAATTTGGGCAACCACGCAAAAAATGCTGGTCCTTCAGCATGAATATGTACTACGTCGTATCTTCCTAATGCACAGCATAGAGCCGCAAAAAAAGAAGAACTAACTGCTGCCAGTCCCTTTTTTTCAATAGTGGGAACTGTTTTCAGTTTTATCCCCTTATATTGGTTTTTAATTTTTGCATCATATTCTGCGCCACTTACATGATGTCCAGCTCTGTTGTAACAAACAACTGTATGTCCGTCTCTCACCAGACGGGTACACAGTTCTTCGACAACAATTTCCACGCCACCCTCCCGACTAGGTATTCTCTTATGCCCAAACATCGCTATCCGTAGCGGCTCTTTAACCTTTTTTTCTCTCAATACTTTCCATCCTTACAGAAGATGCTCGCATCTTCTTACTAATATTTTTAATTAATCCTATACGTTCACATTCTTATAACTTCGAATACACCCCGCACCCACAAGGCACAGTTCTTTGGCGACGCCTGCGTTGGGCCACCTGGCGGTATTCAACCGGAAAGGAGGCGTCACTGGCGCTTCCTCTCTTGCTGATTGCTCAGCATTTATATATAAGAGGCATTTCTGCCGCTTATTAACTTGATTTGTTGTTTTTCCGGAAGCTTTCCTGGCATTTGCGGCCCAGGTTTCGGGCGCCGTTCAGGAAGCGGTTGACCTGATGGCCGTTCTGGCAGATGAATACACTGCCTTGTTTTTTTCCGGTGGCTCCGCAGATGGAACATTGCTTTTCTGTTCCGTCGGCGCGCAGCTCAAGTACCAGGATTCCTTCTGCCCAGGCCTTGTATTTCAGATAATTCCGGATGCGGATACTTAAGTGAAGAGGCGAATAATTGCCGCTTCTGTACATGGATATCCTGGAAAAATCTTCATCATACTCCGGCAGTACTAGTATCCCGGTCTGATTTTCTTTGCAGAAATCCATGATCTCCTTGCTGACCTGATGTGCGTAATGTTCATTCAGGTGCTTGAGATGCATGTAATATTTCCTGTTTGGCTGACTGACGTTGTCTTTATCGGTAAATGCCCTGGATGCTTCTACTTTTTTCAGCAAAGCTCTGCAATGATGTCGGTATGCATTTCCGCCTCTGCAGTTTTTTACAGCCAGCTGTCTGGATTCTTCATCCAGAACTGTGCATACTGCAAAGCTGTCCGTATTGGTAAAGCGGACGCTGCATACTCTGGCGCCTTCCTGCATTCGTTCCTTTGCTGTCCGGGCATCGGAGTTTTCCTGCTTGACAGGTACATGGAACATGAGCCATTTTTCCTCATGGACCAATGTCGGTGACAGGATTGCTGCTTCCTTCGGGAAGGGGCGTCCTGTAAGTCCACAGGGTACCCAGATCCATTTCTTTCCGTTCCAGAGCTTCAGCACTACGGAGGTGTCTGTCAGGTCTCTGTACATTCCCTTGAAAAAGGTGATGTTGGCATCGATCTTTTCGGGGAAGCTTTCTGCGCTTGCTGCGGTCTTTACTGCCATTGCAGCTTTGTTCATGGCAGATCTCCGAAAGTAAACGGGGAGCTTTCCGCCTGGCGGGATGTACTTTGGTTCTCTTCCGTCTCTTCCGGGAACGGTAAGCTTTTCCAGATGTCCCTGGATGGTCAGCAGATTTTCGGCCCAGAGTTCTTCTCTTTCTTTCAGGAGCTCATAGTAAAAGGCTACGGCTTCCCGATACAGGGCTTCTGTTGTTTCGATCATCTGCTTTTCCGGACAAAAGAGCCGCATTTTCCATGTTTTGATACTGTATCCTGTTTTCATGGCATCTCTTTCTGCTGTCAGGTATCGCTTAATATCTTCATTAGCGAAAAAAACTTATAACACTGTTAAATGCTGGCTTTTCTGGCACAGCTGACCACGATTTTGACCACTAATCATTGGAAAGAAAAAAGAAAAAATACCTGAAAAGTATTGATTTTACGCGGATTTGCGTAAGAAAAAAGTGACCACTTTTTGTGACCACTAATGTTAGATTTCGATGATTCTCAGACGATTTATTCACTTTTTGATACATAAATGCTGCATATCTCGCTTAAAAAGTGACATTATTAGCATGCTGCATACCTTGGCACGCCTTGACAAAGGAAAATATCAATGGTATCCTTTAAAATGGCTGTGAAATATGTCTTTTTAGGTCTGTGACTTATGAAGATAATAAGCGACACAATCCCCATAATCCACGAGCTGTCCAAGGATGTTTCCTCTTGTACCAGCTCTTTTTTTATGCCTAATCGACATTTCCATGCCCAAATGCTATACTATACCCGCAGGCCGCCTGATCTGGCTTTTGGCCTGCTAAATTTCAGAAAAGGATTTTTTTCTATGGAGAGAATTATTACTTATACGATCTCAACCGGGGAGTCCGGGGAAAATGTTCTTGGTTTTCTTCGGAAGAAGGGTTTTTCCAAACATATATTGACGACTATGAAGCGTGCAGAGCATGCGATCCTGCTGAACGGAGAACCGGCTTTTGGCAGAACGATCCTGAGGGAGAGGGATGTTCTCCGCATCCTTGTTCCGGAGGAAGTCGGGGACGGATCGGAGTCTTCCATTATTCCGGTGCCGCTGCCTCTGGATATCCTGTATGAGGATGAGGATATCCTTGTGCTGAACAAGCCTGCTGATATGCCTGTGCATCCCTCTGCGGGGAACTATGAGAATACTCTTGCCAACGGTGTTGCCTGGTATTATAAGCAACAGGGGAAGGCTTTTGTCTACCGTTGCATCAACCGGCTGGACAGGGATACCACGGGGGTGCTGGTGCTGGCCAAGAACCCTCTGAGCGGGGCTCTTCTCTCGGCCCAGATGAAGCAGCGCCAGATCCGGCGTACCTATCTTGCACTTACTGACGGGATCCCACCGGAAAGGGGGACGATCTCCGCTCCTGTTGCCAGAATGGATGCTTCTGTGATCACAAGGGAGGTTAATTTTGAGCGTGGGGAGACTGCTGTAACTCATTATGAGCGTCTTGCTGTCAACAACGGATATGCTCTTGTGGAGTTGCATCTGGATACGGGGAGGACCCATCAGATCCGGGTGCATATGAAGTATATCGGCTGTCCGCTGCCAGGGGATTTTCTGTATCATCCGGTTTTTGACCGGATCGGACGCCAGGCCCTGCATTCCTTCCAGCTGGAATTTGCCCACCCGATCACCGGGGAACCGATGTGTTTCCTGGCACCTGTGCCTGAGGATTTCCGCAGAGCATTTGCACAGTAAAAAAATCAGCTGTCCGGTACGTGTTTTCTGCACCGGCAGCTGATTTTTTTGTTGTTTTTATTTATTTTTTTTGTAGATCACAAGGAGTCCTTTGAGCAGAAGGTCCTCATCCAGAATGATTTCTTTCTTACAATGAGAAATGATCTTTTTTGCAAGACCACCTGTTGCGATCACGGTTGTTTTCTCACCAAGTTCTTCTTCCACCCGGTCAATGATCCCGTCGATAGCTGCTGCGTTGCTGTAGAGCACGCCACTTTTCATGCATTCGATGGTATTGCGCCCGATCACATGCTTCGGGGCATCAATGCTGATCCCGCTGAGCTGGGATGCTCTGGCTGTCAGTGCATCCAGGGATATTCCGATGCCAGGAAGGATCATTCCGCCAATGTATTGCTTTTTGCTGTTGACAACCGAAACTGTAGTGGCGGTTCCCATATCGATCACAATAAACGGAACCGGATATTCATTTAATCCTGCCACAGCGTCTGCCACAAGATCCGCGCCCAGCTGTCCGGGGTTGTCCATCATGATGTTCAGACCTGTTTTTACTCCTGGTCCCAGGACCATGACTTCTTTTTTGAGGATCTTTTCTGCTGCCAGCTTGGCAATGTTGGTGATCTGCGGGACTACAGATGAAATGATACAGCCTTCTATGTCTGCCTTTTTGATGTGGTAGATTTCCAGTAAGGTTTTCAGGTCTACGGCATATTCCAGTTCTGTTTTTGTTCTTACGGTAGAAAGTCTCTCGATGAAATATGTTTTTTTGTCATCGATGCAGCCCACGACTATGTTGGTATTTCCAATATCAATTGCTAATATCATAATTTTATTTTCCCTGTCTTTATGCTTTTGTCTTCTCACGGCTGATCTGTGCGGATGGGATCAGATGTGCCTTGGAAAGTGCGGCTCCCACTGCTCCTGTGATCACTGTGGAGGAAATCATTTCGCATACTGCGTTGATCCCTACCATGAGACAGCAGCCGATGATGATGTTATGACCGCCCATCAGATTTTTTACATAATCGGTATTTCCGAACAGTCCTACAAGTGCCGCCATGAAGAACAGTGTATTCAGGAATGCGGAAAAGAATCCGGTTACTGCACATGCCACATAGGTATTGCTGACCTTTCGCATGCCTTTAAAAATATATCCGAGGCAGATACCGTCCAGAAGACGTGGGATGAAGCGCTGGATAAAGGCAAATACCGGATTGATACCGAAAAGCACAACTCCCATTGCACTGGAGCCGCCTACTCCTATGCACTGGAGAAAGCTGGTCAGGCCGAAGATCGCACCTGCCACGGCTCCTCCTACGGGTCCGAGGACGACTGCACTGATGGCTACCGGGATCACGTTAAAGGAAATGGCCAGTGGCCCGATGTTCAGATATCCCAGTGGTGTGTAGGCCATCAGCAGAAGGATTGCTGCCATCAGGCCGAGTAATGTAAGCTGTGCTGTTGTAAATTTGTTGTTTTTCATTTCTTCTCCTCCTTGTTACCGTTCCGCTCTGTGAATATTTCCGGAAATACAGCATTTCCCGGCGTTTTCTGCGGATACAATACGGTGATGGAAAGCGGTGATCTTTTTGTTCCGCTTTTCGTTGTTAAAACCGGCTCTCTGACCGGCTCTGTAGATATGCTTCTGCCTTTGTGGTAAGCAGAAGGATCTGATCCAGGATCTTTAACGCTGCATCCTCCTTGCTCATAAGCGGGAGTGACACTTCTTCATCCTGTGTGATCAGAGTCAGGACATTGGTATCTCCCTGGAATCCGGCGCCTTCTACCTTCAGGTTGTTGGCTGCCACCATATCCAGGTTTTTCTTCTCAAGCTTGGCTCTGGAATTACGGAGCATGTCTCTGGTCTCCATGGAAAATCCGCAGAGGAACTGGCCCTGCTTTTTGTGCTGGCCCAGATATTTCAGAATGTCGTCTGTCCTCTCGAGCTCTATGGAAGCCTGATCGTCTTTTTTCTTAACCTTGTCTTCACTGACCTGCTTCGGACGGTAGTCTGCCACTGCGGCAGCCTTGATGATGATGTCCTGTTCATCACTTAAGCCGGTCACTGCCTCGAACATATCTCTGGCAGATGTCACAGGTACGACCTTCACAAAAAGGGGCGGCTCAATAGCAGTAGGTCCGCTTACCAGCGTAACCTCTGCTCCTCTGAGCATGGCCATTTTTGCAATGGCGTATCCCATCTTTCCGGATGAATGGTTGGTGAGACAGCGGACCGGGTCGATGGCCTCCTGGGTAGGTCCGGCCGTTACCAGGAGCTTTTTGCCGGCAAGGTCTTTCTGGAAGGCGGCTTCCTTCAGGATATATTCCAGAAGGGTTTCCGGTTCCGGCATTTTTCCGGCTCCGGTGTCTCCGCATGCCAGGTAGCCGCTGGCCGGTGTGATCACCTCATATCCGTAGGTTTTCAGCTTCCGGATATTGTCCTGTACCACGGGATTCTCATACATGGCGGTATTCATGGCCGGTGAAAGAATTTTCTGACATCTGCAGGCCATTACCGTAGTGGTGAGCATATCATCCGCAAGGCCATTGGCCAGCTTTCCGATCACGTTTGCACTGGCTGGTGCGATCATCACAACATCTGCCTTCTTGGCAATGGATACGTGCTCTACCTGGAACTGAAAGTTCCGGTCAAAGGTATCCACCAGGCATTTATTCCCAGTCAGTGTTTCAAATGTGATCGGATTGATAAAGTTCGTTGCATTCTCTGTCATCAGTACATGAACATCTGCATGAAGCTTATGTAATGCACTTGTCAGATATGCGATCTTGTACGCAGCAATACTTCCTGTGATGCCAAGAAGCACTGTTTTCCCTTTCAGCATCCCTGTCCCTCCTGTCAGTCAACCATACGGATACTCTCAATCACCGGCTGCTGGTCCTTTGCAATGGTTCCGTTGCCGTCTGTCGGCTTGGCATCCTTGCAGATCTGATCTACAATGTCCATCCCGGAGGTCACGTGTCCAAATGCAGCATAGTCGCCATCCAGATGTGTGGAATCGGACTGTACGATAAAGAACTGAGAGCTTGCGCTGTCCGGATCTGTGCTGCGGGCCATGGAAATGGTTCCTCTTACATGAGAAATATCGTTCTTCACTCCATTGCTGGAAAATTCGCCCTTGATGGTGTCCTCTGCTCCGCCGGTTCCGTCTCCGTTTGGATCTCCGCCCTGGATCATAAATCCGTCAATGATCCGGTGGAAGGTCAGACCGTCATAATAATTGTCCTGTACCAGCTTTACAAAATTTGTGACTGTGATGGGTGCAGTGTCTGCATCCAACTCTACATCAATCTCACCATAGTCCTTTACGGTGATGGCAGCATGATGGGTTCCTGTCAGCTGCTGGCTGGTATCGATCACAGTTGTTCCTGCCATTTGTGCATCCTCGGAACCATCGGAAAATTCTCCGTCTGCGCTGTCTGTATCCTCTGTACTGTCTGCGGAGCTGTCTGCAGAAGCTTCGGTTTCATGTGAGGTGTCCTCTGCATCACCGGAAGCCTCCTGATCATCGGCGCTTTCTTCATGGTCTGAAAAGCCTGCCGCCTCAGCCTCCTCCTCGGATACTGCATTGGCTGCTGTCTCTTCATCTACGCCTGTCTGTCCTTCTGAGGTTTCTTTCTCCAGAGATTCTTCCTTCTGGTCTGCTTTGTCAGAAGTACTGTCTGTGCTTCCGCATCCGGAAAGCATTCCTGCGGTAAGAGCTGTCGCAAATAATACGGCTAAAACCTTACGTTTCATATTTATAAGTCCTCCTTATCAGATCCCGAAAACGCCTGTTCCGGCATTTTCAGGTGAGCTTTTCACTCTCCCCCTGTAAGCTTTTCTCAGTTTAACATCATCTTTTCATAAAGTCAACTTTGCACGGAACCAGGTGCAGGAGTTACTGTTCATTTTGTTCTCAGTAACGTGCAGGATTCCCTTTGTTTTGCCTTGTATCTCTTCCGGTTCTCTGCTAAAATCATGTATGGAGCTTATTATGGGCTCCGTACATATAAGAAAGTGAGGAATCAACATGGAAAAGATCACAAGTTTTACCATTGACCATATCAAGCTTCAGCCTGGCGTATACGTTTCACGTAAGGATCCGGTTGGAGATCAGGTGATCACTACCTTCGATATCCGTATGACTTCTCCCAATGAGGAGCCTGTTATGAACACAGCCGAGCTTCACGCCATGGAGCATCTGGCAGCTACCTTCCTGCGAAACCATAAGGAGTTTGGCCCGAAGGTCATTTACTGGGGTCCTATGGGCTGCCGTACCGGAAATTATCTTCTTCTTAACGGGGATTATGAATCCAGAGATATCGTTCCGCTGATGATCGAGATGTTTGAATTTATCCGCGATTTTGAGGGTGAGATCCCGGGAGCTTCTCCCAAGGACTGCGGAAATTATCTGGATATGAACCTTGGCATGGCAAAATATCTGGCAAAGAAATTCCTAAACGAAGTTCTCTACGATATCAAGCCGGACCGTCTTGTTTATCCGGAATGATCTGCGGGTACGATCCGCTGGCATGATCCTTGTGTTCTGAACGGACTATATGCCGAAACAAAAAAACAGGCTGCCTGTATCGATGTATTTCATCGAATACAGCTGCCTGTTTTTTATTATATCAAGGAGATATCTGCAATTAAAGCAGGATCAGGATTTCCCTGATCTGGTCAAAAGCCTGTAGTCTGTGCTCTACTGTGCTGCTTCTGCGGTAGTATCTGCTGCCACTGCTCCTACCGGCGGGGTTGTGCTGACGTAATCGCCGGATGCGTAGCAGGTCTGGCCATTATAATCCACACGGATCCATCCATTGTCACAGACACCGGTACACTTCAGGGATTCTCCGGAAAGGACACCTGCCACAAACTCTGCCTCTGCATTGGCGTCAGAACGTAAATTCACACCCTCCACTGCATAGTAGGTGGCATCCTGAGCCTGTACGTTGATGCCGCTTGGGGTCTGCTCCGTAGCTGCTGTCTGTGCTGCGGGATCTGCTGCCCCAGCTGTGGTGGAGTCTGCCGCCGCTGCTGCTCCGTCTGCTGTGGAATCTGCTGCTGCCTTCGGTGTAGGTGTTGCAGTTGCCTTCGGCTTCTCTGTGGGCTCCGGCGTCGGTGTGGAATCTACTACTGTTACCACTGCATCGGTTCCTTCCTCATATCCACAGCCCTGTGCAAGGAAAGCCGCGCCTATTATCAAAGCCATAATACATTTTTTCTTCATTTTATCTGATTCCTCCTTATACGCCGGTAAAAATTCTCTGCGTCCAATATACACGATTCTGCAATATTATGCAAGTCCTGGCCGGTTCTTTCACATATTTACCGGCTCAAAAAGCACCCGGACAGTTCCGCCGCAGATCATTCCCAGATCTCCTGCCCCCTGTCCCAGCTCGTAAACCTTTGTTTCCGTATTTCGGATATTTACTGCGTGTTTTCCGGCTTCAAACTCCACTTTTCCGCCGCCGATGCTTCCTGCCGTGCTTCCGTCCCGGAATACGAACATCTTGCTCCCAGTTCCTCTTGGTGAGGAGCCCTTCTTCTCGATGATCGTGACCATGGTTCCCGGTGTCCTGCGGCGTACTGCTGCCTCCACCTCCTCATCACAGTAGGTGCGGAAATGCCGGTTCTTTTCCTGCACGATCTCTGCCATGATGCTCACGGCGATCTCAGCCGGCATCTGTCCTCCGATGGGAAGTCCGATGGGGGCATGGATCTGATCCAGCTGTTCCTCCGTAAAGCCCTCTTTTAGGAGCTTTTCCCTGGTGATCCGCACCTTTGTCCTGCTTCCGATCATTCCGAAATATGCAAAGGGTCTCTTAAGGATCGCTCTTGCACAGGCGGAATCTCCCAGATGGCCTCGTGTCACCACTACATAGTAGGCATTTTCATAGGGAGGAATCCTGTCGGACAGGGTATCAAACTCTCCAAAGATCCTCTCATCTGCCATGGGAAATCTTTCCTCCGTCACAAATTCCTCCCGGTCATCCATGACTGTTACATGAAAGCCCAGCATCCTGCCAATCTCTGCTACCGGAAGAGAAACATGGCCGCCACCCAGTATGATCAGCCTGGGATTCTTCTCGTAGGTTTCCACAAATATCTCCCTATCTCCGTTTTTCACAACGCCGGTTTCCACGGCTGCTTCCACGGAAGCCTTCAGGAATTCTTCTGCTTCTTTATTTCTTTCTGCTCCCTCCGGATAAAAAAAGCCGCCTTCTTCCGAAAGATATTTCAGCCCGGCATCCTTTCCGTTCAGAAGGATTCCTGTTTTTACACGCCCTCTTTTTTCTACCACATCATATATTGTCTGATACATGTCTTGTGTCCTTTCTGTCCGTCTTTCGCCGCTTATTCCAGGGCAAGCTCTTTTACCGCTCTGGCAGCCACATCCACCTCTTCTTCCGTATTAAAATAAGAAAAGCTGAAGCGGACGGCTCCTGTTTTTTCGGTTCCAAGTGCTTTATGCATCAGCGGTGCACAGTGGCCGCCGGCTCTTACACTGATCCCGTACTCTTCATCAAGGATCATGGCCACTTCTGCCGAGTCCATCCCTGCAATATTCAGAGTCACCACAGGGGAGCGTTCTTCTCCGGAAAAATCTCCGTACAGGGTGACTCCCGGAATTTCCTTTACCTGGTCATAAAAACGCCACATCAGCTGCTGCTCTCTTTTTCGGATCTGTTCTGTCCCGGTTTCCCTGATCCAGCTGATTGCTGCGCCAAGGCCTGCGATCCCGTGGCTATTCAGGGTTCCGGCCTCCAGTGCCTCCGGCATATCCTGCGGATGCTCCCTCTGAAAGGTGAGGACGCCGCTTCCGCCTACCTTCAGAGGCTCCACAGCTACCCCCGGCCGAACACAGATGGCTCCTGTGCCCTGAGGTCCCATAAGGCCCTTATGTCCGGAAAAGCAAAGAATATCTATATGATCTTTTTTCATGGAAATCGGAAATACTCCTGCTGTCTGAGCAGCATCCACAATAAAAAGCTTCTGGTGCTTCTGTGCGATCTCACCGATGGCGTAGATATCATTGAGATTTCCTGTCAGATTGGAAGCGTGGGTACAGACGATCACCTTCGTCTCCGGACGGATGGCTGCTTCAAGCTCCGTAAGGGAGATCCGTCCCTTGCGGTCTGCCGGCAGGATCGTAAGCTTCATGCCGTTTTTTTCCAGGCGGTACAGTGGACGGAGCACACTGTTGTGATCCATCTCCGTACAGATCGCATGGATAGTTTCTTCCTCCGGATGAAGTGTTCCCTGCAGGGCGATATTGAGCGCTTCCGTGTCATTGGATGTAAAGGCCACACATTCCGGTCCCCATATGTCAAACATCTCTGCAATCTGGCATCTTGTATTAAAAATAAGCCTTGAGGCTGCCATTGCTTCTCCGCTGCTGCCTCTTCCGCTGTTTCCTGCATGCTGCATGGCTTCCACCACAGCACGAGGCACACAGTCCGGCTTATGAAAGCTTGTAGCCGCGTTATCCAGATAAATCATTTCATTCTCCTTGTGATTTTTATCAAATACCTTTATAATAAACTCTGGCTTTATTTTATACTATCCGAGGAGGTTTTCCAATGAAAAAAACATCTTTTTTCAACAGTCTGCCATTTAAGCTGCTGGTTGCTGTGATCCTGGGGATCATGGCCGGGCTTATCCTGAACCGGTACAGCACCAACGGAATCTCCATGGCAGTTCTCAATATCACAGTTACTATCAAGTACATTCTGGGCCAGATCATTACCTTCTGCGTACCGCTGATCGTGCTGGGATTTATCGCTCCGTCCATTACCCGGCTTGGCAAAAATGCTTCGCTGATGCTGGGAGTTGCGGTTGTCCTCGCTTACGGCTCCTCTGTTGGCGCAGCGCTTTTTTCTACAGCCTCCGGCTTTCTGATCATTCCACATCTGTCCATCCATTCCTATGCTGCAGGACTGAAGCAGCTGCCGGAGGTGATCTTTGAACTGGAGATCCCGCAGATCATGTCCGTTATGAGTGCTCTTGTGTTTGCAATGATGCTGGGCCTTGCCGCCACCTGGACAAAAGCGAAGCTGATCACAGGACTTCTGGATGAATTTCAGAAGATCGTTCTTTCTCTGGTTGCACGGATCATCATCCCCATTCTTCCGCTGTTCATCGGCACTACCTTCTGCAGCCTTGCCTACGAGGGAACCATCACCAGACAGCTGCCTGTTTTTCTGAAGATCATCGTACTGGTGCTTGCCGGGCATTTTATCTGGATGGCTCTTCTTTACATCCTTGCAGGAATCTATTCCGGAGAAAATCCTCTGGAGGTTGTCCGCCATTATGGTCCTGCCTATCTGACTGCCGTAGGGACCATGTCCTCTGCTGCCACACTGGCCGTTGCACTGCAGTGTGCCTCCAAAGCCAAACCGCTCCGCAAGGATCTTGTCAGCTTCGGGATCCCTCTTTTTGCAAACATCCATCTCTGTGGTTCCGTCCTGACAGAGGTTTTCTTCTGTATGGCGATTTCAAAGATCCTGTACGGCTCCGTTCCCACACCGGGTACCATGGTTCTGTTCTGCCTTCTTCTGGGTATCTTTGCCATCGGAGCTCCCGGCGTTCCCGGCGGAACCGTCATGGCATCCCTTGGTATCATCACCGGAATACTGAAATTCGACAGCTCCGGCACTGCACTGATGCTTACCATCTTTGCACTGCAGGACAGCTTCGGAACTGCATGCAACGTGACCGGCGACGGTGCGCTGACACTGATGCTCACCGGCTATGCAAAGCGCCATCATATTGAGGAGCAGCAACTTGACGTAGAATTGTAAGTTCGGAGCTAAGTCAGGCGGATATTTGCGATCCGATCCGCTTCGTTGCTTGCTCATAACCGGATATCAACTGTTTTATGTCTTTTATGAGAAAATACTGGCTCGAGATGAATTTCCATTGTGACCGTTTCAGGAGTACGGCGGTAATTTTCTGTTCCGTCTTTCTCCTGCGGTTCTGAGATAACGATTTTACTGTTCAGCCGGTGGGAACGTTCTCTGTGTTCCAATATTCAACACCATCCGGATATGCATTCATTTCAAATATGATATCCTGTTTTTTTTAATTCTTCCCTATACAATTCAGCTATATATGCCGGACCATTACACCACAGCTTTGTTTTCTCATCATACAGTGCTTTTCCTGTCTTTGAACATAGAAAATCTGTCAATACCTCTTTTCTGTCCTTGCCCGTCTCTTCTGCGGAAGCAACCCGATCAGATAGCGCAGCACGCGCCTAAAAAACCACCAAGACCTACAATTATGCAATTAATCATACGTTTTTATGCTCCTTACCTTTTCCGCAGGATTTCTTTTGGCGGTTCGATCTCATTGGCGATCGTATGCTCTGTCAGTTCTGAAAGGATGCGCAATTTGGCATTGATCATCGGACGCATGCAGTTCGGTACATGCTCCTGATGTGCCCGGTGAATGGCAACACATTCTTTACAGTTGCCATGATAACGGCAGGCTTTCTGACATGGGCAGTGATCTTTGTCTGCATATTCTGTCCGAAACGCACTGGCAAATTCTTCCTGAATCCGAAGCCCCTCCGCACGGTTACCTTTATGAAATTCCTGCATTGCATGTTTTTCTGTTTCGTTTCCGTCAATAATCATTCGACTGTTCCTTTCTACTCTCCAACCACAACCCTGCAGTCCTTTTTATAATATGCGATGCCATGAGTTTATGGTGCCTGGCACTAACATTTCCGAAAAACTGGAATTTGGCTATTTCGTTGCAACAATACTTATCCAATGATTTTTTGCATTTGAATACGTTTTGATCTCTGTAAAACCCGCTTCTTTCAAAGCAGCAACAAGTTGTTTAGATGTGTAAATCTTCATACCATTGATCATCTTTGTCCATTTTTCATCTGCGGCATTCGTTCCGTCACTCTCGTTACAAATCAGGAATATGCCTTCGCTTTTCAGCACACGGTTGACCTCGGAAAAGCATTTTACTAATCCTGGCCAAAAGTAAACTGTTTCGAAGGCAGAAACATAATCAAAAGTCGCGTCAGAAAAGGGTATGGCAGATACATCTCCTTGAACTACATTACATTTCCCTTGTTTAATGGCGAGGGCGTTCAATTTTTGAGATTCTGCCACACTAACCTCAGAATAATCCATTCCTGTCACGTAGCCATTTCTACATCTATCAAGCCAGACCGCAATATTTGCTCCGCCGCCACAGCCGACGTCCAGAACTTCAGCATCAGACTTCGCGGAGATATTTGAGAATCCCCATTGCGATAATTTGGCGTGACCGCTGTTCATCATCTTCGTCATCAATTTTCCGCCGAAGCCTTGTGGCTTACGGGTATTTTCAAAAAATATCATTACAGAATTCCTCCTCCACAAATACCGGTTTTCTTAATTCGACAAACCGGTATTGCTCAATCGTTTTTCTCCGTTAGGAGAATATACAATCCATAAATAAAAAGAACAAGGAATAAAACCGTAGGAATCAATAATCCATTTTCTAAAATACTTATAATCATTCTTCCAGGTGGCGTTACCCATGCAGTTGCTGGATTTTGCATTGCCACTATTATCATTCCTACAATACCAACAACACCACTTAATGTTAAAAAACCACCTTTTATATTTCTACTCATAAGCATTACCTCCTCGTTAAATACCGATTGTTCGAGCTTGTGGATCTCACATGACTAAAGTCACATGCTCCTCAGTCGCTTTAAGCGACAAGGCTAAATATCGGCGGATACGCCTGTAGCTTAGGATATGCGCAGTCATGCGCTTTTTCCATGCCAGATATGGCAGGTTCCCACACTGCAGGTAATCCACTGTATATCTGCCTGTGTTTATGCAGCGCTTAAAAGTTCCATTTCTAAAAATAGTTCTCTTAAGTCCGCATATACACATGAGATCCTACGCTTTACTGAAGGGACTTTTGCCTCCAGCAAAGACCTTTCCGTTGCCGGAAGGGGTTTTAAGAGTTCACGTATAAAATATCTTGCTCCAATATTATAGGACGCCGAAAGATCACAGTTATATCTTTTTCCATTCTGGAATGTACATAAACTGTGATTGTCTGGATCACGGACAACTGTTCCCGATCCATCACAGGCAAGCCTGCTGGTATTCCACGCACAAATCCTGGATATCCGCATCCCTCTTCTATGCGCCTGATGTTCACATCTTTTCTGGATATCCCTTTTCCTCCACAGATGCAGCTTCTGTTTCTTTCTCCCGGATATCTTTCCTTTTGTTTCCAGATACTCAAACACGATCACATCCGCGTGGTTTTCTTCCGCATATCCTGTAACTGCCCCTGCGATCTTCCTTCCGAGCTCTGTGTTAAGACGCTTCGCGTAAGCCCATCTGCTTTTCACCTGTACAGAACCATGTTCCCGCTGGAACCTGCTTATCCGTCCCAGCACACGGTACATCCGGTCTTTTTCACTGGGAAAATCAATAAATTTTCTTCCCAGGACAGTTCCATCTGGCCGCATGATGGTACAGACTGCA
Source organism: Blautia sp. SC05B48 (assembly GCF_005848555.1). Classification (NCBI taxonomy): domain Bacteria; kingdom Bacillati; phylum Bacillota; class Clostridia; order Lachnospirales; family Lachnospiraceae; genus Blautia; species Blautia sp. SC05B48. The sequence goes on along the minus strand of NZ_CP040518.1, from coordinate 3,131,513 downwards.
TCCGTATTGATCCCTAAATCCACACTGCAGATGACCTGTTCTTTTACAGGTGTCTTTGTAAGCGGCACCTCTTCTGTATAAGAAAAACGCAGGAAGTATTTACGATGCCTTTTTTCCAGCACGGGTGCTGCTGCTCTTTTTCCCGCCCAGTATTTCCTCAGATATTCCATATCTGTATGGCTGAGACTGACACGGAACCATTTCCAGTCGTGGCCGTCATAAAGTTTCAGGTACGCTCCATCTTTTTCCTCAGTATCTTCACGGTACATCACATCACGGTAAAATACCGGCATAGCATGATTACCACACACCAGCTTCGGCGTGCTGCCTTTCTGATCCACTTTTTCCCACAGTTCCAGCCTTGTCTTATATGAGGATACGCTTCCCAGGGCATGCTGGATAGCTGCCCTTCTGAGATAAGAAGGCATCTTTGGAAATCGCAGGTCAAAATCAAACCTTGCCTGATTCTTTTTTGTGGTATGCACCAGATGTTCTGCAGTATTGAAACGTTTTTTAGGTTCCGTGATCACTGCCAGTTCATCCCATGTCCGGGCATAGATCTCGATCAGACAGCTGACCGCAGAGCGATAGATATCCAGTGTCTGGCGAATCGGGATATTCTGTTTTCGCAGTTCTACGCCATAACTGGATACTGTCTTCATCTTTTTCCTCTTTCTGCTTACATTTTTAAAAACTGCTTCTTTCAGGTTTCTGTTTTTTCTTTTTGCCCTTCGATGTAAGAACATACCTGTTCCCTGCTCCTGTCACTTACCGTTACTGCACAATAAGATGGATTCCACAGATGCCCTCCCCAAAGTTCCTTCTTCAGTTCCGGATGCGCAAGAAACATCTGCCGGGCAATGTTCCCCTTCATGGTCTTGATCATATCAGAGATATAAAACTGTGGTCTGCAATCTACAAGCAGATGGATATGATCCGGCATAACCTCCATTGCCAGGATCTGAAATTTATATTCTTCTGCAAGGTCATAGAGCATTTCCTTGCATTCTGCATCAATACCATCCTTTAAAACCTTTTTCCGGTATTTTGTACACCATACAAGATGGTACTGCAGGGAATACACATATCCTCTACCATATGAAAGCTCATTATTATTGATATTAAATATATTTTTATCCATGTTTTTATTGTACCATATTCGAGAAGAATTTACAAACATTTGTTCCCCGTCCAAAAAAATAGTGCGTCTAACTCATCACTGAAGTAACGAGAATGCGACGCACAGTTATTCAAATACTAACGTACTTATTTCTGTTCAATAAGTGATTTATAGTAGTTACCAAAGTCAGCAAGTGAATTAACAATTGGAAGCATTTTTGTTCCGAGTTCCGTTAATCCGTATTCAACTCTCGGTGGCTGCTCATGGTAATCGTGGCGATATGCCAGTCCATCACTCATCATTTGTCTTAAACTATCTGTCAAAACCTTTTGTGAAATACCCTCTATACTTCGTTGTAGCTCATTGAATCTCCATGGGCGCTCTTTCAAGTTACGCAAAATCAGCAGTTTCCATTTTCCTCCGATGAGAGATACCGCTGTTGCAACTGGGCATTCCGGTAATTCTTCTTTTGCTCGCATAATTCTCACCTCCGAGTCTATTGTAACACATTCAATTTTGAGTGCACAGTTACAAAAAGGTGCGTACTTGTTTTTGTATGTGTCTCACACTATACTAATGCCATGTAATTAGAAACTACAAATCAACTATGGAGGTATTATTATGACAAATTACACAAAAACAACTATTGGAAAGGAAAACCGAATTGAGCTGCATGAAAAATTGTCTTTAACAGGTGCAGAAATCAGTTTAAACGAACTACCTGCAGGAGCAAATGTCCCATTTGTTCATTCTCATAAAGAAAATGAGGAAATCTATGGAATTCTTTCAGGTAACGGCAAAGCCATAATTGATGGAGAAGAAATCAGCCTTTCAACTGGAGACTGGCTAAAAATCGCACCTGCTGCAAAGCGTCAGTTTTTTGCATCCGATATTTCCGGAATTACTTATATCTGCATTCAGGTAAAAGAAAATTCTCTGGAACATTTTACAGCAGAGGACGCCGTAATCGGCTAATTAAAAGTATTTATTTACAAAAATGCACAGTTCTCGATAAGCTAAGAACTGTGCATTTCTTTTTTCTTCAATTTTACAATTTCTCTATTTTTCAAACAAGAACTTCTCGATTTCAAATGGCGATAAATAAATCTCTCCACCATCATCAGTTTAATTTTCGTTTAGATTAACGATTTCTTTTTCCTGTATTCTCTGTCCCTCGGATTTCCTCATGATAGAAATAATCTACGATCACCGGATGTCCCTGCGGGACTCTGCCATAAGGCATTTCATTATCCACAAATGGGCAATCATACTTCTTAGCCATTTCCTCAGCTTTTACTTCAAGTGCTTCAAAGTAGCTGCGGTTATGCTTGTTATAGATCTCGTCGTAAAGTGGTACAAGATCAGGATATTTTCCGGCGATATAATCCATAATTGTCTTTTTGAAACCGCCTCGAAGATTGAGATTTTCGAGCCAGAACAGATCGCACTGATCCTTTACCCGCTCAAAGATTGCTTCAAAATCCGTGATACCGGGGAATACCGGAGATACGAAACAGACTGTACGGATACCTGCTTCATATACCTGCTTCATAGCAGCGATACGGCGCTCAATGCTAGAAGCAGAGTCCATATCGTTCTTGAAATTTTCATCTAGTGTGTTGATCGACCATGAAACGGTTACATGTCCAAGCTTCTTCAGCAGATCAATATCTCGTACCACAAGATCCGACTTTGTGCAGATCAGAATATCTGCGTCACTGCCGATCAGCTGCTCCAGAAGTTTTCTGGTATTCCCGAATTGCTCCTCCTGTGGATTGTAGCCATCTGTCACAGAACCGATGACCACCCGCTGTCCGGCATATTTCTTCGGATTCTTAATTTCCGGCCAATGCTTCACATCAAGGAAAGCGCCCCATTCCTCCTTGTGTCCGGTAAAGCGCTTCATAAAAGAAGCATAGCAATACTTACAGGCGTGTGTACAGCCTACATATGGATTGACCGAGTAACCGCCTACAGGCAGACTGGACTTGGTCATGATGTTCTTTGTTTCCGCCTCATTAATGAGGATTCCATTTATTACTTCTGCCATGATCTCTGTACCTCCAACACTTTATTGAATTCATCCGGCATTTCCTGAATCATATTTTCATTCCCTATGATAGGGACAAGATCTTCCTTCATAAATACCGGAATGTCAAGCATATGCGCCTGATCTGTCAGAGACCATGCCCACTCCGGCTCCGTATGAACCTTCCTGCTCTGAGCTCCGGTCATGGTGCCCACAACGATCCAATTGATTCCGGAAAGGTCAACTGTGCCGGGATCGTCGAATAACGGCTCAAAGGTAACATGGTAATGTTTTGCTCTGACGTTTTTCCGAAGGGCGTCGATACGCCACAGTTCTGCTTTCCTCGTCACCGTAACGCCAAACCATGCGTTTTCCAGATCGGTATCAAAATCCAGCAAATCAGGTCGCTTGGTAAGGAACAGGAACTGATGCTGTGGATTTTCACGGATCTTTGCAAATACCTCGTCTCTCCATTCTGACTTCCAGCCGGAAAGATCGCTCATGCCGGTAAGAAGAAAGTTCTGCGGACGTTTCTTTTCCATCATCTTGAGCTTACCCGGAAAGAATTCAGGGTCAGCAAAGTCATCAATCATATGCCAGCGTTTCACATTATTGCGAGCATAGCAATATGCACACCCCACTGTACATCCGATGACGATATTCATGTTTTGAATCTGATCTTTGATACAAATACTCATGATTTCTGCCACTCCTCAAGATTCTTTCTGATACGGTCGAGGTATTCCTCAAACTGGGTAATTTCTTCCTCCGAAAAACCTTTGTAGTAAATACTGCCCATTTTATCAGATACAGAATCGTATTCGTCCTTTAAGGCATGTGCTTTTTCAGTCAGAAACAGAAGTGTTTTCCTTTTGTCCGTTTCAGACTGAACGCGTCTTATCAGCCCTTGATTTTCCATTCTTTCCAGCATCGTAGTAAGAGAAGTTATCGCTAATCCACATTTAATCGAGAGTGACCTGATTGAGATTCCATCTTCCTGCCACAGTACATAAAGAATACGCCCCTGGGCTCCGTTAAACGCATCAATATTCTTTTCGCTGAGAATCTTCTCAAAGATTCGATCTCCAAGTTGTTTTATTTTGGTAACAAGAAATCCGCCATTCATTTTCATACAAAAACTCCTATATAGTATTTTATCAAATAATACTATATAGGAGTTTTACTGTCAACAGTTTGTATGTCTAAGTAGAAGTAAATCCCGATTTTACGCTTTCTTAATCGGATGTCTAATTACAGTTTTCCATTTATCTGGAGCAACCTTTCTTGCATCAGACATATAAATCTCGTGGTGCAATCTATTTCTATACAAATTCCGCACTCTTTCCAAATGTGACACAGGAGATAAAATCTGCTTCCTGTTCTCCGTCACGTTTATATCTTCTATTTACCGCAAGTATATATCTTGCTACTGCCATATCATTATCTTTTTAAAGATTCGGTAAATAATAGTCTCCCACTTTTGTGTATTCGATTTTCATAATGATTTCCTTTCGCTTTTCATAAAATTATCATGTTATCTGCGTAGGATGTGCAGTTTTTCATTAAAATCTTTTCACATAGAAGACATTAAGTGGATATCAACCAGATACCAACTGGATGTCAGAAATGCCGCAGGCTTCAAAATGGCTCTGCGGCATTTCTGTGTATTTCTATTTGTTTCTGTCTGCTTCTATATGTTTTTGTCTGCTTCTGTAAGTTTTTGTCTGCTTCTGTAAGTTTCTATATACTTTTGTTGTTTCTATATGTTTCTCTGTTTACGGGCGGATCACTTTTCCTGCTTTTGTGAGCTTTTCCGCTATGGTATACATATTTGTTACGGTTCCCACTGCCGGTTCCTTCAGTCCATAGAAGTTCACACAGGTTCCGCAAGTCAGGATCTCTGTTCCCTGTTCCTGTAAGGTCTTAAGGTCTTCGATACATGGTGAATCCTGTGCAGTAAGTCTGGCTCCGCCATTATAAAACAGCATAACTGACGGCGGTGTCTCCAGCTGTGTCAGCGCATACACAAATCCCTTGATCAGGATCGCACCAAGCTCCGGATCTCCGTCTCCCATCTTATCAGAAGTGATGGCAACTGTATAATCTCCCTTAGGAACAGCCGGTGTGCAGACGATCTCAGGCTCTGCCTGACTTCTTGCAGCAGAATCTGATTTTACTGTCATATTGATCTCATAACCACCTTCTGTTTTTCTGGATACGAAGCTGCATCCGGTACTTCCGGCAAGTCTGCTTAAGTTGTTTACCGCCGTTTCGTTGTCTACCAGTATTAAGATCTCGTCTCCCTGCTCTGCCTTGTCAAGAATCTTCTTGGTCATCACCACCGGGATCGGACACTGCTTTCCCATCGCATCTACTGTGTGCTTCATACCTACTCCTCCTGTTTTCTGTGATTTTTTTATAATTGTTTTTTTATCATTATTATTTTTGATCATTATGCATTTTCGCCGTTTTCTTTTCTTTGATCTTTTATTTCTGCTCCAGCTCATGGGCCTGTTTGAAGATCTCACAGGCGCCTGTATTTACACATCTCTCATGCGCGCAGTCCATAAAAGTCAGCTTCCTGCTCCCGTCCTCCTGCCGTGTATACTCACAGCAGACGGTTTCGCCCCCGTTCATGGTACGGCAGAAACCGGATACAAATTCCTCTTCAATCTCCATTTTTATCCCTCCGACGGATTCTCAGCAATCTGGGCCGATGCGATCTCCTCCAGCATTCCTGTTTCATTGTAGGCTTCAAACTGTTCCTCGATCTTTCCGAGGATATCTGCATACTGACGGAAGGCCTCCGCCAGCTCATCCCTGTGTTCCGGAAGCTTCTTGTAGCAGACACGGTGCTCCATGCTTGCCCAGAGATCCATGGTCATCGTCCTCAGCTGGATCTCCACCGGAAAATACTCCATGGTATCCAGATAGTATACCGGAACTGCGATGATCACATGAAAGCTGCGGTATCCGTTGGGCTTTGGATTCTGTATGTAATCCTTCTCTCTGATAAAAATCAGCTCACTCTGCCGTTTCAGCGCATTTACAAGATTATATATATCATCAATAAAGTAGCAAATCACACGGATCCCGGCGATATCCCGGAGATGATCCTTGGCGTTCTGCACACTGTCCGAATGCCCCAGCTTCTCCAGCTTCTTTTCGATGCTCCTCTTGGATTTGATCCGTTCCTGGATATTGTGGATCGGAGATACGGAAGATTTCTGATACAGACTTCCGTTGAGCACTTCAAGCTTGGCGCGCATGATCTGGCATGCATTCTGGTATGGCCGGATGCAATCGTAATACTGTTCGTTTGTCATGAAACCCCCTCTTTCTCATTTGCTCAACTATATTATATATTACCTGACAAATGTGAGCGATCTGTATTAATTTCCTAAGATTTCCCTGACCATTTTATTAAAATTCTATAAAGTCTCCGGCATCAGTCTGAAAGCTTATGGATAAAAAGACCACTGCGGAGCTTCGGCTCAAACCAGGTGCTCTTTGGCGGCATAAGCTTACCCTCGTCTGCGATCGTCATCAGCTCCTCCATAGATGTAGGATACATGGCAAAGGCAGCTCCTCCTGTCTCATCTGCAGCTGCTGCCAGATCCTTCAGCCGGTGATTTCCTCCCATAAAGCGGATCCTCTCATCGGTACGCGGATCACTGATCCCCAGAACCGGACCCAGGACCTTATCCTGAAGAACAGACACATCCAGCTGACCTACGCTGTCTTTTCCCGCATAGATATCCGGATATGCCTTCAGATGGAACCATTCTCCGTCTACATACAGCCCAAAGCAGTGTTTCTCTACCGGTTTACATGGAAAGCCCGGCATTGCCATCAGCTCAAAATTAAACTTCATACTTCCGATGAAGGCTTTGGGTTCCATGCCTTTGATATCCTTTACGATCCTGTGGTACGGAAGAATGGTCAGCTGGTCATACGGAAATACCACTGACAGGAAAAAGTTAAATTCTTCTTTTCCGGTGTAGTCCGAATGCTCCGCTCTTTTCTTCAGTCCCACCTTTACTGCGGAGGCTGCTCTGTGGTGGCCATCCGCAATATAGATAGATGAGATCCCGCCAAAAAGGCTGTCTATGGTCCGAATCGTTTCTTCCTCATCTACGATCCATACACGATGTGTGATCTCGTCATCGGAAGTAAAATCATACACCAGAACATGTGTATCTTTCCATTCTTCCATAAGAGTAAGAAGCTCTGCCGGATATCTGCACGCCAGAAAAATAGGGCCTGTGTTGGCATCACAGACATCCACGTGACGGATGCGGTCCTGCTCCTTATCCTCTCTTGTAAGCTCATGCTTTTTGATCACACCATTCATGTAATCATCAATGGAGCTGACACCTACGATCCCTGTCTGGGATTTTCCCTTACGAATCAGTTCATACAGATAATAGTTCGGTTTCTCATCCTGGATCAGGATCCCTTCTTTCTGGAAACGATCCAGATTTTCCCTTGCCTTCTGATAAACCATCGGATCATAAATATCTGTTTCCGGATCCAGATCCATCTCTGCACGGTCTATATGTAGAAAAGATTCCGGATTTGTTTCCCCGATCTCTCTCGCTTCCTCTCTGCTGACTACGTCATAAGGAAGTGCCGCCACCTTTTCTGCTTTTTCCGAAGCAGGTCTTACTGCCCGAAATGCCTGAAATAAAGCCATTGTGTTTTCCTCTCATTCCTGTCCGGCCATACGCCGGCCTTTCTTAATATTTCTGCTTAGTCTGCAGAAAAATCGTCCTGTCCATTCTAACACATATCAAAATTTCCCGCAAACCTTTATCCGGCCCGTTTGAGGTCACTGTTCAACTCCGGCAGTACTGTCGCCAGCATGGTAAAAAAGCATGCACAGCCGCCTACAAGGTTGGAAACCGGTTCCGCCCAGAACACGCCATCTGTTCCCAGGCCATTCACATGAGGCAGCAGGAGCGTCAGCGGTACTACGATCACTACCTTTCGGAACAGAGAAAAAAAGGTGGCCTTTTTTGCCTTTCCAAGTGCTACGAACACGCTTTGTCCGGTAAACTGCAAGGCCATAAAGCAGAAGCCGAAAAAGTAAATATGAAGGGCGGGAACTCCCTTTTCCAGAAGCCCGGGATCGCTGTTAAAGATCCGGATGAAAAATTCCGGAAGCAGCTTCAGGATCCCCCAGCCTGCCAGGGTATAGATCACACAGACAGCTGTAATAAATTTAATTGCTTTTTTGACTCTGTCGTATGCTTTTTCTCCATAATTGAAGCTCATGACCGGAGAAGCACCTGTGGTAAGCCCATGGACCGGCATGGTGAAAATGTCACGGACAGAATTTAAAACTGTCATGACACCAACGTAGATATCACCGCCCCAGGTCTGGAGTGTGGCATTGCATACCACCTGCACAAGACTGTTTGTAAATGCCATAAAAAAACCGGACATACCAAGGCTTACGATACTGCCCACTCTTTTCCAGGAAATCTTCATGGCACTTTTTTTCAGGTTCAGGATCGCCTTTTTTCCTGTGAGAAAGCGCAAGACCCAGATTGCGGAGCAGAGCTGGGATATAATGGTCGCCAAAGCTGCTCCACGGACTCCCATGTGCATTCCAAAGATAAATAGGGGATCCAGAAGGATGTTCAGTACTGCACCGATCAGTATCGTAAGCATTCCGGTGTTTCCAAAGCCCTGGCTGTTTATAAACGGGTTCATTCCCAGAGTGATCATCACAAACAGGGTTCCCAGAAGATAGATCCTTATGTAGTCTGCCGCATAGGAAAAGGTTACATCACTGGCGCCAAAGGCATAGAGGATCGGTCTGTAAAAGATAAGGCCAATGGCTGTCAGGATCACTCCTGTGCCGATCAGCATCACAAAGGTGTTTCCCATGAGCATTTCTGCTTCTTCCTGGTGTCCTCTTCCTCGTTCCATGGAGCAAAGCGGTGCTCCTCCATTTCCAAAAAGATAGGTAAATGCAGTGATCAGACTGATAATGGGAAAACATAGTCCCACTCCTGTCAGTGCGGTGGCTCCGATCTCGGGGATCCTTCCGATATAGATCCGGTCTACAATGTTGTAAAGGAGGTTCAGGATCTGTGCAATGATCATCGGCACAGCTACCTCCATAATGTTGCGATAGACATTTCCTGTTGAAAAGTCTGTCTGATGTGTCTGCATTTCTTTACACCTTCCTGCTATTTCTTATTTAATTAATATACTATATCCGGCGTCCAAAGTAAACTTTGCGTTGCTGTTCTCTTCGTGAGCTATTGTTCACTCCGTTCTCAGTAATACTTTGTTATCTGTGTATTTATTCCTTGCTATTTTTGTCTAAAAAAGTTATAATAAAGCCATAAAAACGGTAATGATTTCACGTAAAACCGGTCAAAAAACCACATTACTGGAATCTGTTCCGCATGGAGGTATTTTTATGGATAATAATTATAAGGGCATGGCTGTAGGTGTTTTTGAGCTGGATAACCTGGTTGCCTGTTTTGTTGCTCTTGATGCTGCTTCCAAGGCAGCCAATGTCAAGATCCAGAGTGTTGAACGTAACCGTCTGAAGAGTGGCGCCTGTGTCAAGATGCGTGGTTCTGTTTCTGACGTTAATGCAGCTATGGAGGTTGCGCTGGAGGCAGCCAAACCTCTTGGTAAGGTTGTTTCTCATACTGTGATCGCTTCTCCTTCTGAGGATACTGAGATCGCACTGAAGATGACGATCAATAAATAAAGGGGGCGACAGATTTATGAATTATGGTGCTTTTGGTTTAGTTGAGGTTGTTGGCAGCAGTAATGCGATCCTGGTGATCGACCAGATGCTGAAGACTTCTGATGTTTCTTTTCTTACCTGGCAGACGAAGTGTGGTGGTCATGCCACTGTTTTTCTGACTGGTGATGTTTCTGCTGTTACGGCTGCCGTTGACAGTGTAAAGGGGAACCCGCCTTGTGAGATCGTAGCTTCAGCAGTGATCTCCAATCCTTCCGGTGAGACGGTTCGTCTGGCTGAGGAAGAAGCGGCTAAGAATCATTTTATTTGAGATTTGTCTACCTTATAATTATAAATTATAACGAACGTACGCAGGGAACCGCTCTGGCGTAGCGGGAAGGGCTTCGTCGTCCGCTGGCTTCTAAGGTGCTGCGGCTTCTGCTAAAACCATTCCAAAAAGTTCTGAACTCGCGTCCAGACGCTCAGACAGCAGAACTTTTTGGAATAACGCAGAAACCACACCACGTGAACTACTCGGCAACTTAGTTACCAGAGTATCTGAAATCCGGCGGGATACCGCCTTTTTTCAGGGTGCGTCCATGACACCAATACTGCTTGCCTTTCGGCTATACAGCTACTTTTATTATTTCTGGATTTTTTAGTCCGGTTACGGACAGTGTCTTCTCTTTTCCGGATACGGAAAGATATTTCCGCAGGATATTAAATGCGCCTACTGCATCTGCATTGTAGCTTACTCCGTCAGTTATATACATACCCCGTTCTTTTCGGTTTAATGCTTCTGCATATCTTTTTGATACTTCCGGTGATAATGGACTGCACTGGCTGGTATAGCTTTCCTCCTGTTTTATCAATTGGATCCCATACAGTTTCAGCTTATATCCCAGCATGATATACAGCCTGTTATATGGCAGTCCGTGAAACTTCTGGTTGGTCTTATGCCCCATATCTTTCTCTTTACGGATATTTCGGACATCTCCCACAACCACACAACGGATATCTTCTTTTCTGCAGTATTCTGCAATCCATCTGGTTACTTTGTGAAGATAATCCTTCACTGCATTCTGCTTTTTTCTGTAAAGTCTCTGGATATGTTTCGATGATCTTGGATATTTTATCCCTCTTTCCGATTGCTGCGCATACCAGACAGACTGCACTCTGGCGATCCCTTTATGAAAATATCTTTCCAATGAAAGATATCTCCTTCCAAGGATAAAAGTCCGGCCGTTTCCGGAATCATAACAGGTCATAAGATTATGAAGTCCAGGATCAATAGATAAATAATGTCCATTCTGGGAAAGCTGCTCTGGTCCTTCAATCTCATAGGTAACGATAAGGTCACATTTTCCGTTTTCCGGCGGATAGATCTGCAATTGTTTTATATGATCCATGTCCCTGAAAATCTTATTTTCAAGATATAGAAATTTTTCATGGATCCCGTAGGTTTCTTCCATATAGCTTTTCAGATCCTTTGGCAGAGACAGGCGTAGCTGGTCTGAACCTTTCTCATGCCGGATTCCCATCTGCATGTATGTGACCGGGATATTGTCCTGCTTAAAACGGGGCGGATTTGGATCTTTGATCCCTCTAGTCTTTTTCAGGACATAGAAAGATCTCCATGCTTTGTCCAGCTGCTTGCAGGTCTCCTGTGCTGTCTGTGATGGAAGCTGTCTGTACCACAGATCTCCTTTATGCGCTTTTTTCTGATAATACCAATCAGGATACTTTTCCAGTCCCAGCTCTTTATAATGATGACGTTCGTAGTTGCAGACATTCCAGAGTTTGGAAGCTGCATAACACATATGCCCTATGATATTGGAATATTCCGGCCGGATCTTTACAGATGTTCTGTGTGACAGCAGCATTCCTCTTCCCCCTTTGGACAGCTATGCAGATAGAGATCTACACTCCACCTTGATTTAATACGACTTGCTCTGATGCTCAATATAACGGCGGATATTCTCCTCAGATACAGATCCGATCGTTTCCACATAATAGGAATGGTTCCACAGCTCTCCCTTCCATAGCTGGTCTCTTATTTCCGGAAAACGTTCGAACAGTTTTCTGCCGGTGATTCCCTTCAGATACTTGACGATTGCTGTTATGGACAGCTTTGGTGGAGCTGATACAAAACAGTGGACATGATCACCTTCACCACATTCAAATAAATGAACGGTAAAACCTTTATCCTCAGCGATCTGCTGCACCAGTTCCTTTAGGTATTCCTCAATTTCTGGGTTTAATATCTTCCGCCGGTATTTCACCGACCACACCATATGGTAATTAATATTACACACACAAGTTCTGTAATGTATTAGATTTTCTTTCATACATATATGTATAACATAACAAGTAGAAATGCGCAACAAAAATCGAACATATTTTCGGTTGATTATATGCCGGTTACGGCATTAATATCAAGGGATTGGGAGATTATTATATTATTTCAATGTGAAGATATGCACAATCCTGCGCTTTCATCTCGGTAATTGAATTGCCGAGAATTCCCGCTTATTGTCCTAAGAATCAGCAGGACTCCTGCAGAGCATCCCGCCACGCCAGGGCGGTTCCCTGCTGGCTTTTGTATGCGTGAAAATTGCCTCAGACACGGTGATTTCGTCATTGATGCTCTGCTTCTACAAACTTCACACTTTCACTCTAGCCTATCTCCCCTTTCGCACGTCAGCCGGCGAGGTACCGTCTGGTTTGTGCTGGCTCTGCAGGAGGGGTGCGCTTCTTAGGCGGTGGGAATCTGCGTTGCTGGAAAAAATCCAGCTGTTTGAGCGACGCAGGAGCGAGTTCTGGATTCTTTTCAGCGGTTTTAGCAGATTTCCGGCGTCTTAGAAGCCAGTCCCCGACGAAGCCCCAGCACAAACCAGACGGTACCTCACCGGCGTCCGTCCGAAAAATCCACATCCACCATCTCCCTTCCATCTTCCACCTTCATCACAGCCACATCCTCCCGATGTGCCACAACCACTCTCTTCCCTCCGACATCACCGGAAAGCTTCATCAGTTCCTCATAATACTTCTTCGAAAAAACACAGGGATTCCCGGTCTTCCCATCATGCTCCACACAGGCGATCCCCTTCCCATCTCTCAAAAACACATCCACCAGTCCAAAAACCGTCTTCCACCGTAACCACGGCTGATCTGCCACCGTAAGCAGGCACGCATCCATCTCCCGGTTGACCCGCAGCCCGATCTTCAGTGAGGAAGATATCCCCTCATCCGGATGCAGATTGTAAAGAAACCGTTCGCCAAGCTTCTCTGCTTCCTGTGCGATCTCCTCATACTGGGTGACAACTGTGATCTCACATTTATGTCCCTGTGCCTCCAGTGCCTCCTTCACTTTTTTCAGTTCCAGAAGAATATGTCTGTACATCGGCATTCCGTCTATACTATACAGCAGCTTATTGCTTCCAAACCGCCGGCTGTTTCCTGCTGCCAGCATGATCAGTCCCAGTTTCATATCACCGCTCCTCTTCCTTTCGATTCCAGTTGTTTACACTTCTCTGCAGGCTGCCGCAGATCACCATGATTCCAGCCTCCCGACCTTGTGCCATAAGCTTCTCCGCCATACCGGGATCCTCCAGAGTATCTGCCTTGTTCAGATACGCGAGAAATCTTCGCCCGTCCACGCCTTTTTGCAATCCGGCTTCAGACCGGATGATCTTCCACACATCCATCCATGTCACAGGCTCATCTGTACGCTTTCCCAGAAATCCCGCCATATCATCCGGACGGTGTGCCGTATCGCAGATCTTTTTGCCGATGCAGTCAAGACCTATCACTCCTACTACCATATCTGCAAAAGAAGGGATCACCGGCTCATGAACAGCCGGCACTTTAAGCGGCCGGCGCCTGGATCCGTCAGCTTCCACAAGAAGAAGATCACAAAAGCCGGGCAGCTTTTCCAGGATCTCCTTTTCAGGGCCGGAAATCTTGGGCTGCCCGGCCTTATGATGTGCCGCGATAACGTATCCGTATTGTTCTATAAGCCGGCATGCTCCCGAAACATCCTCTGCTTCTGCAAAGGGATGTTCCGGTTCCCATGCCATATGTGTGGTTGTGGTCACGATCACCCGTTTTCCCTGTCCGGAAAATTTTTCTGCCAGTCCAAGGATCAGACTGGTCTTTCCGCCTCCTCCTGTGAATGCCACAGTAAGCGCTTTTTCATTTTTCTTCATGACACACTCCATTTATTCTCGTACTTCTTCAGAGGAAAAAAGCTCTGTATCGGTCACAGTTCCTCATTCTTTACAGCTTTCTCTTTTCCCGGAAGCACTCCGCAGGAAAGCAGCACCTCCAGTACTCCCCCTGCGATACACCTTGCCTTGTCTGAGATCGTAAAACAGTTTTTCTTCTGTTCTGCCCTTGGGTCAATGTCCGCGATCTTCATTCCCGCAAAAACAGGATAACCGTCCCGGATCAGCCCACGGATCACGCCGGAAATAGTAGCCTTCACCGGCGTATCACCTACCATGGCGATCACCTGGTCTTTTTCAACAAGATCTGCGATCTGACAGATGTTTTTCATGTTACCGGCTGCCGGTGAATGGATCACACGTTCCTTTCCTATCCCCGCGATCAGTCCCGGCACTCCGGTATTCGGCAGAGCACTGCCTTTTTTTATGATCCTTCCCAAGTTATGTCCACGCATGGTCTCGATCACATAATCCACATCCTCCCCTGCGGTAAAGCCCGGGCCAAGTCCCACAGTCAGTGGAGCCATGTCCCTGCTGGTCCCAAGATTCTTTTTTGCAAGGATGGCATCGATCACTGCCTCCGGCTCCAGTTCGCGGATATGTTTTCCATCGGTATCTGTCAGAAGGGGGATCTCTCCCTGGGCCCAGCATTTCCTGCACTGGGTCCGGATATCGTCCTCCGTGACCCTCCTGCACACAACGCCTTCTACCTCTGCAGTTCCGTCATAAACGGCTTCACAGAAAGCCACATGACGGCGGATGGCACTTGGACGGTCACATTCCAGGATCAGGATCTGATAACCACTCTGATGAAGCTTGTGGATCACTCCGGTGGCCAGGTCTCCGCCACCGCGCACAAGAATCATTTTATCAGTAAATACCGCTGTTTTCATCTTCATACACCTGCTGTCCGTTTCCCGGCATTCCTGCCGCAAGAGTATCATAAAGTTCCGCATAGGTTGCATCCTTATACGGGGATACATAAAAGAGTCCCACGATCCCTGCCGTGATTGCCGAAAGGACAGACCAGGGAATAAAGGAAAGATCCAGGATAAAGGTATCCATCTTCTGTCCGTCCATCATCTCACGGCTTTTTGCAAATACTTCCTTTGTGCTCATATCCGGATATTCCGCAAGAAGATAAGGTATCATCTTATATTCGTAGGATTTTACCACTCCGGGAATAATGAAAAGCAGTGTCCACAATACAAGATACAGGTCCCGTAAAAACATGGTTTTTACGATATTACCGTAATTCCCTGAACGAAATACACTGAGGAGCTTTCCGGGCCCGGGTACAGAATAAAGGTTCTCAATGTAAAAATCTCTTCCGCCTACCTCCAGAACATTTCCCACAAAAAAATGGAAAAGGATTCCGATCAGAGCCACAGCTACCACGGCACTGGCACTCAGAAGCGCAAAAAGCACTGCCAGTGGGGAGCGAAATACATGGCTGACATAAGAAGTAACACCATTGATATCCGTACCCAAACGATACGTTGTAACACCGCAATCCGGACTTGCCACATTTCCGGCACTGCCTGTGGCCGCACCGCTTCCGCCGGTTGCCAGCACAATAGCCAGCACCAGACTTACCAGCACTGCTGACCAGTAATTTTTTTTGAATGCCTGTTTTCCACGCCATTTCAAGTCACTGCGTTTCCAGCTGATCTTCTGCTCATTCATAACTTAACCCTCCATATATGCTTCACGGACACAGAGCTCTCTCCGGCCCTTCTGCCACAGCGCAGGCTCCAGCTCTGCCAGATAACCACCGCCGTTTTTTACATGCCATTCATAAAAAGCCCTGGGTCTGTCCGCATATTCTTCCATAATGTTCATGATCGTACCGCCATGTATCACAAGAGCCGCTGTCTTTATGTTGTTACGGATACACTGTGTGACGGCCTTCTGAAATCCTGTAAGGCTTCGGTGCTTAAAAGCTTCTCGACTTTCTCCTCCCGGAAAAGGAAGCGTTCCATTGCTGTCGATCCACCTCTGATAATCCTGATTTCCGGAAAGCTCTTTATAATTTTTATTCTCAAACTCTCCAAAATCACACTCGGAAAGCTCTTCGATAATATGAAAGCTTTTTCCCGGAAAAAGGATCCCCGCAGTTTCCACACAACGGCAGAGCGGACTTACGTAAAGGGCCTCCGGCATGGGATAGGTCAGGTTTTCCAAGAATTCCTTTCCTTCCATGCTCAGTGGTTCATCCGTTGTTCCGATATAACGCTGAAGCTTATTTCCGGGTGTCTGTCCATGTCGTATCAGATATAATCTAATCATCCTTCAGCACCGTCCCAATCCCGCATACCACTCTTGTGACCCTTCTGCTTTTTGCAGCCAGTGCAGTGCACACCCGGCCAACAGCTTCACGGTACTGCCGCTCAAAAGCATCCGCCGGAACGATCCCGTAGCCTACCTCCTCACTGACAAGGATCACATCCGTATCCTGCTGTGCCAGCTTTTCTGCCAGGCCGGTGAGATCTTCTCCTGCCTTCAGAGCTTTTCTTATGTATTCCTGAAATCCCAGAATGCCCTCTGCCTTCAGAAGTTCCTCTTCTGTGATCTCTCCTCCGAATTTCCAGTCCACATCCGGGAACTGCGCTTTTGCATAGGCAGCTTTTCCCTGATATGCACCTCCGATTATCATTTCCATATCTTTTTTACCTCATCCAAATCTTTATTACAGGTGAAATGCGCCACAAAAAGCAAGCACCAGTGCCATCACGACCTCGCAGATGCAGAGGAAAAATCCGGAAAGATCACCTGTGGTCCCTCCAAAATATTTCAAAGCCATATGGTGATACCACCAGAATACCAGAAGTGCGCTGACAGCTGCCAGAACACCCAGGATCGGATCCACCCATATCATCAGCGCTGCAAGGATCACAAACATCGTGATAAGAACATTTCGCACTGCGATCTCCGACGCATTTCTGGAAAATTCTGCCACAGTCCCGTCTGTCCTTGCCTTGGGAAATGTGATCACACCGATCCCGGAAAGACATCTGGACATCATAAAGCCCAGGCTCATGATACAGATCCCATTATAATTTCCAAGGAGCTGATCCCATGCTCCCAGCCAGAGGATAAAATATACGCAGGCTGTGATAATGGCAAATGCACCTGCATGGGAATCCTTCAGGATCTCCAGCCTCCTTGTGCGTTCCTGCCAGGAGCTTAATGCATCCGATGTGTCCAGAAGCCCGTCTACATGAATGCCGCCGGTAATAAATACCGGGATCACAGTAAGGATCACAGCGAGAAAAAATGGTTCCAGAGCTGCATGCATTCCGAGGATTCCTCCTGCAAGCCATGTCAGAATACCGATGACAGTCCCCACAAAAGGAAAAAAGCACATCATATATTTTATGTTTTCCTTCTTCCAGTCCACCATGGGCATGGGGATCTTTGAAAACATGGCAAAGGCTGCCTTAAAACTGTTCCACAAGCTTTTCATGCTTCCTTTCCTCCTTTATGCCATACAGGGATCCCGTACACGACTTCCACAACCTCTTCCGCCATCTTTGCCAGTTTCTGGTTGATCTGTCCCAGCTCTTTTTTGTACTGTTCTGATTCTTTCTCGTAGAGGATCCCGTCTGAAAAGATCTCGTTGGTGACGATCACCACATGCTTTGCCTGGGAAAGAAGATTTTTCACTCCTTCTGTGATCTTTTCCGCCACCTCCGGGTGGAAGCCGTCTTCCCGGAACATCTCATTTGCAACCAGATTGGACATGCACTCCAGAAGAACCACACAGTCCTTCGGAATGAGCAGCTCATCAAGTTCTGTATATCTTTCTATTGTCTCGAAGCCTTTTCCTGCACGCATGTGCCGGTGTCTGCGGATGCGCCTGTGGCTTTCTTCGTCAAAAGCCTGCATGGTAGCGATATAGATCCTTCTGGCTTCGCCAAGGGAAAGTATGGTTTCTTCCGCAAAAGCAGATTTTCCGCTTCCGCTGCCTCCTGTTACAACAACCAGCATATTATTTCAGCTCCTCGTACTGTTCTACATTGATATCACCAAAGGTACTCATGGAATTATATACTGCACAGGACAGATCCATCATAGGAAACAGTGCCACAGCTCCGGTTCCCTCGCCCAGGCACATGCCTGCGTGGATGATCGCTTCCTTGCCAAGCTCCTTCAGGATCAGATGTGCTGCAGGCTCTTTGGATACATGAGACGCAATGATATGATCACTTACCTGCGGGCAGATCTTTATTGCGATCAGTGCAGATACGCAGGAAATAAATCCGTCCATGACAACCGGCATTCCAAGTGCTGCTCCTCCAATGAATACTCCTGCCATTCCTGCAATATCCAGTCCGCCTACCTTTGCCAGGACATCAATGGCATCTGAACGATCCGGATTATTTAGCGCAATCGCCTTTTTGATCGCATTGATCTTCCTAACAAGCCCTTCACTGGTTAATCCGGCACCACGTCCGGTCATATCTTCCACCGGTTTTCCGAGAAGCACAGCTGCTACTGCACTGCTGGTGGTGGTATTTCCAATGCCCATTTCACCGGTTGCAAGGACCTGATATCCTTTATCCTTCAGCTCCTCTGCCATGGCAATTCCGGCTTCGATGCCACGAATCGCCTGATCTCTTGTCATTGCCGGCTCCCTGGTCATATTTCTGGTCCCATAGGCAACCTTAAGATCTGTACGGACCTTTGTATCTGTGACCATTCCCACATCTACAGGAAAAAGCTCTGCTCCACACTGACGGCACATCACACAGCAGGTAGTAGTCCCTTCCAGAAAATTCTCAGCCACGACAGCCGTCACTTCCTGTCCGGTCTGGGTCACGCCCTCTTCTACAACTCCGTTATCCGCGCACATGACAACCACCGCTTTTTTCTCCACACGTATCTCCGGCGTACCTGTGATGCCGGCGATCTGTGTCAGCATATTCTCCAGTTCTCCCAGAGAATGCAGTGGCTTTGCAATACTGTCCCATCTCTTTCTCGCCCTCTCCATAGCCTTTTCATCCAGAGGGCGGACTTTCTTCACTGCCTCATCCAAAGTCATCATTTGCTACCTCCAATCCTTTTACCTGTGGTAAAAATAATAAATTTACTAAAAATATAATTCAACGCCAGCACGATAAATTGTGTGCAGAATTTTGCAAACATATCCTGCAATCCCAGGATCTCCGCCAGAAGCCATACACCGCCTACCTCAATGACCATGGTCACCAGACGGGCACTTATAAATTTCAGAAAGGGCTGTATATGATCCCTCCATGTTTCACAGCGGTCATGAAATACAAATCTGGAATTCACAACATAGGCAAACAGGATCGCCAGGATGATCGATATGATGTTGGCACTCATCAGCGGGATTTTCACTGCCCTCATGATATAAAAGCTTAACAGATTTACAAGAGTCGTACAACCACCCCAGAAAATATAACGGATCACATCATTTTCATAGAATTTAAGGATCCACTTTTTCATTGGTATCTCCTCCTCGTATGATCTTTGACACGATATATCTCGGACGGCGTTTTACTTCCTCATAGATCCTGGCGATATAATATCCGATGATCCCAAGGCTCATCATCACGGCACTTCCGATAAAGAGCATTACGATCAGAAGTGTGGTATAGCCTTCCACCGCATGCCCGGAAAAATACCGGACCAGAGAATAGACCAGAAGGAGCAGGGAGCACCCAAAGCAGCCCACAGCACCGGCTGTTACAAACTGCAGCGGAAGTGTTGTAAATGCCACGATATTCCGAAACGCGTAGCTGATCAGCGTTCCTGCAGACCATTTGGATTCTCCTGCCTCACGCTCCTGCACCTCAAAAGGTACGGAGATGCTTTTGAAGCCTATCCAGGACGATGCCGCCCGGAAAAACATGCTCCGTTCAGGCATGGCGAGAACACTCTCCACCGCTTTCCTGTCCAGCAACTTGAAATCAGAAGCATTTTCCATATCAAAGCCGGTGGCACGGGACATGATCCGATAGAAAAATCCGGCACTTTTTCTGTGAAAAAGAGTTTCTTTTCCACGTTTTTTCTTGATACCCTCCACAACCTCGTAGCCCTGCTTCCAGAGCCGGTACATTTCCAGGAGGATCTCCGGCGGATGCTGCAGGTCACAGTCCATCACAGCCACCGCATCTCCGCATGCCTGTGCAAGGCCGGCCATAATTGCTGCTTCTTTCCCGAAATTTCTGGAAAAATGCACACCTGTCACATTTTTATCTTCTCCGGATACTTTTTCTATCGCTGCCCAGGTTCCGTCAGAGGAACCGTCATCTACCAGGACCAGTTCATAAAGGATCCCGGCCTGCCCCAGGAGCTCTCTGAGAGTCCGGCAGGTTTTCTCCAGCATCGGTTCCTCGTTACAGGCAGGCAAAACTACCGATAATCGGCTCATTTCTCCTGTTTTCCCCTTTCTTTTTGTTTTCCCCGGCGCCGGTAAGATATTACGATCCCGACAAACAGGATAAGGCCGATCACCGTCAGTATCATTCCGGGCACAATATACGGTGTACAGTATCTGAGCGTGACCGTATGCCTGCCTTTTTTTAATTCCAGTCCCATATACATACTGTTTGCCTTTACAAGTTCTGTTTTTTCTCCATCTACATAGGCGGTAAAGCCTGCGCTGTAGGGAATGGAAAATACCAGGATCTTATCGGAAGTGGTTGTGATATCTCCATGAATGCAATTTGTCTCCATTTTGATATTCTGAAGAGCTTCTTTTCCAAGCTCCTCTGTCTGTTCTTCGACAGAAGACATAGGCTGACATACCACATACAGATCATCAAAGGTATATTCTCCCGGCATGGAGAATGTCAGTGTCATAGTTCCTGCAGAATAGTTTTTATATCCCATATTCAGAAGAAAATTATGTCTTCCGCTGTAGCCGTTGTATTTATCTGTAAAGATCCGGATAGTCTTGTCCACGGATCCCAGCGAAACATCCACTGCTGATTCCTTGCTTTCTTTCCAGTAGCGCCAGTTATTATCTTCATAACGTACTGTATTCTTCTCATATTCTGTCATGGAATCCCATTTTTTATCACTGACCACTGCACGTGGAGAATAGGCATTAAAATCCAGATTTTTTGCCACAAGATAAACCTCTGCCTCCGGTTCTCCCTGATATCCGATCTGTACGGTCGCTCCTTCTTTGGTCACAATGATCTTTCCGTCTTTGATCTTACAGCCTTTTCCTGCTTCCAGTGTAAAATCTGCTTTCTTATCATCAAAGGTTAGATCTGTCTCAGAAAGACTGCTGTCCTCAAGGACTGCCCCCTGCAGGAGCGCCTGCTGCTTTTCGGTCACGGAAAGCTTTTCATACTTTTCTCTGGGGATCCAGGAATCATAGGTATAACCAAGAGGAAGGGAATCCTCGTCTTCGTAGATCCTGTATTTTTTTGTGACTGCTGCTTCACTGTCATAGCCGTATGGCAGATACCCATATCCGCTTTTTTTGATGGCAAAATATTTCACGGAGGCAAGACGATCCAGGATACTCCGTCCGTCCAGGCTGCTGTAATGATAATCCCAGGGGGTATTCAGATACATCTCATCAAAGAAACGGCTGATATTTCCATTGGCCACACTGAAATAATAGGAGGTACTATTGGTTCCCATATACATGGCAGTGTTTACGTAAGAGCCCGTTTTGTACTGGTCATATCTGGTAACCGCTGAATCATCCATTGACCGGATTGCTTTGTCCGGTCCGGCCTGAAGCTTTTCCAGCGCCTGATTCTTTTCCTCAAATTCTGACAGGTAATCTTTTTCGTAAGAATACTGGTATGAAACATTCAGAAAGATGCTGGTCACAAGCACTGCGACGATCATTCCGCAGAGATATTTTCCCTGTGTAAATACGTTTCCGTAGGAAACCACTGTAAACACAGCCAGGACCAGCATCATCAGTGCCATAATATTGCGTTCCGTGCGGGCAGATTCCGAAAATAGTGCCAACCCGCCATATATCAGCAGCATCACAAATATCCGTCGTTTTTCCCTGATACCCAGAGTAAACAGTTCAGGATATGCCTGTACCAGGATATATGCGATCAGCATTCCATA
Source organism: Blautia sp. SC05B48 (assembly GCF_005848555.1). Lineage (NCBI taxonomy): Bacteria > Bacillati > Bacillota > Clostridia > Lachnospirales > Lachnospiraceae > Blautia > Blautia sp. SC05B48. Next base: position 3,109,353 of record NZ_CP040518.1, on the reverse strand, counting down.
TGCCCAGATCCATCGATTGGACACGTATGAAAATCCGTTCAGTACATGACCTGTAAAGGGGATCAGCAAAAACAGGTTCAGAAGCACAAAGCCCAGCTTCAGTCCCGTATATTTTTTCTTTTTGGAAAAGATCACAAACACGCCTGCCATTGCGACTGCGGAATATCCAGCAACGCCCCACTGGATCATATTTTCGCCGATCAGGCAGCCGAGATATTTTTCGTAGTAAATGCGGTCATATAACAGTGGCACATAATTCTGCGCCTGAAAGCGCTCTGTTCCAAACAGAGTCATGACCACAGGTAAAAAGATCAGTGCAGCGATCATAAGTGCGACCAGATAAAAGCCAGCAAATTTCAGGAACCACTGAAATACATCTTTTACTGAACGCTTGCGGAATATTCCAAAATACCGGAAAGCTGCATACAGTACCATAAAGATACTGATCATATAAAAGAAATAAAAATTAGACATTGCCGCTACAGCCGTCGCACAGATAAAAAGGTATGGCTTTTCTTTTTTGTAAATCTTTTCAATTCCCATAAGGACCAGCGGCAGATAGATCATGGGATTGGAAAAATATGGATGCTTCATGGACGCATAAATGGTCCATCCTGCAAAAATATAAACAAGGCTTCCAAGAAATGTAGCCTGTTTGGGATTCTTGCGGTAAAAGCAGTAAATGCTGAATGTAATACCCGCCAGATAAATGCGGAGAAAGATCAGAAGCTCATATAAGATCTCTGTGTCTTTTTCCGGTACAAAAACGGACAGTAAGGTCAGCGGATCACCGATCACATAATAATGAAGTGTTGTAAGGATATCGGAACCGTATCCGATATGCATATCCCACATAGGAAGGGAAAGCTTATGCTCCGTCACCAGCGTCTGCAGAATATTCCGCAGATATTTTCCATAATAGGCCAATGCATTGATGTGCTGCGGAACACCGTCATGACTCCAGATCAGGGATTTTCCATTAAAATAAAAACAACTGTAAATAAACAGCGAGATCGCCGCAAAAACAATCGTATACAGAATATAAAAATCTGCTTTTTTCTCTTTCCGGGATTTCTCCTTCGAAAAAATTCTCTTCATGTATATCTCTCCTGTATATGAAAAAAGGCCTGCGGTGCGCTAAACACCGCAGGCCTGTCACCTAATGCTTAATCAGCAAGCACACTGTATAAACAGTAACTATTGATCAATAATTAGTCTTCTTTCTTATCTGCTCCGTAAAGAGTGATAAGTTTCTGCAGATACTCATATCTAGCCTGAGCCTCAGACTCGTTCTTAGCAAACAGTCTTGCAGCTTTCTCAGGATTCTGACGCTGCAGAGAATTGTAACGAACCTCACCGTTCAGGAAGTCCATATAGTTCTCCATATCCGGTGTCTTGGAATCAAGGCTGAACTTGTTCTCAGCAGCCGGGTTGAATCTGAAGTTGTGCCAGTATCCGCACTTAACTGCCAGCTCTTCCTCTGTCTGAGCTTTGCTCATACCTTTCTTGATACCATGGTTGATACATGGAGCGTAAGCGATGATCAGGGATGGTCCCGGATATGCCTCTGCCTCTGCGATTGCTTTTACAGTCTGGTTGAAGTCAGCGCCCATGGAAATCTGTGCTACATATACATAGCCATAGCTCATTGCGATAGATGCCATATCTTTCTTCTTAGTCTCTTTTCCGCCTGCTGCGAACTGAGCGATCGCACCTGTCGGTGTAGATTTGGAAGACTGTCCGCCTGTGTTGGAGTAAACCTCTGTATCGAATACCATAACGTTGATGTCACGTCCGCTTGCAAGAACGTGGTCAACACCACCGAATCCGATATCGTAAGCCCATCCGTCACCACCGAAGATCCACTGGGATTTCTTGGAGAGGAAGTCTTTCTGTGCAAGGATCTCGTTAGCCTTGTCACATCCGCAAGCCTCAAGAGCTGCAACGAGTTTCTCTGTAGCTGCACCATTTGTTGCGCCTACAGCATAAGTATCCAGCCATTCCTGACCAGCTGCCTTAACATCCTCGTTTGTTCCGTTAGCTACAAGGTCTTCGATCTTCTCTTTCAGACCGCCACGGATCGCACGCTGTGCAAGAAGCATACCATAACCGAACTCTGCGTTATCCTCGAACAGAGAGTTTGACCATGCAGGTCCCTGTCCCTTAGCGTTTGTTGTGTATGGTGTAGATGGTGAAGAGTTACCCCAGATAGAGGAACATCCTGTAGCATTTGCAATGTACATTCTGTCACCAAAGAGCTGTGTGATCAGCTTAGCGTATGGTGTCTCACCACAACCTGCACAAGCGCCGGAGAACTCAAGGAGCGGCTGTTTGAACTGGCTGCCTTTTACAGTTGTCTCTTTATATTTAGCGATAACGTCTTCCTTCTGAGGAAGTGTTACACCGTAATCGAAGAATTTCTGCTCTTCTGTGTTAGCTTCAAGCGGAGCCATCTCAAGAGCTTTGTTGCCTTTCTTTCCTGGGCAGACATTTGCGCAGGAACCACATCCTGTACAGTCAAGAGCGGATACAGTCATTGTGAATGTATAGTCTTTCATTCCTGTAAGAGGAAGTGTCTTGATTCCCTCTGGAGCGTTAGCTGTCTCATCTGCTGTCATAGCAACCGGACGGATTGCAGCATGCGGGCAGACGTATGCACAGCGGTTACACTGGATACAGTTGTCCGGAACCCATACAGGAACGTTAACTGCGATACCACGCTTCTCATATGCAGCTGTTCCGGATGGTGTTGTACCATCTACATAATCCTTGAATGCAGATACTGGGAGGCTGTTACCTTCCTGAGCATTGATCTTGCACTGGATGTTGTTTACGAAGTCCTGAGCTTCCTGAGCACCGTGGGATGCGTGAGACATGAAGAGTCCCTCGTCCTCAGCGTTCTTCCAGCTCTCCGGAACCTGAACCTCTACGATCTGTTTAGCACCGGCATCGATAGCTGCCCAGTTCTTCTTAACAACGTCATCACCTTTACGTCCGTAAGTAGCTTTAGCAGCAGCTTTCATAAGCTCGATAGCCTGCTCCTCAGGAATGATTCCTGTAAGTTTGAAGAATGCGGACTGAAGGATCGTGTTGATACGTGTTGGTCCCATGCCAGTCTCAATACCAATCTTAACACCATCGATGGTGTAGAATTTGATATTGTGGTTAGCGATGAAAGCTTTAACCTGTCCTGGAAGATGTTTCTCAAGTCCTTCCATATCCCAAGCACAGTTCAGAAGGAATGTACCTCCGTCAACAAGCTCCTGTACCATGTTATATTTATTAACATAGGACGGATTATGACATGCAACGAAGTTTGCTTTGTGGATCAGGTATGTGGATTTGATCGGTTTCTTACCGAAACGAAGGTGAGACATTGTAACACCGCCGGACTTCTTGGAGTCATAATCGAAGTAAGCCTGAGCGTACATGTCTGTGTTGTCACCGATGATCTTGATGGAGTTCTTGTTAGCACCTACAGTACCATCAGCTCCAAGTCCCCAGAACTTGCAGTTTGTTGTTCCCTCTGGTGTTGTAACAAGTGGTGCGCCTGTCTCAAGAGAAAGGTTTGTAACATCATCAACGATACCGATTGTGAATTTCTCTTTCTCAGTGTTCTCATATACTGCTACGATCTGTGCAGGTGTTGTATCTTTGGAACCAAGTCCATAACGTCCTGTAAAGATCTTAACATCGCTGAACTTGCTGTCGCGAAGAGCTGCAACAACATCAAGATACAGAGGCTCGCCAAGAGCTCCTGGCTCTTTTGTTCTGTCAAGAACAGAGATCTGCTTAACTGTATCCGGAATTGCATCGATAAGAGCCTGTGCACAGAATGGTCTGTAAAGACGAACTTTAACAACACCGACTTTCTTGCCAGCTGCCATAAGGTAATCGATGGTCTCCTCGATGGTATCGTTTACGGAACCCATAGCTACGATGATGTGCTCAGCGTCAGCAGCTCCGTAGTAGTTGAACAGTTTGTAGTCTGTTCCGATCTTCTCGTTAACTTTGTCCATGTACTCCTGAACAACTGCCGGAAGAGCGTCATAATATGGATTACATGCCTCTCTTGCCTGGAAGAAGATATCCGGGTTCTGAGCGGAACCTCTCTGACATGGATGGTTCGGGTTCAGAGCACGGTTACGGAACTCTGCGATTGCGTCCATATCTGCCATATCTTTCAGATCTTCATAGTCCCATGTCTCGATCTTCTGGATCTCATGAGATGTACGGAATCCGTCGAAGAAGTTGATGAATGGAACTTTTCCTTTGATTGCTGCAAGATGAGCAACCGGTGTAAGGTCCATAACCTCCTGTACAGAAGACTCACAAAGCATTGCACATCCAGTCTGACGACAGGCCATAACGTCGGAATGGTCACCGAAAATACAAAGTGCGTGGGAAGCAAGTGCACGGGCAGATACGTTGATAACTCCCGGAAGCTGCTCACCAGCGATCTTGTAAAGGTTCGGGATCATAAGCAGAAGACCCTGGGAAGCTGTGTAAGTTGTAGTCAGGGCACCTGCTGCCAGAGAACCGTGAACGGCACCTGCTGCACCTGCCTCAGACTGCATCTCTGTAACCTGTACTTCCTGTCCAAAGATGTTCTTTCTTCCCTGAGTTGCCCACTCGTCTGTAGCCTCAGCCATTACAGATGAAGGGGTAATCGGGTAAATAGCAGCTACATCAGAAAAAGCATATGATGCATGAGCGGCTGCATGGTTACCATCCATGGTTTTCATCTTTCTTGCCATTGTTTTTTCCTCCTTAAAGGTTTGTTAAAAAATATATTATTTAGGCTTATGAAGGCCTAAAATTCCATTGGTTATTATATCATAGATTCCCAGTTATGTCCATTTTCTTTCATTGTTTTTTGTATATTATCCTGTACAAACGCCGTTATCTTTTTCACAAATAAAAAAGAGCTGTTCGGAATTTTTCCTCTCCAAACTGCTCTCCTTATCATCTCATACGCTTATCCCAACTCACATCCGGGAATCACTTCTCCTCTTTTCCGAAAAGATCCTTCATGGATTTCCGACGGAGCATTGTCCACAGCTGATCCTGGATCTCCTGAAGCTCATCATGTGCATGGCAGGGAACTCCGTCCTGTCCGTTCCTTGGACACTGATATGTGCCGTTCAGGCACTCAATGATGGACATATCCGGATCGATCGCACTGTATATCTCATATAATGACAGTTCTTCCGGATCTCTCTTCAGCGCGTAACCGCCATGAACTCCGCGGTATCCTTCCACGAGCCCTGCATTCTGAAGCTTCTTCAGTATCTTGTATGCAAAGGGTGCTGTGATCGATTCCCTCTCACAGATCTCGCTGACGCTCAAACGCGGCTCCCACATCAATGCGCGGATAACCCGCATCGCATAATCGCTTTCTCTGGTGATAAACATTTTTAACCTCTCTTCTGTTCAACTAAGCTGCTGATTTATGATAGTTTCCGCATTCCATCCGATCTGCCACGTTCCTGGGTGTTTCTGATGTGCCAGAGAGCCGGATATCCATATCCCCGGAATACTTCATTACCACATACGACAGTATAACCCATTTTTTTATATAATAAAAGGTTATTATTTTCCTGTGATTCATAGTAATCCCCTGTTTTTCCTTTATTTAGCCGAAAAAAGGAAAATACAGCTTGCAAATTTTTCAGTTTACGGTACAATAGGAAACGATTGTAATGCTTTCGTATGTAATTGAAACGATATTTATTTAATGAAAAAAGAGGTATGATATGATTTCAGCAAATAACATCACACTGCGCGTTGGAAAAAAAGCGCTGTTTGAAGACGTTAACATCAAATTTACAGAGGGTAACTGTTATGGATTGATCGGCGCCAACGGCGCAGGAAAATCTACATTCCTCAAAATCCTTTCCGGTCAGCTTGAGCCTACCAAGGGCGACATTGTGATCACCCCCGGTCAGAGACTTTCTTTCCTGCAGCAGGATCACTTCAAATATGATGCTTATCCGGTTCTGGATACTGTCATCATGGGTAATGAAAGACTCTATCAGATCATGAAAGAGAAAGAAGCCATTTACGCAAAGGAAGATTTCACAGACGAAGATGGCATCCGTGCCAGCGAGCTTGAGGGTGAGTTTGCAGAAATGAACGGATGGGAAGCAGAGTCCGATGCTGCTACTCTTCTCAACGGTCTCGGCGTCGACACCGAGTTCCACTATACACAGATGGCAGACCTTACCGGTAGTATGAAGGTCAAGGTTCTTCTTGCACAGGCTCTTTTCGGAAATCCTGATATCCTTCTTCTTGATGAGCCGACCAACCACTTGGATCTTCCTGCTATCGAATGGCTGGAGGAGTTCCTGATCAATTTTGACAATACGGTTATCGTAGTATCCCATGACCGTTATTTCCTGAACAAGGTCTGCACACATACTGCTGATATCGATTATGGCAAGATCCAGCTTTATGCCGGAAACTACGACTTCTGGTTTGAATCCAGCCAGCTTCTGATCAAGCAGATGAAAGAGGCCAACAAAAAGAAAGAGGAGAAGATCAAAGAGCTCCAGGAGTTCATCTCCCGTTTCAGCGCCAATGCTTCCAAATCCAAGCAGGCGACTTCCAGAAAACGTGCCCTGGAAAAGATCCAGCTGGATGACATGCGTCCTTCCAGCCGTAAATATCCATACATCGACTTCCGCCCGAACCGCGAGATCGGAAACGAGGTCCTCATGGTGGAAAATCTGTCCAAGACCATTGATGGAGTAAAGGTTCTGGACAACATTTCCTTCACTCTTGGTCGTGAAGATAAGGTTGCCTTTGTGGGCGCCAACGAGCAGGCCATCACAACCTTCTTCAAGATCCTTACAGGTGAAATGGAGCCGGATGAAGGAAATTACAAATGGGGCGTTACCACTTCCCAGGCATATTTCCCGAAGGATAACACACAGGAATTCGATAACGACCTTACTATCACCGACTGGCTGACACAGTACTCCGAGATCAAGGACGCAACCTACGTCCGTGGATTCCTTGGCCGTATGCTTTTCCCTGGTGAGGATGGTGTAAAACGTGTCCGTGTTCTTTCCGGTGGTGAAAAAGTTCGCTGTCTTCTTTCCAAGATGATGATCTCCGGTGCCAATATCCTGATCCTAGATGAGCCAACCAACCATCTGGATATGGAGTCTATCACAGCACTGAACAACGGACTGATCAAATTCCCGGGAGTGATCCTTTTCACCTCACACGATCACCAGTTTGTACAGACAACTGCAAACCGCATCATGGAGATCCTTCCTAACGGCAAGCTGGTAGACAAGATCACCACTTACGACGAGTATCTTGCCAGCGACGAAATGGCCAAGAAGCGTCACGTATTCCAGGTTAACGAAGAGGACGCACAGGATAACTAAATCCCATGCTTCTGTAACAAAAAATCTCCCCTGTTTCCGCCTTTACAGGCAGTCAGGGGAGTTTTTTTATCTGTTTTATATGCGCTTACTCCATGGTGATCGGAGCAAGCTTGCCCTGTGTTACATCCAGAAGATCTTTAAGCGGTACCTTCAGGGTAAGGCCTACTCTTCCACCACTTACATAGATCTCATCAAAGTTTTCGGCAGACTGGTCAAACACCACCGGATAATTTTTCTTCATTCCAAGAGGGCTGCAGCCTCCGCGGATATAGCCCGTGATCTTTGTAAGATCCTTTACATGGATCATATCTACTGTTTTTTCGCCTACAGACTTTGCGGCTGCCTTACGGTCCACCTCTTTCTCGATCGGAACTACAAACACATAGTAGCCGCCGCTTTTCCCTTCCATGACCAGGGTCTTAAAGGACTGATCATGAGGGGCTCCTGTGATGTCTGCACAGTGGATCCCATCTATGAACTCTCCACAGTCATATGCGATTGCTTCATATTTTACTTTTTTTCGATCCAGCATTCTCATCGCGTTTGTTTTGGCTTCTTTTCCCATTTCTGTCACTCCTCGGATTTTTCTCAGTTGTCTTTCCACTCATCAAGCTCATCCAGATCCTCATCATTCATCAGATCCGGGTCATTCCTGTAATTTCCATATTCTTCCTGCTCATAAAAATCCGCCATATTTTCAATATCCATCCGGCGTCTTTTCTGCTGCAGTTTTTCAAAATCTTCATAGCTGTCCCTGTTTTCCGACTCATCAAAACGATCATAGTCTTCATGATCCTCCGGATCTGCATAGCGGGATCTGCTTCCCGTTCCTGCATTCCTTCGTTCCCTGGTGCTGCTGCTCTGGCTGTATCTGCGGCCTCTTCTGTCATCCGAAGCATAATTTCTGTCGGAGGTTCTGTTTCTGCCGGATGTTCCGGAAGTGCTTCTTCTTTCAGTGGAACTGCCTTTGCTGTTTCTTTCGCTTCCGGATCTTTTTCGGCTGTCTGCATAATTTCTTTCTCGTCTGTCAGAGTTGCGTCCTTCTCTGTCAGATGGTCTGCGGGAACGTCTTTCACCCCGGCTTTCCCGGTCATCGTTTGCCCGGTTTTCGTATGTATATCTGTGATCGTCCCTGTTACGGTCAGAGGTGTATTCACGGCTGTTTCCTCTACGGTCCCTTCCTGCCGGCTTCCTGGTCTCCTCCGGCAGAGTTCCATCGTCGTCATCCTCTTCTTCGTCATCTTCCTCATCGTATCGGTCTTTGTTGATGGCGAACTGGATCAGCATACCAAGGATCGCAATTCCCGCTGCCATACCGACGCCATATGGAAACTGCGCCAGCCCTGCGATCTTTGCAATGGATAATCCTGCCAGAACACCACCCAGTATACTGGTTCCGACAATGATCACTCCTTTCGCATAACGCATAGCAAGTATTCCCAGTCCCACGCCGATAAGGATGCACAGGAAAAAGGAAAAAGAACTGGTCGGATGAATCAGATAGATACTCAATGTTATTCCGATACCAAATCCCAGTACAAAGATTCCTGCCCTGTAGATCAGAAACGAAACAACAGCCAGTACGATCCCCAGTCCCGCCATGGCACCTGCGATCACCATTTTATCCTGAACACCGGACATATAGGTTACACCAAAGCCGGCGCCTGCTCCGATGATAAATCCAAAGATCATCATCCAGAACCGGAGGATACGATATCCCAGGATACAGTTCAAAAGCCCGAAAACGCAGAGCACTCCATATACGATCACCATCAGCTGGCTGATCTGTTCCATACCTCCTGCTCTCTGCAGTATGTCAAATCCTCTTGACAACATATCCATATTCATAACTTACTCCTCTCTTTCCAAAACCTTCGGAAATCTTCCCGAAGATGTTTCAGAAAATAAAATATATGGTATAAAAATTATCCATCACTCCATAATGATACTCCACCTGACCAAGTCCGTGAAGCTTCATATAATACTGTGCCACATTCTGTACCACGCCATCATCCAGCAATTCCTGACAGGCTTCGGAAAAAGCTTCCTGACTGCCAAACTTGAAACGCACTACAGCCGCACCATTATCCATTCTCATCTTACAATAATCATATATGTCCTGCCAGCTGTAATCTTCAAAGTACCCCTGGTTCAGCACATAAAAATCCAGATCCTTCGCAGTACATGCCGGAACTGTCAGTTCTTCCGATGGTGTATAGGTTTTTTCATATTCTTCCGGGAAAGGGCAGAGATAATCGTAAATGATCGTCTTATGTTCTTCCAGCTGTGCGGCATCTCCATTTAAAAAATCCGGCTGATCCCCATTGGTAGCATCTACATAATAATACTCCTGGCCTATTTTTACAATATCCCATGCATGACCCTCTGTACTTCCTTTTGTGCTTCCGTCCACATAAATACAGGGAATATCCAGCCTTTCCAGAAGATACTGGACAGCTCCTGCATATCCGGCACAGACTGCGGATTTTTTCCAGAAAACACCTGCTATGCTCTGATCATCCTCCCCGGTCTGATACTGGGTATGGTCAATAACATACGTATAAACAATGCGTACCTTCTCGTAGTCACCGGCATCCTCCGGGATCAGGGCTCTGACCTCCTGAAAGCTCTGCTCCATGGCCGTCTGTATCTCATCGATCTCGCTGTCTGTATAAGTATAGCCCGGAGTAAAAACGCAGTAATCACTGTCTGAATACGTAGTTTTGTAGATTTTTTCACGATTGTGGACCCAGAATATCTCCGGGTGGTCTTTCAATACTGCATGATAGCTTCTGTCAATACTGTCATCATCGGAAATTGTCAGATAAAACTCCTTTTCCCGGGCACGGATTCCTTTCAGCAGCTCCCGATATACTCTCTGCTCTTCTTCCGTAAGCTGTTTGAAATAATATTCCTGATGTCCTTCTTCGCTCTGGGCAACCTCCATCTGACGCAGTTCCTCTACTTCCTTTGGCTCCCCTGAAATAACGCTCTTTGCTATGGATCGGATCTGATCCAGTGCCCCTGCCGAAGCGCTAAAGGGCTGAAGGATCACTGCGGCTGCAAGTACTGCGGCTGCCATGGGGCAGAAATTTCTTTTTTTCATAATATCATGTCCTCTGTCTGAAGCAGCGATTGTAAGAAAGGGCAGCCTCCCGTGGGAGACTGCCCTTATCTTCAATCGCTGTCCCTTAGTTTTCCATTTCCAGTGTTTCTACATCATCATCAAATGTATCCACTGCATCGTCCATGGTCTCCTGATCCAGAGTCAGCGTCTCAACTTCATCTTCTTCCTCGTCCTCCTGCAGAGCCGTATTCTTAAAATCTGCAAGAAGGTCACTGGAAACAGTATCACTGGATGCCAATGCATCCTTCAGTGCATCGGATCTAACCACATCCGTAAGGAGCTTTTCTGCACTCTCCTCTGTCAGAACATCATTCTCTGTAGCTGTAGTCTTATCAACTGTTTCCTCCGCTGTTGTATTCTGATAGAAGGATGGTTTTCTGATATAACGGAAGCTTGCACTGTATGCCTCACCAACCGTTACACCATTCTTGCTTGAGGAACAATGTACTGCGATCCAGTCGCCGGAATCCGTCTTTCCGCACAGGATACCAACGTGGTTGTTGCTTCCTGATTCCGGTCCTCTCTGGAATACCAGATCTCCTGGCTGTGCATCTGCTTCGCTGACAACACCGGCCTTCTCCCACTGGTCAGAGGTTCCGTCTCCAACTGCTGCCTGCATTCCCTGATTCTTATATCCATTGATCACTGCCCAGGTAACAAAGCCGCTGCAGTCCAGACCATATGCACGGAGCGTACCGGAGCTTCTGCTGCCGTCTGCAGATACCTTCTCAACGGAACCCCAGCTTGGGTCTTCTCCGATCACCGTAGATTTACCGCCCCAGAAATACCCAACCTTACCAACCAGTGAATACGCTGCAGTGATAACATCTACACGATCCTCAGAAACATCGTCTCCCACACTTTCACGGACAAAGCCTTTGGATGCGGTAACTACCGCACAGAGAAGCTTACAGTCTGTTTCCACATATTTCTTAAGGACGCTTCTGTCTTCCTTCGCAATATTGTTCTTCTTGATGTAGTAGTTGATCTTGCGATTTCCGTAGGATATCTTGGTAATATCCTGTTTGTCCCTGACGATCGGGTTCATCTCCGCAAAGATCCTTGCCAGATCATCCTTACAGGATGCATCCAATGTAAATGACGTTACTCCTGCTTTGCTCTTTTCATAAATATAAACAGCAAGGATATCCTGCCAGTTTCTTACCAGAAGTGTATTCTCCGTATCGGTAAGCTTGTTCTTCTCTTTATATTCTCTTTCAATCTCTTCCATTACAGAAGCAAAATCATCGGAGAAGGACAGATGATAATTGTTCTTAAGACTATCCAGATAAAAATCCTTGCCTGCATGGAGATTGGAAACCATATTTGTCACATAAACAGGATCTCCGATCTGTGTTGCTGTGGCGTTATTTCCATCTGTGATCTCTGTATTTTTGTTATCTTTTTTGTTGTTACTATCGTTCTTGTCAGCAGCTGCAAGCTTGGCTTCTGCCTCCGTCAGGATCTTATAATTCGTAACTTTGGCCTTTTCTGTCTTAGACAGCGCCTCATAAGCTGCACGTGCGCTCTCTATCTCAGCTTTATCTGCTGCTGTGATCGTTCTGCCTGCCAGTGCTTTGATCTTCCGGATCACCGCCTGTACCTTTGCAGAATCATCCCTGGCCGGTGTTGCAGTCGGTGCAGGTGTTGCGGTTGGTTCCGGCGTTGCCGTTGGTGCAGGTGTCGCTGTCGGTTCCGGTGTCGCCGTTGGTGCAGGTGTCGCTGTAGGCTCCGGTGTTGCAGTCGGTGCAGGTGTTGCGGTTGGCGCCGGTGTTGCAGTCGGTGCAGGCGCCGGTGTTTCCGTTGGTTCCGGTGCAGTAGTTGGTTCCGGTTCAGGTGCAGCAGTTATTTCCGGTTGCGGCGCAGCTGTCGGCACCGGATCTGCCGGAACTTCCGGTTCACTTACCTCACTCCCGTCTCCCGAAACACCTTCCTCAGCAACAATATTATCTGCTTCCTCGGCGGCTTTTACTCCGGTTGGAACTGCCAGTACCATAGCTGATAACATCGTGATGCAAAAAAACTTATTCAGGTACTTGTTCTTCATATTTATTAAGATGCTCCCTTCTTTCCTTGAACATCCCTTTACTTCCCCTATAATAAAGGTCTGCCTTAAACCATTTGATAACTTAAAGTTTAATTCAATTTATTTTAGCATACGAAAATTGTGAAATCAACCGTTCTGGTAGGATATCTCTTCCAATTCATCTTTTTTTCACTTTTTATTCATATTTTTGTAAGATTCTTTTTGGTTTACCATAACATAAAAAAGCCACAGTGCTCTCACACACTGCGGCTTTTTGTATACTGTCAGACAGTCACTGCCGGCTGTCCGCCCATATGAAACTGTTTTCTGACACAGAGCTGAAAAATCCCCTGTACAACCTGATAGCACACCCGAAGGATAAAACGAATGTCATCGGCAATGCACCGCGGGCTTTCCAGATAATATGCATGACGCTCACGGATATATTCCACAAGTTCCTCAAAGCTTTCAAACTGCTTTGCTTCTTCCAGCTGGCTGTCTGCTGCGCCGCTGAGGATACATTCTCTCAGGCGGTTCTTCAGCTCAGCTTCATAAGAATTATGTGCTGCAAGATTTCCTTCGTATGTTTTGTTATGAGGAAAAGTAAAATAATCAGCCATATAATGCATGACCTCACCGAATCTTCTCCAGTATACTCTGGCATTCTCTTCCTCCGGGTTCTTCTCGACAAGCGCCCTCATCTTATTCTGGAGATGATCAAATGTTCCGAAAAACTCATGTCTGGTGGTGAGAAATGATGGTTTCAGATCAGGCATGATATTGCCCAGGCAAAACGCTTTTCTGTGCTGCTGAAGACTGTACACCTCAGACATCTGGTCAGCCAGGTATCTGCCTAACAGTATATGTGATTTTTTACGCAATTTTTTCCCTCTTCCTTCTTTCCTGATCCAGATTCTGACCGGTCAACAGTAATTGGTTCCGCCCGGTCCTCTTCTGGTATCCATAAATCATCCGTTTTCCGGAACCAACTCTACTATAGCACTGTTTTTTCAAATAATCAAATAAAGATTATGTAAAATGTCATGCGGATATTCGCACCTCCACAGAGTACTTCCCTGATTCGGTTAAATTTTTAATCCAGATCAAAAAGTTGCCGCTGCTTCAGGTCAATAGCTGCCCAGACGGTACTTGTCTTTGGTTCTCCGTAAAGATAAACCGTGCTGGAAACCTGAGCCCAGACTTTGCAGCTTTTGCGGTAATCCTGTGTACCGTCCTCCTCCGTCTTTCTCAGATATGTCTCGATCCCCGGAACTGTAAGACTGTAGGCATTGTTCTGAACATTATGGAATTTTCCATCTGCACTGCAATATAACGGCTCATTCTCTTTCCCATAGGGGATCAGGCTTCCGATTTTTTCTGTGATATCTGTAAGCTTCCTGTTCCTGAGTTCAGACGGAAGGGTATTCTGGATACTGTTATCCGGAAGCTGTCCGTTTTCATCTTCGATATAAAATTTCAGGACCATCTCCTGATCCTTCAGATCATCCTGATCCAGATCTGCGCTGACCATATTATAATCCTTTACATTGATGTTCAGATCTGCATTTGTCTCAAGCGTATTTGCCTCCCCGGTTGCCCAGGTACTCTGGTCTGTCATATAATAATGAACCGATTCCGTCCGGGCAGAAGGATCAAGAGTATTTACAAAGCTTACCTCCGGCTGTACGGCTGTGACATTAGCCGCTGCCACGATCGCATTGATAAAAAGCCTGATCTCATCGTCGCCGGTCACTGCAGAATGCCCGGCTCCTGTATAGATCACATTGCCCTTGCTGTACAGATAATAATTATTTCTCGCATCATTAGGAGATTTATCATAAATACTTCCGGATAATGCATACCAGACAACAATGTCCGTTTTGCCGTCACTGTTCCCGTTGATATCACAGTCCTGCTCCAGCCCCAGCTGATAATACTGCCCGTGAGTAACAGCTATGTTCAGCATGTCTCCCATTTTGTAAGGATATTTGGTGATCGCACCTTCGTTGATCCGGCTGATACTGGTTGTGGTCGTTCCATTTGATCCCAGCTGATACTGATTCAGCAGATTATTGGTGTATGCCTGGGTCTGTGCGTAGCTTTCACCCTGATCTCCGGTTTTATATGCTATGTCACCGGCTTTTTCCATCAGCTCCTTAAATGTAACGGAGGAACCGTCCGTCAGGCCCCTTCCCTGTTTCAAAAGCTGCGAAACTGTCATTCCGTTGGAAAGCTGCTTATCGGAAACGATCCCATAACGATCCATTCCCGTTACAGAACGAAGTATAGTATTCAGCGAAAGTCCCCATGTCACATTATTGATGTTGGCTCTGTGCAGATACGCATCGTAGTATACATCTGTGTTTTCATCCACTCCGTACTGTGTTGATGCTATTTTTCTGTACAGCTTATTATAATCATAATTAATATACGATGTGGTATCATGCGCAAACAAAGTGCTTTTTCCGGACTTCACAAAATCCAGGATCTCGTCTGCCTGATGGTTCGCATTTGAAATATCCTGATATACATCTGCAAATCCAATGATCAGCATCTGCTTGTCCCGGAGAAGCTCTCGCATCTGGGCCTGTGTATACTGATTGATCTCCGTGACTGTTTTTGATTCCATGACAATATTGAAATCCTGAACCCCGGACAGCAGCTCATTAAATCTCCGGCTGCTGCTTAAGGTCCATGTGCAATTTGTCGGGATCAGCTGAAGAACCCGGATCGTCTGCTTCTGACCGGATGTATTCTGCTGTCTGGAATACCCTGTCTCTGAAGTATGGACATAAGAATTACGATTGCTTACCGCTTCCAGCTTCCATGTGATCAGCTTAAAATAATCCGATGGAATTTTCCGGATCACCGTATATTTCTGCCCCATCTTCAGCTCATAACGGTAATCATCCTCTCCATACTTCACCTGTGTTAACACATTTCCGCTTTCATCCTGCACAACCATATATTTATCCTGCTTTTCCCTCTCGGAAAATACACCGTCAAAGTTCAGATCAATATACAGATTGCAGTTATAAGTGGAAATGGCAGGAGCAGCGTCAGAATCATTTTCAACAGTGAACGTAAATCTCAGTTCATCCTGGATCGTTCCGCTGCTTTCGTCACTGAAATCATCCACACCTGCTGCCTCCGCCGGTCTTCCACCATTTTCATCAAAATTTATCACCGGCTTCGCAAGCTCCGAGAAAAACCGGATATCTTTTTTCCCACTGCCAAGCTTGGAGCTTTCAAAAACATTATCGTATTCCAGCGCCTGCTGGATAAAGCTGTAATAATAGGAAGAGGTGTCAACCTTTGAGCTGTCTGCTTTCCGTTCACCGGTAAGCAGTTCGGAACTGATCACGACTGGATAGCCGCTTTTGACAAAATCCAGCAGCTCCTGGCTTTGCTGCTTTGTCATATCATTGCCGGACCCCCGCAGATATCCGCCGCCGTCCGGTCCGTAGGTATTTAAGGGCGCAAAGCGTTTTACTCCGTTACTGCCGCTGTAGCTCTGGTCATACTCATTATCCAGCTGTCCCAAAAGCTTCAGAAGTTCCTTTCTATTGCTCTGGATCTGTACACCGGAGCCTATATGCACATACCGGAGGCTTCCGTCTCCTGTGATCAGAGGATCGCTGTCTCTGTTTTTTGTTCCGCCGATATAGAACATATCATAATCCGAAAGGATATCGTCAACATGGCCCACAAATTCCGAAGCTGTCATTGTTTTGATATTGATATTCTGAGAACCGTCTGTTATAGCATCGATTTCGGAGGTGTCTGCAGATTTATCGTCGCCCAGCCATTTTCTTACTTCATCAGCGGTAAGCTCCGGACTGCACTTATCCGGTTCGATCTCCAGAACATTGATCTCTGCTTTTGTAGTCACCTGCCGTTTATACTGATAGTTGATAATATATTCCAGGGCACGAGCCTGAGAGATTTCTTTTGTGAGAGGCTCCAGAGCTTCTCTGCTTCCATCTGAAAATGTATCTTCCTGATCGGAAGAATCTGTGCTGTCTGCCCCTAGCACTCCAAGCGAACGGTATTTATTTTCACTTTCAACGTAGTTCAGGATCTCTTCAAAGCCGGCAACGGCATCCGGAAAGGTATCTGTGCTGTCTTTATCCGCATCCGGATTAAAATTTGTATGGAACGCTGTGTTCACAAGGCAGTGTTCCGCGCCTGACTGCTGAGTATTTCTGAAAACGTATACGTAATGGTTTACATAGCTGCCGTCTGCATCATCATCCTTTATAAAAGCGTTAAATGCTTCCTGCAAGGCAGAACCGCCGGTCAGTCTGAAGGAATTGATGATGCATGGAACTGTCGAGTTTCTGAAAAAGGCTGCCGTTGTATCGGAAAGCGTTCCATTGATATAGATCAGATCATAATCCGCCAGAATTCCGGTATCGGAATTTTCCGCCGCTGCAGATAACGTTTCGCTGTCTTTGGCAGGAGCATCCTCCAGTGCAAGGTCTTTTGTATCCGCGTCTGTCTGTACTGCACATATCTCGCTGAAATCAGAAGCTTTTTTTGTATCGACCTGGATATTCAGGTTTTTAAATTCTTCGTCCTCGGGAGAAAGATGGAATACATATCTCTTCAACCAGTCGTTGTTGACATAGCCTCCCTGATAGTAAAAATGATCCACCTCAACCTGGCATGCAGAGCCATCTCCCTGAACAAAGCTGTAATTTCCATTTCCAGGTGTCAGCTTGTACTCTGCATCTGAAGTATAATGCGTTGCAGCTTTTCCATCACCTTCCTCCACCTTCAGGTAAGGGTCCTCATTTTCCGGATAAGAGGGATAATACCAGCCAAAATTTGCAAAAGCAGAAGGATCTGTATCACTTCCGTCTGCAGATCTCCGGCAACAGAACCAGACCTTCTCAACCTTATAGTAGTAATTATATAAAAAATCCTCCGGAATGCTCTGGATATCCTCGTATTCAACCGGCTGTTTTCCCGTAACAATGGAAACAGCCACACGCTCCACATTTCCGGTCCCGTCATCCTTCCAGTACCAGTACTGACCATCTGCAAGGGTGATATCCCCCTCTTTGCGGACAGCCTCCTGCCCCTGGTCTGCCAGCTTCTGATCCTCTTCCTGCGCATACTGTACCTGATCTCTGATGTAATCCAGATCACCGATCAGTGTATATTTATAGAAAGGATACTGCTCTATACTTTCTCCCAGATAAATGTACGGATCTGTCTGGCTGCCGGCTGATGCCGGGTTTTTCAGTGCTCCAAGGATACGGCTCTGTGTGATAGTATCTTCATTAACATCCTGAATTTCCAGTTCGTCTTCGTCAGGCGCTCCGCTATCCGGCTGCTCTGAGTCCTGGATCTCCGGATTTTCCTCATCACTTTGTATATCGGTTGTATCATCGGAAAACTCCCCACTCTCACCGGCACCAGAGCCATTCTCATCATCCGAAAGCCCATCCTGGATTTCACTGCTTTCCACTTCCGGCTGGTTCTCCTGAAATTCCTCTGAGGGCTGCCGGCTCTTTGCAGTTCCATCATCAAAATCACTGCTTTCCTGTTCTGTCACAGGGCTAGAGTTATCCTGTACAAGTACCCCATCCAAAGCCACTGAAGCATCTTCAGGCTGTTCGCCGGGGAATGTATACTTCCCTTCTCCGATATTATTTACGATCTCATCTGTCAGATCCGTATACACATTCTCGTAATATCCGTATTTTCCATTGGGATAATCGTATTCCGGAAGTATGGTTTTCTGCCCTCTGTCATTTTCATCCTTCAGAGCATTGTTTACTGTGGCGTTATCTACCTCCTCAAACTGCAGGAAATAGCTCCCGCGTACATCATCTCCCTCTGAAAAATAAAAGTTCCTGATATTCTCACGGTATTTTTCCGGCCGCTCATTATCCTGCTCCACGTCCTTTCGGATCGGATAATATTCCTGCTGCTGTTTTGTATAATCCCCGGCATCATCTTCGACATAATTTCCGTTAAGCGTAACCGTATCTGTCCTGGATGATCCGTCAAAATTCCTGAGCTCCAGCTTCTTCCAGCCATCCTCCTCACCTTCTCCGGCGTCAGGAAAATATTTTTCCTGATAGTCTGAATATGTCAGAGGACTGCTCTTTTCACTGTCCACTCCGGCAGCACCTGCAATATCACGGATCTTACGGATCCCGGTGTCTGCGTTTTCATCAACAGATCCGTCTTCCGCGAGCTTTACATTCATTGCAAATTCCTTCCGCTGCTTTTCCGGAAGCTTTTCAAGCCCTTCCTCCAAAGTGGAGAACCGTATGGTCCGGGTAACATTATCCTCATCCTGGTACTGGTATTCATAAAGCTTCAGACTCGGCTCCTGTCCGGACACATAATAACCGATCTCTGCATCTTCACTGTCATCTACAAGCTCCAGGATGCGGAAGGGCTTCTTTTCCGTGGAATTTTTTACAATGGTTTCGATCCCGGGCATCATTGCCGCCGAAGCCTGTACGGAAACACTGCTCTCAAACAGTGCGCCTGCACCAAGGACACCTGCTGTGATCACTGCTATCCCGGATAGCAGCAGCTTTTTATGTTTGATCTTCATGTCTGTGGCTGACCTCCTTCTTCCTGCTGTTGTGAGCCCGGCAGTATTATCTTAACCGGATTACGCAGATCCACGGTATGCAGCGTCCGGAGCTTTTTTCCAAGGTTTTCTGTGATCAGCTGGAAACGGATGATGCCGTCACTGTCTGCCCGGCTGACATCCACATGAAATTCCATGATACCTTCTCCATAGACTGAAGGCTCTGTCAGCATACTTGTCCCGGCTGCTGTGATTTCCTGTCTGCTGTAATAAAGCTTCTGTTCGCTTTCTCTCCAGTCCAGAACATCCACCACACGGATGCCAGCTCCACCTTTGTTTTTCTGTATGGAACACAGAAGAAGAGTCCTGTCACCATCCGTACTGCCATCGATATCATCAGAGATCGGAGCTCCCGGAGATTTTCCGGATCCGTATGCGTAATAAATGCTCTCACCGGCATTGACGATAAGCTTCTCCACACTGTCTGTAAGCTCCTGGGTGTCCATCTGCACTCTGGTGCTGCCTGAAATACTCCTGTATAATCTTGAGCCTGCTGCAACCGCCGTCAGCACCACAGCTGAAAAAACAGCTGTGATCGCAACGGCAACGATCATTTCCACCAGGGTGAAGCCTCCGTTTTTCTGCTGTCTCTCCTGTTCTGTTCTCATGAAGCGTCCTTTCCTGCAGAAATCGTATATTTTCCTGTATCCTGAAACAATGTAATGATCCTTGTTCTCTGTCCTCCGCCATGAACCGTGATCTTTTCACAATAGGGCTGCGTGCTGTTTTCCGGACGGTCAAGAGGGATGTCCTCTCCGTCAGAGAGCATTTTCAGGATATCCTTCTGCTCCCACACCCGGCTCTGGATGGGCAAAAACCCTCCTGTGCTCCGGTCATATGTAAGGATCAGCTCGTTTGTGCCGTCTTCCCAGAGATTTACCGTTGTGCCATTACTGTCTGTGTAGCTGATCTTCATTCTCCCTGAAGTGATCTTTTCCGACTGTTCTTCCCTTACACCTGTTTTTCCCCGATCCAGATAATAACTGATATAATATCCGTCTGAAGTCCAGGAAAGCCTCATTTCACCTACAAGCCGGTCCATAGCCTCTGTTTTTGTCCGGTCCAGGGCTGCTCCGATGGAAATGGCTGCCCTGTTTGCCCGAAACCCGGCTACCGGATCCAGAGACGGAACCAGAACCGCAAGAAGAATGGCAAAGATCGCCAGGATTACTGTCATTTCTATCAATGTAAATCCTCTGTTTTTCTTTTCCGGTAATTGCTTCATATCCTTATCCCTACTCTTTTTTCCAGTTTTCATAAGTTACATACTCTGAAAGATCATAGCTGTCGGAAAGCTTTCCGGTTCCGTTTCCGGCATCCTCTGCGGACGTATTTCCAAGGACGTATTTATCTCCCTCCCAGAAAAACTGCTGAGGTGCGATATCCTCATTGACAGTAACGCTCTGGAACACCCTGGCAGCCTCAAGGGATGCTGCTTCCAGCTTTGCTCCCGGCTCCAGTGTCAGCTTTCCCTTTGCCATGATGATCCCACGGAACTGTACTCCTTCATCGATCTTCACGTCTCCGGTGCAAAGCACAAGACGAAGCTTGTCAGCCATAGCCTGTGTGATCTCCAGTGTCCTTCCTGTTCCCGGAACCGTGGTCTTTTTGGTACTGCCGTCAGAAGCTTTCTCCTCATAGGTACTGCTCACACCATTATGGCAGATGATCGCAGTCAATCCGTCATCCTCCTCACCGGCCGTAAATTCGCAGCTCAGATCATTTGGATGTTTTTCATACAGATATCGGACCATTTCTTTTTCATTGACCAGATTGTCAAAAACGCTTCTTCCGCTGTCTGTCTCATCATGTATGATCCCCTCGGAGTCCTCCATCTTCGTATTGAGAAGATCCACGCTTGTGATCATTTTACGGTTCAGGGCATACCAGGTATTCTGATAGTTGATCTGCTCCTGGACCAGCTTTCCGGAGGCCTCCGCATCCGTTGCGTCCATAAGATCACCAGAAGCCGTATTTCCATCATAGGTCAGAATATTTCCGTTTGTCACATAGCGGAGATAATTATCTGTTTCTCCCATGCGGATCCCGGAGTTCTCGCCGGCAAAATAGAACGACAGATACTGATCCATATTTGACTTTATCCGTGGATTGCTGCTGTAATAGCTGTCCATAAATGCCGCCGCACTGGAGGGATCTGAAAAATTCAGGTAAAAATAAACCGAGCCTCCTCCGGAATTGTCATTATAAAAGACCTCCTGTACCGGCTGGTTCTGATCCACTCCGATCTGGCGGAGAGTTTTGCCTCCCCAGCTTTCCACCGGTTCATCCCATTTCACCGGAAGCTCTGTCTGCCCCATCAGCCCGGACTGGCTATATTCATCGTAGGACACCGGATTTCCGCCAAGCACACCGGATTCCAGATCAAAAAGTTCCACAGGAAACAGATAGGCAAGCTGTGTTCCCTTTACTGTCAGGCTCTCACCGGTCATCACATCACTGTTTCCGGCACTGCTGTTTCCTGATGCGATCCTGGAGGTGCCTATATAATTTTTTCCGGCAAGCATGAGCTTCTCCACTCCGGAAAGATCCATGGTCGTATTTTTTCCATTGATCACGATGGCACTGCTGATAGCCGCATCCGTCCAGTTTGTATACAAGGTTCCCGCATTTCTGCAACTGTCTGCTCTTGCCGATCCTGCTGAGCCGTAGCCATAATAATTCCCCCGGATAGTCACATTGCTGTTTTTTCCGGATTCCACAGTCAGATCGTCTGCAAAATATGTAGTTCCCAGAAGATTAACAGTCGCAGAGGAAAGTCTCGCCCCCTGTGCCCAAAGGGTCACACCGGCATCACTGGTAAAGGTTCCTCCTTCCTCCACCTTGATCTCACCTGCTCCCACAACCTTGTCTCCCCGGGTGATCTCCAGGGAAGCGCCCGGCTTCAGCAGAATACTTGTGCGGGAATCCCCGTCCGGATTATCTTTGCCTTTTAAGAGCCCTGCATAAATACTGCCCTGGATCGTGGATGCTTTTGTCACATCTGCATCACATATGATACCTCCCTCTGCCACAACGATCATGTTCATCAGATCCGGAAGTGTGGATGGGGTGGGAAACTGTACCTCCGGAATACCCAGACGGATGTCGGTTTCGATCACAGATGCCAGCCCTTTGGCGTCCACATAAATTACCTTCAGGTTTTCCAGGAGGATCCCGTCCTTCCGGCTTTTTTTCAGTATCGGATCACTTCCTGCAGGTGTGGTCACGATCAGTGTCTCTTTATCCGGATCGTATTTATTGCTGTCTGTAAGATCCAGATAGCTCTTGAGATGCTCCAGACTGTATTCTGATCCGGAGCCGCCACTTTTTTGAAGGCTTTCGGCAAGCTTTTCAATAAAATCATTCTGAAATTCCTTCTGACGCTCTTCATCCTGTACTACATCCTTGGAAGCACTGTTTTTATCGTATGTCTCCAGTACATGAATGTAGGCCTTTGACATGGCATCTCCTATATCCTGCTGCAGCCCTGTCTTTATTTCCTCCAGTGCACGCTCAGCCGTATAAAAGCTGTTCTTCCCCTTCAGATCTGTAGTTTTCATAAAGAAATTGCTTACTGCCAGATACAGCATCAGCATGCTTAAAATGCCGATAAAGGACACCGCCAGGATCACGGTGATCAGGGAAAAACCCTGGTTCTTTTTTTGTTTTGTCTTACTGTTCATTTTGTTCATTCTTTTCTCCAGAAACTCAATCTTCCTTCGCACTGTCCAGAACAGCGATCCGGTCGCTTTCCGGAAAGCCTTTCTCTGCTGCACCGGCTTTATATATACTCACCTTTGCAGTATAGATCCTGTCACTCTGCTTCCGGTCATCAAGGCCGTTATGATCCAGGACCTTCTTTGCAGCGCTCCCTGTAAGCTTTCGTTCATTGGCACCTGATGCGCTGACAGCCTGATAGGTCAGCTTCATCTGGCTGATCTTTGGTCTTGACAGGATCTTATTCAGATCACTGATATTATAGTCAAGATTGGTACGAAGCTTTGTCTGTGCTTTGTAAAGGCCGGGATTGGTGTTCCAGTTGCTCTTTCCAAGCAGGGAAGGACTTTCCTTTACTGTCAGGGACATCCTGTAGGCATTTTCCTGAACGGAGGTTGGTGTACCGTTTTCTTCGTCCCTCTGCTTTGTGATATAAAGCTGCAAAGGATAATTGGCAGTATTATCCAGAACGATCTCATCCAGAGGTGTCACGCTGCTGTCAGATTCATAATTGGGATAATAAAAAACATACAAGCTTTTCAGGTTTGCATCTGCTTCCGCGCTGTAAAATGGAACATATGCACTTTCGTAAGTACAGAAGCAGTCACTGGTTGTCTTTGTTCCTGTACGGAAGGATTCCCCGCCGCAGGGGCAGATATCCATCCGCTCATATCTGTTTCCGTTCTTTTTCACATAATTATATGCACTTAAGGTATAGCGGGCCTCTGCCTTAACGGTTCCGCCGCTTTCTGTCACACGGATATAAAGGGTCCGCCTGGTTCCTGCATAAACCTCATCCTCAGAAAGCTTTTTCGGTTCATCCTCCCCGCTGCCCTCTGTTTTATCCTCTGCATACTTTTTTTTTGCATATTCCAGCTGTCCGGACACAATCTCCCTCATTGCATTATCATCCCATTTTTTATCCATGATAAGGAACGCATTGGTCCTGGTATCCAGCTTTGAGATATTCGGCATAAGGTAATCATTTTTGCCGTATTCATTGTTGGAGGCTGTTTTCTTGCTGTAGCCGGAATCCTTACTTCCGTCAAACTCCAGCAAAGCGTCAAAGCTTTCGACATCATTTTTCACATTGGTAAGCTGGAAATAATATTTCGATGCATTTTCTCCGTTTTCTCTCGGATTAAATGTGTAGGTCCTGCCATTGTCCTCAGAGATCACAGATGCCGTGACTCTGGATGTATCTTCCCCATCTGCAGCCTGGTAAAGCCGTACCCCACTATAGCCCTCATGGTCCTTCAGTACTTCTCTCACTCCAAGACTTCCATCCCTGACCTGGTCGATCTGGGAATCCAGAAAAGAAAGTCTTGTTTTTTCTTTTCCGGAGGATGATTTGTCGATCGGATAATTAAATGCCAGAGAAAGATCTCCGAAATCCTTCGCCCTGACCTCCTCCATGATATTTTCCGCCATTGCTGTTGCTTCCATATAGAGGGCGGATTTTCTGTTGATCAGTCCCGATGTGACAAATCCCCGGAACAGTACCACTGCAGCAATGGAAAAAATACTCACTGCAACGATCACTTCGATCAGTGTCATACCTGAATTCTTTTTATTTTCCGTCATTTTTCACCTGTTCCCGAAAATACAGATAGAGGGGCCTCTTTTTCTCCCCTCTAACTGTCTCCTTCTATTTGCCTGCCTCTGCATTCTCTATCGTACCGAAAAGATTACCGGTTCCATGTGCCACACTGCCTGCATCCGGTTTTGTATAGCTGTTGGAGGTCCCTGTCATGGAAAACAGATCCACGGTCAGCGTACCTGTAAGATTTCCTGTAGTCGGATCAAAGGATGCATTTACCGAATCAATGGTCATCCTTCCATTCTGTGATGCCAGATATTCTGCCAGCTCCTTCAGGCTTGCATAGGTGATGGAAATCTGCAGGTCATCCTGAGTCCGGTACAAAACCGGTGTTGCGGTATCCTCCTGGTTTTCTGACGCATCCGCTGCTTCCTGCTGTTCCTCAATATCCGACTGGGATCTTCCGTCCATAGTAGCCACGAATTCCTTCGTTCCAAGGCCTACGCTGGAAGCCTTCATATCCAGGGAATTTTCCATGGCACTGGCAAGAAGGATCCCGTCTTCTTCCTTTATATCTGCCGGAAACTGTGCCACATAATCCTCGATCTTCTTCTGCATGGAGGAGGTTTCCTTCACGTAGTATTCCTTTTTTTCTGCCATTTTCAGAAGCCTGTCCAGATGTTCGCGGACAGACACACTCTCTGCCTGAAAGGTCTCTGCCTTCTCCATCTGCGGACGATATCCGAACACATATCCCGCCGCAAAGAACGCAATACCGAAAAACATCAGCAATATTATTTTATCATGCATGGATATCTTAAGTTTCATCCTCTGCCTCCTTACTGTTCGCTGTTCTCATCAGCAGCTGCCGGTTTCTCATAGGTACAGGTAACGGTCATAGTAACCGTTCCATCGTCAGACTGATCGATGCCTGTTGTAGTTACCGTTGCCAGACTTTCAAAGGTCCGCAGCTGCATCAGAGTATCCGCTGCCTCCGGTTTTCCGGTAACTCGCATGGAAAAACTGACCTCTGTTCCTGTGGAACTGAAATTTTCAATAGTAATATCTGACGGCATTTTCTGCTCCATTTCCTCAAGAAAGCTTTTCAGCTTTTCGTTGGGGGTATTGGTAAGCTCATATATTTTTTTGTATTTCTTATATTCCGATTTTGCTTCGGTATAGGCATTGTAGATGTCCTCAACGGGGCTTTCTTCCGTTACCCGCCGGTTCAGATATTCGTAATTTTTCTGCTGATGGATCCTGTTTGCAAAGCCTGCTCCCGTAAGAGCAAGCCCGGCCACTGCACCGATCGCAAACACCACGACCGCACCTCTCAGAGATTCCTGCTCATTATTCTTTTTACCGGAGGACTTCTCTTCCATAAGGTTCACACCGGATCTGCCCGGCGCCAGGATCGCCACATACAGAAAAAGATCCTCATTTTCCTTTTTATCCGGAAGCTGATAATTCTCAAGCTGCCGGATGCGGTGTACCTCCTGTCCAAGCTCATGCCCGAGAAGTGCCATCACTCCACGGATCTGTCCGCCGATCCCGCAGCAATAAATAGAGTCAAAAACAGCTCCCGGATTTCGGGATATGTAATAATCCATGATCCTGGATATATTTCCGATCATATAACGGAGACTCTCCGTTACCTCCGCCTTTGCATCCGCCAGCTGCCTTCCCTCTTCATCCGCCCTCTGGCTGTCTTTCCTGTATTCTTCTGATTCATTAACATCCAGTGCCTCGTAGAAGCAGTTTTTCTCAAAAAGAAGCTTCAGAGCTCCGTCTGTATCCAGCCTGTCTCCCAGTACCGGAAATGCACGTACTGCCTCCACAGCAGAATCCATACCATAATTTATATTTCTCTGCAGAGCCAGTTCTCCATCACGTATGATCGTAATACCGGTAAATTCCAGTTCGATCTTCACCAGCATATGAACGCCCTTCGAAAAAGCGCCCTTTACAGAATGGTAGATGCTGTCTCCTGTATAATTGATGCCGGTCATGGTAAGGCCTGCATTCTCCGCAAATTCTCCGTAAGCCCTGGAAATGGACCGTGGGGCCGCATAAACCATCAAATGATATTGTGGAGGCTGCTCCTGCACCTCCTCGATATCGATGATACTGTAGGAAAGCACATACTTTGAGATATCGATTGGAAAATAATCCATGACATTGGCCTCGATAATACTTTGTATCCGGTTCTTCTTTACAAGAGGGATCCGTACTTCCCTGCTTGCGATCCTGGTGGAGCCTACTACAAAAAATACTTTTTTTATCCGGATTCCTCTTTCTGACAGTTCCTTTCTTAAAATACCTGCCAGATTCCTGGTATCCCGAAGCTGTCCGTCCTCCACACTTCCCTTTGGTACCTGAATACAGAAGCAGTGCCGTATCCTGTTCTTCCGTCCGTTTTCTTCTATCTCTGCCACACGGAGCTGTGAGGCCTCTGCCTCTATGCTTAAAAATTTCGCCATTTCCGGTTCCTCCAAATACTTTTACATGGTCTTTTCCGTTGCAAAAATACACCTGCTGTATTTTCCTCTGTGCGGATGTACTTTTGCAACAGAAAAGTGGCTGCTGCTGTTTACAGAAATACCTTCTGTATACAGCATGACACTTTCCTGATTTCACAATAACGATATATACCAGCTGATCCACGCATTTCCCCACAGGGCAGCCAGAAAAATACCTGCTGACAGATATGGGCCCATGGCCAGCACATGTCCCTCACCCTGAACCCGGATACGGATCAGATGGATCACAGAGCCGATGATGCATCCCAGCAGAAATGCCAGAATGATCTGCTTCCACCCGAGGATCAGACCGCAGGCAAACATCAGCTTGATATCTCCGCCACCGATGGCTCTGCCCCTGCTTATCAGATATAGGATACCTAAAAAACCGCTGACACAGACCATACCAGCCAGATGAGAAAGAAGATTTCCTCTGTCCAGAACAGCTGCGGCCACACCAAGGATAAACAGAAACCCATTGATCCCCGGCGGGATCTCATAGGTGCGCCAGTCGATCAGACTTAAGGTCAAAAGTGCTGATGTCATCAGACAGTAGATCAGACTGAACAGATCCATCCCGTTTACCAGACAGATCACTACGTAGAGAATCCCGTTCAGTGACTCTATGACAGGATACTGGAAGGATATCTTTGATTTACAGCTACGACATTTTCCACCTAACAGCAGCCAGCTGAATACCGGGACCATATCATACCACTTCAATTTCCTCCCACAGGTCATACAATGGGAGGAAACCGTCACAATGGACTGATGAAGCGGAATCCGATAAATGCAGACATTTAAAAAGCTGCCTATGGTGATCCCGAATATAAAAATGACTATGTAAGGAACTATTTCAAGTAAAAGGAGCATAGGGGTATTCCTTTCTGTAGAAATTATGCGTGATTACTTTTTAGCTTTAGCCTCACCAGAACTCATATACTGTGCAAATTTATTATTTTTTGACTCTGTTCCCTCAGCATCCCCAGTAGTATAAGTTACACTTGTACCACCCTCAGAATTAACAGCTACCATAGCTACAATACTAGTAGGGTTTCCATCAACACCCCACTTTTTGGATTTTGTTGTGGTGGTATCCCATTTAGGAATAGATGCCTCTAATTCTGCTTTCAGCCCATCCGGACAATTCTTAGAAACAGTAGTTCCAGCATTATGTGTAATTGTAATAGTATATGTGTCTGTAGCAAGCTCATTAGCCGGATCAGCAGCATATACCTTAACAACCTTTACCATCTCATCCATATTGGAAGCATCAGCAGCTTTTCTGGACTTCTCAACATACTTTGTGTACTGTGGTGCAAGGATCCCGCCAAGGATCGCCATGATTGCAATTACGATAACAAGCTCTACCAGTGAAAAGCCTTTGTTATCTTTTTTCTTTTTGTTTAAAAGCCTAAACATATTGTATCTCTCCTTTTTCATAAATCTATGATGAATGCAGCTCCCTATGCTTAACTGCAGCACATCCTTAATCTGTTTCGGGCAGTTCCCGCAGAAGCTTTTCCGGTCCGGTCCTGCCCTGGCTCTTATCTTTACAGATTATCAAGTCCTGAATACATCGCTGCAATAGGCGAAATAACCGAAATGACGATGATTCCGATGACCAGTGCCATAAACACGATGATCAGAGGCTCCATGGCTGCCAGCACACTCTGTGTAGTCATTTCTACCTCTTCATCATAATAATCCGCCAGCTTTTCCAGCATAGCCTCCAGGTTTCCGGTTTCCTCACCGATCCCGGTCATCTGACAGACCATCGGCGGAAAGATCCCGGATGCCCGCAGCGGCTCCGACATGGGAATACCCTTCATCACAGCTTCTCTCACATCCATCAGCGCATTGGTATAATAGATGTTCCGGACAACCTTTGCTGCTGTTTCCAGGCAGTTGATCGTAGAAATCCCAGCTGACAGAAGAGTACTTACTGTTCTGGAAAATTCAGCACAGGCTGTTTTGACGGTAAGCTTGCCAAACAGCGGCATTTTCATTTTGATACGATCAATGACCAGCCGGCCCTGTTCACTTCTGTATGCTGCACGGTACCCGGCTGCCAGCGCAATGATAACCGCCAGCAGCACATACCAGTGCGACGAGGTCCAACGACTGGCATTCATTACAAACATGGTAATAGCCGGCATCTCAATATCCATTCCGTCAAACATGCTGATAAAGATCGGGATCACATAAAGCAGCATCACCGCAATAACAGCGATGGATACCACGATGAGGATAATGGGATAAATGGTTGCTTTCATTACCGTTGCTCTCAGCTTTGCTTCTTTTTCAAAGTGTACTGCCATGCGGGAGAAGGAAGTATCCAGACTGCCGGCGGATTCTCCTGCCTCCACCATATTTACAAGCATCGGCGGAAAGCTCTCCGGCTGTGCCCTCATGGAATCCGCAAGAGTATTGCCCTTCTCCAGCCCGGAAAGCACCTCACTGATGGATTTTTTCAGCGTTTTGTTTTCTGTCTGCTCTTCCATCATCTGCAGTGCCTCTTTCATCGGGACACCGGCCTGCAGAATACTGACAAACTGCCTGCAGAATACACTTAAGTCTCTCGACTTTACTTTTTTTCCTATAGAAAGATCAATATCTTTATTCAGAATTCCCTGCTCCCTCACGGAAACCGGGATCATTCCTGCATTTTTCAGAGAATCGAGGGCTTTTTCCCGGGTATCAGCCTCCAGA
Source organism: Blautia sp. SC05B48 (assembly GCF_005848555.1). Classification (NCBI taxonomy): domain Bacteria; kingdom Bacillati; phylum Bacillota; class Clostridia; order Lachnospirales; family Lachnospiraceae; genus Blautia; species Blautia sp. SC05B48. The sequence goes on along the minus strand of NZ_CP040518.1, from coordinate 3,079,696 downwards.
CTGCCTCTCTTCTCTTTTCCGTTTCGATCAACGGCAATATATGAATAACCCGGCATAGGTTCACTCCTCTCAGAAATCAGGCAGATCAAAGGTTACTTTTTTGTTCATGGATACCGGATCCTGTGCATAGGTAACGGCTTCATCTGCATCGATGATTTTTCTCATATAGAGATCATACAACGCATCATCCATGGTCTGCATTCCCAGTCTTTTGCTGGTCTGCATGACCGATGGGATCTGATATGTTTTGCCCTCGCGGATCAGATTCCGGATGGCATTGTTTGCAAACAGCACCTCAAGGGCAGCCACACGCCCCTGTCCGTCTGCCCGCTTCAAAAGCTGCTGGGATACAATGCATTCCAGTACAGCCGCAAGCTGGATACGGATCTGCTGTTGCTGATCCGGCGGAAAAACATCGATGATCCGGTCAAGGGTCTGATCTGCTCCTGTGGTATGCAGCGTGGAAAACACCAGATGCCCGGTCTCCGCCGCAGTGATAGCTGTAGAGATCGTTTCCAGATCACGCATCTCGCCCACCAGGATCACGTCCGGATCTTCGCGTAGTGCCGCACGGAGAGCCTGTGCGTAATCCATGGAATCACTTCCGATCTCTCTCTGATTTACAATGGACCGGTCATGCCTGTGCAGATACTCAATGGGATCCTCCAGCGTAATGATATGATAACAATACTTTTTGTTGATCTCATGGATCAGTGATGCCAGCGTTGTGGATTTACCGCTTCCTGTGGGTCCTGTAACAAGTACAAGGCCTCTTTTCCTTGTAGTCATTTCTACCACTTCCGGTGGGATCCCCAGTGATCCCGGTTCCGGGATACCAAAAGGCAGACACCGCATGGCTGCTGCCAGCGTTCCTCTCTGCTTAAACACATTCACTCGAAAACGGCCTACCCCGGATATGGCGTATGCGAAATCAGTCTGCCCGTTTTCCTGCAGCTGCGCTCTGTGTCTTACATCGATCAGAGGCATGAGTAGCTTTTCCATCATTTCAGGTGACAGTGCTTCTCCTTCTATGGGATCCAGCTGTCCATCCACACGATACACCGGCGGCCTGCCCACAGTAAAGTGGACATCCGATGCCTTCACACGGACCGACCCTGATAATACTTCATCTAATATGTACATTTTTTACCTCTTGTTGCTGATCCCTCATTCGTAGGAAACTTTCAGCATTTCCTCAATGGATGTGATTCCTTCCAGAACATAACGGATACCATTGTCATGCAGTGTACACATTCCTGCCCGTCTGGCTGCATTTTCCAGTTCCTCTGAACTTCCGCCTTCTGCGATAAGATCACGGATCTCCTCGTTCACTTCCATGATCTCAAACACACCGGTTCTCCCAAAATATCCGGTATGATTGCAGAGATCACAGCCAGTTGGCTCATATATTTCCATTTCCTTATAGGTATCCTGTTTCAACAGACGTTTTTCCTCTTCTGTAGCCAGGCGTTTTTTGCGGCAGTGCGGACATAATTTACGCACAAGACGCTGTGCGATAACGCCTACAACGGAATCCGCAATGAGATAACGCTCCACTCCCATATCCGCCATACGGTTCAGGGTGCCTGCTGCATTATTCGTGTGTAAGGTGGATACTACCAGATGTCCGGTGATCGAAGCCTGTACTGCGATTCCCGCAGTTTCCCTGTCGCGGATCTCACCGATCATAATGATATCCGGATCCTGTCGGAGGATCGAACGCAGTGCAGATGCAAAGGTCAGATTCACCTTATTATTCACCTGGATCTGATTGATCCCTTCAATATCTGCTTCCACAGGATCTTCAACAGTCACAATGTTGACCGCCTCTTTATTAAGTTCGCTCAGCGCCGTATATAATGTAGTAGACTTTCCGCTTCCGGTAGGTCCTGTAACAAAAATAATACCATAGGGTGCAGACAGCATATGGTCAAAGCGTTTCAGCTCATCCGGTGCAAGCCCCAGCTCTTTTTTGTTTTTGGTAAGGCTCAGCTTGGAGGAAATACGCATAACAATCTTCTCTCCATGTACTGTAGGTACCGAGGAGATTCGGATATCGTATTCCTGACGATCCACCATGATCGTCAGGCGTCCATCCTGTGGTTTTCTCTTTTCGGAAATATCCATTCCTCCCATGATCTTGATCCTGGTGGAAATTGCAGGAAGAAGGCTGTTGTCGTAAACCATTTTTTCATAAAGAGTACCATCGATCCGGTAACGGACACGCACTTTACTTTCCAATGCTTCAATATGGACATCACTGGCTCTCTGGCGGATTGCCTGTTCCAGCAGAGACCGTACCAGCTGAACGATAGGTGCGTCACTGACATCTGCTCCTGTCTCTTCTCCGGTATTAGCCCGAAGCTGCTCCCGTTCTTTTGTAAAACGTCTGGCTGCATCCAGCGTTTCCGACGCACCATACCAGCGGTCGATGGCTGTACGGATATCTCGGGTAGTTGCGATATAAGGCTCCACCTGAAGATTGGTCACAATGGAAATATCATCAATAGCCATCATATCCATCGGATCCGCCATAGCCAGATGCAGGATATTTGCATTATAAGGATCCAGTTCAAAGGGAATACAGGTATACTTTTTCAAAAGATCGACACTGACCAGCCCCCGCACTTCCTTCGGGATCGTTACCCCCGCCAGCTGGACAACCTTAAGGCCAAGCTGCATCTGCAGTGCCCGTACGATCATCTCTTCCGTGATAAAACCATTATCGACCAGAACCTCTCCGATCTTTTTGCCGCTGCCCTTCTGCAGCTCCAAAGCCTTTTTCAGTTCTTCCTCAGTCAGAACATTCTGTTTGATCAAAAGATCTCCCAGTCTCATCCGTTCTCTTCTAATCGCCATTTTTCTTTCATCTCCGCATACAGGGCAAACCTGACGTCCACCTTATTTTCACTTAATTCGTACACATTCAACACAATCAGCGCAATTATTTGTTTTTTACAAAAAATAACACATATAGCAGATTTTAGCAAAAAACATCAGAAAAAATCGAGTAGGAGGGAGTGATTAGCTCCCGTCCTCTCACACCACCGTGCGTACCGTTCGGTACACGGCGGTTTCAATAGTTGATGTGCACAGACTGATAGGCTGTGGCTAAATCATAAAAGCCACCGTTTATCAGTCTTTCTTTTGTCATGGCTTTCTTAACTGTTGTCAGATTCGCACAATACCAGTGTCCTCTCCGGCAGTTTGCTGCCATGTTCGCATAGTATTCGTGTACTCCCATCTTTATCAGATTTCTTTTCTTTGTTCTTGGAAGTTTCCACTGTTTCCATATACACATGCGTATTCTGTGATAGAGCCATCCGTTGATGTCTTCAATATTGTTTTTCATGCTTGCTATTCCGTAATAGTTCAGCCATCCTCTTGCATATACCTTGATTTTCTCAAGGCTTGGTTTGATTGACTGTACAGACTTACGGGAAGATAACTCTTTCAGTCTCGACTTAAACTTCTTCCATGACTTTGGATGAACGCGAACGTAGATACCGTTCCCATTCCTTCCCAATGCAAAGCCAAGAAACTTAAAATTTCGGATTGCAAACACGCTGACAGTACGGCTTTTCTCTCTGTTGACTGTAAGTTTCAGCTTCTCTTCCAGATATTTCGTACTGCTTTCCAGAAGTCTCTCCGATGCCCGTTTGCTCTTCGCAAGGAGCACAATGTCATCTGCATATCGGATACATGGGACTCCTCTCTTTACAAACTCCTGGTCAAACTCATTAAGGTAGATATTCGCCAGTAATGGGGATAGGTTTCCTCCTTGTGGCGAACCTTCCTCTGTTTCCATCACCACTCCATTCTCCATTACCCCACTTTTCAGATAACGCTTAATCAACTGTACCACCCGTTCGTCCTTTACGGTCTTGCGCAGTAAGTTAATAAGGATTTCATGGTTAAGTGTATCAAAGTATTTCGATAAATCTAAGGATACTGCATAAGTGTATCCTTTTTCTGCATACTCCTTCACTTTAAGTATTGCGTCTTTGGCGCTTCTGCCCGGACGATAGCCAAAGCTACCATCTGCAAACAGCGGTTCATAGATTGGCACTAACTGTTGGGTTATTGCCTGTTGGATGGTACGGTCTATCACCGTTGGTATGCCAAGCTTTCGCACACCACCGTCTGGTTTTGGAATTTCAACCCGCCTTACCGGAGATGGAGTATATTTTCCTCTGAGTATCCGGTTTTTCAGTTCCTGTTGATGTTCCTTTAGATATGGCAGGGTTTCTTCGATACTCATTCCATCAATACCTGCCGCTCCTTTATTCGCCTTCACTCTTTTATACGCTCTGTTTAGATTATCTTTGTACAGTATCGCTTCCAAGAGTTTCGGCTGTGCACTGTCTCTTTCTTTCCATATCCGATTGAATGACCTTGACGCTTTCGCATACCCTTCATGTTCCGCACTATCTCTTTGCGAACAGCCACTTTTTGTGTTTTCTGTCATCATCAGTCATTCCTCCTTTCCCAGTCATACTCAAGACTCCTACTGATTCGGTCCTTCACCTTTCGGCTACTATGACCTCTGCTGACTTCTGTGCGTTCAGCACTGCTTTGTACAGTGGTTACTCCTTTCGGAGCATACCGCACAGACCTCCCCGGGTACCACACGTTTCTTCCTCTCCATCCATCTGCCTTATTTATCACGCATGATTCCGTGTAGTTATTGGGCTTTGACTTGGATAGCAGCCTTACCCTCATGCATAACCTTATATGAGATTTCTGTTCGTCAGACCAGAGATTTGCCCGTGGTTAGTCTGTTCCCACATCCGGCTTCCTTCGGATTCCGTCTCACGATGGACACCCTTGCCTTCGGCTATATCCTTCCCACTACCGGGCGGATTCGGGACTTTAACCCGTTAGAAACGTGCGCCGCCGGGCGCACTACAAGCAAAAAACTGTTCTGCAATATTGTATTAAATTGCAGAACAGTTTTTTCAGTTCAAGCGGATATCCGAATCCCGCATTCGGTTAAATTCCATACACCTCTTTATTATATTTTTCAATCTCGTCATCAATAATTGAATCTACATGAGGGAACAGACAACCGGGACCTCCATAGGTAATACATGGAATGAAATGTCCGTGTGGTGCATACTCCTCACATGCTCTTCTGACCTCCTTGCGGATCTCTTCTTCTGTGGAATCCACACGGTCTACAATAGAAGCATCGATTCCACCCATAAGTGTCATTCTTCCGTTCAGCTGTTTCTGGAGCTTCGGAATATCATTCTGCGGAAGTGTTCCCTGCCAGATGTCAATCCCAAGATCAACCATATCCTCTATGATCGGTTCCATGAAGGAATCTGCGTGATGCATGATGATCACTCCATGGTCTTTCATATATTTATAGGATCTTTCATACTGTGGTTTGATAAATTCTCTCCATGTGTCCGGACTGATGAACAGGGACTGCTTGGAACCCCAGTCATCGTGGGAAAGGATGATATCCGGGTGGAGATTATCAACGATCAGCTTTGTAAGCTGAAAACGGTACTCCCCAATGGCATTGCAGAGATCCATCATATCCTCCGGCTCAAGAAGGAAGTTCACCAGCATATCCTCAAATCCCATCAGGAAGTGAAGCCTCTCAAAAACACCTGTAGGCATAAATGCCATGAAAAGGCTTCCTGAATCCTTTATCTCCTGTGCCTTCTGTTTAAATGGTTCCCATAAAGCCGGATCCGAGCACTGACCGACAATATCCGGGATCACCAGCTGCTCTTTCCATTCTGTGATATCATCAATGACTTTGTTGTCCTCTGTTACATGTGGCATTGCAGCCAGCTGTTCCTGGGGCCAGAGGATCTCAGTTCCGAAAAGATCCTTCATAGGCTCCATACCACGGTGACGGTTTCCACGCACATAATTATTTGCCGGGTTAGGCGGGTAAAAGGTCGCACCCTCATACTGTCTCAGAAGTCTTTCCGGCCTGCCGTCCTTTTTTATCGTTTCAAGTAAAATCTCCGATGCTTTCAACATAATGCTTCCTCCTTTATTATCCTGTGATCTTTCAAAATACTCTATTACTTATCTTTATGATCTTGCGTCAATCTCAGCCTGATACTGAAGAACCTTTTCCTTTGTGATCTTAAATCCAAACACCAGAAGCAGAAGACCTGCCAGACAGAAAATAGCCGGAACAAGCGCAAAGGAAATCGTCATTCCCTGACGAGCCGTCCCCTCAAGAACAACTCCGGATTTCCAGCCTACCGCCACAAGACAGGCGCTGAGGATCGTTCCTCTTAAGAACACGGCAATCTTCAGCGGAAGATTCTGTAATCCCATGATCCATCCGGATGCATCTTTTCCGCTCTTCCATGTTGCATACACTACAGTGTCAGCATAAAGTGCAGGTGAAGCTGCAAAAGCCATGCCATAAAAAAACTGGGCAAGTGTCATAAGAGCGATCACTGTCATTGCATTTCCATAGAAAATATATACAAGGAACAGTGATACTGCCATTCCTGCATAAGCAATGATCATAGTTGTACGGGACGATATTGCTTTTGCAATGTATCTCATGGAAAAAGCTCCGATGATGGCACCGATGGCAACCCAGAGAAGATAAGTGGTCATCAGTCCCGGATTTCCCATTGCATCCCTGAAATAGTAAATAGCTGATGCTGCTGTTACAAATTTCACACACCATTTTGCAAGGTCTGCCAGCATCAGGACCATAAGAGGCGGATTCTGAAACAGGGAAGCAAACATCTCTCTGATCGTGATCTTTGTTTTGTCATTTTTCTTTCCTGCTGTTTCCGTTTCAATCTCTTCATAGCCTTCCGTCATCTTGAAATGGGCAAAATAGGTTACGACCATCAGAATACCCAGGCAGAAAGCTGCTGCTGCAAATTTATTTTTCTCACCGACATATCCGGCAAGAAGTGTTGCAAATGGAAGACCCATATAGGAAAACAACAGACCGCCTATGTTATTCCAGGTTGCCCTGGAGGATGCAAGCGTTGCTTTGTCTTCCGGTGTTTTACCAACAACACTGATCAGGGTTGCGTTGGCAACATAGCTGAAATTCCATGCCACATGAGATGCGATGGATGCGACAATGATCACCACTGCCGAAACCCATTCATTATCGCTGACACGTATGAACATGAATGCATACAGAAACGGCACCATCCACGGAACCATGATCAGCCAGGAACGATAACGCCCCCATTTCTTTGCTTTTGTGCCGTTGATGATTCCTCCGTAAAGCCAGGACAGACAGGCATCAACAATGGTAAATACGGAATTGATCACACCAGCTACACCAGCTGCAAAGCCTGCCAGATCCGTCAGAAATGTCATAAAGTAAAATGTCTCGATGTTACTCATAAGAACAAATCCGGCATCACCAACACCAAAGAAATATTTCAGGGCATTTGTAAGACCCTTTTTCTGTTTCGGATCTTGTTTCGGTATTTCATTTTTACTCATTTTCTTTCCCCCTTCGCTGTTTTTTGTGGGGCCGGCCATTTCCACAACTTCACGTTACCTTTGATGGTTATAGTATAGTTGTTTTTTTCCTGTTCGTAAATCCGCACACTTCTTCATTCTTTCTCCAATGCTTCATACTTTTTGTACAGTTATTATTGTAAATATGCACAAATAATTTTCTCTCCGTTTTCTTTTTATTTTCCGTCTAATATGTTATAATTTCCTATAAATACAAGGCTTTTATGAATTGGAGGAAATATTTTGAATAAAAGAGAGCATTTCGTGAATAGCCCGCATACCGGCTTCCATCTTAATCTCCAGATCATTGCTGACGATTTTGCGGAGAAAAAAGAGGATGTTTCCATCCTCTGCCGTGAAGACCCCCTGACGCTGGATGGTCTTCGCATATATCAGGCAGGAGCCCTGCTGAAGCCATGCTACCTTTATCTTGTCTTCGGCAATTCTCTTTCCGAAAGTTTCCTGCGATACCAGAACATCGCATTTGTAGTGGTGGGTTCCGGTGATCTTTCCTGTTTTTCCGAAAGCTGCAGGATCCTTCACATAAAGGGCACCCTTTCTTTTTCTGAGATCTTCAACCAGATACAGCAGACCTTTGACAGATATTCTGACTGGGACAGCAAACTCCAGCTTGCACTTGGAAGTATCGATCCGCTGAATGAGATGCTGGAAGCCAGTCTGGATATATTTCATAATCCGGTTTTTGCCCACGACACCAACTTCTATATCCTTTCTTCTCCCCGGCACGTAACCGGTATGTCCGAATGGGTCCATGACCAGCGTACAGGAAGACTCATCGCACCTTTAAGCCTGATTCAGGATTTCAAGCTTGACGCCGAATACCAGCGCACACTTATCACCCACGGCACCAATATTTATTCCGAAGAGCTCCGCGGTTACCGTATCCTCTACATGAATCTCTGGGTCAGCGGCAATTATCAGGGTCGGATTTGTGTGGATGAGCTTCAGACGGAGATACAGCCCGGGCATTTTTCTGCTCTTGAGTATCTTGGCTCCTTTATCGAACTGTGTATCCGTCGGCACAATCTGTTCCAGATCTCAATGGGAAATGACTCCCGGCAGTTTTTCACGGAGTATCTTTCCGGAAAGCTCACAGAGCTACAGGCAGTTACCGATCAGATTCAGTATCTGAACTGGAACCGTCATGACCGGTATCTTGTACTTCGTCTGGAAACCCAGCAGCAAGATGACCGTATGCACTCTTCCATCGCCACACTTGGACACATTGAAGCCCAGATCCCGGAAGGTCTGGCCTTTACCTATCAGCAGGGAATCGTTGTGATCGTTAATCTGTCCTTTAAGCACTCTGTATCTTCCGATGTTATCAGTTCACTTGCGATCATCATGCGCGAAGGGCTTTTTAAAATGGGAGTAAGCTCTGAATTTCGTGATTTTTTCCTGATCCCTCAGGGCTATATTCAGGCTGTTTCCGCCTTGCGCCTGGGCAAAAAAAGCCAGAGCATGGTCTGGTGCTATCATTTTGATGCTTATCTTCTGGAATATATGCTTTCCCAGATCAGCCATCAGATCAGTCCCGAGCTTCTGGTCTCTTCACGGCTGGATGCACTGCAGAATTATGACCGAAAAAACAATACTGAACTGTATCACACACTCAAGGTCTATCTGGAGCACGAACGCAATTCTCTTCAGACAGCCCGTGAGCTTTTTATACACAGAAGCTCCCTGACCTACCGCCTGGAGCGCATCCGGAAGCTCACAAAGATTGATCTGGATGATCCGAAAGACCGGCTTCTTCTGCAGCTCTGCTTTCTTCTGCAGGAAAAGGACCAGACTGTCACCTGACAACCTGGTCCTTTTTTCTGTTTATATCTGTAAAAACTCCAATCCGAAATAATGTTCCATCCATAGCCTGATGGTTTCTTCCGAATCGCTTATTTTCGTTTCAATGGATCCATCTTCCTTCTGGATCGTAAGAACATCCCCGGTCAGCGCAACACTTCCTTCCGGTCTGCAAATGCTCACCACTCTTTTTCTGGTAAACAATACATCCGGAGATTTTGCACAATAGAAATTCAACAGTTCAAAATCTGCTTCTACTGCAGGAATCTGTGAAAATCTGAGTATTGGCAGATATTTTTCTTCTTTCTTTCGTTCAACAAGAATCTCTCCGTTTGTATTTCCCGGTTTCATGTTAACACGGTACCATCCGTTTTTTTCTCTGTGGATACCATCCTTCATAAGAACCGGCTTCTTGGGTCCGGGGCCTCCGTATCCTACATCACAGTAATAGCTTCCTTCCTCAAAAATAACAAGCGTTGCCCGGTGCAGGACCGGCGGAAGCTCTTCCCGGTTCCACAATATCCTTACCGCCACAGGGATCACACGGAAATCCAAAGCTTTCAGAAGCTCATAAAACAATTTATTCAGCTCAAAGCAATATCCGCCTCGTTTTCTGACAATGATCTTCTCATAAATATCTTCCGACCTCAGAGAAGGAACCCTTCCATCGTCAAAAACTTCCAGATTTTCAAAGGGAATACTGCATAGATGAAGTTCCATTATCTTTTCCAGACATTTTTTATCTGTTCTTAATTCCCCCTCATATCCGATCCTGTTCAGATATGCCTCCCGTTCTCTGTCATTCATTTTTTCACTCCTGTTCTATTCAAGAAGATAGCAGCTGGTATAGGCGATCGTGCAGGGACCATAATAGTATTCCAGACCATTTGCCTGGCATACCTGTGTTACCAGCATTCCATAGGCTTCCATCGAAGAAAATGCCTGTTCGGGGAAACGGCATGGAGCATCCGGATATGTACACGTTTTACATTTTGTACAGCACCCGGCCCCTATGGGGAGCATGCCCGGCCATCTTTCTCTGAGCACTTTTTCAAATTCATAAAAATTCTGTTTATGAACCGCTTCTGTCTCCATCATCGTCTCTCCGTCCAGAGGATCCTCCAGTTTCCCCACTGTCTGGACAATAATGCCTTCCCTGTACTTTTCTATATTTTTTCTACATACTTCAAGATCTCCGCATCCAGGAGGACAGCTCCAGCGTTTTGCATACATATGGCAGGTATTATTTTTGCACATTTCCCTTACTTCCGGCATAAGCTCGATCGAATCGCTCTTCAGAAGCGCTACATGGGAAAATCCTGCCTTTTTTCCCATTTCTTCCAGTTCTTTTATATTTAGCATATCCATTCTCCTCGCATTACGGAAAGCATAAGCCATCCACAAAACAGTCCTGGAACTCCGGCGAAGCTGCCAGCTCCACAAAATCCATATTTTTGACAATCCGATCCATTTCTTTTCTTTCCTCTTCATTCAGAAGCGCGATCCTGGCACCTTCTCCGGCTGCATTTCCCACCGGCTGTATCCTGGGCAGCAGCCCGGCCGGGAACATCCCGATCACCGCCGCACTTTCCGGATTCATGTAATTGCCGAATGCACCGGCAAGATAGACCCGTTTAATATCCTTTTCCGTGATCTCCAGTCTTTTCATAAGGAGAAAAATTCCCGCTGCGATAGCCGCTTTTGCCAGCTGCACCTCTCCGATATCCTTCTGTGTCAGATAAACGCCCCTGTCATTCCCCGACTTTTCCGGAGGTACTAGCACAAACACTCCTGCCTTTTCCTGGCCGCTTTCCAGATGGCCACTTTCATCAATAAAACCAGCCAGGTACAGCTGTGCCACAAGATCGATCAGACCTGAGCCGCATAAGCCTGCCGGAGCCTTATTTCCTATGGTTGTGTATTCCCATTTTCCATCTTTGTATACTACATGATCTACTGCTCCTGCTCCTCCGCGCATCCCGCACTCGATCTTCGCACCTTCAAATGCCGGACCGGCAGCTGTTGAACAGCAGGCTAATCTCGTTTTATTTCCGAGGACCATCTCCCCGTTCGTTCCAATATCGATCATAAGGCTGATCTCGTTCTGCTGATCCTGTCTGAGCGTCAAAATGCAGCCACAGGTATCTGCCCCTACATACCCGGCTATATCAGGCAGTATAAGCAGTTGCCCCTTTCTGTGGATATGGAGCCCATATTGCTCTGCATTCAGTGTAAGTCCCTGACTGATCGCCGGATTATACGGCGCATGGACCAGCGATGCCGGAGAAATCCCAAGAAAAAGATGATGCATGCAGGTATTTCCTACCACTGATACCTGACAGATATCTGATCTGCTTCTTCCTGCTTCCTCTGCCAGTTCCTGGAGCATTTCATCAACCGCATTTCGTATGCAACCGGACAGCTGCTCTACGCCATGCTCCAGAGCATGATCCGCACGCATGATCACATCTGCGCCATACTGAGTCTGTGGGTTCATTCTGCTCTTCAGAGCCAGCTGCTTCCCGGTTAATGCATCCATAAGATAGCCGACCACCGTCGTTGTACCTATATCAAAAGCCGCAAAACAGATTTTTTTCTCTTCTCTGCTGATATCCAAGATTTCATTTCCTGCACAGATCACATACCATTCTTCTGCTTCTTTTCTGCAGCCGTAAAGCTTCGATGCAATTTCAGTATCAGGCAGAACAGGTTTTTCCACATCCAGCTGCTCTGTCAGCCGCTGCCATTCAGAGCGGTTATCTCCTGTCTCCGGTTTCTCAAGAATAACTTTTTTCTGTTTCAGATCAGGCCTGAACGCAACCGGTCTCTGCATTCCTTCTGTAAGGATCTCCTCTTCCCGGCATCCGGACAATGTATCTACTTCAAGGTCACTGTGGATTTCCGTCTGACATGCAAGCACCATGTGATCCTCTATTTTAACACGACATTTCCCGCACTTTCCCCGGCCTCCGCAAGGTGCATCAGGAACCAGCTTTGCTTTTCTTTCCGCCTCAAGGATCCTGGTACCCGGTTCCACCAGGATCTCCTTTTCCTCCCTGATAAATTTTATTCGGTACATTTTTATCCCTCCGATGGTCACTGTAAAGCAAAAGCCGCTCTGCCGTCTATGCCATGCACAGACAATACAGAGCGGCCCGTTTTATTTTCCCTTATGCTGCCAAAGCTTTTGCAAGAACTGCTGCGCTTGCTGCATCTTCTGAATATCCATCTGCGCCGATCTCATCTGCAAATTCCTTCGTGATCGGTGCTCCTCCAACCATGATCTTAACATTGCTTCTGAAATCTTCCGCATTAAGTGCTGCAACTGTATCCTTCAGAGCCGGCATTGTAGTTGTGAGCAGCGCTGAAAGTGCAATTACCTTAACATCCGGATTTTCTTTGTAACATTCAATAACCTTCGATGCAGGTACATCAACACCGAGATCAATAACTTCAAAGCCGGCACTTTCGATCATCATCGCAACAAGATTCTTCCCGATATCATGAAGATCTCCTGCTACAGTAGCGATGATAAGTTTTCCCATACTTCCTGTAGCGCCGGATGCAAGATGCGGTTTCAGAACCTCAACACCTTTTTTCATTGCACGGGCTGCTACCAGCATTTCCGGAACAAAGATTTCTCCGTTTTTAAATCTTTCACCTACAACAGCCATTGCATCGATCATGCTGTTAAGAATCTCTGTTGCCTCACAGCCTTCATCAAGAGCTGACTGTACAGCTGCACCTACAAGTTTTGCTTTTCCTTTTTCTACCAATTCTGCTACTTCTGTGATTTTTGACATAATCAAACACCTCCGCTTTTTATTTTTTATCCGCATTCCGCATATGCGTTTTATTTATTTTTTTACAGGTCCGATCAGACCTTCTCTGTATGCTCCGATGTATTCCATACAGTAATCATCCAGACCAAGCAATGCCTCTGTTGCATATACAAGTCCAAGCATATCTCTGTTTGTAGGATCCATGATCGCGCTGTCAAGGCCGGCATTCATTGCAAGTACCACAAATCCGAAATTGATAAGCTTACGTACCGGCAGATTGAAGGAAATGTTGCTGATCGCCGCTGTAATGTGGATCATCGGATACTGTTTACGAACACTTGAAATTACTTCCACGTTCATCGCAATACCATCTTCAGATGTACAGAGCATCTCAACCAATGGATCAATATGGATACGATCCGGTGAAATTCCGTACTCTTTTGCTTTTGCCATGATCTTGTCAAATACCTTCAGCCTGTCTTCCGCACTTTTGGGGATACCTGTATCATCGCTTAGAAGTGCGATAACCTGCCACCCTTTATTTTCAGGCTGTGCCATAAGAGGAAAAATCTTATCGATCTTATCTCCCTCACCGGATACAGAGTTAAAAATACCCGGTTTTCTGCAGAATTTGTAAGCTTCTGTAAGAACATCTGCGCTGGGACTGTCTATGGAAATCGGAAGATCTGTCACTTCCTGAATACAGTCGATCATCCATTTCAAGGTTTCTACTTCTTCTGCTTCCGGAACAGATGCGCAGCAATCGATATAGCTTGCTCCTGAGTTTGCCTGAGCAAGTGCCCGCTGCTTGATGAATTCTGCATCTCTGTTTGCGATCGCCTCCGCCACAGAGGGGATAGATCCATTGATCTTTTCACCTATGATTATCATATTATTTATCCTCCCGTTAACATATTCTGGCCTGCATCAAGAACTGTTACTGTTCTCTCCGTTCTCAGCAACGCGCTTCGCGATATACAAAATTTATGCTAATCTCATAAATTCACGCGGTATTTCCCGGGTTTTCTGTGACCTTTGCTCACAAAAATCACCTCGCGGAATATTACCAATGAACAGTAACCAAAAATTCTTATTTCAGTTCCATGTCTTTTATGTAATAATTGTATCAAAATAAATGCAAAAAGCCAGCCGCATTTCATACCATAAACATTGCATTTATTCCTACATTTTGTAGGAAAATTTTTCAGGGAAGATATTCGTGAGCGACAATCTAAAATAAACCCATAAATCATAGCTTTATCTACGATTTATGGGCTTATGCCAATACTTATTTCATATTTCTTACAGTTCCCTAAAATCCGGTGTCCCGTACAGGTCATACGGAGTACTCTGGTATACGTAATAATTCAGCCAGTTCGTATACAGATTGTTGGCATGGGCTCTCCAGGTGAGGAGTGGTTTGTTGTTTGGATCGTCATCTTTGTAATAGTTTTTTGGGATTTCAATAGGCAGACCCTTGGCAAGGTCTCTCTTATATTCGCCATCCAAAGTCACGCGGTCGTATTCCGGATGTCCCATAACAAAGATTTTACGGCCTCCCTCCGCCATTGCAAGGAACAGACCAGCCTCTTCGCTTTCCGCCAGGACTGTAAGGTCTTTGCATGCATGGATATCTGCAATGGGAACTTCTGTGTGTCTGGAATGCGGCGCAAGAAATACATCATCAAAGCCCCGGACCAGCGGGATCTTACGGTTCAGTACCCTGTGCTGGAAAAGTCCGAACATTTTTTTATCCAGAGGTTTTTTCTCCAGACCATAAAAATGATAGAGACTGGCCTGCGCTGCCCAGCAGAGAAAGATTGTGGAAGTCACATGCTTCTCAGTCCAATCCATGATCTCAGTCAGCTCATTCCAGTAATCCACTTCCTCAAAAGGCATCTGCTCCACCGGTGCTCCTGTAATGATCATTCCATCAAATTTACGTTTCTTTATATCGGTGAACGTTTCATAAAACTTGTTCAGATGGCTGAGTGATGTATTCTTCGCTTCATGGCTCTCCACAGCCATAAATGTTACATCCACCTGCAGCGGTGTATTGGAAAGAGAACGCAGAAGCTGCAGCTCTGTTTCTTCTTTCAGCGGCATCAGATTCAGGATCAGAATCTGGATCGGACGGATATCCTGGTGCATGGCACGTTTTTCGTCCATTACAAATATATTTTCTCTCTCCAGGATCTCCTTTACCGGAAGATCCCCCTGTGTTTTGATCGGCATTGTTTGCCCTCCTTATATATGAAGCGTCTCTTATAAAGGAGCCGCTTGGCTTTTTTCTTCAGATAAAAAGTATCTCCAGTCTGTACGGCCTTTACTGTACTCCGGCAAGTTTCCGAAAATCTTCTTCTGAAAGGATCGGAATCCCCAGTTCTCTTGCCTTTTTGTTTTTGGATGAATTTGACTGGATGTCGTTATTGATCAGATAATTGGTCTTTTTGGTAACTGAACCGGTAACCTTGCCTCCCAGGGATTCGATCAGCTCTTTGGCCTCACTTCGATTTCCAAAGTGCACCAGACTTCCTGTGATCACAAAATTCATTCCTTCAAAGATCTGTTCCTGTTTGGGACTGTCCTCCTGAATATGAAGAAAGCTCATCAGATGATCCAGGCGGCGATTGTTATCCTCATCCTTAAAATAAGCTACCAGATTTCCGGCAATGACCGGCCCGATGGTATCAATATCACTGACCTCTTCCAGACTGGCATGACGTATCCTGTCCAGATCATTGTCAAAATGGCGGCAGATCACTTTTGCATTAGCCAGACCGATATTTGCGATCCCAAGACTGTAGATCACCCTTGGAAGTGTAGTCTCTTTCGCCCGTTCCAGACTTTCCATAAGATTATCATAGGATTTCTGCCCAAAGCCCTCCATTTCCACAATCTCATCTTTATACCGGCTGATCTCAAAAATATCGCCAAAGTCATGGATAAATCCCCTGGCAATAAATTTCTCCAGTGTTGCCTCGGAAAGTCCGTCGATATTCATGGCATCCCTGCTTGTAAAAAGCCCAAAGGACTTGATCTTCTTGGCCGGGCACCCCGGATTGACGCAGAAAAGACATTCCACATCGTTTTCTTTCTTCACTATCGTTTCCTGTCCGCAGGCCGGGCAGTTATGCGGGATCGGTGCATTGCCGCTTCCGGTCAGATTTTCCGCGATCTGAGGAATGATCATATTTGCTTTGTATACACGAATGGTATCTCCGATCCCCAGTTTCAGTTCTTTCATGATACTGATGTTATGCACACTGGCTCTGCTCACTGTGGTGCCTTCCAGTTCCACCGGCTCAAAAATTGCTACCGGATTGATCAATCCGGTCCTGGACGGGCTCCACTCAATCTCCAGAAGTCTCGTATCACGCATCTCATCGGCCCATTTAAATGCCATGGCATTCCTTGGAAACTTGGCCGTAGTTCCCAGAGATTCTCCGTAAGCAATATCATCATACAATGCCACAAGCCCATCTGACGGAAAATCATTGGTCGTAACTGCTTCCGCAAAGTAATCCATCGCTTCATCCAGAGTTTCTGCTGTGACTTTTCGATATTCCACAACCTCAAAGCCCTGTTCATTCAGCCACCGGAACTGCACCTCCCTGGAATTTCGGAAATCCACACCTTCCGCACTCACTAAAGAAAAAGCATAAAACCGTACGTTTCTCTTCGCTGTAATTTCATTATTCAGCTGACGGACAGAACCACTGCAGAGATTTCTGGGATTTTTGTATTTGGCGTCTGCATCTCCGATGGTTTCGTTGATCTTTTCAAAATCCGAATAGGTAATGATGGCTTCTCCGCGAAGGACCAGTCTCCCTTTAAAAGAAATTTTCAGGGGTATGTTCTTAAATACTCTGGCATTATTGGTAATAACCTCTCCCACAATACCATTCCCCCTGGTAACTGCCTTTATAAGCTCTCCGTTTTCATAGGTAAGCACGATCGTCAAGCCATCCAGCTTCCAGGATAAAAGTGTAGGATGTTCCCCTATAAACTCTCTCAAAGCTTCTCTCTCTTTAGTCTTGTCCAGAGACAGCATCGGTCTCTCATGTTCCTCCTTGGGAAGCTGTTCCACTGCCTCATATCCTACATTAACGGTTGGACTGTCTGCCAGAACGATCCCTGTTTCTTTCTCCAGCGCGCTCAGAGTGTCGTACAGGGCGTCGTACTCCACGTTGGACATGATCTCCCTGTCTTCCTGATAATAGGCCCTGGACGCTTCCCGGAGTTTTTCTCCCAGCTCTTTCATTTTTTTTATGGATGATTCGTTCATGGCTTCCTCCCGTCCTTTTTTTTGATTTTCCGGAGGAAAGCATTTCCTCCAGTTCTTTTCGTTCTTCCGGCCGGATCTCACGATATTTCCCCTCTTCCAGGCCATCAAGGTGCAGATTCATGATCCGAACACGTTTCAGTGTTACGACTTTATATCCGAAATATTCACACATACGACGGATCTGGCGGTTCAGACCCTGGGTAAGGATGATACAAAAACTGTTCTTACCTGTTTTTGTGACCTTGCAGGGACGTGTGACCGTATCGAGGATCGGCACCCCGCCACTCATGCCACGGATAAATTCTTCTGTCACCGGTTTATTCACGGTTACCTGATATTCCTTTTCATGATAGTTTCCCGCCTTCATGATGCGGTTCACCAGATCTCCTTCATTGGTAAGGAGAAGCAGGCCTTCGGAATCTTTATCCAGCCGTCCTATGGGATAAACCCGCACCGGATAATCCAGATATTCTGTTACTGTCATCTCATTCCGCTGTTGTCTGGTGCTACAGACAATCCCTTTTGGTTTATGAAAAAGAAGCAGGATCTTTTTTTTCTGTTTTTTTACAGGCTTTCCGTCAATACAGATCTCCGCATCCGGGAGGATCTTCATTCCTGTGGAAACCAGTTCTCCATTGGCAGTAACTCTCCCCGCTTCTGTCAGTCGGTCTGCCTCTCTTCTTGAGCAGACTCCTATATCGCTTAAATATTTATTGATTCTGATTTTTTCGTCCATTGTTCTATTATATATTTTTTCTCAGGTGTTCGCAACCGGTTATTTTTCTTGTATTTTCTTGCTCATTATTGTATGATAAACAGAAATGCACTTAAATATCAGGAGGAAAAACATGTCAGAACGTACTCCACGTATAAAACGGCTGCTGATCTTTATCACTGTTTTCCTGTGTCTGATCTGCGGTATTCTCTTTACCCAGTCATCGGCCGGTCCTTTTGAAAACAGCAGTACTTCCGTAATTTCCGTAAATACAAGCGATATTTCGGCTATTGAACCAGGTTCAGATCGCGATCACCATACAGATGCATCTATATCTTCCGGCGCTCCCTCACCTTCCGCCACACCGTCTCCTGTTCCCACAGAGATTCCCGAAACAGAACAGGTTTCGCCGGAGGCAGAAAACGGAGTCTGGACACCGGATGGTACCAACTGGAAATTTATGGTTGACGGAACCGCCTATACCGGATGGCTTACCGATACAGATGCTCATCGATATTATTTCAACAAGGATGGGATCATGCAGACCGGCTGGATCACCCTGGGCAAAAAACGTTATTATCTGGACGAAGACGGAATCATGCAGACCGGAACCATCACCGTAAATGGAAAAAAATACACATTGGCAGCAGACGGTTCACTCAAAAAATGATCTTTCGTTATATCAGAACAACAAAAATGCAGGTTCTTCCGGAACCTGCATTTTTGTTAACCCTTATTATTCTAACAGACCACTATAGACATAACCGGTCTGCCCATCATAATCAACCTGTATCCAGTCGCCTTCCTGCCCCTTCTTTTCAACTTCCGTTCCTGCAGAAAAACCACCGATAACCTCACCCTCTGAATCTGCGGAAGCACGAACATTACAATCCTCTGTAACTGTAAGCATTGTCCCTGCATCTGCGGAAGCACTGGCATCTTCACCAAGGCCCTGAAGGAATTCTGCCAGAGAGGAATCACTCTCCTGCGCAGCTTCATAGTCTGCCTTTACCTTTGTGATAAGCTCCTGCACATCCTTCTCGGATTCCAGTTTTTTCACATAGGCACTGATATCTGCATCGTCATCAGCACCACCTTTGATCTTCAGATTGCCGTCACTGCCCGTCTCCACGTAAAACTGGCTCAGTGCCGGAACCGGAGTCTCAATTCCAGTACAGATATAATTAAAGACTACATAAACGACATACGAATCGTCCGTCAGTCCCTTCTTAGCGTAAACATTCTGTACTTCATACCCATCAATATAATCCCTTGAATTAACCTGCGATTCGTCAGCCGGCGTAAATCCGTCCTCGATCGTCTTAAGTGTTGCAATGTCTTTTTCCCCAAAAGCTTTATAATAGCTCTGAATCAGCTCGGTTACTTCCGTGCTGGCTTTTTCCATGGTTGTCTCCGCATCCGTATCTGCCGCGGGACTGGCGTCTTTCTTCTCGTCTGTCTCCCCATCATTTGCCGGAGAAGAAGGATCATTTTCCTGGTTACTTTGGGCTGTTGTCTGATCTTCATTGGAATTCCCCTTCTTACCTCCAACACAGGCGCGGACGCCAAAGATCAGAACAAGCACGATCACCAGAATGGCTCCGCCTAACATAAAATAGCGAAGGTTATCTGATAACCATTCTCTGAAATCATCCAAGTTTTTGTCCTCCTTATCATAACAACACGCCGGAACAATTCCCACTGTTCCGGGTAACACACCTGAAGGGAATCGAACCCCCGCACATGGTACCGGAAACCACTGCTCTATCCACTGAGCTACAGGTGCATAATGAAAAACATAACTTCTAAATTCAGGTATGAAATTATCAAAGTAGGTTTACACTGTTTATGATTTTAACACAAATCCATGAAATTGTAAAGATTTTTTTAAACAGTACATATTCATCACACATTTTATGGTTGCTGTTCACTCCGTTCTCAGTATCATTTTACGCACTTTAGTCATTTTCCCAGGCCAGAAGGGTGAACACATTCACCCTTCAAACCTGTATACCACATATTTTTCTGTCTGCGCAACAGGGGTACATCCTGCCTGACGGATATAGTCATGATTTGTAAGATTTACCGGAAGAACGAGATAATCGGTTTCCGTTCTTTTCAATACCTGCCGGAACTTATCGATTCCTACATCCATCTGATAACTTATCACATCCATGATCACTTTCTGGATCTGGTAGGCCTTGCTGTTTTCGTAGTTTCCTACCACAGTACTTCCTGCACGATACAGGGTAAAATTACGATCCAGAACAAGGATCAGTGAAGGATCATACTGTCTTGCCACCAGATTCAGCTCATTGTCAAAAACAACCTTGGGTTGTTCTTTATCGCAGTCCTGATGGATCACATCGCATACTGAACGCAGCTCATTCGGGACTTTATAGATATTTTCCGCCATCACATAATCTTTTGCAATGCCGGGCACAGGTGTCCCCGTAGTGACGATCACTGCCGCAAGGATCAGCGCTGTTACAACTTTCAGCCATCGAAACCTTACCGCTTCCACGATCCGTACAACATAATAGGCAGCACCCGGGATCACCGGAAGGATCCAGATAAAACGATAATATTCACTTTCAAAATGCACCTTTGGTATCACATATTTTACAAGAACCGGATTATATACCGTAAGTGCCAGAAAGACCAGATAATACAGGAACACTCTGGATTCTTTTCTCCTGCGGTAAAAAATATCCCAGAGTACACCTGCCAGAAAAAATACAGGCAGCAGACAGCCACTCCAGTAATTCTCCATACAGATCTGCACAAAACGCAGTCCCAGTTCTTCGATTGTTACTCCCGTCATTTTCTTCTCCTATCCATGGTATCTTCCCAGTTTCCTATGATGCCGGAAATGCGATCCATCCAAGCTTTGCCGAAAAATAAACCAGGGCATACAAAAATCCCGGCAGCATACAAAGCGCATAGGGAACTGCGTAGGAAAGCTTTTTCTTCAGCACCATCACCGGAAGGATCGCCGTACTGACTACTGCCGGATAAATAAGGGAGGATCCTGAAAACGTCAGCGCACTGACGGCCGCAATGAAAAGCAGCACCCAGCTTTCTTTATTTCTGCCATCTTTGTTGAGCCAGAGACGTATACTTACCAGAAGCGCCGCCGGAATGGAAATATTTGCCAGCAGGGCCTTCCCTTCATAAACCCGCATAAACGCAAAGGTTCCTGTTGTATAGATAGAAAAAGAAAACAGTTGCATCAGGCACACAAAAAGAACCATCAGGTCTGCTTTTTTTTCATCTCCACGAAAAAGGCTTTTTCCGATCTGGTAGATCAGAAGATTGATCATCAGCATGTTGATCACAGACATCACGACCTTGGACTGAACGATCGGGTGGATGCCCAGAAGGACACACCACACCGCATTGTTCATCGGATATGCAGAAAGATCATAGCGGAGATTAAAATTTCTCTGGATCACACCGGTAAGCGGACTGTATCGGGCAAGAGTGTCTGTATACACAGAAGTGCTTACTGCACCAATATAATGTGTTGCATCTGCAGTAACGTCCTGATATGCAGCCACCAGAAAACACTGCAGGATCACTGCCGCAGCGATCAAAAGCAGCAGCAGTGAATGTTTCCGAAATGTTTCTCCTATCCGGTCCAGCTGTCCCTTCCAAAGTTTATGCGCGAACAGACATGCAGCCAGTACACAAGCTGCCATGATCGCCATCCACAGATACGAAAAGGCACTCAGTTTTACCCATTTCAGTGTCATAGGAACTGCAAGTATCTCAAAAGCCGCAAAATACAGAAGATATCCCAGGACCAGTTCCATGGTTATTTCCGCCTTAATTTTCAGTATCCGTGTCAGCAGACTTCCTGCACAGAAAAATACCAGCAGCTCCAGGATCAGTCCGGCAATTGCCAGTATCAGCTCCTGCATTTCACACCTTCTCTCCGGTTTCTCTGGCAAGGATTCCCATTGCAACCTTCTCCGGAGTGATCGGAAGTTCTCGGACACGTACACCTGTTGCATTATAAACTGCATTGGCAATAGCCGGACAAGGTGTATCGATCACAAGCTCACCAATGGATTTTGCACCGAAAGGACCTGTCTTCTCGTAGCTGCTCTCAAACTCGATCCGCACCTTCGGAATATCCATACGGTTGGGGATCTTATACTGCATAAAAGAATTATTACGGATCTTTCCCTTATCTGTATACTGCACATCCTCATACAGAACCATTCCGATTCCCTGACCGATACCGCCTTCTGCCTGCACTCTGGCAAGATTTGGATTGATCGGGGTTCCACAGTCGATCACGCCCACATAATCAATGACGTCGATCTGTCCGGTCTCTTTATCGACCTCCACTTCAGCGGCACCTACCATAAACGGTGGCGGAGAGATCGGAGAAGAATATTCTTTTACGACCTGAAGCTCACTGCAGACTCCGCAGGTCGCTTTTCCTGCGATCTGCTGCAGCGTTACCTCTTTTCCGTCTTCTGTGCGGACTTTTTCTCCGTCAAAATCAGAATCCTCTGCAGATACTCCAAGCATCTGTGCGCCAAAAGCGTGGATTCTCTTTCTGAGTTCTCCGCAGGCCTGGATCACGGCATTTCCGGTAGCGTAGGTTGTGGAAGATGCATAAGAACCGGAATCATAAGGAGAAATATCTGTATCCACACTGAATACCACGATATTTTTCATATCTGTATCCAGACAGTCTGCTGCCATCTGAGCAAGAATGGTATCACAGCCGGTTCCCATATCAGAACATCCAAGTGCCAGGGTATAGGAACCATCCTCATTTAATTTAATGTCTGCTCCGCCGACATCGATCCCTGCAATAGATGAGCCCTGCATGGCCATAGCAATGCCGACACCCCGTACTTTACCGTTACCCATATCACGGAACGGATATTTCTCATCCCATCCGATCATTTCCTTTGCACGGGCAAGACATTTATCCATGGTACAGCTGCCATTGACCGGTACATCCGGATATCCCGGAAGTGCCTCTCCCTCCATAGGCATGTTCAGCTCACGGAATTTTACCGGATCCATCCCCATCTTATGAGCCAGCTCATCTGCTGCGGACTCCACAGCAAAAATACCCTGTGTGGCACCATAGCCACGATAAGCGCCAGCTGCCTGCATATTGGTGTAAACAACATCATAAGCAAAACGGTAAGCTTCCGTATGACGATACAGCGCAATGGATTTGTGGCCTGAAAGTCCTACGGTTGTAGGCCCATGCTCTCCATAGGCACCGGTGTTGGAAAGAGTATAAAGATCGATTGCCTTTACAATACCGCTTTCGTCTGCACCCATACGGATATGGACTTCCATCTCATGACGCGGAGAAGACGCGATCATGGATTCCTTTCTGGAAAAAACGATTTTGGACGGACGCCCGGTAACCCATGTTACCAATGCCGGGAAAACCTCACTGACAGAAGACTGTTTTGCACCAAAGCCCCCGCCGATACGCGGCTTGATCACACGAACTTTGGAAGAAGGAATGTTCAGCGCGTTTCCTACGATCCTTCGGATATGAAACGGGATCTGGGTGGAAGAAACCACCGTCAGTCTCTGAAAATGGTCCATATAACAGTAGGTGCGGAAGGTCTCCATCATGGTCTGCTGATTTGCCTTTGTGTGGTAAACCTGGTCTACTGTATACGCACATTTCTCCAGCATAGCATCCACATCACCCACTTCTTCTACATTGGAGGAACAGAGATTACGCTTATTATCTCCGCCGGCCGGGATCGGCATATACCAGTCATCCTCCGGGTGCACCAGAATGGGATTATCCTTGGCTGTGTGGATATCCAGAACTGCTTCCTCCACACGATATTTTACCTTAATGCGTTTCAGGGCTTTATCTACTGCCTCTTCTGTCTCACCAGCTACGATGGCAACCGGATCACCTACAAAACGCACATGCTTATCTATGATATAACGATCCCATGGACTGATCTCAGGCGCTGTCTGTCCGGCCAGAGTAAATCTTTTGTGAGAAACATCCTCATAGGTCAGAACACAGGCAATCCCCTCGATCTTCTTTGCCGCATCTGTCTTGATTTCTTCCACCCAGGCATTTGCATGAGGACTTCTTAAGATCTTGACGATCAGGCAGTCAGAAGGTGCAAGATCATCGGTATAGACCGGTTTTCCGGTTACCAGCGACATTGCATCTGTTTTTGGCACTGGCTTGTTTACGTATTTCATTTTCCTTCCTCCTGTCCTTTTTTATAGTCAAGAAATTTCAGGATACTTCTGGTCTGTCCCACAAATCCCGAGCAACGGCACAGATTTCCGGAAAGATACTCCAGGATATCCTCTTCTGTGGGATCTTCCAGTTCCTTTAACATGGCAAATACATTCATGATAAATCCCGGATTGCAGAAACCGCACTGCTCTGCTCCCTCATTTGCCATAAAAGCTCCGAATTCCTTTGCTTCCTCCTGCATTCCCTCCAGAGTCACGATCCGTTTCCCGTCTGCGCGGGCAGCCAGCATGGAGCAGGACAGTACCGGACGTTCATCCATCAGCACAGTACAGAGACCACAGTTTGCAGTCTCACAGCCACGTTTTACGCTGTAACAGCTGTTTTTCCGCAGGAAATCCAGAAGCAGTTCATCCGGACGTACCTCTGCCTGCCGTTTTACACCATTCAGCCAGAAAGTGATATTCATTCTGCTCTCCCTCCGATCTCTTCCCAGGCTCTTCTCGTGAGGACTTTCACAAGAAGACTCCTGTATTCTTTTGAAGCACGCATGTTCTTGTCTGTAGGAACATGTTCCGCTGCATATGCAGCAAAAGAAGCTGCTGCATCCTTTTTCTGCTGTACATTCATCTGTACAAAATCTTTTAAAATTCCCTCTTCATCTTCCACGATCATTGCTTTTCCGGGTCTGGCCCCAATGACAGTTCTTGCTTTTCCGTCAATAAGAGCGGCCGCACAGGTGAGCACAGGAAAATCTGTGGAATTGTTCCGCTGACTTAAGTACACACTGTTCAGCGGCTGTTTTTTTACAATGATATTTACCAGGATATCGTTATCCTTTTCCATGGATGCAAACTGTGCCAGCGGAATGGTTCCGCCATTATACAGCTCCACCCAGGTATCCAGTGCCAGAAACATGGTCAGTACATCGGAAAACCCGAATCTTCCGAAAATACTTCCGCCCACTGTGGCACAGTTTCGAAACTGCACACCCACAATGTGCCGTACACTTTCCCGGATAGCACCGTTTGTATAGGCATTCAGCTCTTTATGGGTTTCCAGCGCATGAAGTGGTGTCATGCAGCCGATCACAAATGCTTCTTCTGTTTCTGTAATAGTATCCAGCCCAAGACCTGACAGATCAATGGCTGTCATGATGTTCCGGTTTCCCATTTTCAGCCAGACCATACCGCCCAGCACACAGGCTGTTCTTTTCTGGTTCAGTTCATATGCCTGTTCAAGGCTTTCTGCCTTTACATAATTCTTTATCTTCAGCATACTTTATTCCCTTCTGAATTCTCATTCTCTTTCTTTACGGCTGTTTTTTCAGCCGAACATTTATTTTAACAGACTGTCAGCTAAATAGCTATTGTTTTTTCTCTGCTGTTCTGACGCCGCATTAGTCAGCTGTCTCCAGAACGATAAACTGATACGGTTTC
The DNA here is from genome assembly GCF_005848555.1 of Blautia sp. SC05B48. Classification (NCBI taxonomy): domain Bacteria; kingdom Bacillati; phylum Bacillota; class Clostridia; order Lachnospirales; family Lachnospiraceae; genus Blautia; species Blautia sp. SC05B48. The sequence goes on along the minus strand of NZ_CP040518.1, from coordinate 3,053,958 downwards.
AAAACAATCTCCTTTTCTGTGATCTCCACAGCTTTCTGATTATTCAGAAGCACCTTTTTCACTTCTCCCGGCAAAGATACCTTCTGTGACTGTGCCTGCATATTTCCCAGGATCAGAAGATTTTTCTCACCATTTCTTGTATATGCGATCAGATTCTTCTGTTCTTCCTGATATGGAGCGAATGTTCCGTATACAAGCGTTTCTTTATATTCCGGAGCTTTTCTCAGTGCAGTCAGCTTTTTGTAGAAAGAAAGGAGGGAGTCACTGTCCGTTAACTGGGACTCTATATTGATCTCCTTATAATTCGGATTAACCCCAAGCCACGGCTCTCCTTTTGAAAATCCCGCATTTTTCTCTGCGCTCCACTGTACCGGAGTTCTGGCATTGTCTCTGGAAAATGCGGAAGCAGCATCAAGCGCTTCTTTTTCACTGCATCCGGCACGGAGCGCTACCTGGTATTCATCGATGGTACTGATGTCATCGATCTGGTCCATAGAAGTAAACTCCATATTTTCCATACCGATCTCCTGCCCCTGATAAATAAACGGAATTCCCTTCAGCAGGAAATAAACACCTGCCAGGAGCTTCCTTGAATCCGGACAGCGGTCTTCCGGAGAAATATAGTGACAGACACCTCTTGGCTCATCATGATTCTCAATAATGTTGGAGATCATACCAGTATCCCCGATCCTTTTCTGAGTATGGAAAATACACTTCTTGTACTCTTCCGGAGTCAGGTACGGTTTGGATGCATACCAGCCATCCTCGCTCTTTCCGTAACAGGTTTCCTCAAAATCAAACATGGATGAAAAGTATCCGTTTTCTCCGATAAAATCTTTGATCTCATCTTCCTTCTCATTGAATACCTCTCCTACAGTAAAAGCATCATAGGGATGAAAGCACTTCTCAGCCATCTCTCCCAGGAATTCTCCAATCCCCTCTGCCTCCTCCAGCATCCTCTCGATGCTGCAGAGCCCGTCTGCACGATCGGCAGGATAATCAGAAAATGGAAGCTTCTTCTTGATATTGATAATGGCATCAATACGGAATCCTCCAAGCCCCTTTTCCATCCACCAGCGGATGTTTTTGTAGACTTCCTCTCTTACTTCAGGATTCTCCCAGTTGAGATCCGGCTGCTTTTTGTGGAATACATGGAGATACTGTTTATCCGGATGTCCCGGAAGCTCTTCCCATACCGGGCCACCGAAATAGCTTCTCCAGTTGCAGGGAGCCTTGTCATCCTTTTTGTCCCGGATATAAAAGAAATTTCCATACTTTCCGTCCGGATCCTTAATGGCCTCCTGAAACCACTCATGCTCATCGGAGCAGTGATTCACCACCAGATCCATAAGGATGTACATTTCTCTTTTGTTTGCTTCTGCGATCAGACGATCCATATCCTCCATGGTCCCAAACCTAGGATCAATAGAATAATAATCTGCGATGTCATATCCCTGGTCTGCAAGCGGAGATTTATAGATCGGGGAAAGCCAGAGGATATCTGCTCCCAGTTCCTTCAGATAATCAAGCTTGCTGATGATTCCCGGGATGTCTCCGATCCCGTCTCCGTTAGAATCATAAAAGCTCTTGGGGTATATCTGATATACCACCTTGTCATGCCACCATTTTCGTTGCATCCTAATTCCTGCCACTCAAAATGTGATTAAACATACTCACATCGAGATAATGCGGATTCTCACGAATACCGCTTACTGTTTCTTTGTGTATGCTTTTGAGTAACCGGAGTTATCTCTACTCACAGATCCTAAGTACACTCCACAGTCGTTAATTCCCGAAATAGCCTTCGGTACATACTTACGTTTGCGGGATCATGCAACTTCGTAAGTCTCTGCATCTCTCAGATTCAGTGCTGCATTGAGATCTCTGTCCTCAATATATCCACATGTGCATCTGTAGATCCTGTCTGAAAGTTTCAGATCTTTTTTTATACAGCTGCAGCAGTGGCAGATCCTGGAAGATGGATACCATCGGTCAACTACCCTCAGTTCGATTCCATATTCAGCACATTTTGTTTTCAATTTTGTCCGGAATTCATAGAATTTCTGGGACGCAACTGCTTTTGAGAGATGCCGGTTCTTCATCATCCCGGATATGTTCAGATCCTCAATCGTTATATGAGACGGCTTGGTTTTCACTATCTCAGATATTACCTTGTTGATATGATCTGTACGGATATTTTCTATCCGATGATGAAGTTTCTGTACTTTAAGCTTTTGTTTGCATATATTTGCTCTTTGAGTGGACTCTCCTTTCTTTAAGTTCTCATATTTACGGGAAAGCTTTCGCTGTGCCCGTCTTAATTGTTTCTCAAGTTTTCTGATCCGTGCTGTTTTATTGATATTTCTGTATACAGTTCCATTTGACACAACTGCAAAGTCTTTCAGCCCCAGATCGATTCCGATCCCATCAGTGAAATTTCCAGCTGCTTCCGGAGCAGGTATATCGACAAGTGCAGACACATAATATCTGCCTGCTTTCACGGAAACTGCCCCGCTTCGGATCACATATCCATCCTTAGAGGTCGGAATGTAACCTTTTTCTTTCAGCCTTACCCAGCCAAGTGTTGGGATCTTGATCCTGTGACGTTCACAGAGACAGTCTTTGGGATTATTCTTTACAAAATACATTTTTACATCAGATCTTCCTTTTTTCTTATATCTCGGGAAACTACTCTGATGATGAAAAAATCTTGAAAAAGCGGTACAGGCATTTTCGATTGCATTCTTTACCGATTTGGAACTGACTTCTCTGATCCAGAAATATTCCGGATGCCTTGGAAGGTATTCATTGTTCAGCCATACACTGAACGACTTGCCGCTCATAAATCTTTCACCGGCATCATAACGTTCTTTATTATGAAACAGATAGAAATTATAAATATATCTGCATGTGCCGATTGTCTTATGTATTTTGATCTTCTGCTCTTCTGTAGGATCGATCTCTGTCTTGAAGCTCTTCAGCAATCTCCTCATCCTTTTCTATCTGTTTTTTATACTTACGAAGTCCATATAATCTACAGGAAAACACATGAAGGATGGAAATAATATCCTGTACAAGTTCTTCCTGTGGTGACAGTTCTTCATTGTTCACCACCAGTATCGTTGTGTGGAATTTCATGCAGAATCTTTCAAACCAGTCGTATCCAAAACGGATAAATCTGTCTTTATACGTGATCACTATGGTTTTGACCTTCTGCTCCATGACTTCGTCCAGTAATCCATTCCATTTCTTGCGGTTATAATTAAGTCCGCTTCCATAGTCTTCAATGCACTGGTCTACGATCATTCCTCTGGCATTACAGAACTGACGCAGAAATGCTGTCTGATCTTGAAGATCATCCCTTTGGTTTTTGGTAGATACTCTTGCATAAATAACAACTTTTCGTTTATCATGTTCTATATTTATACCTTTAAATTGAAGATACTGGTCATATGTGTAATAACGCCTGTCTGTTGGAGTTCGGTTTGCTTTTAAGATTCCCTCTCTGTCCCATCTCTGAAGCGTTTTTACAGAAACACCTAATAATTCAGCAAAATCTTTTGGTTTATAATTTGTGATATTTGATGTGTTCATAATATACCTCCATAAGTATATTTAAACACATTTAATATCTTTTTACAATATATTTAGTTACTTATATCATCCTCCTATGCCTGTTTGATCATGCAGTACTGCTTCAGATCAAATCCTTTTTTCTGTACAATGCCATATAATTTAAATCCGAATTTCTCATACATGGAAACATTTGCCGGATTATGGGTTTCCAGAGAGATCATCAGCTTATGCCTGTCCGCATAATCGATCACCTCATCCATCAATTTTTCAGCAAGACCGTGATGCTGCATCTTCGGCGCCACTGCCAGATAGATCACATGAAGCCTTTCTGCTGTATGAAGCTGGGAAGTCCAGCTGGAATTCAGATAGTCTTTTCCCTGGATGAATTTCCGCAGGGTCGCAAGACTTGGATCCTCCTTGATCAGATAGCCATCTGTTTTCAGAAGGGCAAAAAAATCTACCATCAGATTATGTAAGGCTGCTTCATGCTCCGTTCCGTCGGATACTACCAGGATACTGTTCAGCTCACTGCTGTCTGCATAGATCTCGCAGGTCTCAAAAAACTCCGTAAGATCACAGGTAAAAAGCTCCGGCATCAGCCGTTCTCTGGTATCCCTGTCCGGGATCAGTGCATGATACAGAGGATCCTCCGAAAAACATACAGTCAATATCCGGATCAGCTTGTCCAGATCTTCTTCTTTCACTCGGTATAAATTATGGCTTTCCATTCTTTCCTCCAGGTATGGTTTTATTCTGTTCTTTTTTCAAACATATCACTGACCTCACAGATCAGATTCCTGAGTTTTTCCACTGCACGGATCAGATATTCAATATCATCCTCATAATAATGCTTCTGTCTTTCCCAGGCTTCCCTCAGGGTCTGCTTTTCCGCCTCCAGGCTGTCACCCGGCTTCTTTTCCTTCAGCCTTTCCACAAGATCATAAAGATTCTCATGGTGGATGATCCTGCCCTTTCCCCACATCAGGCGATCCGGGGACTGCTTCAGGATATATTCTGTAAAATGATAAAAGACTTCCCGCTCAAACTGAAAGGCATAACAGTTGTTGTCAATACTGTAAAAGGCCTCCAGCGCAGGTGCGATCTCTCCCTTTTCCAGATATCCCATAGCTTTCTTCAGTGCATAAAGATTATTCTGCACTGCCTGCTGCGGAAAGATCACATTATCATCCCAGTCCAGACGTACCAGATAATCCTGAGATTTTCGGAATACACCGAGAAGCTTTTCGGTAATGGCATCGGCTTTTTTCCAGTCACGTTTTTCTTCCGGAAGGCTGTTGAAGCGCCGTACCTGCTCTGCAAGGATGGCAGCCGCTTTTTTTGCCTCTTCTGTTTTTTTCAGAAGAAGTATACTGTCGACGCCGGTCTGCATACACAGATCCAGATCCAGGGTCTTAATACTTTGGTCCAGTACCCGACTGAAATCCATTGGCGGCAAAGCAAGGCTGTCAATAGCCAGAAGAAGTTTCAGATAAAATTCATGATGGAATCTGTATACCTCTTCCTCATAAACATCCTGGTTATCATACTGGGAATGATAATAATTTTCCATAAACGGGCCACCGCTGAAATCATTGACCATGGACGGGATCCCGGAAATAGCCATGGTAAAATCATCAGACCAGGTTTCAATGGGATACAACGTGGTCATGCCCTCCGGATAAATCCCCTCCGGCATCTGCACAGTATCCACGAAGCTGCGCACAAAATCCGCATACTCATAGGTACACCGTACTGCATCTCTGGTACTGTGTGCATGAGCCGGAAGCTCAAAATTCAAATCTGCGATCACGCGACCCTGCCACTCCGGTCTTGCCTCAAACACCTGGCGGTAAGCACCTGTGGACCAGTCATATTTTGTGTCGGAAATCCCCCATTCTTCTGCTGCAAGAGCACATACCACAATAGTATGGCGAGGTTTGTAGCCACCACGGATCAGCGCCCTGGCAATTCCAATGATCATGGCCACTGCCGCATTATCGTCCTGAAATCCTTCAAAATAGGAATCATAGTGAGCGCTTAACAGGATCATGGAATCCGAATCAGTTCCCGGGATTTTGCCAACGATATTGTAGGTATACTGGTCTTTGATCACCTCTGTGTCCGCATCAAATTCCACGGAAAGCTCCGGAACACGATTCCCATTCTCATTTTTCTCTTCCATCAGCCGGCGGATCATAAGAAAATCTGCCCGTGACATGGAAAATGCAGGCGCACAGGAAGGTCCTGCGATATCCTGTGCATTCAGAGCCGTATCATCGATCTGTGCATATCCCCTGCTCTGTACGGCGATCAAAGCCGCTGCACCCTTCAGGTGTGCCTGATACACCGGGTAGTTGATCCACCATTCTTCTCTCTGATTGATCTCAATAAGAACCAGCTTTCCTTTCACATCGATATTCTTATATTCGTCAGCTGTACCTTTTCCAAGATATACAAGATCAAACCTCTGAAAGCCATTGGTCTTAAAATCTGTCTGATATGCGCCAAGCTGGATCTCCCGGCAGGTTCCCTCTCTGTCATGGCAGCGCATCACCGCTTTCTTAAATTCCCATGCATCCACACGGATCTTATCTTTTTCTACCTGGGTGAGACCGGCTTTTTTCATTTCTTCCAAAAGCATATCTCCGGTTTTTCGCTCTGCCAGGGAGCCTGCTGTACGATATCCCAGAACCGGATTTGTTTTTTCCTGTTCCATGCGCCTGGCCAGATCATAAGATTCTTTTATATTCAGGCATGAAACACATTTCTCTACGATGTTCAAATTTACTGTCATCCCTTTCTCGGCAGTGTCCCGGTCATCAGTTCTGTCAATCCGGCAGGGACATGCCTTTAACTGCTATAAATTATACCTTATCAATGTGCGGATTTCCAGATAAAAAAACGCGATTTGTTCAGGCAGGAAAAATCCTTCTCACAAATCACGTTTTTATAATATCGATCTGAAAAGACATGCTCTTTCCGTCCTGTGAAACCCCGGTAAAAAAGATATGCTATTTTTCATATGTAAATACGGATAGTTAATCATATTTTCTGTCTGTTACCATCATTTTTGTATATATTAAATATTATTTTAAGTATTATACATTATTTTCTGGTATTTTTTACCGAAATATGTTATAAAAGAAGTAAGAAAAACTACCGGAAATCAGATATTCCTGTTTCCGGTCCGAGATAAAGGAGGTATCTTTATGGAAAAACGTATTATCACCATCAATCGTATGTTTGGAAGCAACGGACGCCTTATCGGCAAGACTCTGGCTGAAAACCTGGACATCGGTTTTTATGATAAAGAACTGATCGACATGGCTGCCAAGAAAAACAATATCCCCTTCGACACCCTGGCAAAGGTAGACGAGAAAAAGGCCAGTCAGTGGGTATTTCCCGTTGACAGCGAACTGCAGTTTACAGATAATTTCTCCTTTGTACCAATGAATGATGTTCTCTATGATCTTCAGAGAAAGATCATTCTTTCCCTTCCGCAGAGAGAGGACTGCGTAATTGTCGGCCGCTGTGCGACCAATATCCTGAAGGATAAATCACTTAAAATTTTTATCCATGCTCCTTTTGAGGAAAGAGTCCAGAATGTGATACGCCGTACCGGCAGAGAAGAAGCCAGCGCACGGAAGCTGGTCAAAAAAATGGATAAAGAGAGAAAGGCTTACTATGAATACTTTACAGACAGCAAATGGCTGGATATGACACAGTATGATCTCTGTATTGACAGCAGCCGGTTTTCTATGGAGCAGATTGTTGAGATTGTAAAGAGATGTCTTTAGGATTCTTTTTTTCTGAAAAATGTTTTTACGCTTTGGAAGCGTAAGTGAAACCGCAGGGGAGGGGAAGCACTCGTAGTTGCGAAAGGCCGTTTCCCCTCCCCTGCACCCCTTCCCTCTGGCCCCGCTATGAACCGTACGTTTTGGTTATGTTACGTTGTTGACAGGGTGATGGATTCTGCGTTTGTTTAAAACGACAGGCTGTGCCGATCTCATCGGCATAACACCTTTCAACAAGAAGACGTATTCTTCCCACACCTCCAACGGCGGACGCTCAACTCATCAAAACGTAAGGACAGGACACCACGCGTCCGCTTCCACCTCTCCGGCTGAAACGTCAGCCGGGGAAGTGACAGTCCTCCGGGCTGCTACGGAGGACTGTCACTTCCCCGGCGTCCGTTCGCCAATATACCCTTTCAAAAACTCATATATATCCCTCTCCAGCGGCGGACACCCTTCCACATAATTCTGAAACTTACAGGTACAGTGTCCCACACCAAGCACACCCGTCTTACCACGATACCCCTGCCCGATGCAGATTTTTTCATCCAGCTTCTCAAAAAGCCCCTCTTCCTTCAGCATCTCCAATGCCGGGATCAGATACCCGTAGCAGGCACTGCAGGATTCCACTTCCTCCACGGCATCCGCAAGCTCCACAACCTTTCTGGATACCGGCATCCTCTGATCCGCACCATCCTCCAGAAATCTGACATCTGCCTTTGAAATATCTGAACAGCCCACGCCAAGCTCACCTGCCAGCTTCACATAGGGAACCTCAGCTACCTCATAATGCATCATCTGACACACATACGCGTCCACGAGAACCGGATCACAGGCAGCCATTACACGGTTCATCACGACAGGATTTCCGCCATCTTCAAAATCCAGATCCCCGCAGATATTATCCACAACAATAAAGTCCTGCTGTATCCCCATATTCAGATGAGCAATGGGTTTATGAAGCCCCAGAGAATGAAAACGTCTCTTTTCCTTATTTGGGATCAACCCCTTCATATTCTTAAGGGCACAAGTGATCTTTGTCTGACAATGGCCTTTCAGAACCGGCACATTAATCAGAAAATCAAGCTCCTTTACCCGCTCACAGACATTCAGCTCCATGCCGCCACAGTCCACAGAAACACCTTTATCCTTCTGCATATCCCAGAACGGCACCTGATACTCTTCCTCAAGTCTGTCAAAGCCACAGGTCTCAAAGGCCTCCCCTGTCTTATCTCCTACCCAGGATCCCTCCAGCATCACCATATCCCGGAAGCCATGCTCCTTCAAATACTCAATAATTCCTGCAACCACTTCCGGATGAGTCGTTGCGCCCCAGGAAGCCTCTGAAGGAGAAACCAGATTCGGCTTGATTCCGATCTTTTTCTTTCTGTCTCCGATATGGGACTGAAGATCCGCTTTTTCCAGAAGCTCCTTTGTCATTCTTTTATATTCCGTGCCACTGGTAATAAAAATCTGATTTTTATCCATAATTATCAAAATTCCTTTCTTTCTGAAATGTGAATACTGATCTATAGCAAAGCTTTTTTCATCAGACAGGCCAGACAAAACAGCCGACAAATACAGCAGTCATCACAATTATAAAAAATACCCTCTCTACCGGTTTCCCGGTAAAAAGGATATTTTATCCGACATAGCAGTCTCGTATTATCTTTCAATCTTTGCTCCATTCCACCATGGGAATTCACGGTTCAGCCATTTTCCTGCAAGCTCACTCCATGGTTCACAGGCTCTTGCGATCCCTCTGCCGTTTTCGTTGGCAGTCAGCTCATTTGCCAAGCCGATTCCATGGGGACCCTGCGGAAAAACGTGATACTCCACTGGAATGCCCTTTTTATAGAGTGCCTGAACAAAGAGAAGTGTATTATCCAGCAGCACCGTCTGATCCTCAAAGGTATGCCAGATAAAGGTTCTGGGTGTATCTTCCGTAACCTGAAATTCCAGAGACATCTGATCTTTCAGCTCCTCATAACGATCTCCCAGAAGATTTCGAAAGCTTTCTTCATGGCCAGCTTTCCCTGAAGTGATCACCGGATAATTCAGGATCATGCCATTGGGACGGATCCGCTCGTTTTCCATTCCCGTGATCCCGGCAAGCTCCTCAGTATTCCAGAACACTCCCAGAGAAGCTGCCAGATGGCCTCCTGCCGAAAAGCCGGATACAATGATCTTATTCTTTTCAATATGCCACTTATCGCTGTTCTCTCTGAGAAGAGCTACTGTTTTTGCCAGCTGACGGAGAGCCACCGGATATCTGGCAGGTGCCACACTGTAACGAAGTACCACTGCGTGATAGCCCATTCCCATAAACCGGACAGCAATGGCTTCTGCTTCTCTGTCTGAAGTCATGCAATAAGCTCCGCCCGGACAGATCACTATGACCGGACGCTTCTGTCCCGGATAGAGTTCTTCCGATTCCTGCCAGAAATAAGTTTCTATCCATGCCTCATTATAATCCTTTGTTTTCTCTTCGATCATAATTCTTTCGTTGATCATTCCAGTTTTCCCCTCTTCATTTCATCGCTTCTCTGATCGCTGCAAGAAGTTCATCGTATTCTTCGTAAGCAGGAATTTCCGGATGATCTGCACGGATCTGCTCTGTACTGCGGAAAAGGAAGCCTGCTTTGCTTGCCTGGATCATTCCGAGATCATTGTAGGAATCCCCGCTTGCGATAGTCTCAAATCCCATGGACTGCAGTGCCTTCACAGTTGTCAGCTTGGATTTCTCACAGCGCATCTTAAAGCCTGTGATCTCTCCATTCTCTGCTACTTCCAGGGAATTACAGAAAAGTGTCGGTCGTCCAAGCTTCTCCATCAGTGGAGTTGCAAACTGTGTAAAGGTATCACTGATCAGTATCACCTGGGAAAAAGATCTCAGCTCATCCAGAAATTCTTTTGCTCCCGGAAGGGGATCGATCTTTGCAATAGTCTCCTGGATCTCTTTCAGTCCCAGACCATGCTCCTTCAAAATTCCAAGTCTCCAGTTCATCAGCTTATCATAATCCGGCTCATCACGGGTTGTTCTCTTAAGCTCTGGGATTCCGCTTGCCTCTGCAAATGCGATCCAGATTTCCGGTACCAGTACACCTTCTACGTCCAGACATGTAATATACATCTTTCATATCCTCCTCTTGATCCAACTTACCGTTGATATTGCACAGAGTCTGACTCCTTCCGGCTGTCAGAACTCTTTATTCTTTTAGCGCTTTACCCTGATATTATCATATGCTCTCAAGGTCTGTAAACCGTTTTATTTTTTCTTCTTTTCCGATTCATAGATTTTCAGCTCTTTCAGTGCTTTTTCCCCAAGAGGATACAGCATGAAAATATTAAAGATCGTCATCAGGCCAATTCCTACATCTCCCAGATCCCATACAAATGTGTAAGCTGCGATCCCACCGATAAACAGCATCACCAGTGCCAGCACCTTATATCCTGTCTGTGAACCCCAGTTATCCCCAAAAAGATAGGACACATTGCCTCTTGCATAAAACAGGATTCCCAGGAATGTGGAAAAGCTGAACATAAACAGTGTTGCAGCAATAAAGATCACTCCAAACTGTCCCATATGATAATGCATGGCAGTCTGAAGAAGTTCCATTCCGGAAAGTCCCTGTACCAGATCCTCCGGTACCAGAAGCATGATCATGGCTGTACAGCTACAGATCACGATCGTATCCACAAATACACCCAGGGCCTGGACAAATCCGGCTTTTACCGGACTGTCACATTCTGCTGCCGCTGCTGCACAGGGAGCGGAGCCGCTTCCCGCTTCATTGGAAAAAAGACCTCTTTTTACTCCGTTCATCAGCACGACGCCAAATCCGCCGGCAGCAGCCTGACGAAATCCGAAAGCTTCTTCAAAAATCCGTTTAAATACTCCTGGCATACTTCCGAGATTTGTAAATATAATAAACAGTGTGATCACAAAATAAAGCACTGCCATCACCGGCACCAGAATATCCAGAACTTTAACCGTTGCATTCTTCCGAAGCACGATCACAGCTGCGATCACTACCAGCACGATGGTAGTATACAGCGGCGGAATATCAAAAGCATTTTTGAAAGACGCCGTGACGGAATTGCTGATAACCTGACTGATCCCACACCAGCAGATCAGGCCGGAAATGGCAAACAGAACGGAAAGCAGAACCTTTTTTCGTTTTCTGCCCTGTTTTTCTTCCCAATAGCGGTGGATATAGTAGGCAGGACCGCCCCTGTAGCCACCATAAAGAGGATCCTTTTCTTTATAGAGCTGTGCCAGGGTCGCTTCGATAAAAGCAGTGGAGGAACCGATCAGCGCCGTGATCCACATCCAGAATACCGCTCCTGCACCTCCTGCTGAGATTGCAGCTACCACACCGACCAGGTTTCCCATTCCCACACGGGTAGCTGTAGATACGATCAGCGTCTGAAATGCTGAAAGATTTTTTTTGTCACTTTTCTTTTCTGACAGGGCTCGCACCATATCCGGAAAAAGACGGATCGGCAGAAGCTTTGTCCGGATGGTAAAATAAATACCAGTCGGAATCAGAAGCAGGATCAGAAGTGAGATTCCCAGCGTACTTCCTCCCGGAAGCGGGATCCTTATCAGATCTCCCCACAGAAATGAATAGACCTTTTCGATCATTGTTACTATCATGTTACTGTTTCCTTTCCCCAATCACCCCATGTGATCGTTTTGTTCTCTTTTTCTGCCCGTTATTTGTATTTATTTCTGCAACGTTTTAAACGGGCAAAGTGTATCTTTTATTATAGTAGCTTTCTGTTCGTATGTAAAGAAAAATCCCGAATCTTTCGATCCGGAATTTTTTTATATTGGTAACTTTTCTGTTATTCGACAGATTTCTGATATCTGTCTCTTTTTATGAGCATAGCTGCATTTTACTCTCAGCCAGCCAGGTGGAACATCTCAATCAGGAATATCCAGCTCATTCCATAGTATGTTATCACGGCTACAAGGTCATTTACCGTAGTGATCAGAGGACCTGAGGCTACTGCCGGGTCCACACCAACCTTTTTGAAAAACAGCGGTATGCAGGTTCCCACTGCACTGGATACCAGCATGGCCACCAGCAGGGATAATCCGATACAGCCGGATACCGCATAGGCAAATACGAGTGTTTTTCCTTTGAATAAGAAAATATACAATCCGATCAGTACAAAAGACAGAATACCGAGCAGACCACCGTTGCAGAGACCGATCCGCATTTCCTTCAGCACAAGCTCTGCTTTCTGTCTTCCCGTCAGCGTCTCATCCATCAGTACACGGATGGTTACAGCCAGGGACTGGGTTCCAACATTTCCTGCCATATCCAGGATCAGAGACTGGAAGCACATGATGATCGGCAGACAGGTAACTACTTTTTCAAACATTCCCACAACAGAAGATACCAGCATACCAAGGCCCAGAAGAACGATCAGCCAGGGCATTCTTTTTTTCATGCTTTCAAAAAGAGGTTCTTTCAGATCTTCCTCTGCAGTCAGACCGGCCAGCTTTGCATAATCCTCTCCCATCTCATCATCTACCAGATCGATGATCCCTGCGGATGTGATCACTCCAAGGAAACGATTGTCATCGTCCAATACAGGAATGGAATCTTCGGAATAATCCTTCAGTCGTTCCATACAGTCATCGATCTGCTCAGTACCATACACATATGGATAGGAAGTTACGATCAGCTCTTCCATAGGGTGGTCCTGTCTTGCTGTGATCAGATCCTTCAGATCCAGGGCTCCATAAAACTCCCCTCTGTCCGTCACTGCAAAAATCGTAGAAATATTATCATTATCTGCCGCCTGAGAAACCAGCTCACTCATGGCCTGCTTTACGGTCAGGTTTTCACGGATCACAATGCAGTTCGTTGTCATTCTGCTTCCGATCTCATCCTCATCAAAGGAGCGGATCATTTCGATATCTTTCCGCACCTGTTCATCCAGAAGCTGGATCAGAAGCTTGCGTTTTTCTTTATCGATCTGCTTTAAAACATCTGCCAGGGCATCGGTTTCCATTTTGGAAAGAATGGCTGCCGCTTTTTTAACATCCATCTCCTCCAGATATTTTACAGTTTCTTCTTCCTCCAGATACTCAAAAACATCTGCCAGCATACTGCTTTCCAGGATACGGTATAGTCTGCTGCGCTCCGCAGTGCTTAATTCTCTTAATACTTCCGCCAGATCGTTTTCGTGGAAATCCTGCAGCCTTTCACTTAAAACTGCCGGAGAAACACTGCTTCGGATCAGACTCAGAATATCTTTTGAAAAATCCTGATTTCTTTTTGTCATTTTCTCATCCTCCTCACATAGTATCGCACAAAATACGCACACCAAAAACAGACATGTTAAAGCATGTCTATGTGCTGTCTGATTTTTGATTGTGTTTCCTTGGGATTTGAGTATAAAGCGAAATGAATTTATACATGATCGCTTTACTGTAAGATTCTCAGAATGAGAAGAATGAAAAAAATATATATTATAATCCTGCTGCAATTATAATGTAATAACACCGTACAGGTTCTGCTGACACCGTTACATCCTGTCATACATATCCTTCCGATATGCAGATATACTATTCTCACAGATATTCTGTATACTTAAAACAGAATGGAACAGTCTCATCCTTCTCTGTTCTTTCCATCTTTCACTCTGAGAGCTACAACTTCGCCCATGAGAATCACAACTGTCCATTCTGTTCACCTGCCTTTTTTCTTAAAATATTCTATCAACCCGGCCATTATAACGTTCCCGGCCGGGTTTTGTCAACCGGATTTATGGTTAAATTTATTGTAAATCCGGGTAAAATTTTTCCACTTTACAGAGGTGGAGTTTATGCTGCTGCATTTCCGTTGATCGTATCAATGACTTTTTTTATTCCAAGCCAAACACTCATATCTGTAAAGATTTCTGAAATGCTCCCACGATCTGTAAACGGAGATTCCAATAAAACAGAAAGATCCTTCATCATCCCATTATGAACAATATACTCAATGATCTGATTTACAAAATAAATCTGCCTGCTGTCCAGACTTACATCCTCAAGATACTTTGAAAAAGCTTCCTTGGCTGCATTCATATCAAGACCTACCATTTCTCTGATAAATTCTCCCAATGGCTTTCTGCCAAATTCTGCTTCATAATCCTCTTTTGTACCAAGCTCGCTCCAGAGAATTTTTTCCAGTTCATCTACATCTTTTTCTGTAAGTGGCTGATTCTTTTTCAACTTTGATATCACATGGTCATCCTGATGCTGCCGGACATAATATTCTACCCGTGCCTTATAGTTTTTCAGATCATCGTTTTCCAATTCTGCTTCTTTCCATTCCGTTGAAAGAATTTCGTCTGTAAAATTGGTCATATATTTATTCCTACTCTTATCCGGAATATACTTCATAAGATCTCTAAGATTTTCCCTGATATTTTCAAATTCATTGATTCCTGCATTTTCCATATAATCTGTATGCAAAATCTGATCGATCAGCCCTGCTTGTGCCTGAATCTCCGGTATATTTGCCACACCGGCAATTCCGGAAACCTTTTTTAAAAGATCTTTTCGTGCACTTGTATATTTCTTTCCAACCAGAGATGCAAGTTCTATTCCATACATAAGTGCATCAAAACGTACTGCTGTTACTTCATCACTTTCAGGCAAAATCAAGGGTGCAACTTCTTCCCTTACAAGTAAAGTATCTTCATAAGTAAGCATCTGATAGTTCGACTCTTCTGAATATAATTCTACATATTTCAAATGTTGGCGAACTGTAAAACTATCTCTTGGGAGCTCTTTTACTTTTTCAGTCATGTGCTTTACAAGCGCAGTCCTGTACGCAGTTAATTTATCTGTCTGATATTTAATATCCTGAAGCTTGTACGAAATCTCAAACTGAAGATTAAAAACCGCACTTTGCAACGCCATCAGATTTGCACTTGCTTTTCCCTTATTCATTCGGAAAAACTCAAAATTCCCACAGAAATCAAAAATGTAAAACTTTTTCTTATCTTCCCCATCCAGCAATCCCGGGCATAGTCTTGTTCCTCGTCCGATCATCTGCCAGAATTTTGCTTTACTCATGACTTTCTTAAAGAATACAAGATTAAGAACTTCAGGTACATCAATTCCAGTATCTAACATATCTACAGAAATTGCGATCTGCGGTAGTTTTTTCGGATCTGAAAACTCATCAATTGCACTCTGTGCATATTTCATTCTGTTATCGATCACCATGGCATAATTCTTTAAATGCGGATATTCCTTATTAAAAATCTCAAGGATTTTTTCTGCATGATCATGATTTTTCGCAAAAATAATTGTTTTTCCAATCTTCTGTCCATATTCAATTTTAATTCCATCTCTCATCAGGACATGAAGAACTTTTTTAATTGTATCTTCGTTAAAAATCCAGGTATTCAATGCAGCCGAATTTATCGCTTCCGGAAGCTTTCCATTTTCGTCTTCAAAAGTATTTTCATAGATTTCTTTATCTGCTTCTGAAAGTTCATCATATACAATTCCCTGATCAATAAATTTCACCCTGGATTCTACTGACAGATAATCAACCAGATATCCATCCTTAACCGCCTGCGCCAGATCATATCCATAAGTAGGATCTCCGTTTGCCAGTTCAAATACTTCATATGTATTTTTGTCAATCTCATCTTTCGGTGTTGCAGTAAGTCCTACAAGCAGTGCATCAAAATATGTAAAAATATCTTTATACTTATTATAAATAGATCTGTGCGCTTCATCACAAATGATCAGATCAAAATGACCACAGGTAAAAACTTTTCCTTCTTTATCATTTATCACATCAATACAATTTATCATGGTCTGATATGTGGAGAAAACACATCGTGACATATAATTATTCTTTTCTTCAACCAGATTTGTACAGGAAAAATCCTGCATCCAGTTTACAAAATTTCTTTTCGCCTGCGTTACCAGTGAATTTCTGTCCGCCAGAAAAAGGATATTCTTTACCCAGCCCGCATCAACCAGTACCTTGCACAAAGCCATTACTGTTCTGGTTTTTCCGGAACCTGTGGCCATAACCAGCAGTGCTTTTCTCCGATTCTTTTCATCAAAACTCTGGCATACTGCTTTTATCGCGGCTTCCTGATAATAGCGTCCTGCAATTTTTTTATCTACAGAAATATCCTGCAGGCTTGTCCGCATACTCAAAAGATTAAACCATTTCTCCAGATCCCGTTTGGAATAAATAACCGAACATTTTCTTTCCGGATATTGTCCGTCTATGATCCGGGTTTCAAAACCATTGGTAAGGAAAATTACCGGGCGTCGTTCATATTTCTTTTCCAGCAGATCTGCGTAAAGTTTCGCCTGCTGCCTGCCCTCGGCAACGTCTTTACAGGTACGTTTTGCTTCAATAATTGCCAGAGGTTTCCCTGTATCATCATAGAGAATATAATCAATACGTCCAATTCCTGATTTATTCGGCATTCCTGTCACGGTCATCTCATTTAACCAGTCTTTTCCCTGTGTCCATCCTGCATCAATGAGCATAGAATCTATGTAAAGTTTTCTGGTTTCATATTCAGACAGATCCAGAGGTTTCGGAACATATGTCTGCTGCTGTTTCTCATGACGTGCGGACAGTTCTTCCCTGAGAAAAGTATTTTCTGCCATTAGTTTTTGTAGATCCAGTTCCTGCTGGGCAGTTTTTTCCTGTTCTTTCAGAAGTGTTTCCTTTGTTTTTCTGGCTGTTTCCCTGGATGCCTTTGCCTTCTCAATTCTGTCATCAATAATCGACTTGTCAAATGGATGCTCATGATACTGTTCTCCATAACAATATGCAACGTAATCTAAAAAAATTGACAGATTTTCAAGGCAGAGCATCGCTGCATCTCTGCCAGGTTTTTTATTGCTATGTGCCACACTGTTTCCACATCTGCGGATATAATCCATCCGTTTCCAAAGATCCGGTCCCACTAACTGTCTGAATTCCTCTGTATTCATCAAAGTGTGAAGGTTATCCTGGTACGGAATCTGCAAACTGTTCTCCACAGAATACAACCATTTCACAGCAAATTCCATAGCCCGCCGGCTGTTAAGAATACTCGCATCCGGATCTGCTAATATAATTTTCTCTGCAGAGATGGCAACATTCGCAAATGCAGAGAATTTTGATTCATTTTTTAAATAATCAAAGTTTGTTACCATTGTGAAATCTCCCTCTTTTACTTTCAACTTTTTATGTCATTTGTAAAAAAATCTGGAGTTTACTCTGTGTTCATATAATTTTGAAAGTTTTATTATCACTGTATTTTTAATTTTTCTGGCATGTTTTTTCTTACATTTGTAATCTCTTTATTTAAATCTTTTATATATTCTTTACACACGTCTATATATAATCCTGTTTTATATTCTGAGTTTTCCAAAAAATGTAATTCAATTGGATGTTTTGTAATCTCCGTAAGTAACTTTACAAATATACTTTTCAAATCATTTTGACTCTCATCATTATTAAGACATACTTCTGCAGTTTCTTCAAAGTCAAATACTAAATAATCTTTATTTTCTCTTTTCTCCAAATGTACATTAATCACTTTGCTTTCCTGATTCATAAATATCCTTTCTATCATAAAATGCATTTTTACCACCCTCAAGAGTATGCATACTTTCTTGAGTCCAGTTTTTAGTGTCTGTTTCATCATCTATATTTTTAAGTTCATCATAAAATGGATTGCCAACATATGTTTTATATACTCCATTCTCATGAGTTCTTAGTATACTGATATACGGAAGTGTACCAACTGCAATATTAGCATTATGTGTTGCTATAATTACTGTTTTTCTCCGTTTTGCAAGATCAGTTAATCTCGGAAGTATATTAGATGTTATATATGAATTTCCCATTCCTAACTCCGGTTCATCCAAAATATATACATCGCTTTCCGAATCCAATAATTTTTGCATCAGCAGTATTCCCCGTTCTCCATTAGACGGTTTGTAAATTTCTCCATCTTCTAATGCTGTTTCTTTAGATATTCCTATAAAAGCTCCTATATCTTTAATTCCATCATCATAGAACTCTTGAAACCTTGATATTTCTTCTGATATATTCTCCTCTAGGATAGCTTTTTTTATCCCACTTATTAAAAGTTTACAATTTCTTAAGACTGTTATTCCCTGTTTAAATTCATCTGTACGTGATTCTTTTGTTAACATTCTATATCGTGTTTGAATGTATATATCACCTTTTTCTTCGAGATTTCCTAAGTATTCTTTTTCAACCTTATCCTCAGTAGAAAATACACTACATATTTCTTCTACATTTTCAAACAACTTAAACCTTTCCATGGCAAAATCATAAAACCCTACACTGCTAGGCTTAGATATTGTATCAGAACATTTATCCGCTATTGCTTTTATCCTATCAATGCTCCAATTTGTAAGTTTAATACTCTTATTACTGTTCCACTTTTGTATTTTTGCATTATTTATATTTTTACATAACTTTTCCAATAGCAACATCAAAGTTGTACTATCTTGCTCATCCAAATATTTTTCTACATCAATTTTTTTGAATGTAGATTCTGTGAATTCTTTCAAATATTTATAATCTAATTCAAGTTTTCGGTCACGAATTTCCTCCTCTATATGTACACACTCTGTTATTTTCATTCTCCCTTTATTTTTATTGTTATCTTTTGTTTCCATCCAGCTTATATATTTTTCAAAAGATGTTGGCAATTCTTCTTTCCAATTATAAATATCAATAAATTGTTGTCTCATATTATCCAGTTGAAGTTTCTCAGGTGTAGCTATTACATCTTTAACTTTTAACATTTTTGAAAAATCTTCATCTTTTTCATTGCCTTTGTAACTTTCCATTGCAATTCCATTTTCAATATAATATTTCTTCAAAGATTCAAGGATTTCAGTTTTTCCCGTCCCCTTTTGTCCGAAAATAATATTAACATCCTCATAAAAAGGTAATTTAAAGGTTACTCTTTTACATGGCGATACAGGAATCTCCTTTTTCCGTTTTTGATTGAGCAATGTATCTATTATTTGTACATCTTTTTTCGCTAACAAACAAAATTGCTCAAATGTTTGTACTGGTAATCTTATATCCGCAAACTTACTAGTTTCATACTTGTCCCAATCCTGTACATCACTTCCTATAATAACACTATAATCAAAATTGGAAAAAACTCCAAGACTTCGATAATCAGATGTTTCTTTAAATAACCGACTAGAATCGGGTAATAACTCCTCTAATTCCTGAATATCTTCATCTGAAAGTTTGGGTTCTTTATGAAAATGTGGTATATAAATACAATCACATTTTCCAAAGACTTCATACACTTTTTTTACACTAATCTGAAATGTATTTACATCTTCATCTTTAATCAATTTTTGTACTTGAGTATTAAACAGCTCAACATTTTTAGGATTAGCAATTACTATCAAATGACCCCTTTTACGCTTTCCCTTTTGGTCTGCTTTTCCTAAAATATCAAGTTCTACTCCCGGCCATATATCACAATTTCCCGCTGTAACATCTTTAAATTCTTTATACTGCTCATAATCAAAATGATTGTGATTTGTTATTGCAACAATTTCAACCCTCGCTTCAATAATCTTTTGAAAAAATTTGTCTTTGGTAACATTTCTTGTATACGCATCTCCTGTTTTTACCTTTTTTGTGTGACAATGTAAATCAATTCTCATAATTGCCTCCCATCTCAGGTATAAATGTTTTTAATATATCACCATACCCCATTCATCCCAAAATCCACCATTTTTTAACTTGTATATATTTTTTTGTGTTTCTTCCGATAATACATTCCATTCCCATGGCCTTGAATACCCACTACCGCTACCAAAAATATTTAATTTTCCCATATAAGTTACAATATCTCTTACGCTCGGATATCTCCACGCAATCTTTTGAAGCAAATCAAAAACACATGCTCCCACAGGAGTAAAAAATTCTTCTTTATTATCTGATGCTATATACCCACTCATAACATAATTTCCTTTTAATCCCTTACCGTTATCATAGTTTGGTACTATCATCTTTTGAGATTTCCATACTCCTAAGTCAGCAACACATATGATATCTGGAGTTTCCCTAGGATGTGTAACATATTTTTCATTATATTCCCAAATAGATTTTTCAATATTTTCTTTCGGATTCGAATTTTCTTTTTTCCATTCATGTGAATGTGCCAATAATCCATAATAAATTTTGCTTTGCAAATCTTTTCTTGGTGTTCCATTCTCATTAATAGCTAATTTTTCTATCTTCTTTGAATGCTCTATAAATTCGCCAATATGTTTACGCCTTAATGTAGTTTTACATTCAAATGCAGCCACTACTCCTCCAGATAAGTATTCCTTACAATTCAACAAGCTTTTGGGATAATCTGGTGATAAAACAATCACATCCACTTGCGGACTTGTTTCTCCTGAATCACTTAATATTCTTCCTTTTGTAACTATTTGAAAATAAGGTGGAATCCAAGATTCCAAAAGTTCTTTCCAATTTTCTTCTCCTTGATCCCCTGCAGTTCCTGGATCTTCATTTACTCTTCTACAAATTCTCGTATATTCATCTGAAATATTTCTATTTGCCTTTTTAAAAAAATCAAATAAATCATGTGTCGAAGTGCTCATATTCGTTTCCCTTCATTCCTGCTATACTTATTTTAATCATTATATATATTTTTTTATCCAACGCTTTTGCAATTTAACTTTTTATTTATGCAAAATCTATTTCCAAACAAATTATTTCAACAAACAATAAATTCGTACAAATGCAATCATAGCATTTTATTTTATAATTGTACTTATCAACTACAGTTATCAAGGAATCCTTGATAACTGACTTTTATTTTTGTCTCAAGATATGCCAACATCTTTCAGCCATTTCGTTTATAACATTCTGTTTTCTCGGTACGATTCAAATATATATGACGGATTTTCGTAATATACACTGCTGTTGTAGTCATCAATTTTTGCACTGATAAAAGAATTGTATACTTTTATTATAGCATCTATAATTCCAATACCCTCATCTGCAGCAACCATTTTTATCAGCCGCTTATATACCTTTCCAATGTCCCAATGTGATGGAATGCTGTATTTACAATTACCCACATTGTCAAATTTTCCCTCTTGTATTTCTGCTTCTTTAATAAAATCATCACTGACTCTGTCAATGTTATCACAATGGTAGACATCTGCGAGGTCATAAATTTTATCAATCCTCTGCTTTCCAAGCTTGTTTACAACATTTGTCCGTGTATTCTTTGTTTTCCTGGCAATGTAATCGATCAGGCTGCATGTGTAAAATAAATCATTATCTTTTTTACTTTCCCGTCCTTCTCCTGCCATTTACAGCACCTCACAATCTCTATATTTCAAACATTTCAGTGATTCTTTGGAGCAAAATGCAATCTGATGGGTTGGATATTTAAACTTTGCAAGAACCCAGAACTGTTCTCTGGTAATCGTACCATCCATATAATCAGAAACAAAATTATAAATCTGATCATCCGCCATTGCGCCGATTACAATATCATATTCATGATCATTCCCACCCCGGCATGCAATTATAAAATCCAGCCATTCTTCTGTCATATCTTTGAATTCTTTTATTTTCAGATCCGGTTTTAAACGCACATCGTATACAGATACAACCTTCGTGTCATATCTCCTGGCCCATCTTTGAGCCTGTTCTTTTATAATCGTACAATAAAAGCCTGTTCCAAAATCTTTTGTATTACGTCCTTTCCGGATTTTCGGTTTCTCTACAACCTGATATCCACCATGATACACTGTCATTATTGCCATTCAGATTCCCCTTTCTAAGCAAAATGCTGTTGCACAAGACTGTTATATAATTTTTGCGTTTCATCTAGCGCTTTTTGTACTTTAACTTTTAATTTATATATCTTAATATTTAGAAAAAATTTCATCTGATTTTTCAATAATTGTTTTTTCATATTGTGCAAGAATTTCATCACGATTATATATCATTTGATTTAATATGCTTTTTTTATCATTCATATATTTATACGGTGCTGTTCTCTTAAAGTACAAGCCATATATTTTTAATAATAAATTATATTTCATTCCTGAATGTGCAAAGTATTTCATGCTAGGTTTATTCATAGAATATATTAGTTCTTTGTCAAATTTCTTATACCATTTACGTATCCCCTCGTACAACGGAACGCTTATCCACCGTAATTCTTCATCTGGAAACCCTGCTCTGCCACATTTTAAAGCATACTCTATAAAAAAATTTTTAATATATACTAAATAAATCACAGATGTATGTCTCAAACAACATCCAAATTCTCCGTATAAGTCGTTTAATGTTCTTGAAATTTCCACAAGTGTTTTATAAGTATAACAACTCGCTGGCGTATAGACTTTCTTGCCAATATTTTCAGAAATTAATGACTTTTCATCTTCTGTAACACATAAATCTTCATACTGAAATAATATATGGATTTCTTTCCTTATTTGGGTTATTCCCTTATATTTTCTTTTTGAAAGTTCACTTGCAATTTTCAATTTTTCTGTATATCGCAATTTGAAATTTCCTAATAAATGTGTTAATAAAGTAGTTATCAAAGCAACCGCAAAAGATATCGCAGCTGTTACAATTTCGCTTTGATATGTAACAAATAAATCTTTCATATCCCTTCCTCATTTAGTACTTCAATATATAATTATTAATGTATTAAAATCCATCGATTACCTCTCTCGCAAACTTTCTACTTACCAAATTCGTTTGTAATATCCGTTTAGATATTCTTTGTCTTCCCAACAATGTAATCGATTAGGCAACCGGTGTAAAATAAATCATTATTTTTTAGGCTTTCTCGCCCTCCTACCATTATAACTCCACTCTTTCTATCCAAAGTACTGTTGCATGAGACTGTCGAATAACTTCTGTGTTTCATCCAGTGCTTTTTGGACTTTAACTTTTGATTTATTGATTTGATTATAAAAGATAACAAATTTCTTTTGTAACTCTAACGGCGGTAATCTAAATTTTAAGCCTTTAATAATTGTCAAATTTAATCCATTCATTATTGCACCTTTAGATTGGCTTTCTAACTGCTTTCGAATTAATGGATGAACCTGAAAAACATTCACTAAGAAATATGAATCCACGATATTGGTATCAGGCGTCAAACATGCCAAATGCTTAGTATTAATTGCCTTTGGCATATCCTCAGGTATTACTGCCGATCTTCCAACAGTCCCCATGATTGTAATAATCACATCGCCTGGATGCACTGTATAACGTTTTAATTTCTCATATTTCTCTTCTGTTATATATCTCATACGATTATATGAAAACTTATTTTCTACCGCATTATCAATTCCTAAAACAAATATTCCTTCATCCACAAACTCATCATGATGCAACGCACTACCAAATGGTCCTGTTCTCATATCTTTGCAAATATCTGCTATAGTCACTTCTTCCCAATTGGCATTAGTTTCATTGAACATCTCGACAAATCGGGCTTTAACAAGATTATCCAATTTTTCAATTTCTTTTTGTCTGACATTAATTATTTTCTCACATTTACCAAGAATATTAATTATTTTAGATTGTCTATCAATAGAATCCAAATTAAACTTTTCATTCTTATAATCCTTGAAATAAATATGTGGTATTGTAGCTCCTGTATAATATTTTTCTAAATGCATATATCTCACAACATAATATAGATATTCTGGAAGTATATTTTCTTTTGGTATCAAATATTGCATTGTGCCAATAATAGAAGATTTTGCAGGACATAACGATGTTCTTCCAATTCCTGCTCCATCTTTAACAACAGCAACATATGATTTTTCCTGATGGTAAAACTCCACATTTCCAATATATCCTGCCGCTCCATAAATAGGATATTCTCCATCTTTTCCTAAAACATCTGACTGTTTT
The DNA here is from genome assembly GCF_005848555.1 of Blautia sp. SC05B48. Classification (NCBI taxonomy): domain Bacteria; kingdom Bacillati; phylum Bacillota; class Clostridia; order Lachnospirales; family Lachnospiraceae; genus Blautia; species Blautia sp. SC05B48. The sequence continues at coordinate 3,029,633 of NZ_CP040518.1, read as the reverse complement.
AAATTTGATGAATCGCGTATGCAGACATCTTTAAGTTTAACTTTCATATATTCATCCCACACAAATTCCGAATTTTCGAATCTGCCATCCTTTCTTCTATAATCCCAACAACCTCTCCAACTCATCCATTTCTTTTCCAATCTCCAGCTCCAGCTCCCGGATATTGGCCATGATTTCTGATGTTGGCGGATATTCCACCGGGGTGTATTCGATTTCTTTGTATTTGTTGATACTGAGATCATAATCATTTTCCACAATATCTTTTTTCGGTACCATAAATGACTGGTCTGTTCGTTTCCGTTCTGCTTCTTTATCAAGATTTTTGAAACGTTCTACAATATCCGGAATGTCATTCTCTGTGACAGGAGTACGTTTATCGTCCAGACTGAATCCGTCTGCTTTCATATCGTAGAACCATACCTGGTCTGTACCACCGTGTTCTGTTTTTGTGAAAATGAGAATTGCTGTGGATACTCCTGCATAGGGTTTAAATACACCGGAAGGCATGGATATTACAGCTTCCAGTCTTTGATTCTCAACGATTTCTTTTCGAATGGATTTATGTGCCCGTGATGATCCGAAAAGTACACCATCTGGTACAATACAAGCGCATCTTCCTCCAATTTTCATAATCCTCAGGAACAAAGCAAGAAATAAAAGTTCCGTTTTCTTTGTCTTGCAAACCTTAAGAAGATCTCCGGAAACAGATTCTGCATCCAGGCTTCCTTTAAAAGGAGGATTTGCCAGCACAAGGGAATACTGATCTTTATCTGCATTCTGATCAGATAAGCTGTCCCGATACTCAATATAAGGGTTTTCTATTCCGTGAGTCATCATATTCATGGCTCCAATACGAAGCATGGTACGGTCCATATCGTACCCATGGAACATATGATTCATGTAATGATCTTTTTTCTGCTTATCATAAAAAATTTCTTCTTTTCTTTTTTCTTTCAAATATTCTCCTGCTGCAACCAGAAATCCGGAGGTTCCACATGCCGGATCACAGATAATCTCATCACTGGACGGATCCATCATCTCAACCATCATCCGGATAATATGTCTTGGTGTACGGAACTGTCCATTCCGTCCGGACTGAGCTATTTTTGAAAGAAGATATTCATATACATCTCCTCTGACATCTGCTGTCTGGATTTCATTCATAAGTTTGTAAATTTCATCCAGAGAATCCACCACTTTGGATAAAAGGAGTGGTGTCGGAAGCTTAAATATCGCATCGTCCATATATTTGGAATATGCACTGTTTTTATCATTATGAAGATTTTTTATAAACGGAAATACCCATTCCTGCATGATCATATACATTCTATCTGCCGGAAAATCATGGAATACGGACCATTTCAGCTGACTTCCGTCAATTGTTCTCTCACCTATTTTTACTTCTCCGGCAAAAATACTCTGAAATGGCAAGCCAAGCATTGCACTTTCTCTTGCACGCATATTATCGGAATCATCCAGATCATGAATAAACATCAGGTATGTAATCTGCTCGATTACTTCCAGTGGATTGACAAGTCCTCCTGCCGCAAATATATCCCATAAACCATCTATTTTATTTTTTAATTCACCAGTGATCATTTTTTATCTCCCATCTATCGTTCATTATTCCAGGTATATTTCGTATACCTGCCGCCGCCGATTTTTAAAATTTTTTCTGCTGTCAGTAATTCTGCCAGTGTTCTCTGTATCGTTACCACACTGATATCCGGACATTTTTCTGCGATTTCCTTTTTTGTAATTGTTCCCAGAGTATTTTTTATAATCTCTTCTATTCGTTCCGGTTTTGATATATTCTGCGTTATCAGCAATTTTATTCTTGAAGAAAACTCTCTGTATGCTCCTACGATAACGCCAAGCATATATTTTACAAATGGTATATAATCATTCTTATTCTCATACCAGTTCTCAGAACTTTCCCTTAAACATTCATAGTATAATTCCTTTGAATTTTCTATCATTCTCTCGATACTGATATATTTTCCCACAATATAGCCGGATCTGTGCAAAAGTAACAGTGTAAGTAAACGGCTCATTCTTCCATTGCCGTCATTAAACGGATGTATACATAGGAAATCCAGAATAAACATTGGAATCAAAAGAAGTGGATCTATTTTTCCTGTTGCCATTGCCTCTTCAAATGCTCTGCACAGTTCTTCCATTGCTTCCGGTGTTTCCCATGCCGGTACTGGTTTAAATCGTATTTTTTTTATTCCCTGAGAATCTTCTTCCTCAATGACATTATCTGCAGTTTTATATTTCCCTCCAATATTGTAGCTTTCAAATTTATACAAATCTCTGTGAAGCTGTAAAATAATCGCAGACTTTGGCGGGATATGGTCATGGCTTTCATGAATTGTATTCAATACATCTCTGTATCCGGCAATTTCCTGTTCATTTCTTGTCCTTGGCCTTGTTTTGTCTTTTACCAATTCCCGCAATCTGATGTCTGATGTATAAATACCTTCTATTTTGTTGGAACTTTCCGTACTTTGAATTTTAGCGATTTCAACTAATTGTGTAAGAGTATCTGCTTTGGCCTCAATAAAAAGAGTTTGTTCTCCCTTAAATTCATGTATCTGTGTCAGATAAGATACAATTTCAGGAGTCAACAGATTTTTCCACTTTTCCTGATAATCAAACCGTCTCATATATTTTCCATCACCTTCTTTGTCACTCTTTTTTCGATTTTATTTACTTCAAGTATATAAATCAATTTTATCATTGTCAACTTCAATTTAATCATTTTATCAAGATTGATCAAATTAAAATTAAAATGTTAAAATTAAAAAGCCCGGCAATAAATGCTTCTGCACGGATCTTCAGCATTTACTGTCGGACTTTTATCCTTTTTATTCCTTTTTGAAATATATCACAATATCATATTGTTGAGCAAAAGATTATTCTGCGTGGCCTTTCAGGTACTCTGCACGTCCCTCTTCGTAGAGGTTATTTCCCTCGCTGTCAATGATGACTACAAGCGGCATGTCTTCCACATAAAGCTTGCGGAGTGCTTCTGCGCCCAGGTCTTCGTAAGCGATAAGCTCTGCTTTTTTGATGCATTTTGCAAGAAGTGCTCCTGCTCCGCCGATGGCTCCGAAATATACGCCGTCATATTTTTTCATTGCTTCTACGACTTCCGGAAGGCGGGCACCTTTTCCGATCATTCCTCTGGCGCCTACGGACATCATGGTCGGTGCATAGGCATCCATACGGCCGCTGGTTGTAGGGCCTGCGGAACCGATGACTTCGCCTGGTTTTGCAGGAGTCGGACCTACATAGTAAATGGTAGCGTCTTTAGGGTCAAAAGGAATCTTTTCTCCTTTCGCAAGGGCCTCGCACATTCTCTTATGACCTGCGTCACGGGATGTATAAATGGTTCCTGTCAGTAAAACCTGGTCGCCTGCATGGAGAGTTCTTGCCAGCTCTCTTGTCAGAGGCAGTGTGATCTTTCTTCTTTCCATATTAAAGCACCTCCGTTTTATGACGTGTCACATGGCAGTTGATGTTAACTGCACATGGCATACCTGCGATATGAGTAGGCATAGTCTCAATGTTCAGACCGATAGCTGTTGTCTTTCCGCCAAAGCCCTGGGGACCGATGCCAAGCTTGTTGATCTTCTCCAGCATTTCTTTCTCAAGATCTGCATAGTAAGGATCCGGGTTCTCTGTGTTCAGAGGACGCATCAGCGCTTTCTTTGCAAGAAGTGCACATTTGTCAAAAGTTCCTCCGATTCCAACACCAACTACCATAGGCGGGCATGGGTTCGGACCTGCCGTTTCTACAACTTCAAGAATGAAATCCTTGATTCCCTGAAGGCCTGCAGATGGCTTGAACATACGGATCTGGCTCATGTTCTCGCTTCCGAAGCCTTTTGGTCCTACTGTTACTTTCACCTGATCTCCGGGAACGATCTCTGTATAGATCATAGCCGGTGTATTGTCACCTGTATTTCCACGGCGTACCGGATCCTTGACAACGGATTTTCTCAGGTAACCTTTGTCGTATCCGCGGCGTACACCTTCATTGACGGCATCATTTAAATCTCCGCCTGTAAAGTGGACGTCCTGGCCAATTTCAAGGAATACGCATGCCATTCCGGTATCCTGACAGATCGGAACATTCTCACTGTCCGCAATATCAAAATTCTCGATAATATTATCAAGGACACCTTTTGCGATCTCGCCGTCCTCGCAGGCGCGGCAGGTTTTGATAGCATCCTTCACATCTTCCGGGAGATGTTCATTGGCTTCGATACAGAGTTTTTCGATGACTTCTGTAAGTCTGCTTACTTCGATTTCTCTCATAATAGACCCCTTTCGCTTATCTCATATGTTTTCTACTATAATAGCACATTTTCAGCGTTCGTGACGAGCATATTCAGGCAAAAGCATAGGAGATACTTCTCCTGTGTCGATTCCTGCGTTTTTCAATTCCTCTTCATATTTTTTGATATGATCCAGGTTCATGGTGCCAAGCTCTACCTCTTTGCATTTGGCAGCTGCTTTTTTACCTGCATTTCGTCCGAATACAATTACATCAAGAAGAGAGTTGCCCATCAGTCGGTTTCTTCCGTGGATTCCGCCTGCTGCCTCTCCTGCAACCAGAAGGTTCGGGATTTCTTTTGTAAAGCCGTCTCCGTTGATCTCAAGGCCACCGTTCTGATAATGAAGGGTCGGATAGATCACGATCGGGACTTTTCTCATATCAATGCCGTAGTTCATGTACATACGGAACATGGCAGGGATCCTCTTTTCGATAGTTCCCTCACCTCCCAGGATCTCGATCATCGGAGTATCCAGCCATACACCCTTTCGTCCACCTGGAACTTCAACACCACGGCCTTCCTCACACTCGCGGATAACACCGGAAGCATTTACGTCACGGGTTTCCAGCGGATGAATATAAGCTTCTCCGTTTGCGTTTACAAGCTGTGCACCAACGGAACGAACCTTCTCTGTTACCAGGGCACCAAGAATCTGTGACGGATAGATCGCACCTGTTGGATGATACTGGATAGAATCCTGATAAAGAAGGGAAGCGCCTGCTCTGTAGCCAAGCACAAGTCCGTCAGCAGTTGCTCCGTAGTGGTTGGAGGTCGGGAATCCCTGGTAATGCATTCTTCCTGCACCACCGGTTGCAATTACAACTGTTTTTGCTCTTGCAACGGAATAATCTCCGGTTTCCATGTTAAGAAGGACTGCGCCGGAAACCTGTCCTTTTTCATCCTTCAGAAGTTCTACAGCGGAGGTAAATTCCACTACCGGGATCTTAAGATTTAAGACCTCATCACGGATAGTACGCATGATCTCTGATCCGGAATAATCCTTTGCAGCATGCATTCTCTTTCTGGAGGTACCGCCGCCATGTGTAGTGACCATGGTTCCGTCTTCTGCTTTATCAAACTCAACACCAAGGTCGTTGAGCCATTTGATCGCATCCGGGGCTTCCATTACCAGTCTTTTTACAAGCTCCGGTTTTGCGGCAAAATGTCCGCCTCCAAAGCAGTCCAGATAATGCTGTACCGGGGAATCATTTTCTTTATCTGCTGCCTGGATCCCGCCTTCTGCCATCATGGTGTTGGCATCACCGATACGAAGCTTTGTGACGATCATAACGTTGGCACCTGCATTATGAGCCTCGATGGCACAGGAAGAACCTGCTCCGCCACCGCCGATGATAAGTACATCTACATCATAATCAATTTTTGTAAGATCGATTTTTTCGTTAAGCAGACGGCTTTCTGAATGGAGCATTTTTGTCAGTTCCAGTGGTGCTTTCTGTCCCTTGTTCGGTCCTACCTTGATCTCTGCAAATGCAACCGGGTTATAATCCGGATGGAATTTTTTGAGAAGAGCATCTTTCTCATCTGCACTCAGACGTCTTGGCTCTGTTGCCATACGCTCCGCTCTTGTAGCCTCTACCTTTTTGATGGATTCCATCATATTTTCTGGATATGGTGCATACATGTTTTACGCCCTCCTACTTCTCGATTTCTCTGCTGTTGTAAAGTTCCTGCATCTCTGTGATCGGCTTCTGCATGATCTTCTCGATCATATCGTCAAATTTGCCCTCGTGGATCTCTTCCACACGTTTCTCCAGATGTTCGCTTTTCGGTGCGATATATTTACCGGTGAGACGTCTTGCCAGAAGGCCTACCATCGGATGGGAAATTCCTGCCGGACATCTTACAGAACAGCAGCCGCAGCTTACACAGTCAAAGGATTCTTCTGCACATTTCTCAAGCTCGCCTCTCTGTGCATATGCAATATACTGCATGACATTTAAGTCCTGTGTACAGGCCTTTGTGCAGGCGTTGCATCCGATGCAGCTGTAGATCTCCGGATAGAGCTCCATCATTACCTGCTGGTTCGGCTTAAGATCTTCTATATTATAAAGTCTCTTGTCTGTAGGGAAGAACGGGATGCTTGCCACATACATTCCCTCCTGCACCTGTGTCTGACAGGCGAGACAGGTTTTCAGTTCATTCTGTCCCTTGATCCTGTAGATGGTCGCGCAGGCGCCGCAGAATCCGTGTCTGCAGCCGCATCCTCTTTTTAATGTATAACCGGCATATTCCATAGCTGTCATAATGGTCAGATCACCGGGAACGCTGTATTTCTTACCGAAAAAATATACGTTTACCATATTATTTTCCATGTTGGTGTCCTTTCTTTTATCCAAATCGTACGCCATGTGGAACAGCCATCTCACACGTGCCCGTCGCAACGCTCCTAAAATTGGCAGCTTAGCGAGATGGTTCCCATGGCTGTGTACTGTACCCCGCAGTGCCAGGCTCGATTCCACTTCGCTTCATCTCGCTTGAGGGCATTCGCCCTATACAGCCGCCGATAAAAACAGCTGCTTACATGCAAGCATGACGCATCTGTTTTTATCAACGTCTGTGCACTGCTCATTGCTTATCAATACTCATTAGGTAATTCATCAACCTCATCACATCTAAATACCGGTCCGTCTTTGCAGACGTATTTGTCTCCGATGTTGCAGCGGCCGCATTTTCCGACACCGCATTTCATACGAAGCTCCAGTGTGGTATATACCTGATCTCTGGAGAAGCCCAGCTCTTCCAGTCCTGCCAGAACGAATTTGATCATGATCGGCGGGCCACAGACCAGAGCGGTCTTATTGGTATCAAAGCCAATCTCCTTCAGATAATTCGGAACAAATCCCACATGACCGTCCCAGCCTTCCTGCTCGCGGTCAATGGTAAGATATACATTTACACCTTCTGTTTTCATCCATACTTCCTGGATTTCCTTAAGCTGCACCAGATCATCTGCGGAACGGGAACCATAGAGAATATCTACTGTTCCGTAATCCTCACGGTTATCCAGCACATAATTGATCACGGAACGAAGAGGTGCCAGACCGATTCCACCTGCGATAAACAGGAGATTTTTTCCCTTTAATTTATCTTCCACCGGAAAATGATTTCCGTATGGTCCGCGGACTGCGATCTCATCTCCAACCTGAAGGCTATGAAGATAATCGGTAAGGGATCCGCATTTTTTGATACTGAATTCCTGATAATCTTTTACAGTCGGAGAAGAAGTAATGGAAAACATACCTTCACTGACGCCTGGTGCACAGACCATGGCACACTGCCCTGGCATATGCTCGAAAAGCTTTCCACCCTCCGGAGCTTCCACACGGAAGGTTTTTACATCCGGTGTCTCCTGACGGATATCTGTGATCACGCCAACCTTGGGAATCAGCGTATCCAGTGTATAATTTTTATGACAGGTACATTCACTCATTCTTTTCACCTCCCTGTTTTTCAAAGGCCTTGATGACTTTTACGATATTTAAAGATTCCGGACATTTCTCCACGCAGCGGCCGCAGCCAACACAGGAGAACATACCGTCATTATTTAACGGATAATAAACAAGCTTATGCATAAATCTCTGACGGAATCTCTGCATCTGGCTGGTACGGTTGTTTCCGTGAGCCATCATGGTAAAATCAGAGTACATGCAGGAATCCCAGCAGCGATAACGGTGAACACCGTGCCCTGTATCGTAATCCTTGATGTCATAGCACTGACAGGTCGGACATACGAAGGTACAGGTTCCACAGGCAAGGCACGGCTTGTACAGCTTCTCCCATACAGGAGAGTTGAAACGATCCATGTATTCTTCCTGCGCCCATCCTTCCAGTGAAAGATGTGAATATGGAAGAAGTTCGATGATATCACGGATCGCCTTCTTTTCCTCTTCTACCCTTGTCTCATCAGAATCTGCCAAAAGCTCCTTCACAGTTTCTGTCAGAGCATTTCCCTTTTCTGTGAGAGGCTTCCAAAAAAGTTCTCCCTCGATGATCCAGGCTGCAACATCTGCTTCCGGATCTGCGGCATCAATGCCAAATACTTTACAGAAGCAGCTTTCCTCCGGTTCATGACAGGCAAGAGCTACGATGGTTCCGTGTTCTCTTCTTGCCTGGTAAAAAGTATCCACCGGATCCCCAAGGAACACATTGTCGAGAACCTTCACGCCCTGCACATCACAGGCTCTCATTCCGAATACGACAAAATTCTGGTCTTTCAGTGCCTGAGGCTCAATGCTGATATTTTTCCCGTCTTTTTTACAGGTATAGAGATTTTCACTCTGCGGAAAGAAAACATCCTTCGGTGATTTTACGGTTTTCAGTGTTTCAAGGGAAACTTCTGCATCCTCGCTCCATACCTTGAAATTTACCTGCTCACTTACCTTTACCGGTAAATATAATTCCTGGTCTGCGGCAATTTTCCGGAATAATGCCGGCAGATTTTCTACTGCGATCTTATACATACATTATCCCCTTTCTGCCACGATCCCTGGCTCTACATCATCAAAGGTAAAGCTGGTAAGCGGACCCTTTGACTCCGCATCCTCGCCTGCCTGGTACTCACCGTAAAAATCATCAATATCCTTGATAAACTTACGGTTAAACAGATGAAGGGGAATTCCCTGCGGACAGACTCTGCTGCACTCGCCACAGTCCGTACATCTTCCTGCTACATGGAAGGCACGGATCACATGGAACATCTTTTCCTCAAAGGAATCCACATTTGCCTTCTGGGCGCTGTCGAACTTATTGCTGTCAAAAACGCATTTGCGGCAACTGCAGGCCGGACATACATTACGGCAGGCATTACAGCGGATACATTTACTCAGCTCACTCTGCCAGAATGCAAATTTTTCTTCCGGACTCATTGCCTCGATCCGCTCAATTTCTGCGAAACGGTCAGCGTCCTTTGTCTCCTTTGACTCACCGATCAGTTCATCGTAAATTTTATGCTCTTTTCCTTTACATACATGGCAGCGTTCCAGCATGGCATCTTTGTATGCACAGGTTTTTTCTCCGTAAACAGTATCCACAGTCAATGTCTCTGCATCTCCGGTAATCTCTGCTCCGGAAATTCCCCGGATACCCTTGATTCCCATTTTGCGGATCTTTTCAATATCCAACTTTCCTTTACAGCCAACGCCTACGATATAGGCTTTTTCTCTATCTACACGATGCTCTTTCAAAAGCTGGTTAAAGCTATATGTATCGCAGGGCTTCAGACAGACCATGGTTTTTCCTTCCAGCTTGGAAGCTTCGATCATATATTTGCTTAAATTGGCACCGCAGAATCCATCATAGACAAAATCCTCCAGAGATTCCGGTGTTTCAAAATAGGCTGGTTCCGGATTAAAGGCAAGATCTCCGGCTTTCCACCCAAGAACCCGGACTACCGTGCCATCTGCAAGCAGTTCTTTTGCACGTTTTATCAGCTCCTGCATCTTATATCCTCCAATCTCACGTTTTTACCAAGTGAATGGATCTTCTCAACAAACTCATTCATAGTCTGTGAAAATTTCACGCCTTCTGCGGCAGATACCCATTCAACACGTGTTCTTCCGTTTTCTACCCCAATATAATCCAGCATTGAAAACAGAAGTGTCATACGTCTTCTTGCATAATAGTTTCCGGTACTGTAATGGCAGTCTCCCGGATGGCATCCGCACATGATCACACCATCGGCTCCTTTTTCAAAGGCACGGAGGATGAACATGGGATTGACACGGCAGGAACAAGGCACGCGGATGATCTTTACATCCGCCGGATAGCTTAAACGGCTGCTTCCGGCAAGGTCTGCTCCGGCGTAGCTGCACCAGTTACAGCAGAATGCCACGATCTTTGGTCTGAATTCTTCCTTTGTTTCTATCGACATATTGCATCCACCTCCGCGATAATCTGTCTGTTGGAGAAGCCCTGAAGGTCCATGGCTCCTGACGGGCAGGCTACTGTGCAGGCACCGCAGCCCTGGCAAAGTGCTGTATTGACAACCGCAACTCTTCTTGTCTCACGGATACCGTGATCGTTGACCTGTTTCTCCTCATAGGAAATCGCTCCGTAAGGACATACATTTGCACAGGTAGAGCATCCGTTACAGAGAAGCTCGTCGGATTTTGCCGTACATGGATTGGTTGTCAGCTTATCCTTTGCAAGAAGTCCTATGGCCTTTACAGCCGCAGCTCCTGCCTGGGCAACTGTCTCCGGGATATCCTTTGGTCCCTGGCATACACCGGAAAGGAAAATTCCTGCTGTCGGTGATTCTACAGGACGAAGCTTTGCATGAGCTTCTGTAAGGAAATTGTTGGTGTCAATACTTGCAGTAAGCATGGTAGCGATCTTACGTACATCCGGATTCGGCTCAATGGCTGTTGCAAGAACTACCATATCTGCTTTCTTGAAGATCTGCTTATTGTCAAGAAGATCCGAGCCCTGAACAAGAAGTGTTCCATCCGGCTGCGGGATCACTTTTCCTACCTGACCTTTGATGTAGTTTACGTTATACTGCTCAACTGCTCTTCTGTAAAACTCATCGAAGTTTTTACCAGGTGTACGGACATCAATATAAAATACCGTCACATTGGTATCCGGATATTTATCACGGATCAGCATGGCATGCTTAGCTGTGTACATACAGCAGATCTTGGAACAGTATGGCTTTCCACGGTCATCGGAGCAACGGCTTCCAACACACTGGATAAATACGATCTCCTTCGGTGCTTTTCCATCGGAAAGGCGCTCAAGATGTCCTTTTGTAGGTCCTGCAGCATTCATGATACGCTCCAGCTCCAGAGATGTGATCACATCCTTGCTCTGGCTGTATGCGTATTCATCATATTTGTCAAGCTTGATGGTATCAAATCCGGTTGCCACCACGATTGCTCCGTATTTCTGTGTTACGATCTCATCCTGCTGATCGTAATCAATGGCTCCTGCCTGACATACTTTGGAGCAGACACCACATTTGCCTGTCTTAAATTTCAGGCAATGCTCTCTGTCGATCACAGGAACATTTGGAATCGCCTGTGCAAACGGAGTATAAATAGCTGACCGGTTGTTCAGCCCTCTGTTGAACTCATTTGGAATCTTTTTGGAAGGACACTTTTCCTGGCAGACTCCACAGCCTGTACATTTGTCCATGTTGACACTTCGCGCTTTTTTGCGGATATCAACGGTAAAATCTCCTACAAAACCTGCAACTTTTTCTACTTCACTGTATGTATAGATATTGATCTTTTCATGAGCTGCAGCCTCCACCATTTTTGGAGTAAGGATACATGCGGAGCAATCCAGAGTAGGGAAGGTTTTGTCAAGCTGTGACATTCTTCCGCCGATACTTGGTGTTTTTTCCACAATATCAACTTCATAGCCTGCATCGGCAATATCAAGAGCCGTCTGGATTCCGGCGATACCGCCTCCGATGATCAGGGCTCTCTTTGTAACCCGGCTTTCTCCCGGCTGAAGAGGAGCATTTAAATTGACTTTTGCTACTGCTGCTCTTGCAAGGATCACGGCCTTTTCCGTAGCCTCCTGCATATCCTTGTGGATCCAGGAACAATGCTCACGGATATTTGCGATCTCCACCATATATGGATTCAGGCCGGCCTTTTCCGCTGCTTTACGGAAAGTTGCCTCATGCATACGCGGAGAACAGGAACAGACAACCACTCCTGTGAGATTTTTTTCACGGATGGCTTCCTGGATCCTGGACTGTCCTGCTTCGGAACACATATACTGATAATCTTCTGCATGGACAACTCCAGGCTCTTTTGCAATGATTTCCACAACTTTTTTCACGTCTACCGTAGCGGCAATATTACTTCCGCAATGACAGACAAATACACCGATTCTCTGCACTTTCTCACCTCCTGTATCTTCTGAACGCACTTACAAGCAGCTGCTGAGGAAGCTCCGGATCAAGAAGCTCCGGAATTTCATTTGGTGAAAGATAGTCGCCGCCTTTTTCCCGAACAACCAGCTGTCTTGCCCCGTCAATGATCTTTCCGGGTTTTACGTCTCTCGGACACCGCTCCACACAGGCAAAGCAGGAAAGACATTTCCACAAAGATGCTGAATTTACAAGTGCTTCGATATTTTCATTGATCACGTAGGACACAAACTGATGAGGCTTGATATCCATCTCGTCAAAGGATGGGCAGGTAGCAGAGCATTTGCCACACTTCATACATTTCAGAGGATTGGTTCCGCTGATCTCCTTTATTTTTTCCGCAGCAGAATGGTTATCTCTCATTTTGCCACCTCCTCTTTGACGCCAAGGGCTTCTGCCAGAAGCTCTGTAAAATAGTAAACCGGCATTTTATTTCCGGAATTTTTATTCAGATTGTATTTGCAGAGCGGACAGGCAGTGATCAGCATATCTGCGCCAAAGCCTGCTGCGCTTTCTTCAATCTTTTCACACATATTCTGTGACATTTCTTTTTCTTTCAGGGATATATATCCTCCACAGCATTCATTTCTATAAGGATAGATCACAGGCTCAGCGCCAAGGGCACGGATAAAATCTTCCATGATCCTTGGATTTTCCGGATCATCAAATGCCATGATCTTTCCAGGTCTCAGAAGCAGACATCCGTAATAGGCTCCGATCTTCTTTCCGGTAAGAGGATTTACTACTTTTTCTTTCAGTTTATCAAAACCGACTCTGTCCCGGAGAACCTCCAGATAATGGAGAACGGTTGTCTCTCCTTCATAGGGAGCTTCCAGCTGCATATAATTGTTGGCTCTGGTCCGGATATCTTCCACGTTTTTCATATCATCATTGACACGCTTGATCACATGATGACAGGCAGAACAGATTGTCACCAGATCCTGGCCTTTTTCTTTTGCCTGGTTCAGCGCACGGACGGAAGAAAGCTTTGTGGCGATCTCATCTGTGCCAAGCGGATAAACACCACCACAGCACTGCCAGTCCTCGATTTCCTCAAGCTCAAACCCAAGGGCTGTGGCACTGGCTCTGGCATACTCATCCAGATCTCTGGCCTTTGTTCTCAGGGTGCAACCCGGATAATAACTGTACTTCATACCTTTCATTATCCTTTCTTAGTCTAAAATCTGACGTTTATAGTAGATATTCTTGTTCATATATTGTCTTTTTTTTAACAATACATAAATAAAAAAATGAAACCCCAACTAACACTTATTTGAGTTTTTTTATCAATTTGCACCCAAATAAAAGAGAAAAACACTCTTCCTCCGCAATCAAGAAGTGTATTAGCTCGATTTCCGGAATCATCATATCACGTTATTTCTGTTTCGACAAGACTTTTTCGATATTTTTTGTGTTTTTTTTAACGTACTTTTGAAAAATCTTATCATTTACTATCCTGCTTACATGATAATTTTCATTTTCAGGCATAAAAAAAAACTCCGGATCTCTCCGAAGCTTTTTTGCTCATATCAGTAAATAATGATCGGATAACCTGCATCAATGGTGTTATAGATCAGTGCTGCCTGATCCTTAGGCAAATTGATGCAGCCGTGGCTTCCGTTGGTTTTATAACGGTTCCCGCCAAAGGATGACTGCCAGGACGCATCATGAAGTCCCTGTCCGTAGACAAAAGGCATCCAGTAATTAACCTTTACATCGTAACCATATTCATTGCTGGTAAGGTTAAAGGGACTCGCCTTGTAGGCGATCGGCCAAGCACCACGATATGTTTCACGCCCCTTCACCGGCTTACCGCTGACAATATCTGTTTCCGTCACAAGGCTTCCGTCCTTATACAGCCACAAATGCTGTGCATCCAGACTGACCTCTATGTAACTGCCTGCCAGATCGTCTGTTCCGTTTCTCTGATATCCTTTTTTGCTGTAAACAGGCTCTCTCGTTACAACAGTACCGTTTTTCAGGTCTTCCAGAAGCTGAGAATATTCTCCGTCCTGATCGATCCGGTAGCCGTACTCATTTCCCTCAATGGTCACATCGGTTCCCGCAGATGTATGAAAGGTGCGGGGAACATAAATGGTATTGTATTTGTTGGCAAGCTCACTGATGTAGGCTTTAATGGCTTCTTCATCTAAAGCCAGCGTCTCCCCCTCAGCCTTCAGCCAGGATGTGATCGTATCGGAATCCAGAACAGCCGTTTCACTTCCGAATGTATAAGTTACTGTACTGCTGCGGTATTTCTTCAGCTGGCTGTTCAGGTCTGTAATCTTATTTTTCATATCCTCTGTTACAGTGACCGTCGGGCTTACATACACATGCTTGTTGATCGGTACTGTGATGGTATCCCCAAGCAGAGCCGTATCAAATGCTGCGTTCAGATTTGTGTCCACGGTAGTCTCCAGCTTATCCGGATCGATTTCCGTCCCCTGTACCTGTTTCACAAGGGTGAATTCTTTTTTCTCCTTATCGTACTGAATGGCTGCATCAACAGAAGCTTTTCTTTCTTCCGTACCGAAATTTGAAAGATCGAGAGCCTGCTTTTCCTGCTCCTCATCTTCCTCGATCTGACATTCCGGTTCTATATTTTCTTCCTTTGGAAAAAGCTTCCGGCTCTCTTCCCGCTGTTTCTGAATTTCTGTAAGCTTACTCAGAAGGGCTTCTTCATTGAGACTGTAGCCCAGCTCTTTCAAAGTAGTACTGTAAACTTCCTGATCATTTTCCTGAAAGGATACCGGACGATCTGCAAATTCCGCAGTGATCTTTTCTTCTGCCTGCTTTGCATCCAGTCCGGAAACATCCACTCCCCATATGGAAATCTTCCGTCCCAGCGTATTGTGATCTGCCAAGTATGTATAGACAAATAACCCTGCCACTGCCAGGATTGTTACGCCAATGCAGATCCCAAGTATGATCTTCAGTGTCTTTTTACTGATGGTTGATCTTTTCTCCATACCCTTATCCCTCGAGTCTTATGTAATATATGTTATGTTGTCACACTGGCTGTTATTATAATACAATAAATCCCATTTTCTGTAAAAATGACTTATCCCGGATCCTTCTGATCCGGTAAAAAAAGACAGACTGCCACTCCTCGCGAAAATCTGTCCTTTCATACGTTTCTTTTTTATGTTTCTGTCAGCAGTATTTCCGAACGGATCTTCTGCTGCTTATTCCGGCATTACGATCTTACCTGCGATCGCACAGGCTGCTGCAGTTTTCGGAGATGCCAGATAGATCTGAACCTTGGAAGTTCCCATACGTCCCAGGAAATTACGGTTGTTGGTTGCCACAACCTTCTCCCCGTCTGTCAGGATTCCGCCGGTCCTTCCGCAGCAAAGTCCGCAACCCGGATGTGTAATGATAGCCCCTGCTTCCGCAAGAGTATCCAGAATGCCAAGCTCAATAGCCTGACGGTAAATTTTGCGGCTGGCAGGAGTTACGATCAGTTTTACAAAGTCTGCAACTTTTTTGCCCTTCAGCACCTCTGCTGCCGCCATAAGGTCCTCCAGACGTCCGTTGGTGCAGGAACCGATGAATACCTGGTCGATGGTCTCACCCTGAAGCTCACTGACATCACGGATCTTGTCCACCTGAGACGGACATGCCATTACCGGCACAAAATCTTCTGCCTTGTAAGTCATGGTCTTCATGTAGACAGCATCCTCATCTCCCACAAGACTCTTCTGATAATCATCAAGCTCTACGTTGCAGTAAGCAGCTGTCTTCTCATCCGGTGTGAAAAGTGCACATTTCGCACCGGCCTCAATTGCCATATTCGCCATAGTCATACGGCTTGCCACAGACATATTTTCAATGGTGCTTCCGCAAAATTCCAGAGCACGGTAAGTAGCTCCATCTGCACGAAGATCACCGATCAGGCGGAGGATGATATCCTTGGACATGACATTCTCCGGAAGTTCTCCGTCGATCACAACCTTTATGGTTTCCGGAACCTTGATCCACATGGTTCCTGTTCCCAGGATGCTGGCCATCTCTGTGTAACCGATGCCGGAAGAAAACGCACCGACACATCCATAAGTCGTGGTATGGCTGTCTGTGCCAAATACAATATTACCGGGTTTAACATAACCTGCCTCAGTCATAAGCTGATGACAGATACCGTCACTTCTGTGTACGTTTTTCATGCCATATTTAGCTGCAAAAGCATCTCCCACATGGAAATGTCTGGTATCATCCTGCTGACTTGCCGGTACAAGATGGTCATAGATCAGAACAACCTTGTCCGGATCCCACAGCTTCTGAAAGCCCATCTCCTCAAATTTTTCCGCTACAAACGGAATAAAGATATCATGGATCATCACTCTGTCCACATTGACCGTCACGATATCACCAGGCTTTACTGCCTTACCTGTATTATGTCTGATAATTTTTTCAATGATCGTCTCGCCCATTATTTCTCTCCTCTCCGTTTTTTAGTCCAGGCCGTTCAGCTTACGCATGGCTTTTACCAGTCCGCCAGCCTGGATGATATCCATCAGATTCTCTGGAAGAGAAGCGATCGGGTACTGTTTTCCATTGTGCTCTACATGCTCATTCATTACTACCGTAACCTGATCTCCCTCTTTTACATTGTCATGAAGATCCGGCTGCTCAATAAGAAGAAGGCCGTTGTTAATGGAGTTGCGGAAAAAGATCCGGGCAAAAGATTTCGCAATGACACACTGCACACCCAGTGCCTTGATGATCTCCGGTGCCTGCTCTCTGGAGGATCCGCACCCGAAGTTCTTTCCTGCTACAATAATGTCGCCCTTTTGGATCTGTCCGGCCAGCTCCGGACGAAGGGGGCTGAATCCGTACTGTTTCATATCGTCAATGGTTTTCAGTGCAAGGTACTCCGTCGGGATAATAATATCCGTATCAATATCATCACCAAGTACCCACACTTTTCCTGTAAATGCTTCCATATGTATATCTCCTGTTTATTCCGTTCCGTATCATCAGGCAAATGTTTTCTGTCTGCCCTGTTATAAGAACCCACGCCGAAACGGATCATCCTCTGATAATTTCTGAATATATTATTTAAATCTTTTCTGAAACTCTTATACTCTGTCAGCAGTTGCAATCTCACCTGCAACGGCAGATGCAGTAACTGTTGCCGCAGATCCCAGGTAAACCTTGGAGCTCGGATGCCCTGCACGTCCCTTGAAATTACGGGTTCCTGTGCTGATCAGAACCTCATTCTCGCCGATAACACCCTGGCAGCTTCCCCAGCATACACTGCAGTTCGGGTTCATAACAATAGCCCCTGCTTCCATGAAGATATCGATAAGCCCCTCCTTTAATGCCTGACGATAGATGGTCTGGCTTGCAGGAACAACCAGGAAACGAACTCCCTCTGCAACTTTTTTGCCTTTGATCACCTCTGCGCCTACACGGAGGTCTTCAATACGGCCGTTATTGCAGGAGCCAAGAAACGCTTCGTTGATCTTGATGCCGCAGGTTTCCTCAGCCGGAACCACATTGTCAACAAAGTCTGGCTTCGCTACAACCGGACGGACTTTTGAAAGATCAAAGGTATACTCTCTTGCGTAAACGGCATCCGGATCGCTGTGATATACCGCTTTTGGCTCACGTCCATGCTCTTTCAGATATTCCAGAGCTTTATCATCAGCCTCAAAGATTCCTGTCTTCGCACCAGCCTCAACAGCCATGTTGCAAAGTGCCATACGGTCGCTGATGCTTAAGGTTCTGGCGCCCTCACCGGTAAACTCCATTGCCTGATAGTTGCAGCCGTTTGCCCCGATCTCGCCGATAATGGTAAGGATCAGATCTCTTGCGTAAACGCCCTCAGGAAGCTTCCCTGTCAGGTTAAATTTTACGGTTTCCGGAACCATGACCCAGGAAGTTCCGGTTACCATTCCGTAAAGGAAATCTGTACATCCTACACCGGTACCGAAAGCACCAAGTGCTCCGTAGGAACAGGTATGGCTGTCAGCACCGAAGATCAGCTGTCCCGGACGGACATAATTCTCGATCATGATCTGGTGGCAGACACCCTTTCCTTCCCAGAAATCAATATTATTTTCTCTCGCAAAATCTCTCATTTTTTTCTGGGATGCTGCTGTTTTCGGGCTGTCAGACGGTACATTGTGGTCTACGATAAATACCAGTTTCTTTGTATCTGCGATATGTGGATTTTTTAATTTATTGTTGTACATATCAACAGTCAGATGTGTGGTTCCGTCATTGCTCATCAGATGATCCAGTGAAACCGTATAGATATCTCCGGGTTTTACACTGTCCACTCCAGCCGCTGCCGCGATGATTTTTTCTGCGATCGTCATTCCCATCTCTTATTCCTCCTCACGGTTCAGAGAAGCGATAAGGCCGCCCTGATTCAGTATATTCTGCATGTATTCCGGCAGTTTTGTGCAGGAATAAGTCTTACCATTAGCAACAGCAGTTCCCTCGGACATATGAAGCTCCAGGGTATCTCCTGTCTTCACAGCATCCGGAAGATCCTTACAGACAATTGCCGGAAGTCCGATATTAATGGCATTGCGGAAAAAAATACGGGCAAAAGATTTCGCAATAACTGCCTTTACTCCAAGTGCCTTAAGAACACCCGGTGCCTGCTCTCTGGAGGATCCGCATCCGAAGTTCTCTCCTCCAACTACAAAATCTCCCGGTTTAACCTTTTTGGAAAAATCCGGATCCAGTGATTCAAATGTGTGGCCTTTCATTTCATCCAGATTCGGCAGAAGCAGATACTGGGATGCAATGATCTGATCGGTATCAAGGTCATTATGAAATTTAAAAATTGTTCCCTTATCCATAAAACAAGTTCCTTTCTGATCGTTATCCATTTCAGGGCAGTCATTCCTCCGCTACCCTATTCGTCCTATATTCTAACACAAAACATCATATAATTAAAATGTATATTTTTAATACTTAATATAACTTTAAGTTATAAAGTCATTTCCCTGTGATCAGCGCAAAATATCCCCACTCCCACAGAAGCTCTTCAAAACTGTTCTCAAGATATTCCCGGATATCGTCTTCCTCATATCCGGTCATTCTGGAGATCACTACCATATAATCCCGGAGTGTTTCGTAGGGAAGAGATCCCCGTCCATCTTTCTGCCACCGAAGAAAAACAGCCTGGCGGATGGTGGCATATTCCATACCGATCCACTGCATATGGACCAGGGCATCTTCCAGATCTCCCTCCGGTGTCAGAAGATCTGAATATACTTCGTTGGCAAGAAAGCTCCGGAGAAGGTCTTCATATACACGAAATTTCCGATAAAAATCCTCCCGGGCTTCCACCAGTTCCTTTTCCTCATATTCTTCGGACAATTCCTCCGCAAGTTCCATCACCGGCTCCAGATATTTCCGGTAAAGTCCCTCTTTCCGGTAATTTACAGCCAGGTCCTGCAAAAGTTCATTGCATTCGTCCATGGTATCCAGAACAGGCAGCTCTATTTCATTAATAGCATGTTCCAGTTGGCGAATCGTTTTCTCTGAAAAATAATCTTCCACAAGCTCTGTGGTAAGCGGCATGTTCCAGTGAAGTTCCTTCAGAACATAAAAACTTTCAAGAAGGATTTCCTCCGGTGTTTTTTCAGGATCCATTATAAGATCCATAACCTTCCGGCGCACAAGAAAAAGCGGCTGTTCCTTTTCTTTTGGAGTTTCCGGAAAAGCGATTCTTTTCTTCCCCTTCCAGATGTCCAGGACAGCCGGGCAACAGGGCATCATGGTCGCTTCCTTATGATCCTGAAATTCATGGATCTCCCTTGGAAAAATCTGGCAGGTCTCTGAAAGCATCGAATCCCCATAAGCACTTACCAGATAGCACAGTCTGTTCTTTGCAAGAAAAGGACAATCGTGCTCTTCCGTCATCTTCATGATCCGGCTGCCGTCCTTTTTCATGGTATAGGCCTGCAGGCAGCTTCTGTGTCCGGGCACCTCTGACGGCGGCTGGATGGTTTTCCAGTTTCTGTAGGTTTCATCATCTATGTTGATCTTCCATTCCCTGCAGCAGCTGATGGTGCATTTGTCTGCAATACAGGTAAATTCGTCGTAATAATCAGGTTTTAATAATTCCATGTTTCCTCCATATTCTTTATTTTCCAGCTCCAATGTCTCCTGTTTGCAAAATGGACATGAGTTGACCTGTTTTATTTTCCCCGTAAACACAGAAAAGCGGAATTCTATCCGCTTTTTCTGATATTCTGTGTATTCGTTTTTATTCTGCAGTCTCTCCCAGAAGCTGCCTGTGAACTTTCCGCCTTACAAACCAGAAACAGGTCACCTGCATGATGATCGTAAGGATCCAGGATGCCGGATAAGAAATAAACAGTACTTTCAGTGATCTGTGAGCCGGGAAAATTCCGAAAATCCACACAATTCGAAGGCCGACCGTTCCGATAATAGACAGGATCATGGGGACACCGGAGCGTCCCATTCCGCGCAGTGCTCCCGGAAACAGATCCATCTGTCCGCAGAGGAAATAGGTAACTGTGGTATAGGCAAGAATCTCCATTCCGCATTGGATAACCTTAGGGTCTTCCGTATAGATCTTCAGAAGCTGCGGACCGAAAAAGTATGCACCACAGCCCATGGCAAAGGATACGACAAAGGACAGGATCATACAGTCAACAAGCACCCGGTCCATACGTTTCGGTTTTCGCACACCATAATTCTGACTGGTAAAGCTCATGCAGGCCTGGGTAACCGAATTCACGGACACATACAGAAATCCAAAAATATTATTGGCTGCTGTATATCCTGCCATAGCAATGGAACCAAAGGAGTTTACAGAAGACTGAAGAAGTACATTGGAAAAATTGATCACTGTACTCTGGATCCCGGCAGGCAGTCCCACCTGGAAGATCTGCTTCAGGTACTCTCCCTTTATGGACAGTTTTGAAAAACGCAGCTGATAGCTTCCCTCTGTCTGATACAGACACCGAAGGACAAGAATGCAGGAGATCAGCTGAGAGATCACCGTTCCGATTCCCACACCGGCCACGCTTAAATGACACACGATCACGAAAAACAGATTCAAAAGCGCATTGGCACAGCCGGAAATGATCAGAAAGACCAGCGGCCGCTTGGTATCTCCCACAGCACGCAGGATCGCCGCACCATAGTTATACAGCATAAAAAACGGCATTCCCAGGAAATAAATACGCATATAAAGAGTAGAAAGATCGATCACATCGTCCGGTGTATCCATCAGTTCCAGGCAGATCCTGGCAAAGAGCACTCCCAGAAATGCCATGATGACCCCGCTGACCAGAGCCAGTAAGATCGATGTATGTACTGTTTCTGACATTTCTTCATCCTTACCGGCAGCATAAAATCTGGCTGCCAGCACATTGGCACCAAGAGAGATCCCGATAAAAAGGTTGGTAAACACATTGATCAGTGCGGTAGTGGAGCCTACTGCCGCCAGTGCCTCACTTCCGCTGAAACGTCCCACTACCACGATATCCACTGCATTGAACATCAGCTGCAGGATACCGGACAGCATCAGCGGCAGTGAAAACGAAATCAGCTTGTCCATGATCGACCCATTACACATATCGATCTCATACTTGTTTTTTTTCACGATTTCATCCCCTATAATCATACTTAGATAAAAATATTATAGCACCTTTCGTCAGAAAGCTACAATGAAATATTTTTATGGAGAATATGCAGCGGCTGCATAAAATACGCAGCCGCACAGTAACGTGTGTTTATCATTTCACTATCTTTCCAGGAGTCCTGCATCACGAAGGTTTGCAAGAAGTGCATTAAAATCCTCCACAATATCATCTACCGTTGTTGCATTTCCAACAGCAGCTGCCGGGGTTACTGTTCCGGCAGGGCCGGTGGCTCCTGTTGCTCCTGTTGGACCTGCTGGACCCGTGGCTCCGATCGCACCAGCCGGACCTGTTACCCCCGTCGTTCCCGCTGGACCCGTTGCTCCTGTTGCTCCTGTCGCTCCCGTAGAGCCGTTTATTTATGCACAACATTAGATTTTCCTTTGTGTTGAATAGGCAAGCCGTTAGATTGCCTTGTTCTCAATCACTCGGATAACGTTGTGGTTATTCTCGATGTAATCAATAATTCGCTGGTACTCGTCGGCAAAATTGAAGTCAACCGTTATTTCCCCGTTCTCATGCACCCAAACCGCTTTTACGAGTTCAACCATAATCCCGCGGTTAAGGCTCTGAATGTTTTTGTATTTCAGAAAGGCGGTTAGATACGGGTCGTCGGTTCCGATACCATCAGCCATTACCTGCATTTCCTCTTTCAGATAGGAGATGTTCGCTTCAAGCTGTTGTATCTGTTCTGCAATCTTGCCTTTCAAGCGGCGGTATTCCTCTTTGGTAATCTCACCGCTTTTCCAATCAAGGTACAAGCTATCGGAAGCGTCATTGTACTGTTTTAGCTGCTTCTCTGCCTGTTTCAAGGAATGGGATAATCTCTTGCTTTCCCGGTTGATAACAGGCGCGTTGTTAATCCGTTCAATTTCTTCTGCAAGCCGATCTACAAGGGCAATTTGCATTTGCAACGCTGCCAATACCGCGTTTTCCAACTTGTCTTGCCGGATAGAATGTTTGCTGCAAATCTTCTTATCGGTGTAGCTGCGGCAAGAGTAGTAGGCAATATCGCGGGCGGTTTTGCGCCGCATGGCCTTTTTGCAATCCGCGCAACGGACAAAGCCGGACATGAGATAGACTTCCTGTTTGCCGGGGGCTGTCCTTGTGTCGCGCTTATGTAGGGCTTGCGCTTTCTCGAATGTTTCCCTGTCAATAATCGCTTCGTGTGTGTTGGGGACGACAAACCATTCTTCTTCGGGGACGTTGATCTGCTTGTGTACTTTGTAGCTTATTACGCGATTACGGCCTTGCACCATTACGCCCGTATAAACTTCATTTTGCAATATCCTTACAATCGTGCTGGCAGACCACAAACCATCGTTTTTGTCGGAATTAGGGTTGTTATACTTAAAGCCTTTTTTCTTCTTATAGGCTTCGGGGTTCGGCTCTCCCATTTGGTTAAGCCGCTTTGCAATCCCCATTTTACTGTACCCCTCATTGACAAACCAATGGTAAATGCTTTTGACAACCTCCGCTGCTTCTTCATCTACAATCAAGCTGTTTTTGTCGTTTGGGTCTTTCTTGTAGCCGTAAGGGGCAAACGCGCCTATGAACTCGCCGCGCTCCCGTTTCATCTTGAATGTTTTGCGGATTTCTTCGGAAGTGGTCGCGGCAAACTGCTCGTTGAACATTCCCCTAATAGGTACTTCAAGGCCGCTTGCAGAATGGGGATTTGCGTAAGTGTCAATAAATGGTGTGCCTGTGCAAATAAACCTTGCACCGTTAATGGGTATGAACTCCTCTAAAAACTTTTGCTGGTCGGCAAGGTTGCGGAAACCGCGTGCAAGGGATTTGATAATCATGCAGTTTACTTCTTTTCGGACAATGCAGCCCTCAAGCCGTTTGAAGTTTGGTCGCGCTGTGTCGGTGCCTGTCAATCCGTCGTCGGCAAACACGTCTACAATCACATAGGTTCCCGGCTCAAAATAGCTGTCTACAAAGTCGCGGAGTATCTTTTCTTGGTTGATAACACTCTCGCTTTCGTCCTCGTTGTCGTCCTCTCTGGATAGTCGAATGTATAGCCCAATTTTCCAAAACGGCTCTGCATAACTGCGTGCCATTTTGTCTTTGCGTATGCGGGGCATTATACCTCCTTTCCCCCTATAATTACGAGTTAATTATACCATTTTCGCCCCGTAATCACAAGGTCTTACCCATAGAGTTAGGGAAAGTCGGCGGTTATTTCAGACTTAAAAAGTAATCGCACAATGATTGCTTTAGCGTTCTATCCTCTGCGACAAACCGTATTCTTACGGGCGTATCGCCGCAAAGAAAACAATACGGATTGACGATCTGCTCCAAGTAGCTTTGCATTTTTTTTGCTGCTGGCAAAGAACTGTCAATATGGATATTACGAATATCAACCAAAGTGCTGCGGTCAACCTGTGTAATATCAACATTTCTCATTTGTTGAAGTTGTAACTTGGTAATCATCTTCTTTCCCTCCCGGTTAGCGGCATAGTACAGAATATGCGCTCCGGCTTGTACGATATGAGAAATAAGGCTGAAACGGGCGGTTGTTAGCTGCAACCTCACGGGAGTTTCACCCCGGCCCATGCTTATGGGTGCGCCGCGCAATACTTTGAGGGTGTTCAACGCGGGAGTATCATTGTGCCGCCTTGTATGTCGTCGCCCACAAGCTGCTAAACCTGTTTTACGGCGCGGTAGTTGTCGCTCGACTTTTCCCCGTAGGGGAAAAGCTGTCATGGCGTACCCGCCGACTGGCTCGGTACAGACGGAATGTACCCGTTTGCCTGTTATGCTGCGCACCAAAGGCCGCTTTCTTTGTCAAAGAACAATAGGCTTTGTCGGCCTGCAAAAGCACATCAACAGCGGATATGCTTTTGCGGAACGACAAATAGCCCATAACGGGAAGCGTGGAAAGGGGACACGCTCCCCGCATGGGCTAAAAGATTATCCTACATGAAAAGCAAGGGTGCGGGTAATAAGGCGCACTTGCAGCCTGTTACGCATTTCCTCGTCCACATAGGAATAGGTATTGCCCGCGTCGTCTTTCAGCGTGCGGGTACAAAGTTTCGCTATGTAACCCTCGTAGTGCTTCAAGATCGCGCACATGGCGGTTGTGTCGCCGTTTGCCGCTGCGGAAATGACAGGGAACGGCAACAGATTTTCAGACTTCCTAACGGTATTCATCATCTGCTTTTCCCTCCAAATACTGTTTGATTTTCGCAAGCGCGGATTTCCTGTGCCGGAAAACCGTCGTGCGTACAACATTCAGCAGTTCGCCAATTTCCGCGTCGCTCATATCCAAGAAGTAGGACAAAAGGATAATGTCGCGTTTCCTTTCGGGCAAAGCGTTAAGGGCTTCGGCAAGCAGTTCATTTTTGACGAGTACATCAAAGCCGGACACTTGAAAACGGAAATAATCGCTTTCGTATTCGTCCGTTGTGAAAAGCTGCGCGAGTTCGCTTTCGCTCAAATCCGAAAAAGTAACTTCGCGTGCTGCGCGTTTCGCAAGAGTGCGGCGGTGGCTTTTCGCTTCGCCGACCAAAGTTTTCTTTGCTAATGCGTCGTACTGATGTTGTATTCTTTCCTTGTCGGAAGAAGATAGCTCCATAGAGTTCACCTCCTTCCCGCGTGGAGTAGAGGACGGGAGTTAAGGGCTTGTCCTCTCTGCCCCTTTCGCTCCGTACCCGTTCGGGAGATGGCTCTTGAGTGCGCTTTTCAGAAAAAAGTTGAAAAAAGCAAAATGCGCCCGTCCGCAAGACGCGGACGGGCGCAAAGGAAATGTAAGCAGTAGCTAAATGTATTGACAGTTCACATTCATAGCCGGAATATCCCGCTTGCGGAGCATAGCTTTTTTTGACCGCAAAGCATTAGGCGGGTTACAGTAAATAAAAATGGACACGGCGATACCTCCCCGATACCGCCGTATCCTTAAAAAAGGGCGACTTTAATACACTACCCGCAATCCATTCTATAATAGGGAACAGCGGCTTTTGCGCAATATTAAATAAAAAAGCCGATAACACATAGGTTTTTTGACCTAATGCGTTATCGGCTCTGCGTCTATGCGTCTGGCACTTTTAATCATTTTTTTTTGAATTTATTATATGTGTTAGCTAACTGTCCACAAGCCGCGTTAATCTCTCTGCCATGAGAAACTCTCATAGTAACTTCAAGTCCTGCTTGCTCTAATTGATGTTTGAATGCAACTATTTCCCGTTTCTGTGGTGCTTTAATTCTTGAATTGCTTGTTGGGTTGTATTGTAACACGTTAATCATAACTTTTTTGCCCCGAAACCATTTTGCAAGTTGTCTTACATCTGAGGGCCGGTCATTTATACCCGGTAAAAGCAAATACGCAAAGACAATTTTGCGATTATGCCTTTCAGAATAGGATAAGGCTTGCTTAACAACATCTTCAATAGCATATATGCGCATGTGAGGAATAATACGATTTCTTGCAGATTGTGTTGCTGCGTGTAAAGATATTGTCAACTGAATTTTAAGATGTTCCTCGCGCAATTTTTTTAATTGATCGACCGGACCAACTGTTGATATGGTAATGCCGTCGGTTGGAAAGTTGAGCCCATATCTATCTCGGAGAATATGGATTGCTTTTATCAAGTTGTCATAATTGAATAAAGGCTCTCCCATACCCATAAAAACGATACGGTTTACTTTTCGACGCAACAATATAATCTGTTGTACGATTTCTGACGATGTTAGATTACGAACAAAGCCATTTCGCCCGGACTCACAAAAAATACAACCAACAGGACAACCGACTTGTGTGCTCACGCAAACAGTTCCACCATCTCGCCGCTTGATAAAAACCGTTTCAATGTATTTGTTGTCTTTCAGTTCGTAAACATACTTTTCAGTATCACTGCTTTTGCAAATATTTTTTACCAACATTGATAGATTTTTTTTGCGTGGTAATTGCTTATATAATTCTTCATATAAGGCTTTTGCTTCATTCTCGCCAATAACTTCCGACATTTCTTTGTAAGTAAATCCGTATGGATCATTCCGTACTTCCGCAGGCGTATATTTAGGTAAACGTTTCATTTTTATATCCTTTCTTCTAAATAATAAAAGTTTGTTTTTCTGTATTTTTGATTACAATCTCTAATTTTTCTACATCAATGATATGCGTCAATTTGCATTTAGGGCAGAAAAGAGGAAAATCTTTTAATACAGTATTATGAAATACTTGAACTCTCGTCTTTCCGTTACAAATCGGACATTTTATCCAATATTTTTTAAGCATTATATTTCACTCGTCCTTTTTACACAAAAAAATGCAGGTCAATCCTCAACATGAGCATTGACCTGCATTTATAATGCACAGAGCAGTACAACAAAACTAAGGCATAGCTTGCACTATATCTATACGTCGTTAGTTTTTTGTATAGCATCCGCAAAATAAGCATGACAAAAAAGCCCATGTTGAAAATGGGAAAATCCTTTTTTTCAATGCTTATCTAATACGCATGCTATGCAACATAAACGCCGCCTCCTTTTACATAAATTTTATTTTATCAGAAAATCAGTCTACTGTCAATACACAACAGGAAGTATTTAACCTAATGATATGAATTGTGTGGACATATCCAAAAAGAAAGGTGAACTGTAAAATGTAACAGGGTGAATGAAAATGGCAAAAAGACCCGTACCATTGTACGACTTTAAGGCTTTCGGGGCAGCTATAAAAGCCGCGAGAAATGAATACGGCGAGAGCCGCAAAAAGGTAAGCGACGAGTTATATATTTCCCCGCGCTACCTTGCGAATATCGAGAACAAGGGACAACAGCCGAGTTTACAGGTATTCTATGACCTTGTAACCCGGTATCATATTTCGGTAGATCAATTTTTCTTCCCGAACAGCAATGCGGAGAAATCCACCGGGCGGCGGCAGCTTGACGCGCTGCTGGACGGTATGAGCGATAAAGGCATACGGATTGTAACCGCAACAGCAAGGGAGATAACGGAAGTCGAAAAAGCAGAGGATTAACCTCACAATATGAGAAATCGGGAGATTGCAGCGCATGGCGGCTGCAATCTTTTTTTGCGTCCAAAATCAAGGGAATGCGCAACAAATACCGCCTTTCGGTAGGGGTATGGAGTAGATAGCAAGCACAGCAAACGAGTACCCGTTTGCGAAAAATGCTTGTTGGGATAATCCCAAACCCTTATACCGAAAGGCGGCGCGGAAATGGAAAACCGAAAGAGAAATATCCAAATGAAGTTTTACGTTACGGAAGAAGAAAAGCGGCTGATCGACGAGAAGATGAAGCAGCTTCCCATAAAGCAGTATGGGGCATACTTCCGCAAAATGGCGATTGACGGGTATATCCTTGTCATTGACCGAAGCGACACGAAAGCATATATCCGGGAACTGCAAGCGGTGAGCCGGAACATCAATCAAATTGCCAAACGCGCCAACGCGACGGGGGCGGTTTACCAGCAGGACATTGAGGATATAAAAAAGGCGGTGGACGAGATATGGCGGTTACAAAGACGCACCCTATTAAATCAACCTTAAAGGCCGCAATAGACTATATCTTAAATCCCGAAAAGACAGACGGAAAGCTGCTTGCGTCCTCTTTCGGCTGCGGGCTGGAAACCGCCGATATAGAGTTTGCATGGACGCGGGAAGCTGCCGGAGATCGCGGCACACATTTAGGGCGGCACTTGATACAATCCTTTGCGGTAGGCGAAACCACGCCGGAAGAAGCGCACAAAATCGGCATGGAACTTGCGCAAGCGGTGTTAGGCGGCAAGTATGAGTTTGTTTTGACAACCCACGTCGATAAAGACCATCTGCATAATGAAGAATGTAATAGTTATATGGGACTTCAACCTCATATTCGTTGCCCTCGCTGTCCGTCCTCGTTTCGGTGCGGTAGCGTACCTCGACTTCCTCCGTAACGGTCAAGATATACTGTTTCTCAAAGAGCATTTCAAGGGTGCTTTGCGCTTCATCAAGGGTAAACACGCCCTCATGCAGCGCGGAAAGGATAGAGATTAGCACATAGGGGTCATGCTCGATCTCGTCTGCGTTCACCCGGTATTCGTCGTAGCCGGGGTATTCGCGCTCGATATTATTCAGCATATCCTGTAACTCTGCTTCCATATCGGTGTAAGCTGCTTCCGCGCCCGTAATATCCGCGTCCTCGGAAAGATAGGACGACGCAATCAAGCCGCTACCGCTGTTGCCGCCAAAGAGGGAGCAAGAGGACAAGCCGCCGAAAAGCAGCAGCACGATAAAGGCAATCCCGCCCACAAGCAAGCAGCCTTTCCAATGCCGGACGACAAAGAACGTCGCCCGTTTGGTTTCCTGCGCGGTTTTCTTCGCTGCCTTTGCGGTGGCTTCGGCGGTCTTTTTCACCTTGCCGCCCGCTTTCAGCGTCTTTGCATACTGCTTTTTAATGCGCTGCTTCTGCCAAAAACGGGAAATGGGGTTAGAGTGCGCAAGGGCGGGGTTATCGTGCAGCGCCTTTTGATAGAGGAAATCGGCGTTTCAGCTTCTTTGCGGAAAACTCTTGAAACGCTGCGATCATAACGTCCGCGTCCCTGCCTTTGAAAAACACAAGGTAACGGGTCTGTTCGCCCTTAACCTTTTTCAGCGAAAAATCTATGTTGTACTTCTTCGCGGTACTCTCAAAGGCTTTGATATTGCTGTCGGTGATCTCGATGTTGGAAACACCCGCATTTTGCTTCATAAGCTGCCGCATGGTCTGTTTCCCATGCGGGGCTTTGCTTTTCTGCTCCAAAAACTTCTTGATTGCTTTTTGCAACGCCTGTTCGGTAAGCCTTGCCGCGCCTTTTCCCACATTGACGGATAGGGCAATCGTTTTTTGGGTTACTTCCTCCTGCAAGGTATCAACTCCTTTCCCGGTAAACTGCGGCTATGCTCATTTGCTGCCGTAAAAGTCGTGATTGACAAGGGCGGTATAATAGCTGTCAATGGTACTCGGCGCGTTGAACAGTACCGCTTTCAAATACTGCTTGATATTGCGCACTTTGGTTGTGTTCTCCCTCATGCAATCCAAAACAAACTCAATATGGCTGCTGTTCAGCTTCAAAAACTTTGATTTCACTAATTCGGCGGGGTAGTCGTCCCCGGCAATACGGATTGTCTTTCGCGCTGTGCAGACGGTTTCCAGCATAAGGTCAACTATCTCATTTAGGCGGTCTGCGTCAATTTTGCAGTTTTGAATGAGATGGTCGTATTCGATATTGTCCTTGATAATCTCCCTGTAAATCTCTACTGCGCTATTGCTTTTCGCTTCCGTTCTTTTCCTTTCCGGCGGCGTAGCCGCTTCGCCCTGCTCAAAGGGCAAGGGGTTTAGGGAATGGAATGGAAAGGAATGGGTACTTGATAAATCCGTAATTGATTGTTCTTTACTTGATATATCTTTATTTAATTGCGTTGGATTTTCCAACGTAGGTTTTTCCTGCGTAGGTTTTTCCAACGTTGGATTATCCAATGTTGGATTTTCCAATGTAGGTAAATCCAATATAGGCGGCTGTCCGCCGCTGGTAGCTGCTTCCGGCTCTCGCGGCTGCGGCTGCTCGTATATGACGTAATCCGCGCCCCGCAAGCGTCCCTTTTCGTCGCGCTCCCGGCTGCGCACGATATATCCGGCTTTTTCGAGTTCCTTTACCGCTTCGCGGATTGCGTCGATCTTCTCCCGGTTGATATGGGATAAGCCCGCAAGGGTATAATCCCAATCCTCCGGCAAAGACAGCATTTGCGACAACAAGCCCTTTGCCTTTAAGGACAATTCTTTGTTGCGCAAGTGGTGGTTGCTCATAACGGTATATCCCGTATTTCGCTCCACTCTGAAAACTGCCATATTTCCTCACTTCCTCTCTTGGTCTGCGTGGACAATTAGAAAGCCGTTTTCGGCGGTTTTGGTATTGCAATATGCCCTTTGCCGTTTTCGCGTCTGCAAAGCCGCATGGCACAAGGGCTTTTGCCCGTCTATTTGTCCATGCTGGCGGGCGTTTTCCGCGTCCTCTTGCCGGGGCAATAGGGACACTCTTTGAAAACGCAAAACTCATATTTCCACCCGGGGCGGTAGAAACGGCAAGTGCCGCAATCTTCATCATCTCCGGCACAACCGGATTGATAGCGGTCAAATCCCGGCTTCTGCTGCATGAGCAGTTCAAACGCCCGCTGCTTGCCCTTTGTGAAATACATTCCGGCTGCGCCTCCTTTCCTGCGGGCATAAAAAAACGCCACAACTTCTTTGAAGCTGCGGCGGCATATCCTACCCACTTAAAAACGCCATATCAAGGCTTGTCCAACCTTGCTACGGCGTTTTAGGTGTAATCATAGGGGCTGTTTAATTGTCTTTAAGATAGTGGAAAGCCGCATGGTTACGGCAATTTCCGTGTTGTGCATATATTGACGGAGCAGTTGCTCCCGTCGGACCTGTTACTCCTGCAGGACCGGTGGCTCCTGTTGCTCCCGTCGGACCGATGACTCCCGCTGGACCCGTTGCTCCAGCCGGACCAGTGGCTCCCGTATATCCCTGTATTCCCGGTTCCCCCTGCGGTCCCTGAGGACCCATAGGACCCGGAACTCCCGGACAGCCTCTGGGACCGGTTGGTCCTGTAGGTCCCACAGGGCCTGGGCAGCCTCTTGTTCCACATCTGTCACATCCACAGGAACTATGATTTCCATAACAGGACATACAGGACAAATCCTCATGACTGTCCTGCTGCATTTCCATTTCCTTACGTTTTCGATGCCTGAACAGCATTCTTCGATCACCTCATAGGAAAATAACTTTCCCTACAGTATATGACAACAGCTTTTACCTGTGCATAGGATCCCCGCAAGCTTGTACCCTGCCAGGAAAAATATAATAAAGATATCTTTTCTTTTATACCAGACCATATTTTTCCCAGAAATATTTCTGGTCATACAATACTCCCGGATCTTCCGGCTTCAGTCCCTTCGCTTTCTTATGAAAAAAGAATGCCTGCTCCGGACATCCCATCTTATCATAACAAACGCAAAGCTGCATATATGGCACAAATCCATGACACTCAGCCATAAAAAATCCACATTTTTTCTTATCTGACGGCACAGTAAGCGCCTGCCCATACCAATAGCCAGCCTGTCTGGGAAGCTCTCTTTCCAGAA
Source organism: Blautia sp. SC05B48 (assembly GCF_005848555.1). NCBI lineage: Bacteria > Bacillati > Bacillota > Clostridia > Lachnospirales > Lachnospiraceae > Blautia > Blautia sp. SC05B48. The sequence continues at coordinate 2,997,623 of NZ_CP040518.1, read as the reverse complement.
AAATCTTTCCGACCTCACAACAGATTTCCGCCCTCGGCACATCCATAGTCAGACTGTACAGAAAAGCTTCCAGTGCGTACTTTTTTTCTCCCATTTTCCGGTAGCACTGTCCAAGTACAAAACAGGCATCGATCTTATTTTCCAGCCATCCGGATGGATTTTTCAGGAACTCCACCAACACAGCCTCTGTCTCCGGATAACGCTGATGATAATACAGTTCTCTCCCATAATAAAGCTGATGTCTGGGTTCCAGCGTTTCTCCTCCTGCCAGCATTTTTTCATAAATGCGAAGATTACGGTCCGGATCACCTTTTCCACATTTCCGGTGCCGGATCACCACATCCGAATAAATGATATTTCCCTCCGGAATCACAGTTTCATGAACTGCCCCATTCCATCTGAAATTTCTGGATGTTTTCATTATCCGCTCCCGAAAATAAGAAAATGTTGTTCTCCCGCTCTGGTCAAACCCTGCCGCATATTCCATCATTACAACATCTGTTCCGGAATCCAGAGTTTCTTTAAGACTCTTCAGTTTTTCCAGATTTTCTTCATCCAGGACATCATCCGCATCCAGCCACATCCAGTAATCGGTGCGGACTTTTTCCAGAAGAAAATTACGCGGAGCAGAAAAATCATCACACCAGGGAAAATCAAACACCTGCGACGTATACTGCTCCGCGATCTCTTTTGTTCTGTCTGAAGAACCGGTATCTGCGATCAGGATCGCATCCATCACCTGAGAAACCGGCTTCAAGATCCTCTCAAGAACTGCTTCTTCATTTTTTACGATCATACATAGACTGAGGGAAATCATATTTTAGGATCCTTCGGATTTTTATAATATTTATGCCGTTCCCGTCAGTCCTATGCCTTCTGTCAATGTACAGCTTCTACTTTCGGATAAAGCTGAGCTCATCCTCATATCACCAACTGTGGTATATCCTCTATATGTTCTGCAAGACGATCTGCTCCGTTCAGCTCCCCGCTCTCACCATATCCATACAGGCATCCTATAAATGGGCTTTTGCAGGCTCTGGCACATTCCAGATCCTGCCTCCTGTCTCCGACCACCAGATAAGGGCCTGTATATTCCCGGATGATTTCCTGCACAATTTCTGTCTTTGGACGGAATCCATACGATTCGCAGTCATAAAAATGATCGAACCATCGTTCCATCCCAAATTCCTTCCAGTGCGCCTCACGATAGGAAGCTTTACAGTTACTTAAGATCACAAGATGATATCCCCGGTTCTTCAAGGCTGTAAGCATCTCCTCTGCTCCCGGATACCACACTGCCTTATGCTTCCTGATCTGTCTGACCATCAGTTCTCCTACCATCCTGCTCGCCTGCTCTTTATAGCTCTGATCCAGCTCCGGCAAAAATGTATTCCACATCTCCTTACTGTTAAATCCCAGCCAGCCGGCAATTTCCGCCGAGCCTATCTCCCGTTCTTCTGCAGCCTTCTGTTCTGTCAGCCACTGATAGGTTTCACGAAATGCCGGTTCATAGATTCCAATGGTATGATGGATCGTTCCATCATAATCGAATATGATTGTTTTTGTCATCATTTATTTCCCTATCTATTAGAGCTGCTTCATCAGATTGACCATCTCGATCGCAGATAACGCACAGTCATAGCCTTTATTTCCCGCTTTGCTTCCTGCCCGCGCAATAGCCTGCTCGATATTCTCAGTCGTGATCACTCCGAATAAGACCGGGATCCCTGTTGCAAGTTCAACCTGTGCGATCCCCTTGGCAGATTCATTGCACACCAGATCATAATGTGAAGTATCTCCACGAATGACAGCTCCCACGCAGATAACTGCATCATATTTTCCTGACTGTGCCATTTTCTGTGCTGTAAGCGGAATCTCAAATGCTCCCGGCACCCATGCTGCAGTAATATTCTCTTCTTCTACTCCATGTCTTACCAGTCCGTCGACTGCCCCTCCCAATAATTTATTCACAATGATCTCATTGAATCTCGCTGCCACGATACCAACCTTCATTCCCTCCGGTGCTACTACTTTTCCTTCTACTAAATTGATCTGTCTCATTTTTTCTTCCTCCTGCTATTTGCTGTTTTTTATAAATTTATTTCTTTAAAAATATGACCCATCTTTTCCTGCTTCGTCTTCATATACTTCCGGTCATACTTTTGTACCGGAATCTCCAATGGTACTCTCTCATTGATCTTCAACCCGAATTCGCCAAGCCCATAGACTTTATCCGGGTTATTGGTCAGTAATCTTAATGATTTCACACCAAGGTCTGACAGTATCTGTGCCCCAACCCAGTACTCTCTGAGATCCGGTGCAAACCCTAACTTCACATTAGCCTCCACGGTATCATATCCCTGTTCCTGAAGCGCATAGGCTTTGATCTTATTGATCAGTCCGATCCCTCTGCCTTCCTGTCTCATATACAGAATGATCCCTCTGCCTTCCGCCTCTACCTGGCGCATCGCTGTCTGCAGCTGCAGGCCGCAGTCACATCTGAGCGATCCGAATGCATCTCCTGTCAGGCACTCCGAATGTACACGGCAAAGCACATCCTCACCATCTCCTAGATCACCTTTTACCAGTGCCAGATGATGCTCTCCTGTAATGTCATTGATATAGCCATACATTTTAAAATCACCGTACTGCGTTGGGAGGTTTGCAGCTGCTTCCTCCTTTACATGCTTTTCATGTATTCTTATATAATCCTGCAGATCACGGATCGTAATAAATGTAAGGTTATGCTCTTTTGCCATTTCCCATAGCTGTGATGTACGCATCATAGTGCCATCTTCTTTCATAACTTCACAGCACACGCCGCATTCTTTCAGTCCGGCAAGTCTCATAAGATCTGTTGTTGCCTCCGTATGACCATTTCGTACCAGAACCCCGCCTTTTCTGGAAATAAGCGGAAATACATGTCCCGGTCTTCTGAAATCCTCCGGTTTTGACTGATCATCCACACACTTCATAATGGTATAGGAGCGTTCTGCCGCAGAGATACCGGTGGTTGTATCTGCGTGATCCACTGCCACGGTAAATGCTGTACTGTGATTGTCCGTGTTCTCAGCAACCATCGGCGGAAAATTCAATCTCGCCGCAATTTCTGCACTCATCGGTGTACAGATAAGACCCTTTGCATAAGTCGCCATGAAATTAATATTTTCCCGGGTCGCAAACTCTGCCGCACATATCAGATCTCCCTCATTTTCTCTGTCCGGATCATCTGTGACCAGAACTATTTTTCCTTCCTTAAGATCCCTAAGTGCCTCTTCAATTGTGTTGTACTGATAATTTTGTGACATAGTGTATATCCTCCTGTTCTAAAACCCGAATTCTTCAAGAAACTTCATCGTAATTCCGGATTCTTTTTTCTCTTCTTCATTTTTTCTGATGCCAAGCAGTTTTTCTACATATTTTCCGATCACATCATTTTCCAGATTAACCAGATCCCCCGGCACCTTTTCCAAAAGGGTGGTTTCTTCTCCTGTATGTGGAATGACCGACACCTGAAAACCAGCTTCATCAACCCTTGCAACTGTCAGGCTGATCCCATCAATACAAACGGATCCTTTTTCCACGATCAGATGCAAGATCTGTGGCGATGTCTCAATCGATACCCAGATGGCATTTTCTTCCCGGAGCATGGAACGTATCACTCCAGTCCCATCAATATGGCCGCTTACTATGTGTCCCCCGAACCTGCCATCTGCAGCCATTGCACGTTCCAGGTTTACCTGGCTTCCAGCTTTACAGCTGCCAAGACTGCTTCTTCTGATCGTCTCTGCCATCACATCGGCAGTAAATCCGTCCGGCTGGATCGACGTAACTGTCAGACACACACCATTCACAGCAATACTGTCACCGATTCTTGTCCCTTCCAGGACTTTCCGGGCTTTCACTGCCAGGATCCCTGATTCTCCTGTCAGCTGTATATAACGGACTTTTCCTTTCTCTTCTACGATTCCTGTAAACATGATTCCTCCTGTTTTTTCTCACACACCTGACATCTTATCCGGATGTCCTCACCAATCTGGCAGATATCTGTATATTTCAGTTCCACTGCTTCAGACGGGAATTCAACTCCGATACCTTCTACCGGTGTCTTCCCGGCCACACCGCCAAACAGCTTTGGTGCCACAAAAGCCTGTACTTCCTTTACAATTCCGGCTCGCAGGGCACTGTCATTTAACGTACCGCCTCCTTCCAGGAGAATACTGTCAATGCCTTTGCTTCCAAGATCTGTCATCAGCTTCTTAAGGTCTATCTGATTCTTTTCATCCGGACAGTAAATGGTCTCAACTCCCATGGTATGTAATATTTTTATTTTTTCTTCTGTATTTTTCTGATCTGCATAAGCCACGATCGTCCGGTACTTTTCCGCACTTTTTACGATCTGACTGTCCGGCGGGATTCTGAGCTTACTGTCGCACACAATCCTGACAGGACTTTTCCAGCCTTCTACCCGGACGTTTAACATCGGATCATCTGCAAGCACAGTTCCAATACCTGCCATGATCCCCATGTACTGATGCCGCATATGCTGTACTTCTTTTCTTGCCGCTTCTCCGGTAATCCATTTTGATGCTCCTGTCTTCGTTGCGATCTTCCCATCCAGTGTCATGGCATACTTCATCACCACATAAGGAGTCTTCATAGTAATATAATGAAAAAACACCGGATTCAGCTGATCACATTCTTCTCTCATAAAATCTTCAACTACTGTTACACCGGCTTCCCTTAACATCTGTACACCTTTTCCCGCCACTTTCGGATTCGGATCCCGGGAACCGATCACCACTTTTCTTATCTTCTGTTCAATGATCGCTTCCGTACATGGAGGTGTTTTTCCATGATGACAGCAAGGCTCAAGCGTAACATAAATCACCGCACCTTCTGCTGATTCTGTAAGAGAAGCAATAGCATTACGTTCTGCATGAAGTTCTCCATACTTTTTATGATAGCCTTCCCCGATGATCCTTCCGTCTTTTACGATCACTGCCCCTACCATCGGATTGGGATTCGTCCAGCCTTCTCCTTTTTTTGCCAGCTGAATCGCCCGAAGCATATATTCCTGATCCGTCATTTTTATTCCTTCTTTCTTATTCCTGTTCTTTGCCTAGAGCGTGTTTGAAAAAGGCTTTCTGCAAGATGTGCGTCACAATTTGTGGGAGATTTTGTCCGGATGAGGGCGCCGTAGCGGGCTACGGCAACTGAATTCGGGCAAAATATACCGCAAAGTGGGGCGTGCAGATTGCAGGAATGATTTTTCAAACACGCTCTGGTACGCCGAAGCTTTTAGACCTGTGCAATCGGATTCACAGACAAGTAAGTGGTATATTTATTTCGAAAACAATGTAACAGATACAAAAAAAGCCTGCAGAAATATCTACAGGGTGGAATTGATCGGTTACATCTGATCGATAAATGAATGTCTGATTTCCTATATAAAAAGCTCTGAAATGGATTACCATCTCAGAGCTCTGATACTACATTCATTCATACAAAAATCAACTGTACTATCATCTTCTTCCATCCAGACTGTACTGTCGGCTCCGGAATCTCACCGGATCATACCTCTCGGCTCGCGGGCTTTACCGCCGGTAGGGAATCTCACCCTGCCCTGAAGATATCTTCTTGTTTATTTTAATACTTTATCTGTAATTTGTAAAGCGGAATTTTTATTTCACTCATTCCATGCGGAATATTAGTTACTGGCAGGCAATCGTCGTATTGCTATTCTCAGGCTTTGGTTGACAAACAGACACGCAAGCAATGACCGATAGCCAGCACACAGAGCCTGTGCCTTGGAAGATGAATTTTTTTATCTGCAGTTTACTATTGCTTTTTGGGCAGCAGCAAAATCTTTTTCTAGTACATAAATACATGTTGTTTCATTCTTATGATCAATTCCCGATGCAAAAGTATGATAAAAAATCAGGAAAAAAAGATTATTGATAAATGTTCCTTTTTTCAATCTCGTTTCGTAAAGAATATTATTTTCATTCAACGCTTGTGTTAATCGCACGAGATGATCCATATTATCAGTTTCACATAATTTAATTTTTCCATTATCCTGGGTATATTTCATAAAAATCTCCATTCCGCCGCCTTTGGCTGGCGGCACAAATAGTGAGGAATTATAAGCGGAAACAGGCGCAGGCCGTGACATTTAGGAGTTTTGAAAGTATCGATTATCTCTGTCAATGCATGATCTTGCTTATTTTGATGCGGCTGGAAGAACCAGAGAATATATTTGACAGAGTGTCCAAGATATTTGGATAAAGAAAACCGATGGCTTTGACTGTTATCAATCTACACCATCGGCTTTCAAGGTTTTTAAATACTTAAATTCAGACTTATTAAAATAATATAATGAAAACTTAAGTTAATGGATTATTTACCCATCTGTTTTGCAACTTCCTCAGCGAAGTTCTCTTCTTTCTTCTCAAGACCATCGCCTGTCTCGTAGCGAACGAAGCCTTTGATCTGGATCTTAGCGCCGTTCTCTTTTGCTACCTGCTCTACGTATTTAGCAACGGACTGTTTTCCGTCCTCTGCTTTTACGTATGTCTGGTCAAGAAGGCAGATCTCTTTAAGCTCTTTCTTGATACGTCCTGTGATCATTCCCTCGATAACCTTAGCCGGTTTCTGGGACTCCTTCGGATCATTCTGGATCTGAGCCATAAGGATCTCTTTCTCATGCTCAATGTACTCAGCGCTTACTTCTTTGTCGCTTGTGTACTGCGGTTTCAGAGCTGCGATCTGCATAGCTACGTTCTTAGCCATCTCTTTAACAGCATCGTTAACAACATCTGTCTCAACGTCTACAAGAACGCCGATCTTTCCACCCATATGAGTGTAGGAAGCGATGAATCCGTTCTGCTCCTCAACCTGAGCAAATCTACGGATGTTCATGTTCTCGCCGATTACTGCGATCTGAGCTGCAAGAGCCTCTTTTACAGTCTTAGTTGTATCAAGTGCCCATGCCTCAGCAAGGAAAGCATCGATATCAGCTGCTGCTGTGTTAAGTGCCTGTGCTGCAACATCTGCAACATAGCTCTGGAATTTCTCGTTCTTTGCAACGAAGTCTGTCTCAGCATTAACCTCAACAACGACTGCTTTCTTTCCATCCTCTGTTACCAGAGTTTTGCAAAGACCCTCTGCTGCGATACGGCTTGCTTTCTTCTGTGCTGTAGCAAGACCCTTCTCACGCAGGAACTCAACTGCTTTATCCATATCGCCTTCTGTAGCTGTAAGAGCTTTCTTACAATCCATCATTCCGGCGCCGGTCATCTCTCTTAACTCTTTTACCTGTGCTGCTGTAATAGCCATTGTTCGTTTCCTCCTGAAATATTCTGTTTATACGAATTATTCCTCTGTAGCTGCAAACTCCTCAGACTCAGCCTCGATCTCGCCATCTGCCTCAGCAGTTCCCTGCTTAGCCTCGATAACAGCGTCAGCCATCTTGGAAACGATGAGTTTTACTGCACGGATAGCATCGTCATTTCCCGGGATCACATAGTCAAGCTCTTCCGGATCACAGTTTGTATCGCAGATACCGATAAGCGGGATTCCAAGTGTATGAGCCTCCTGTACGCAGATTCTCTCTTTCTTAGGATCTACGATAAAGATAGCATCCGGGATTCTCTTCATCTCTTTGATTCCGCCAAGGTTCTTCTGAAGTTTAGCAAGCTCTTTGCGAAGCTCGATAACCTCTTTCTTAGGAAGTACGTCGAATGTTCCGTCAGCTTCCATTGTCTCGATCTCTTTCAGTCTTGCGATACGGCTCTGGATTGTCTTGAAGTTTGTAAGCATACCACCAAGCCATCTCTCATTTACATAGAACTCTCCACAACGCTCTGCCTCTGTACGGATAGCATCCTGAGCCTGTTTCTTAGTTCCTACGAAAAGGATGTGTCCACCGTTGGCAACGATATCTGCTACTGCATTGTAAGCATCGTCAACCATTCCTACAGACTGCTGAAGATCGATGATATAGATACCATTTCTCTCTGTGTAGATGTACGGAGCCATTTTAGGGTTCCATCTTCTTGTCTGATGTCCGAAATGAACACCTGCCTCTAAAAGCTGCTTCATTGAAATAACGCTCATGTCTTTTCTCCTTTTTGGTTAAATTCTTCCGCACAGGTCGCCTTCTCCCGGGACCCCTTACATACTGTAGGGCACCGTCCTTACAGAATCGCCGTGCGTGCTTATTTTTGCAACTTCTAAATTATAGCATAGAAAATCCCCTTATGTAAAGGGGATTTTTCCAATTTTTTTCTGTTTTTCAGCGGTTTCCGGCAGATTTCAGAAGCTCCAGCTCTTTTTCGGTGAGCGGACGATATTTTCCTGTCGGAAGATCCGCCGGGAGCGCCAGCGGTCCCATGGAAAGCCTTTTGAGATAGGTAACTTTTTTTCCCAGTGCTTCCATCATCCGTTTCACCTGATGAAATTTTCCTTCATGGATGGTAAGGCGGATCTCGGATTCCCATCTCTTACCGTTTTCCTCCGATCCTGTGTCGGATTCCCAGGTGGAAAGGATCTCAAGCCTTGCCGGCCGTGTGAGATCCTTTTCCCCGATATCCACGCCTTCTGCAAGCCTTACGGCATCTTCTTCTGTCACTTTACCGGATACTTTTGCATAGTAGGTCTTGTCAACATGCTTTTTCGGAGAAAGAAGCTCGTGTGCCAGAGGACCGTCATCTGTGATCAGAAGGAAGCCTTCTGTATCTTTATCCAGGCGTCCCACCGGAAAAAGTCCCTTTCTTCTGTCTTTCTCTTCAATATAGTCGAGAACCGTTTTATCTCTGGAGTCCTCCGTTGCGCTGACACAGCCCGCCGGCTTGTTAAAAAGATAGTATACATATTCCGGTGCAGCATGAATTTCCTGCCCGTTCATAACCACCTGATCTTCTTTTGTTACTTTCAGTTCCGGTTTCTTCACAGATTTCCCGTTAACCTGCACCTGACCCTTCTGTATGTATTTTTTTACCTCGCTTCGTGTACCTGCGCCGGCATCTGCCAGAAATTTATCCAGCCGGACTGGTTTTTCCATTAATCATTTACCTCCCATTCTGTTACATGGGCTGCCTTTGCATCTGCTCTGATGAAATCCGGGATCTCACCGGCAAATGTCATATAAAGTCCGGAATCCCCGTCGGTGCTCTCCTGTCCTTCCAGAACCACTTCCATTGTGACATCTGCATTCCAGATAGTCCATCCGTTTACCAGCTGTGATGGGCGGATACACTTTTTCAGGGTTTCCAGCTGTTCCTTTTTATCGTAACGGACTTTATAACCGTTCTCTGTTTCTTCAAGATCCGAAACAGGCTCAATGTCGGAAAAAACCTCATCATCTTCGCCGGCAGCTTCGGAGCTGAAGTAATAAACATCAATATACTCAACAGACAGCTCATCCATGGAAAGAGGATATCCTGTTTCTTCCAAAATTGCAAGTGTTCTCTTATATGCCGGATACACCAGAACGGAGGTAGACACCCTCTCTCCTTCCTGAACAGCCGGTACATTCATTCCCCATTCATCCATGTATCCTTCTGACGGAATTCCCGCATAATCGAACATCAGCATTGCGCATGGCTGGTCTTTTACTGTCTGACCGCCGTTTTCCAAAATGTCCTTTCTCAGCGCCTCTGCCAGCGCCTGACGCTTCTCTGCATTTTTCTCAAATAATGTTTGAATATCTCCGTCACAGAAAGTACCGGTGACCTCTTTCAGATACTGTTTGTCCAGCTGGAAAAATGAATATCTGTCTTCTTTCCATGTCTGCTCATCATACAGGGCTTCCATAAGATTCTGTGCCTGTGCAGAGGATACATTATAACCTCTGCATACACTGAATCCATGTTTATTTATGTAGCGCACATACAAGCGCCTTCCTGATTTTTTTCCTTTTTCATTCTGAAGCCTGATATCCTCCAGACTGTTATATAATGCTTTACTTTTCATCACCGGCTGATCCAGCAGACCAGAACTATTGTCTGAGGTAGCAGTATACCGGATCTTATAGATTCCGTTTTCTTTTTTTTCCACATTGCAAAGCTGCTCTGTATATGAGAGATTGCATACATTTACCACAACTCCCTGAAGATTGTCATAAGCCGGAAAATAACTGTCATATCCCAGAAGATCCATTTTCATGGTCAGTGCACAGATTGCCACAACACCTCCAAAGATCATAAGCTGCACTTTTCTGCGGAAAAATCTGCGAAAATCCATTTCGTAGATCACTTCCAGAATTCCATGGACCAGGATCGTTCCCAGTATCATTCCGAAGATCCCCCATGCTGTTTTGGATGAATCTTCCGGGATCATATAAAAGATCAGACCGATTCCCAGTCCGGATGGTATTGTGATCAGGGCACTTAAGACCGGCTCCATCCAGGTATATACCAGAGCTTTTCCGGTATTCTCTGACCTTCGTCTGCAGAATGCCATCCAGGAAAGTACTGCCATGACAAACAGCGTTAGGATCAGTATCAGCAACTGCTTTCCAAAGCTCCCGCTGCTGTATTTATCTATAAAGCTTACGATCACCATAAGAGGAGATCCCAGATTCCGCACTGCTGCCAGAATTCCGTAACTGCCCTCGTACCAGGTATCAAAAAATAAATGTCCGCTTAACTGCAGCATCACTGCCAGAATGATACTGTAGGTAAACAATCCTGCCCATGCAAGTGCTCCCATCAGCATGGTACCGGTGCAGGCGATCACCAGCACTGTGGAAAAATACACCAGAAGATACATCAGGAGATGGAGCACCAGCAGGATCAGTGCCTTTTTCATAATGGAAAGGCTGTAATATCCTCTGGCTGCCCCGATGCATACCGCAGCAAATTCCATGATCACATATGGCACCAGATAATAAAGAACAGCCAACAATACTCTGTGCAGAAACAGTGCACTTCGCTTTACCGGAAGGCTGTGATAGAAATCCACTTTTCTCGGGGAATACAGATACCAGAAGCCGCTTACTGCTACAAAAAATGCTGTTACCGCAGCCACAACTGCTCCTATTGTGAGAAAATCACTGCTCCACAGGCTGGAATACAGATAGGAAAGCTGACTCTGAGTATAACTGCGCTCATTCCATTTTCCCATCAAAATAAGTTCCGCTACCGGAAATGCAAGGAGAAATGCGATCATGGCAAATGCCGGGATCCATCTTTGTCCTTTAGAAGAGGATTTCATATACTCACTGGAATAAATTTTTGACTTCATAGCCTGCCACCTCCGTTTCGCTGATAAATATTTCTTCCAGAGTCAGTGGAAGCACTTCACAGAAAAGAGGATTTTTTGCCTGTATCTTCTCCAAGATCTCTCTTCTTGTTCCCCTTGCAGTAATAAGCAGCAGGGAGCCCTGATGCTCTGTTTTCAAAACATCCAGCTCTTTCTTTAATTCTTCTTCTTTCTTTTTGTCAGCAAGTACACACTGGATCTTATGGATGTGGAATTTCATATCCTCCAGATCTCTGGAAAGGAGAATTCCTCCCTGATGAAGAAGCCCGATGTGATCGCAGATATCTTCCAGCTCACGGAGATTGTGGGAAGCGATCACCGGCGTAAATTCACGACTCATGATCTCCGATGCAAAAATACTTTTTACTGCCTGGCGCATTACCGGGTCAAGGCCATCAAAGGTTTCATCACAGAACAGATATTTCGTTCCTGTACTGATTCCCAGGATCACCAGAAGCTGTTTCTTCATTCCCTTGGAAAAAGTGCTGATTTTTCGTTTTCCATCCAGATGAAACTGCTTCATCATTGTCTCAAAACGTGCCTGCTGAAATCCCGGATAAATACAACGGTAAAATTCTGCCATGTCCAGAGCATTGTAATTTGCCGGAATATATGCATCGTCCGGGATGTAGAAAAAATGTTCTTTGATCCTTTCATTTTCAAAAACCGGTTCTTCATCCATCAGCACCTCTCCTCTGTCCTGACGAATGATCCCGGCCATGATACGAAGCAGAGTACTTTTTCCCGCACCGTTGGAGCCGATCAGTCCAAAAACCTCCCGTTCCCCGATATCCATGGTTACCTTATTTACTGCCTGTATTTTGCCAAAAACTTTGCTGCAGTTTTTTATCTCAATCATTGTTTCCCTCCTTATAGCATGAGCAGATCACACCGATCATTTCTTCCTCCCCTACTCCCAGAGCCTTTCCTTTTTCTGCGATCTCTTTCAGCTCACTTAAAGTTTCTTCCATACCGATCTGCCTGATCCTGCTGCTGTCTGTGACAAAACTGCCTTTTCCCTTCACCGGACAGATCAAACCCTGCTGTTCCAGTTCCATATATGCCCGCTGGATGGTATTGGGATTGATTGATAATTCCACGGCCAGCTGCCGCACAGACGGCATCTTGGAAGATGGCTCCACAGCTCCTGACAGGATCAGCATCCGGAATTTCTCTACGATCTGCTCGTAAATGGGACGTCTGTCCTGATAGTCCAAGAATAACATACGACGCTCCTTTCTCTGTAATCTGCGTATTAAGTGTATTAATTCTTTTAATACACTTATAATAGCACGTGATACAAAGATACGCAAGAAATGGTCTCTTAAATAAATATAAAATCTGTATAAATTTACCGGCAAAAAAAGATTCCGACATATTTTTATAAAAAAATCTGTAATGGCATCCCTATACTATGATCCCACTACAGATTCTCTGTAAAGCAAATATTCATCTATCACTCTGCCTGAGCCAGTAGCGAGCAGACATTCGTGATCCACATCGGATCAGACAGCCCGGTAGCCACGTTTTTCTCCCCGGCGTGCAAAATACTGATATCCTCCGACCATCGCTGCCGCAAAAACACCATATATCATCAGAAGGCTTCCTGCTCCGGCTTTTTCCACCAGAGTCTGGGCATATTCACTGAAAATAAGTATCCAGGTATTGGCTCCGATGTGCATCAGCACGCTGGTCCACTTATTACCGCCCATCTCCAGAAACCACGCAGAAATTCCTCCCAGAACAAACGCATACACAGCCTGCAGGACATTTCCGTGATAAATTCCGAAAAACGCCGCAGAGATCACAGCGGAAAACAGTACAGAAAAGTGATCCCGAAGTCGCAGATAGATCAGCCAGCGAAAGATCATTTCTTCCGCAACAGGCGCTATGATTCCCATCCAAAAGATCATCATAAATAAACTCTTTCCTGAGGTGATCTTCGTCATCGTCTCTCCATAGCTGGATGAGATCCAGTTCTGCAGGATTGCCACCAGCACATTGGCATATTGGGCAAATCCGGCTCCAGCTGCAAGAAGAAGCAGCATTTCAGGAATAGATAGCCGTTGTTCCTCAACGGAAGTCAAACCGCCGATCAGCCTTCCTATACGATCCTTTCGATAAAAATATACTGCCGGAAACATGACCAGCACTCCGGTAAGTCCGGTGATCACCAGCGTATAACTATAATACCTTTCCTGTACGTTGCCGACATGCCCTGCCAGCCAGAGAAGCACGGCACTTCCGAGGATCTGTCCGATAAGATAATGGATTCCTGCCGGATAAAGCTCCCTCCACACTATTTGAAAAATATTCTGTCTGTGCAGAGGGGTCAGACGAAAAAATTCAGAAGTTCATCTGCGGAAGCTACGATCTGAAGAGGCTGTGCCTTTTCCAGTTCTTCTCTGCTTCCATATCCGTAAGATACAGCCACACACTGGATCCCGCATCGTCTGGCTCCAAGAATGTCATGTTCTCTGTCACCCACCATGATCACCTGGTCACGGTGATCAGAAAGACTCATTCTTTCCAGAGCTTCCTCGATCACCTGGGATTTGGTTACTTTCGGTCCATTTAGATCCGTCCCGGCAATCACCTCAAAATACCGGCTCAGATTAAAATGGTCCATGATCTGTGTCACATAAAAGGTCGGTTTCGCAGACGCCACAGCCAGTCTGTAGCCACGACGTTTCAGTTCTGCCAGAGTGTTTTCCACGCCCGGATAAACAGTGTTCTCATACATTCCTTTTTCTGAATATCTCTCTCTGTAATATTCAATTCCCTTCTGCGCTGTCTCTTTATCAAATCCCGCATATTTCATAAACTGTTCCAGAAGCGGCGGACCCACAAAAACTTTCAGTGGCTCCAGATCCGGTGCTGAAACTCCAAGCTTCTCCAGTGCATACTGTACGGATTTCGTAATCCCCTCTCCGGATTCTGTTAGTGTTCCGTCAAGATCAAAAAAGATTGCCTTATACATAAATTCCTCCTATTGTATAAAATAATCAGCAAGTATGCCTATTGTATCACTGTTTTTCTGGTAAGTCCATGCTTTCATAGTACAGCTTACCGGATTTCACAAAACCCAGGAGTTCTGCTTTCCAGGAATTTCTGCTTTTTTTCGGTAATTCCGCCAGAAGCTTTTTTCCTTGCCAGTAAAAATCACATTCTTTTCCATTGATCCGAAATGAAAGGATCTGGAACGGAATATCCGGACTGATCTCTATCCGGATCCTGTTACCGTCTGTTTTCATTCGGATCACCGGTTTTTGCTCTTTTTCTCTTTTCTTATCCGGCGTTCCTGTTGGTTCTGTCTGATAGTAAGATAATGCCGGATTTTGCTTCTTCTCCCCCTTTGATGCATCTGTTGCTGACTTTCGAACTGGTTTTTGAGTCAACGTTACAGATGGACTTGCTGCCACTGTCTGTATAGGGATCGGTTGTTCAGTCAGTATTGGCAGTTTTGTTGGTATCGGCGTTTCCGTCAGTTTTTCCGCAGGCGTATCAGCTATATCTGCTTCTTCCGGAATATTTCCATTTTCCATAAGGCTTTCTTCCTGAGAACGTGCCTCATCTGTCTGAAAATCTAAATTCCATTGTGCAGACTCCTCCTGATCATTTTCTGATTCTGCCCAGGCAGCGGAATGCTCCTCAGTATTTCCTTCTTCTCTGTTCCAATTACTGTCATCACTTCCTTCTCCTGCATAGCTTTCTTCCCAGTCTTCCGGCAGCTGTCCGGTTCCTTCTCCCACATTCATATCAAATCCGCCGGTATCAAAACTGTCCATCCCTGACACATCAAATCCATAAACAGCATTAGAAGGAATCATCCAGCTGCATAAGACCACCAGAAACAAAACAATACAACAGATTCTCTCACTGGAGATTTCCGTTTCTTTTGGTTTTTGTTGATCACTTTCTCTTCTTTTTCTCATTGATCTCCTCCCAAAGCTTCAGATTTCTGCTCTCACTATCATCCAATAATTTTGCTTTTTCTTTCTTTTTATAATCTTCCCACAACTTTCTGCTGGCCTCTTTCTGACCGGTCCGAATAAGAAACATCCCATATTCTCCGTAGGCCACAGGATATTCTGCATCATACAGAAGAAGATTTTCATAATACAAAGCTGCTTTTTCCGGTTCATCCAAAAGCTCCGCATTACATGCCAGCAGCAGTTCAATACGACGCTGCTGCTCCTTTTCTCCATAATTTCTGTTTAACTTCTGCAGTTTCTTTTCTGCTTCAATACAGCACTTTTTCCGACCTTTTGAGTCTTCCGGATACTGTCTGGCTTCGTAATATAAATCTGTTACTTCTGAGATCACAATAGAAAACTCTTCCGGTTTCAGTGTTCCTGCTATCAAAAGCAGTGTTCCTATCAAAATCCCCGCAGCTACCGCTTCCAAAAATCGTTTTCTCCAGGTGATCGTCCGATATCTGTTTTCCAGCTTTTGGATTTTCTTCTGAACCACTGACATATCTGAATATCGGTATTTTTCCTGTTTTCTGGTACATCGGAACAGAAACCAGAAAAAATCCGGATATAAAATCCACTGCCATTTCTTTTTTCTGCAAAGTTTTTCCAGGGTCTTCCCCAGAGCATAAATATCACTTCCCGGTCTTAAGTAGCCCTGATACTGCTCCGGCGCCGCATAGCCTTTCGTTCCTTCACAAATCTGTTTTATTTTTCCATGATCGAACATGGCACTTCCAAGATCTATCAGATACAGATGCCCGGTTTCAGAAAACATAAGATTATCCGGTTTCAGATCCCCGTAACAGACCGGTGGCTTCCGACTGTGAAGATATTCCAATACTCTGGCAATCTCCTTTCCCAGAGCAAGGATTTCCCGTAAAGAAAACCGTTTCCCTGAACGGAGAAGTTCTCCCAGCGACTGACCCTTGATATATTCCATGATCAGATAACAGTACTCCCCTGTTTCCATATAATCGATAATCTTCGGTATTGCAGGATATTCCAGATACTGCATGAGTCTGGCTTCTTTTTTCTTTGCGATTGGTATCTCTTTCACTGCACGACAGATACCAAGCTCCATATCTTTTGCCAGATAAAGGCTTCCACCTCCGCCATGTCCAAGTTGTTCCACAATACAATAACGTTCTTTCAGAACATTTCCGATCAGACAGATCACCTTCCTCTCATTTCTGTCAGACAATATTTATGATTACATTTCTTATTGATTTGGGATAATCCGGTGAATTCCGGTTTGAAAAAAATCAGATAGCTTATAGTCAGGCAGAAATTCGTGATCTGCCCTCATTTAAGACGAGTTCTATTATAGCACATCCTGTTCCTTTTGCAAAGAACTTTCTATATAAAAAGTCCGCCGAATATAGCAGACAAAAAATGTCTCTTTATCCGGCGGTCTGTCATTATTTATAGTGTTTGTATCTGTAAAACTATACCTTACATACGATCCGGTGCAGAGAATCCAAGAAGATCGATGCTTGTCTCAAGTACTCTTCTTGTAAGCTGAAGCAGCTGAAGGAAGGATTCCTTCTGTGCCTGATTCTCTTCGCTTAAGATCTTAGTCTCATGGTAAAAGCTGTTAAATGCATTGGATACCTCATAGATATATGCACAGATCTTATGTGGTGCTTTTTCTTCAAAAGCGTTCTCAACCATTGCTGCAAAGCCGGAAAGCTGAAGCATCAGGTTCTTCTCACTGGCATTGACTGCCGGAAGGATCTTACCTGCACTTAAATCTCCTCCTTCCTGCACATAACGGTTCAGGATCGACTTAATACGAACGATAGTATAAAGGATATACGGACCTGTATTTCCCTCAAAGGATGTAAAGCGGTCAACATCAAAGATGTAATCCTTGGTCGCCTGGTTGGAAAGATCTCCGTATTTGATTGCGGAAAGTCCTACGATCTTGGCAGTATCCTTTGCATCTTTATCTTTTACACTGCGATTCTCCACGATCTTACGATACATTTCCTCATCAATATCTGCGATCAGGTTCTCCAGACGCATAACACCGCCTTCTCTTGTCTTAAACGGTTTACCGTCTTTTCCATTCATGGTACCGAAACCAAGGAAGGAAAGCTTGGTCTCCGGATTTACAAGACCAGTTTTTCTTGCGCAGCGGAATACCTGAATAAAATGCAGCTCCTGACGCTTGTCAACAACATAAAGGATCTCATCCGGCTGAAAAAGTTTCATACGCTCTACGATAGTAGCAAGATCTGTGGTTGTATAGAGAGAAGCTCCGTCTGATTTCAGAAGCATACATGGAGGGATCTCCTTGGTATCATTCTCTTCTTTTACATCTACAACAAGAGCGCCCTGATCCTCATAGGCAAATCCTCTCTTCTTCATATCCTCTACCATATCCGGGATGTACGGCTGTGCATCGGATTCTTTTTTCCAGAGGTCAAAGTCTACATTCAGGTTCGCGTAGTTTCTCTTCAGGTCTGTTACAGATACATTCATGATGTGGTTCCAGAGAGCCATGTATCCGGGTTTGCCCTGCTGAAGAAGATGGGTTGCCTCCAGTGCCTCATTACGGTAAGCCTCATCCTCTTTTGATTTCCCACTGGCACATGGATAGATTTCTTCCAGCTCGCTGATGGTAAACGGTGCCTCTGCCGGATATTCACCGGTAAAGCTGTCATCAAAATATACCAGCTCCGGTTTCCGGTGTTTCAGCTCGGTGATGATCAGTCCCATCTGAAGGCCCCAGTCTCCAAGATGTACATCACCGATCACCTTATGTCCTACAAAACGTCCGATACGCTTGATGCTCTCACCGATGATCGCAGAACGGAGATGTCCTACGTGAAGCGGCTTGGCAACGTTTGGTCCGCCATAGTCGATAATGATCGTCTTCGGATCCTTGGCAGTCTCAACAGAAAGCTTCTCATCCTCTGCCATCTTATTCATGTATTCTGCAACAAATTCCGGTTTCACATCCAGGTTGATAAATCCAGGCTTTACAACTTCTGCTCTGGAAAAGATCTGGCTGTCTGACAGCTGTGCTACCACATCATCAGCGATCATAAACGGTGCCTTGTGATATGCTTTGGCTCCTGCCATAGCACCGTTACACTGATACTCACATAAGTCTGGTCTGTTGGAAACAGTAACTTTTCCGTAGGATGGATCATAACCTGCTTTTTCAAATGCGGTGGAAAGTTCTTCCGCCATCTGTTCCATAATCTTTTTCATGTTTCAAACTCCTCATATCTTTATTTCTGTATTTTATGCTTATAATGTCACTTTTCTTGAACATGCGACTGCAAGGGCACCATAACCGATATGGCAGGCAACACTTAAGGAAAGGGGATCCATATGTATCTCCATTCCCGGAAATACCTCCTGGATCTCTTTTTTAAATTCTTCTGCTTCTTCCAGATTTCCTGCATAAGCAGCCTGAAGACACATCTCACCGTCGGATGCATATTCCTTAAAACGTGTTTCCCAATCATTCTTCATTGCCTTCAGCATGGCACGTTTGGCCTGCTTCTTGCCACGAACCTTAGCATAGGCATCCAGCTTCTCTCCCTGGATCTGAAGTACAGGCTTCAGATTCAGAACTGTTCCGATGGCTGCGGCTGCCGGTGTGATCCTGCCACCTTTTTTCAGATATTTCAAGGTGTCAAGTGTGATATAAATGCTGGAATCGAGTTTCTGATCCGTAAGGATCTTCTTGATCTCTGCGGCACTTTTTCCCGCCTCAGCAAGCATCTTAGCATCCATTACAGACTGTCTCTGTGTTACGGAAATCCGCTGATTGTCCACTACCTGAACACGACCATTATAATCAATAGCAAGTCCCATCGCAGTAGAACAGGATGCACTCAATCCGCTTGACATTGGAATGTGAATGATCTCTTCATAATCTCTCAGCAGTTTGTCCCACAGATCACAGAGATCAGCCGGACTTGGCTGAGATGTAGAGATTGGTTCATCCTTCTTAAGCTTCTCATAAAACTCTTCCTGAGTAAGAGTTACACCTTCAAGATACATTTTTTCATTAATATAAAACGGCATCGGGATCACATAAACGCCAAGCTCTTCTGCCTGTGCCTGTGTGATACCGCTGTTGCTGTCTGTTACAATGGCAATTTTGCCCATTCTTTCTCTCCTCCTGGTCTGTTATCTCACAGTTCAAAGAATTAATGCATCAGCCCCTGATGGACTAATTCTTTGAACTGCTGTAAAAAGCCATGATGTTAGTGTATCATATTTTTTTCTATACCACAATTGGAAATTTTCCATGAAAATCCCGCAGAATATTACCACTAAAAAACAGCTGCCATACAAATATTTATGCACAGCAGCTGTCACACTATTTATCAAAAATATCCTTATCTATTTATGATCTGTGTTTTATTTCATCTCTCTAACGATCTTTCGAACCGGAAGAACAAATGTCGGAGATACGGACAACTCGTCCAGTCCCATCTCTACAAATCTCTCAGTAAGTGTAGTATCTGCACCAAGCTCACCGCAGATTCCGGCCCAGATACCTTCTTTGTGTGCATTGTCCACAACCATCTGGATCATACGGAGAACTGCCTCATGATGGGAATCATAAATGTTGTCAAGCTTTGCATTCTGACGGTCAATAGCCAGTGTATACTGAGTCAGATCATTGGTTCCGATACTGAAGAAATCAACCTCTTTTGCAAGAAGATCACTGATCATAACCGCAGCCGGAGTCTCGATCATGATACCCTGCTCCACGTCATCACGGAACGGGATCCCCTGTTCCTTAAGCTCTGCTTTCACTTCTGCTACAATGGCCTTGATCTGCTTCACCTCTGTTACAGAGATGATCATCGGATACATGATGGAAATGTTTCCGAACATGCTTGCGCGGAAAAGTGCTCTCAGCTGTGTCTTAAATACTTCCGGACGGTCCAGGCAGATACGGATCGCACGATATCCCATTGCAGGGTTCTCCTCATGCGCCATATTAAAATAATCGATCTGCTTGTCTGCTCCGATATCCAGAGTACGAATGATAACTTTTTTGCCGGCCATATTCTGAGCTACAGTCTTGTAAACCTGGAACTGTTCTTCCTCTGTAGGATAATCTTCTTTCTCCAGGTATACGAACTCACTCCGGAAAAGTCCGATGCCTTCCGCATCATTGGCAAGTACATTCGCAACATCACCTGTACTTCCAATGTTGGCATAGAGGTGGAGCTTACGGCCGCTCTTGGTAACAGTTTCTTTACCTTTCAGTTCTTTGAGCATTGCACGCTGTGCAAGTTCATCGACACGCATATCCTCATATTTTTTAAGGGTCTCTGCATCCGGCTCAATGATCAGATTTCCGCTCTTTCCGTCTACGACTGCCATCTTACCGTCCATGGACTCATCGTATTCAATATTGATCAGCGCCGGAATATTCATGGTTCTCGCAAGAATCGCAGTATGTGAGTTAGAAGAGCCTTTTCTTGTGACAAAAGCAAGAACCTTGCTCTTATCCATCTGTACAGTCTCACTTGGTGCAAGATCCTCTGCAACTACGATCACCGGCTCGGATGCTTCAAGCTCTCCATCTCCATGGCCGGAAAGCACCCGTACCAGACGGTCTGAGATATCCTTCACATCAGCTGCTCTTGCTTTCATATAATCGTCGTCCATCTGTGCGAACATTGATGAGAAGTTATCACCAGTTGTTGCAACCGCATATTCTGCGTTTACAGATTCTGTACGGATAATGTTGTGAATGGAATCCAGATAGTCATCATCATCCAGCATCATCTGATGAACCTCAAAGATTGCCGCTCCGGACTCTCCAACTTCCTGAAGAGCCTTGTCATAAAGCTTCTGAAGTTGTGCCACAGCCTGCTCTCTGGCTGCCTCCACACGCTTTACCTCTTCTTCCGGATCCTCCACGTGAACACGTTTAACACTGGTGTCAACTTTCTGGAGGATTGAGATCTTACCGATCGCAATACCGGAAAATACAGATTTACCTTCCAAAACCTTCATGAAATTATCTCCTTCTGTTTTAATATTTGCCCACTTATGATGTATTATAGCACATGATCCTGAGATTCTGCTACGATTTTTTTGTTATCTCTGAAAAACCTGTAAAAACTCTATTTATACTTTCTTTTTTTGCCCTATATACAGCAAAAGTGACTAAATAAAGACCTCAGAGTTTCGTAAAACATGAAGGATACTTTATTCACTGCGAAGTGCATCGATCGGATTAAGATTAGACGCCTTTACAGATGGCAGTAATCCAAAGATGAGACCGATCAGCATGGAAAACACCACAGAGCCGATGATAGACGGAACGCTGATGGCTGTTGGTGCTCCGGACACCTGAGACACGATTTTTGACAGGATGATTCCAAGGATCACACCAATAATTCCTCCGATACTGGTCAGCACCGAAGCTTCCGTCAGAAACTGCCCCAGGATCACTTTTTTTCTTGCTCCGATAGCTTTTTTCAGTCCGATCTCACTAGTACGTTCTGTGACAGATACAAGCATGATATTCATAACACCGATACCACCAACAAGCAGGGAGATACTTGCAATCCAGATCAGCTGCTGATTGGTACTTTCGCTGAGCTTCTGGAGATTCTTGACCTTCTCCATAATGTCTTCCGCTTTATATTTAAAGTTCGATTTGTTTTTTTCATTCTGGATCCCTGTATTCAGAACATCCTCTGCTGCTTTTCCTACAGAACTCATATTATCTGTGCTGTCTGCACGGACTGTCACATTTTGCGGCTGATCAAATTTAAATGCAACAGGCCAGGTTGTATCCGGGATCATCACGCTTCCCATGATCGTCTGCGAATATTCCTCGTACTCAGAAATCGTATTGATCTTTGGCATGCTGTCCTCGCTCTGAGTGATCACGCCTACAATGATGTACGGTTCTGATCCCACCTCAATGGTTTTCCCTACAGGGCTCTCACTTCCGAAAATATTCTGTGCAGCATTGGAATCCACAAGGGCAACCTTTCGGTAGCTGTCATAATCTTTTTGTACAAATCCCCGACCGGACTGGACCAGGTATCCCTTCGTTTTCAGATAACTGCTGTCAATTCCGTACACGGTTCCGCCCTGAAAGCCAGTGTTTTTATAATAAACACTGGCAGACTGACTGCTGTAATAAAATGTAGAACTTATTACATGATCCAAGTCTCCGATCGCCGTTTTCTGGGAATCAGAAATAACCGGCGGTGTGGCCGAGCTTCCGTAAGAACCATAATCCATATCGTATGTACTGTCTCCGTCATAGAGCATAACCTGCACGGTATTGTTTCCGGACCCGATCAGATCTTCCTTGATCTGTTCACTGGTACCTTTGATCGTAGATACAATTGCAATAATAGATGCAATACCAATAATAATACCTAACATGGTCAGAAAGGATCTCATCTTATGTGACCATATTCCCTGAAAAGCCAGGCGTATATTTTCAAACATGAAATTTCTCCTTCCTGTTATTCATTGTACATATCATCCAAAGTCACTTCTTTTGTCTTGGCTCCTTCCTTCACGGCATCACCATATGGGAAAGCAAGAAGATCATCGGATTTCAGGCCTGAGGTTACAACTGCATAATATCCGCTGTTCACAATGCTTCCCACTGTGATCTGCTGCCTTTTCAGTGTTCCCTTCACGTCTTTGTATACATAGCTAGTTCCATTTTCCGTACGGATAAATGCCTTCATCACAACCAGACTGCCTTTGGCAAGTTTGTTTGACTTCAGAGATACTGTCACATAATCCTGGTCGGTAAACTGCAACGAACGATCTGTGATCTCTGCATTAAAGGTGTAATACGATACATTGGGATTAGAATCTCCACCATAATTAGTATTTGAAGAATTCACCGGGTAATCAGACACATTCAGTACCTTCGCCTCAAAGCTGCCGGAATTATAACTGGTACACTGAAGAAGTGTTCCCTCCTTCATCTGATCCAGCATCAGTTCGCTGACCGTTCCGGTAACATAAAAACCATCTTTGCTTTTTACTTTCAGAAAAGCATCTCCATTATAAGAACCTGTGACTTCATCTCCGATGTAAGCAACCGTTCCATCCAGTTTACTTGTTACCAGCTTGTTTTTTACTTTATTCTCCAGCTTGGTAATCTTCAGATTATTTTCCTCAATATCCAGTTTCAGACTTGCGATCTTGTTTTTCTGGATCTTGATCGCATCCTCTCTTGACATGGTCGTGCCATCAGTACCGTCATCTCCACCACCGCTGTCATCCGGTATCTCATCATCATTTTTGTCATATTTGGAAGCCTCATCCAGTGTAAATTCTGTTTCCGCATACATATATACCGGATTTTCAAGAAGACTTCCATCGATCAGATAATATCCTGTACAGGAAAGTGTTCTGTCCTGAAAATCCGCAATAGTATCATTCTTATGAAATTCCAGCTGGAACCAGCTGCCGCCTTTCCGGACCACTTTGGTCCCATCCTCACTGTATCCAGCCATTCTGTTAAAAAAAGATCCCATCACCGTAACTTTGCCTTTGGCACTGCTTACAAGAAAAACATAGGGATCTTCTTCCGTACCGGTTCCTGTAAACGGCTGAGAAGTATAGTCAAGTTTCTGATAAAACTCCGGTTCACCATCTGTGATCCCTGGAATTTCCGGTTCTGTTATATTGGGATCAGGAAGTTCATTGGGGCCCAGTGTGGGAGTCGGTGTCGGAGATACCATTGGGGTATCATCTTCTCCGGAACCCCAGTCCGTAGTCTCTCCGTCTGTAATATCATTGGCAGTAGGATCCTGATAAGTCGGATCCATGATCAGATCCTCATCGGATGCAGTTGTATCTTCTTCCATATCCGCTGTGTCATCTCCGGTCATCTGCTCTGTTTCACTATCCGTCGTTTCTCCGGACGGAATTTCTTCGGTAACTTTCTCTGCGGAATCTTCAATATCTCCTTCTGTATCTGTAAAGGCACTGAGAAGTAATGGCCTGGAAGAAGCCGCTGCAAGATAGCTGCTATCTGCAGTAGCCGCGGAACCGGTAGTTGACTGCATATCCTCGTCTCCGTCACTTCCGGAAGGTGTATCGGTATTTGTCATTTTTCCGTCACTTCCTGTATCACCACCTGTAAGATTCCGGTCCGTATCATCAGTACTGTCTGTATTGTCTTCGATGGGACCTCCATTCTGAAGACTTGTCAGACGGTTCTGTGCTTTGGTCAGATCCCGCTCCTGCTTCTGCAGTTTCAGCTTTGCAATATTCAGTTCCATCTCTACAAGTGTCATATCAAAGGAGATCAGATTATCGCCTTTTTTTACATCATCACCCTGGGATACATATATTTTCTCGATGATCATATCTTTATCCATATTTACATTTTGAGAAACATTTGTGGTGATGGTTCCATCCAGTGTTGTCTCCGAATACCAGTCAGTCTGAAGATTGCTGACGCTGGTTACCGGCACCTCTGTTACCTTGGATTCTTTCACATGCATAAGCCCTGTGTAGATTCCTCCGGCTGCCAATGCCGCAACCAGTACACCAACGATCACTCTCTTCACCACTTTCATTCTATCACCTCTTTTCCTGCAGCTCACCGTCACGGATCATAACAACCCGTTTGGCATGTGCCGCGATCTCCGGGTCATGTGTGATCATCAGCACAGAAACCCCCTCATCGTTCAGCTTCTGAAACAGTTCCATAACCTGTGCTCCCGATTTCGTATCCAGTGCCCCGGTAGGCTCATCTGCCAGCAAAAGCTTGGGGTTGTTTACGATTGCTCTTGCAATAGCCACTCTCTGCATCTGTCCTCCGGAAAGCTGGTTGGGCTTAAAATCTACCCTGTCAGCAAGTCCTACTCGCTCCAGAGCTTTCCGTGCGCGTTCCCTGCGCTCCTTTTTGGGAACCCTTGCATAATTCAGCGGCAGTTCCACATTTGTCAGCGCACTCTGTCTTGGAAGGAGATGAAAGCTCTGAAATACAAACCCGATCGTTTTCAGACGGATATCTGACATCTCATTCTCTGTACATTTGGCAATATCTTCTCCATTCAGGAGAAAAGTTCCCTTGGTAGGTTTGTCCAGGCATCCGATAATATTCATCAGCGTAGTCTTTCCGGAACCGGAAGGGCCCATGATCGCCACATATTCTCCCTCCTCCATGGAAAAATCTACATCTTTCAATACAGGTACAGTCATTTTCCCCTGTTGATAATCCTTATATATTCCTTTTAAATCCAAAATCATTCTGTCGGCGCTCCTTCCATCGGAACAAGGTCATCTCCCGAAGAAATATCGTCTGTCGCATCCATCATGTCACTGTCGCTCGCTCCATCTTCGATCATTTCAGGCTCTGAGCCATCACTTTCCGTGTATGCAGAATCATCAGAACTTTCATCATCCTCAGAATCATCCCACATAGCCGCTGTAGTCTGATCTGCAGTACCTTCTGCGACAGACATGCCTTCTTTCAGCTCATCTGTCGGAAATGCGATCTTATCTTTTTCAGAAAGTCCGTCTGCGATCTCATATTCCCCAAGATCTTCATCATACTGTCCTAATATGACATCTCTCTTCTCCAGCTTGTTCTGACCGTTTGCGATCCAAACATATGGGCTGTCTGTATCCGCATCCACGATAAAATAATCATTCAGCCAGATACCGGCCTTCTTCTCATCCTGTCCTTCATCCGGTTCAATATAAACATGCTGTCCCAGCATCAGACCCTCAGATGAATCCAGATTCACATAAAACGGATAGGTACTAGATGATGTCTGATCATCACTGGCACTGGACATTCCGAACATTGCCATATCCGAATTGCTGTTGCTGGTAGAATTATCCATGTCAACAGAACCCATGGTGCCCTTCCAGGTTTTTGAAGAATCCACTCTGGAACGGATGATCACAGGTGTCCCCTCTATGATCGAATCACGGTTTATTTCATTTACCGTTCCCTTTACACGATAAGCGCCTGTGCTCAGGATCGTGATAAATGCATTGCCGGAACCGTTTCCGGAACTGGAATCTGTGGAATCCGCCGTGCCTTCTGTTAACGTATCCTCCACGCCATTAGAATCATCACCACCCATCTTGGAGGTATCGATCTTCTGGATCACTCCATCGATCTCACTGCGCACCTCGGTATTCTGCGTTGCCTGGGAAAGCTTATCGATCTCTGCCTGTTTGCTTTTCTGATCATATTCATTCTTCTTGAGATTCATTTTCTGTGTTTCGATCTCTATTGTATAGGAAAGCTGATTATCCGCTGTAGCCTTCTTTTTCTCAGCTTCCAGTGTAGTGATCTGATCAGATATACTTAACTGTTCGTTTTTCAGACGGTCCAATGCCAGCTGTGCTTCCTGAAGACTCTGCTGGATACTTCCAAGATCATACTGAAAAAGAAGCTGCCCTTTCTTGACTTCCTGGCCGGTCTTTACCTGAACTTCTTTTACCTTTCGGCCGCTTTCGATCTTTATCTGAACCGTTTCCTGCGGTTCCACAACACCTGCATATCGGTTTTCCACTCCGGAATCCATTTCCGAAAGCTTACTTATCTTTGTTACATATACAATATCACTGCCTCCTGAGGACCCTGCATGATGTGTATAATAATACCATCCACCTGCTCCGATACCGGCTGCAAGTACAAGGACTCCAAGTGCGATCAAAATACGTTTTTTCATATCTGTCCCCTTTTCTCAGCATCATACTGAAACTATCTGTTGCTTCAAACATCATAGCAGATTCACCCTGAAAAGAAAAGTCCCTGAAGAAAACGAT
This sequence comes from Blautia sp. SC05B48, assembly GCF_005848555.1. NCBI lineage: Bacteria > Bacillati > Bacillota > Clostridia > Lachnospirales > Lachnospiraceae > Blautia > Blautia sp. SC05B48. The sequence continues at coordinate 2,970,612 of NZ_CP040518.1, read as the reverse complement.
GTAGATTTCACAGATTTTTCATAAAAAAAAGTCTCCTTCGTGGCCAGGAGACTTTTTTATGTAATAATGATTATTTAACTGTTACTTTAACTGTCCTTGTTACAGTCTTGTGATTAGCCAGCTTAACAGTAACTTTTACAGTATATTTGCATTTTTCAGAATTTTTTTACTAGGTTTTACAGTTAATATCGGATATTGGTTTGTTCCGAGCAGAACCATAACTGCAAGCATAATAACTGCAAATTTTTTTCATTTTTCTTGATTTCTCCATTTTTGCGATATTTTGACTTTCAGTGCTTTATCTGCTAGAATATTATCATATAACTTTTTTGAAAGGAAAGAACAATATGAAGACAGTGAAACATCTGCTGGCTTTCTTGATGACCATTCTTCTTGCAGTTTTTTTATGTGGTTGCTCCCAGTCGGCCAAAGATCATGCAGAAAAGGCAATCAAAAAAGATCTGGATCTTCTTAAAAATCTGGACTCTGAAACAACCATGCAGTACATATCCTATCAGGAACTGTTTCCGGATTCTGATGACAGCACAGAGCTTTCTGCTGATATAAAGGAAGTATTTTCTCTCTTCTTTCAGAATTTCAATTACAAAATCCTGGGTATATCCGTTGATAGTGACGGAAAAAATGCTTCTGCGCAGCTTAAGCTTACTACTCTGGACGCTGAGACTCTTGCCAGTGATTTTGTTTCTGCAAGCCTTCAGGAAGAAATACTGGAAACCGCCTCCGGTAAAGAAAATGATAATGGGAATTCCCTGGAGCAGCGTTATCTGCTCCTGTACAAGCTTCTCAAGAATAACACGTACAGTTCTGTAGAACGTAATACTTCCATCCAGCTAAACAATCTTGGATCTTCTTCAGAACCTGACTGGGAGATCACGCACAGCTCCTCTCTCGAAAATGAGCTGGTCGGTGGCCTTATCACCTATCTGTCCGATCCTGATCTTGTGCCGCCTGCCGAAACGCTTACCGTCTATCTGAAAACACTTCAGGAGATGGATGTACAGCAGATGGCTAATTATCTGGGGCTGGATTCCATTCTGAACACTTCAGATTCGGCAAAAAATGCCATTGCTTCTGCCCTTATGGAACAGTTTCACTCCTGTTTTAACTACAAAATATCAAGCACCTCTGTTTCCGGATATCTTGCTGAGGTGGATGCAGAGCTCACCACATTTGACAGTGATTCCATTCTTACACAATACGAAAAAGAATTGAATACTTATCTGGCTTCTGCTGATGCAGTGATCGATGGTTCCCAGAAGCGTTACAACAAATCACATGAACTGCTTCTGGACAGTATCAGAAATAATCAGGCAACCATAACTGCTACTGCTACCTTCCATCTCATAAATGATGGTGCATCCTGGAAGCTTGAGAATGCCGGTACCGAACTTGGCAATGCTATCTTCGGGACACTTACCGCTTCACCGGTTCCTGAAGATTCTGCCGAAGATAACGAATAAAGGATAAAAGCAAGAAAACCCGTGAATATCTGCTTTCTCTGACAGGAAAGCGTGATCTTCACGGGTTTTTTATATTCTTCTTTTTTATATTCCGGATATGATCTTTATAAAAAGCAATGCAAGGACTATAAGAATAATAGGCCGTATGATCCGGCTTCCGTTTTTCATCACCATACCTGCACCGGTATAATGTCCTGCGATCGAGAACACTGACGCTGCAATTCCAAGCATGATCACAATCTTTCCGCTGAGCAGAAACACAACAAGAGCCGCTACATTGGAAGAGAGGTTGGTAACCTTCATGGTACCGGAAGCTTTTGCCACACTCATTTTTCCCAATCCTGTAAACAAAAGCAAGAGAAAAGTTCCTGTTCCTGGTCCATAAAAGCCATCGTAGCATCCTACAGCAAGAGAGCATACGGCACAGAGCAGGATCTGTTTTTTTCTGGCGATCTCGCCACCCTTCTCATCCATATTTTTCTTGCGCAGCACATAAAAAGCAACCACCGGAAGAACCGGGATCAGCATATAACGCAGGAGTTTATCACTGGCTATAAGAGCAAGGTGAGCTCCTATGGAAGATCCCAGGAGTGCCATTGGAATACATGGAAGCACCAAGAACCAGTCCACAAATTTATTTTTGCACAAACGGACAGTTGAGATCAATGTTCCTGTTGCTGATGACAGCTTGTTGGTGGCAACAGCATTATGTACAGGAACTCCGGCCAAAAGATAAGCAGGCAGGGAGATCAGTCCTCCCCCGCCTGCTACAGCATCTACAAATCCGGCAAGAAATACAAGTGGACAAACGATCAGAAATGTATATATTGTCGGCTGCATGATCTTTTATTCTTCCTCTTCTTTCTGCGGCTCAAGGTCAAGTCCCAGCTCATGAAGCTGCGCCTCACTTACCTGGCTAGGGGACTGAGTCATCAGACAGGATGCATCCTTAACCTTCGGGAATGCAATAACATCACGGATCGTATCTGCCTTTGCCATAAGCATAACAAGTCTGTCAAGGCCATATGCAAGTCCTGCGTGTGGCGGAACTCCATATTTGAAGGCATCCAGAAGGAATCCGAACTGCTCATGTGCAGCTTCTTTTGTGAAGCCAAGTGCCTCAAACATTCTTTCCTGAATATCATCCTGATGGATACGCACGCTGCCGCCGCCAATCTCATTTCCGTTAAGAACGATGTCGTATGCTTTTGCGCGAACCTTTCCCGGATCTGTGTCAAGAAGCGGAAGATCCTCCTCCATAAGCATGGTGAACGGATGGTGCATTGCTGTAAAACGATTCTCCTCCTCACTCCACTCAAGAAGCGGGAACTCTGTTACCCATACGAAACGATACTCATTTTTGTCTAAAAGATCCATCTGTTTTGCAAGCTCAAGACGGAGTGCTCCCAGTACATCGTATACCAATTTTGTCTTATCTGCTGCGAAAAGAAGAAGATCTCCCGGCTTACCGTCCATAGCTTTTACAAGAGCATCCATCTCTTCATCTGTCATAAACTTGGCGAAAGAAGACTTTCTGGTTCCGTCCTCTGCAATGGCAATGTATGCAAGACCTTTTGCACCATAACCTTTTACGAACTCAACAAGCTTATCAATCTTCTTTCTCGGCATTGCGCCCTGACCTTCTGCATTGATACCACGAACACTTCCGCCGTTCTCAAGCGCACCTGTGAACACACCAAATTCGCAGTCTTTTACGATATCACTGACATCATGAAGTTCCATACCGAAACGCATATCCGGCTTGTCGGAACCAAAACGATCCATAGCTTCCTGCCAGGTAATTCTCTGGATTGGAAGTTTTACATCGATATCCAGGACTTCTTTGAACAGGAATGCAAGATATCTCTCGTTAACATCGATAACATCGTCTACATCAACAAAGGAAAGCTCCATATCAATCTGTGTGAACTCCGGCTGACGGTCAGCACGAAGGTCCTCATCACGGAAACATCTTGCGATCTGGATATAACGATCAAATCCGGAGCACATCAGAAGCTGCTTGTACAGCTGCGGAGACTGTGGAAGGCCATAGAAGCTTCCCGGATGAACACGTGATGGTACCAGATAGTCTCTGGCTCCCTCAGGAGTACTCTTTCCAAGCATCGGTGTCTCGATCTCAAGAAATCCCTCTTCTGTAAAGAACTGTCTTGTAAGCTGGGCAACCTTGCTCTTCATCATGATATTTCTCTGAAGATCCGGTCTTCTTAAATCAAGATAACGATATTTAAGGCGAATCTCATCTTTTGTCTTGCTATTCTCTTCGATCGGGAATGGAGGAACATCTGCCTCAGCAAGGACACGGAGGGATTTTACACGAAGCTCGATCTCGCCAGTTGCAAGATTCTCGTTTACTGCTCCTCCACGTTTCTCTACGGTACCGGTTACAGCAATAACAAACTCACTACGCAGTTTACCGGCTTTTGTAAAACCTTCCTCGTCAATGCTGCCATTCTCAAAAATCAGCTGCATGATCCCGGAACGGTCACGAAGGTCTACAAATACAAGACCTCCTTTATTTCTGGCTTTTGCCACCCATCCCATTAATGTTACTTCTTTTCCGACCATCTCTGTGGTCACTTCTGCACATCGGCAGGTTCTGTGCAGTCCCTGCATGCTTTCAGCCATCTCTTTATCCTCCTCTGACTATTTTTTCATAGTCATTTTAATTTACTCTGCTATCTCCGTTTTCAGACGGGGCAGTTTCAGTCTCTGTTGAAAAATTCTACATACTCTGTATAACCATCTGCTGCCAGCTGGTCTTTCTGGAATTTTTTGTTCTTTTTCATGATAGAGATATTGATCTGTGTACCTGCACTTCTTTCCTCAGTTGCCTGTTTCAGGATGTTCAGAAGCTTGTCTGCCGGCATGTTCTTCTCGATCAGATATGCTTTCTTGCCATTCTTGGTTGGAATCTCATAGCCTCTCTCAAGAAGCAGCATAACGATTCTCTCAAATCCAATGGAGAAACCACAGGCACAGGTATTATTTCCTGTAAATTTACCGATCATCTCATCGTAACGTCCGCCTCCACCGACGCTTCCGCCGAACTCATCCATGGAAATCTCAAAGATCGGACCTGTGTAATAGGACATTCCACGTACCAGTGTAGGGTCAAAGGACATTTTGAAGTCTGCTGTTTTTACAGATTCTACAGTATTGATGATAGTTTCAAGATCCTCTGCAATACCCGCATCCAGAACATCAGAAAGTTTTTCTTTAATATAACGGACACCCTCAACATCGTTGGTGATCTCACGGAAAAGTCCAAGATAAGTGTCAATACTCTCTTTAGCAAAGCCCTCTTTCTCAAGCTCCTCTGCAACTCCCTCGATGCCGATCTTATCCATCTTGTCAAGAATAATAAAGACAGTATCAAAGCTCTCTGTCGGGAATCCGCTGTACTGAGCCATTGCCTTCAGGATTCTTCTGTCATTGATACGGATAGTAAAGTTATGGAAATCCAGTTTTCCAAGAAGTGTTGTTGTTGCAAGTACAAGCTCGATCTCGGCAAGATAGGTCGGCTCACCCAGGATATCGATATCACACTGCATAAACTGACGGAAACGACCTCTCTGCGGACGGTCAGCTCTCCATACATTTCCCATCTGAAGTGCCTTAAACGGAGCCGGAAGCTCGTTTGCATTATTGGAATAATATCTGGAAAGCGGTACGGTCAGATCATAACGAAGTCCGGAATCTGTCAGATCATTCTCTGTTTTTGCAGTATCCAGTTTCAGTTTCTCGCCTCTCTTCATGATCTTGAAGATCAGCTTTTCATTTTCACCGCCCTGCTTGCTGCAGAGATTCTCAATATGTTCTACACAGGGAGTCTCAATCGCGGAAAAACCAAAGGTTCCATACGTCTCTCTGATCATATTCATCACATAGTTACGGATTGCCATTTCCTTCGGTAAAATGTCCTTCATTCCTGTAACCGGTTTCTTTTTTAATGCCATAGTTTCCTCCTTTATGAATCACCCTCTGAAATGCAAGAAACACCTGCATGTCAAAGTTTTTAATCTCATCGATCATCAGTCTTAAAACTTCATCTTTTTCCAGAGCTTTCCGATATGGTCTGTCCATACTCAAAGCCGCATATACATCACATACTCTCAGTATCCTTGCACCCATAGGGATATCCTTTCCGCTTCTGTTGCTGGGATAACCGCTGCCATCAAAATTCTCATGATGATAAAGAATACTTTCCAGAACATAATCGGAATATCCCTGGTCTTTCAGGATCTCATAACCTAATGTGGAGTGCATGCGGACATATTTCAGTTCTTCAATGACCATCGGATTCTGCTCTTGGCCATTAATGTATCCTTCCAGCTTCAGCTTGCCTATATCATGGAGCATTCCGGCAATAGCCAGCTGATAGCATTCTTTCTCACCAAGACCAAGCTCCTTTGCCACATCATAGGCAAGGTTACTGACAACAGTTCCATGTTTCAGCTCTGCGGAAAGATCCATTTCCAGGATCCGGTCCTGCGTAGTTTCACTTATCTTCTGTACGCTTTTCAAGGATCCGTCTCTCCTTTCCGTCTACAGCCATTTTGCAATGCCCTCGCGTTTTCTCTCGATCATTTCATCGATACGTGTGATATAATTGACAACATCCTTCACATTCTCCACACGCTCAATGCGCTGTCCGTGATCAAACACAAGCTTGGAGGAACCACCTGCACCCAGTGCGATGATCGGCTGCTTTTCCTCCATAATCAGTATATTGTAAATCCCTGCTTTGTCAACCTCAGAATACCCGACATTCTCAAAATTCCCCTTCATATTCTTCTGTCTGTACAGATAATAAGGGCCCATTCCCATCTCGTAGGCAGTTTTCATAGTCAGATTCATGATCTCCTGATTGTTTTCAAAGGTCATCTCTTGGTATTTATCACGGAAAATATTCAGTCTTGCCGCACGCTTTACAGCAAGAGAATGTACGGTCAGGCTGTCCGGCCCGAGATTTTTCACCTCATCCAGTGTATGCTGCACTTTTGTGATATCTTCACCGGGAAGACCCACGATCAGATCCATATTGATATTGTCGAATCCGGCTTTTCTTGCCAGATGAAACGCATTCTTTGTCTGTTCTACTGTATGACGTCTACCAATGATATCCAGGGTTTCCTGATTCATGGTCTGTGGATTTACGGAAATCCTGGTAACCGGAAACTCCCGGATCGCCTGAAGCTTTTCCAAGGTTATACTGTCCGGTCTTCCTGCCTCAACCGTAAATTCTTCCAGCTCCTCACAGGGAAAATATTCTGTGATCGCGCCAAGAAGTCTCCGAAGCTGTTCCGGTTCCAACGTGGTAGGTGTTCCCCCGCCGATATAGACCGTATCCAGCTTCCGGTTTTTCATCATCCCGGAAACAGCCTGGATTTCCTTTACCAAAGCGTCCAGATACGCTTCTACATATTTACGCCATCTCTCCAGCGGATAGGAACTGAATGAACAGTACAGACAGATACTCGGACAGAAAGGAATGCCAACATAAAGGCTGTAACCGTTTTCATAATCAATGTTTTTCAGGATATCCCTCTCACGATTTGCGATGGTAACCGCAAGAGCTGTTTTCTCCGGACTTACCAGATACTGATCTCTCATATATCTGGCGATCTCCGTATTTTTCATTCCGGACTCCAGCATTCCCATAGCCATTTTCACAGGACGGATGCCTGTAAGATTCCCCCATGGAAGTTTCTTGCCTGTAGCTTTGGAAAGCATCTGATACAGGGCGTATTTGATCGCGTCTTTATTTTTCCTGCGGATATCATGGGCATCATTGCAAGAAATAAGGGCATCCGAAGCTTCTCCACTGGATTGCCCTTCTATCACAGCCCCATGAGCTGTTTTTTTCTCTATTCCGTTGTTGTAACTGATGGTATACCCTTCTTCATCACGTGAAACCCGGAAGCGGATATCATAATCCGCATCATCCTCTTCATAAAGAGAAATGATCTCATTCCCGGGATAAAACGCTTTGATCAGCTCATACACATCATGCTCAAAATCTCTGTTCTGAAACAAAATTCCAATCTTATACAAATGGATTATACCTCTTTTCGTAACCAATTGTTGTGGATGCGTCATGCCCCGGAAATACTTCTGTATCCTCCGGCAAAGTATCCACAAGCTTGTGAAGGCTTCTTACGATCTCAGCAGAACTTCCGCCAGGAAAATCGGTTCTTCCCACAGAGCCGCAAAACAATGTATCTCCGCTGAAAAGCACACCCTCTTCTTTGATATAATAGCAGCAACTTCCTTTGGTATGTCCCGGTGTGTGGAACATCTGGATGGAAAATCCGGCCGCTTCGAAGATCTGCCCGTCATCCAGAAGGACATCCGGCTTAATTGAACAGGCACTTCCATAAACAGCAGTCATATTTATCGTGGGCTCTGCCAGCATTGCTTCTTCCTGCCTGCATGCATAAACCGGAATCTGATATTTTTCCTTCACTTTCTTTACAGCCATGATGTGATCAAAATGACCATGTGTCAGAAGGATTCCCACCGGTTTTCCCTGCATAAGAGATACTTTCTGAAAAACTTTTTCTGCATAGTCTCCCGGATCTACGATCAGCAGTTCTCCGGTCTCTTTATTTTTCAAAAAATAGCAGTTGGTAAACACCTGGCCCAGCACACACTGCTGCATTTCAAGTTTACTCATAAAAATTCCTCCGTTTATCGGGTCAGCCCGTTGTTCGCTCTACATCAAGAACACTTTCAACCTGACGGATCTTTTCGATCAGAGAATTCAGTTCCTGTTTGCTGCATACATTAAAGGACATGGAAATCGTGGCGCGTTCCTGCTTGTTGGTACGGCTGTTAATGGAACGAAGATCGATCTTCCTCTCTGTAAAGATCTTGGAGATATCCACCAGAAGTCCGGTACGATTATTTGCGTAAACCTGGATCTCAGCTTCGTATTTCTCGGAATCCGCTCTGTCCGGCATCTGCCACTCTGCTTCAATGAGACGTTTCCTGTCAATCTCAGGCATGTTGAGCACATTCACACAATCTGTACGATGGATGGTGATTCCCCTTCCTCTTGTTACAAAGCCCACAATCTCATCTCCCGGAATCGGACTGCAGCATTTAGAAAATCGAACTGCCACATCATGGACACCTTTTACTACAATACCACTCTTACTCTTGGCAATATGAAGCTTCTCCTGTGATTCGGAAGCTGCCTCCAGAACCTGTTCATCTGTAAGATTCTTCTTATGCTCCCGCTCATAGGCTTCTACCAGCTTGTTAAACACCTGACCTTCTTTCAGGCCGCCATGTCCGATAGCTGCCAGTACAGAATCCCAGTCTCGGAAACCATATTTATGCATTACCGATTCCATATACTGTGGCTTGGTATATATGCCTAGTTTAAAGCCCTTGGTCTTGGCATACTGATTCAGCATGTCCTTACCCTTCAGAATATTATCTTCCTTCAGTTCCTTCTTAAACCACTGGTTGATCTTATTCTTAGCCTGTGTACTCTTTACGATCTTCAGCCAGTCACGGCTGGGGCCCTGAGAATTCTGGGAAGTTATGATCTCAATACGGTCACCGTTTTTGATCTTATATTCAATAGGAACAAGTTTGCCATTGACCCTGGCACCTACCATCTTGTTTCCTACCGCACTGTGCACACTGTACGCAAAATCAATAGGTGTAGAGCCATTGGGAAGCGTTTTTACATCTCCCTGGGGAGTGAAACAGTAAACACTGTCCGCAAAAAGATCCAGATCATTTTTCAGAAGGCTCATGAACTCCCGGTTATCAGACATATCACGCTGCCACTCCAGGATCTGGCGCAGCCAGTTCAGCTTCTCTTCCTCGCTCTTTCCAGGTTTCTTACCATCGGAAGTTTCCTTATATTTCCAATGAGCTGCAATACCGTATTCTGCGGTTTTATGCATTTCAAATGTACGGATCTGGATTTCGAAAGGCTGTCCGTTAGGACCAATAAGCGTTGTATGCAGAGACTGATACATATTGGCCTTCGGCATTGCGATATAATCTTTAAATCTGCCGGGGATAGGCTTGTACATCTCATGGATAACACCAAGAGCTGCATAACAGTCCTTCACAGTATCTACAATGATACGTACAGCAAACAGGTCATAAATCTGATCAATGGTTTTATCCTGATTGACCATCTTCTTATAGATGCTGAAGAAATGCTTCACGCGGCCATCCACCTGTGCCCTGATGTTGGCATCCTCCATATGCTGCTTTACCTGTTTCACGATAGAATTAACAAATTCCTCACGGGCGCTTTTGCGAAGGGCAACCTTTTCAACCAGATCATAGTAGACATCCGGCTTCAGATACTTAAGAGAAAGATCATCCAATTCCACCTTGATCTTGGAAATACCAAGCCGCATAGCAATAGGAGCATAGATATCCATGGTTTCCCTTGCCTTCTCCTGCTGTTTCTCCGGTCTCATATACTGCAGGGTACGCATATTATGAAGACGGTCTGCAAGTTTGATCAGGATAACGCGGATATCCTTAGCCATTGCAAGGAACATCTTTCTTAAATTTTCAGCCTGAACCTCTACCTTATCCTTAGAATATGACAGCTGACCCAGCTTGGTAACACCATCTACCAGAAGTGCTACCTCAGAACCAAATTCCTTTTCTACTTCTTCATAAGTCATCCAGGTATCTTCTACCGCATCATGAAGAAGACCTGCCACTATGGTCTCCTTATCCAGTTCAAGATCCGCAAGGATGATCGCAACACAGAGAGGATGAATGATATAAGGTTCACCGGATTTACGTTTCTGATCCTTATGTGCCTCACTGGCCACTTTATAGGCCTTTTCAATCATGGAAATATCTGTAGACGGATGATATTTCTTGACACTTTTTATCAGCTCCTGATAAAGAACCTCGGGGCTTGTAAAATCATGCATGGATTTCACCGCCGCATCTGCCTTCCGAACAGACTCTCTTTTTTCTTCTTCCTTCTGTATCTCAATGTTTTGTTTTTCCGTATTTTTTGTCTCTGCCATTAAATCCCACCTGCCTGTGCACAATTTCATACTGCCGTATGACTACAACAGTTCACATCCCCTTCCACCGACAAAAAATCATTTTCCGTCGTAACAGATCACAGATGCCACATCATAACCTTTGAGACGCTCACGTCCCTTCAGACCTGCAAGCTCCATGAGGAAAACAACTTTAACAACTACACCTCCAAGCTCCTCCACAAGCTTGATGGCTGCTTCCACACTTCCGCCCGTAGCGATCAGGTCATCCACGATAACAACCCTCTGTCCCGGCTTGATGGAATCTTTATGCATCTCAATAGTTGCACTTCCATACTCCAGATCGTAGGTTCTGGAAACGGTCTCACATGGAAGTTTTCCTGCTTTACGGACCAGAACAAAGGGTTTGTGAAGATTATATGCGATCGGCATACCAAAGATAAATCCTCTGGATTCAAGACCTGTGATCACATCGAACTCCACACCCTCCAGACAATCCTGCATAGAATCAACGGCAAGCTGTAATCCATCCGCATCCTGAAGGACGCTGGTAACATCACGGAAAATAATCCCTGGCTCTGGAAAGTCCGGGATACTTCTTACATATTCTTCTATTTTTTTCATAATAACCTCCAATGGTTTAATTTGTCAATCAGATGTTAGATAGTATAGCACTTTTTCTGTAGGGAATCAATGTGCAACCCGACAGAACTCGCGGAATTACGACAGGCCCTGGACTACATATTGCCCAGTGCAGAGCTTTCTTTCCTGTTTAACAGTCAATTACTTGCTGTCAGGACCTGCATTTTAGTGATACCTTCTCCTGTTATTCTGTAATATAATTCCGGATCACGATCTGTAAAGTTTCTCTTCCCTGATAACGGTTGATCTCAGGATAATATGTGACCGCCATACTTCCACAGTTTTTTATTCTATCAACAAATTCATCTGCTTCGCCAAAATATACTGCTTCCACTACACAACCAGCGCCATCTGACAGCTGGAGCTTCGCTACATTCCTATTTTTGCCAAGAATACGGCTGCTTAAAACCCGAAGTCCCTTCTGTGCAAAAATCGGTTTGGTATTTCCTTTTCCAAAAGGCTCCAGCAGGGATATCTCTTCCACAAGTTCCTTATTTATATAGGAAACCGGCATTGGCACATCGATCAGGATCTTTGGAGTCAGATCCTTTTCTGTCAGAGTACAGTTTTCGTTTAACCGTCTACGGAACTCTTCCACATTTTCTTCTTTAATGGATAATCCGGCAGCCATAGGATGACCGCCATACTGTTCCATCAGATCTCCGCATTTTACCAGTTCCTCAAACATAGAATAGCTTTCTATGGAACGTCCGCTGCCTTTCACCATTGTTTCACCTTTTGTCAGGACAAAGACCGGTTTATTGTACTTTTCCCGAATACGTCCTGCAATAATTCCAGCCAGACTTTCATGACAGTCCGGTAGATAGATCACAAGAACCCTGTCCTGTCCGATTTCTGTCTCTTCCACAATACGGATTGCCGCTTCCTTTCCCTCTTCTGTGAGAGCTTTTCTGCTTTGATTCAACGCAGTCAGATCGCCGGCAAGTTTTGCCGCTTCATCTTCCGTCTCCGCACAGAGCAGTTTCAGGGAACGTGCAGCGGTATCCAGTCTTCCACTGGCATTGATACATGGTCCCAGCACAAACCCTACATGATAGGCAGTGATCGGCCCATCCTCCAGGCCATTGGCACGGATCAGTTCACGGAGACCTTTGTTAAAAGTGTGGGAAAGTCGTTTCAGGCCTTCCTTTACAAGGATACGGTTTTCACCCTGAAGATCCATCACATCTCCCACCGTGGCAATGGCTCCTAATTCCAGAAAATCTTCCAACTCTTTTTCCGGAATCCCACATGCCTCATAGAGAGCTGTCACCAGCTTCAATGCAACAACTGCTCCGCACAATCTTTTCTCCGGATAATTACAGTCCGGTTGTTTTGGATTTACAATGGCATCAGCCGGCGGAAGGATCAGTTCTCTTCCATCTTCCGTTTCTTTATAGGGAATTTCATGATGATCGGTTATTATCACCGTCATTCCATTCTCTTTAGCCATAGTGATTTCATTGTACGCCGCAATTCCATTATCACAGGTAACAATTACGTCAATCCCATCATTCACTGCTCTTTCGATCAGGTGCTCATGGATTCCATATCCGTCCGCCACACGGTCCGGAATATATGTATCTGCCAGAGCTCCTGCACGCTTCAGTCCTTTGATCAGAATGAAAGTCGATACTACCCCATCAATATCATAATCGCCTATAATACGGATGCGTTTTTTTTTCTTTATTTTATTCTGCAGGATCTGCACTGCCTTATCCACATCTTTCATCAAATGCGGAGAAGCCAATTCTTCCACCGTTCCATAAAGATATCTACGAATTTCATCCCTATCCTGTACATCCCGATTTCGGATCAGTCTGGCGATCACCGGATCAATTCCGAACTCTTTTCCAATTGTCGCAAAATCCGCCCGTTTTGCAGCAACAACCCATCGTTCCATGTTGTTTCCTCCTTGATGCTTTGCCGCTTTCTTTCTTCAAAGCAACACAATAACCGTATTGTAACTCATACTCCTGCATAGCTGCAAGTTTTTTATGCCACACAAAAAAACGTTCCGCCAGGAAATTTTCTTTCCTGGTACGGAACGTTTCTGTTATTCAGCAGTTTTATTCAGATTTCTCCTCATCATTCTGCTGCTTTGCTGCCTCCTGCGCTGCAAGACGCTCGGCAACTCTTTTACGGTTTTTCTTCTTCGGCTGCTGCTGAACTGTCTGCTGTCCGGATGGCTGTTTTACCTTTTTCTCGGATTTCTCGGCAGAAGTCTTAGTTGAAGCTGCTGCAGCTGCCGGTGCGGCAACACGATTTTTTCTGAATGTTTTCATAGTGTACCACAGAGCACCTGTGATGCATACAGAGGAATATGCTCCGCCGATGATACCTACCATCAACGGTGCTGCAAACTCTTTAATTGAAGAAACACCCATTACATAAAGAATTGCAACCATTACAAACGTTGTCAGGGATGTGTAAATGCTTCGTGTCAAAGTCTCTGTAACACTTGTATTTACGATCTCTTTCAGTTTCTCATCCTCAACTTTCTTTCTGCCTCTCATATTCTCACGGATACGGTCGAAGATGACAATGGTAGCATTGATGGAATAACCTACGATTGTCAGCATACACGCAATAAATGTATTTCCTACAGATGTTCTGGAAATAACATAAAACGCAAGTACGACCAGAACATCATGAAGAAGTGCAAGTACTGCACTGCTTGCAAAGCGGATATCCTTGAAGCGGAACCAGATGTAAAGAAGCATGAAGATCGCAGCTACGATAACCGCTACGATAGCGTCTCTTCTCATCTCATTGCTGACAGTAGCGGAAATATTCTCCGATGTGATCAGACTTGTATCTACATCAAAATTTTCCTCCAATGCCTTATTCAGTGCTTCACGTTCCTTAAGATCCAGAGAACGTGTTTTGATCACAACCTGATTGGTTCCCTGCACCTTGGTCGGCTGTACATTCTTATCACCTGTCACTGCCTCAACAACCGGTGTTACCTCGGAATCGATTTCCTTGATATCCATCTCTTTATTGAAGGTTACATTGGTAGAAGTACCACCAGAAAACTCCAGACTGTAATTCATTGCTTTGTCCCCGATCACATTACTGTGGACCAGCATTCCTACAGGCCCGCAAAGGATCAGGATAATTGAAACAACAAAGAAGATTTTTCTCTTTCCAATGAAATCCACAACCTTACGTTCCTTGGCAATACCATAGAATTTCGGGTCACGAACGCCAATTGCATATACCGCATTAATAACAAGCCTGGATATGACCAGTGCTGTAAACATGGAGATCACGATACCCATTGCCAGTGTGTAGGCAAATCCCTTAACAGAACCGGAGCCCAGCCACATCAGCACACAAGCCGCAATCAGTGTTGTGATGTTTCCATCAAAAATAGCGGAAAACGCTTTGCTGAATCCACTTTTGATTGCTGCATGGACAGAAAGACCTGCCGCAATCTCCTCACGGATTCTGGCGTAAATGATAACATTGGCATCCACTGCCATACCAATGCCCAGGATGATACCTGCAATACCCGGAAGCGTAAGGGTGATATCAAAGGCATTCAGTGTGATCAGCATTAAGGTTGTATAAAGAACCAGTGCAATAGATGCAACCAGACCTGGAATACGGTATGCGATGATCATGATCAGCATAACGATCACAAGACCGATAGCTCCGGCTTTTACACTTGTTGCAATGGCTTCTTCACCAAGCTGTGCAGCAACTACGCTGGAACGAAGTTCGGTAAGCTCAAGACTTAAAGAACCGATTCTTATGTAAGAAGCAAGATTCTGTGCCTCTTCTGTACTTGCCATTCCGGTGATCTGCGCTTTTCCACCGGAAATCTCCTCATTTACATTCGGAGCGCTTAAAACCTGATCGTCATATACGATTGCAATCTGCTTTCCAACATTTGCCTTGGTAGCTTCCGCAAATTTGGTTTTTCCATTCTTTGTAAGAGTCAGGCTGACTGCATATTTCTGGGAGCTTGTGGATGAATCCTGATAAGCACCTCCCTCAGCGTCTGCAACGTCTGTACCTTCCAGTACAACAGATCCGGCTTTCTGGATATCCTCAATACTTCTTGCAAGAACATATCCACTCTCACTGTTTCCTGTTGTAAAATTCTTGTTTCCGTCTGCATCTGTCTGATCGATAAAATACAGAGAACCTGGCTTTCCAAGTTCTTCCAGGATCGCATTTGCATCTGATACTCCTGGAATCTCAATAGTGATACGGTTGGAACCTTCCTGATATGCCTGTGCCTCAGTACTGTACTGAGAAACACGCTGCTGCATCTTGTAAACAGTATCGGACATATCTTCCTTGCTCGGATTGCTGTCCTTAGCCTGGTATGTGATGCTGACACCGCCGGCAAGATCAAGTCCGGTATTGATGTTCTTAGCCGAACCTGTTCCTGTAGGACCAATGCCTACCGCAGCCACATAGCAGAAGAATACTGTGACAATTGCTGTCAGAAGCAGCACTGCAATTCCTCTACTTTTCTTCATTTTCTTTTTCCTCTCTTATTCCGCCAAAGCGGCTTTTATCATGATAGCGCACTCCACACGCTTCCTCTGGAGTTCGCATCCGATCTTATAATTCCCCCGGATATCTCCGCCGAAGTGGTAACCATTTGCCGCACAGCCGCCGCTGCAGTAGAATCTGGCAAAACAGTCTTTACAGTCCGGTTTCGTATAGACGTTACATCTTCCAAAGTCTTTTACGATTTCAGGCTTTGTGATTCCCTCGTCTACATTACCCATAAGGTACTGTTCCTCACCAACAAACTGGTGGCATGGATAAAAATCTCCCCACGGAGTAACAGCCAGGTACTCGGTTCCTGAGCCGCATCCGGAAAGTCGTTTATATACACACGGACCACCGGTAAGGTCTATCATAAAGTGGAAGAAGTTGAATCCTTTTCCTTCTTTTTCTCTTCTGATCATTTCTTTTGCAAGAATGTCATACTGTTCCAGAATCTGTGGGATGTCCTCCTCACGGATCGCATACTCTTCTGTATCTGCTGCCACAACCGGCTCAACAGAAATCTGTTTGAAGCCAAGGTCAGCCAGATGCAGAACATCCTGAGAAAAATCAAGATTATGATGAGTAAAGGTTCCTCTTACATAATACTTGTCCTGATTTCTGGATTCCGCAAATTTCTCAAATTTCGGCATGATCAGATCATAGCTTCCTGCACCCTTACGGAACGGGCGCATGTAATCATGGACTTCTTTTCTGCCGTCCACGCTTAAGACTACATTTCCCATCTCCTTATTGCAGAATTCCATCACCTCATCATTTAAAAGAACGCCGTTGGTTGTCAGTGTGAAGCGGAATTTTTTGTTATGAAGTTTCTCCTGTTCTCTTCCGTATTTCACAAGATCCTTTACGACCTGCCAGTTCATAAGAGGCTCGCCGCCAAAGAAATCCACTTCCAGATTCTTTCTGGAGCCGGAATTAGCGATCAGGAAATCCAAAGCCTTTTTTCCTACTTCAAAGGACATCAGTGCACGTCTTCCGTGATACTCTCCTTCTTCTGCAAAACAGTATCTGCATGCCAGATTACAGTCATGAGCAATATGAAGACAAAGAGCCTTTACAACAGTCTGGCGGTTTTTGGTAAATTCATCAATAATATTCTCATAAATATCTTTTGTAAAAAGCATTCCCTGTTCCTGAAGCTTCTTACATTCAGTTACAGATGTTTCCACATCCTCTTTCTTAAAACGGTCGCCAAGCTTCTCAGCTATGGCATCCGCTTCCATGCCTTCTTCAAGATATGGCAGTACCTCATAGGTTATTTCATCTACAAGGTGGATACAGCCACTGTTGATATCCAGCACAATATTATATCCATTACTTTGATAACGGTGAATCAGACTCATCTTCCCGCAATCCTTTCTAAAATTCTTTTATAACCCGACAAAACGCGCCCTCCGGCGCGTTTTGCTGGATACCTGTTACTTCAGATAAAACAAGTGAAGCAGCGGATCTCCCGCTGCTTTCCACTCATTCAACGGCTGCTTCTTATTTATGCTCGCAGCTCTGGTTTCCTACTGTACAGGAAGTCTTGCAAGCAGACTGACAGGATGTCTGACATTCGCCACATCCACCCTTCTTAACCGTGTTCTGAAGGTTCTTTGTATTTAATGTCTTGATATGTTCCATGATATATCCTCCTTTATGTATTCTATTCTTCGCCTAGTATAGCATAAAATCATCGATTTTCAAAGCATTTTTTTGTAAGCTTTTACGACAGCATCCCACCAATGGCTCCGCCACCAAGACACATAAAAAAAGTAGTCAACGCATGGGCAAAGGTCATATCCCATTTCCCCTGTGCCAGAAAAGATACCAGAAGCAGCAGAACATAATAAGAAAGCCCGGTAACGATCCCCCAAATATATCGGTCTTTCCGTATGATCTTTCCCGCCATAAAACCTCCGGCCAGGCAGGATACCACATAAATAATAATGATCCCTACCGCCGCCGTCCCTCCTCCAAATTCAAACTGAAAGAGCAAAAATGCCAGTATCAGAAGAAAAAGTCCTGTCACTCCATAGGCCAGCAGCAATGATCGTAATATTGCTTTTCCCTTCATAAAAAAGCCCTCCCACAGTCATTATATGGGAGAGCTTTTTCTCTTATTCTTATTCATTACTTCTTTCTTTTCTTAAAAAACACAGCTACACCGGCTACAACTGCCGCTGCCACAAACAAGATCACAAACGGAAGAATCTGGGTGTTATCTCCAGTATTTACCTGTTTCTTGGATGTTGTTGCAGAAGACTGTTCTTCAGCCTCATTCCCCGCCGTATCACTGTTCTGAGAAGAAGGCTGTTCCTGATCCGGGCTATCTGAAGTCAGATTCTGAGATGTCTCCGCCGCATTGGTGTCTGTACTGTCTGTTTCTGCAGGATCTGCAGTACCTGAAGATGAAGCATCCGAAGACGAAGCATCTGCTGCAGGTGTAATCGTTGCACCGGTATTGCTTTCAGCATCTGGCCCTACCAGAGATTTACTTCCGGCAATGCCAAATGGGCTGAATGAATGTGTACTGAAAGTCATTGTGTCACCATCCACGCTTGGAATGATGGTCTCCATTGCGCCATTATCAAGAAGGTGCTCAATAGAATATGTATAGCCGGCCTTTACAGGTACAGTCACACTGATATACTCTCCATCCGGAATTTTATACTCTGTATTATTCTGTGTATCCCAGAGTTCAAACTCATAGGATTTAAAGATCGTTGCATCTTCTTCATTGGTAAACTGATAATCCTCACCACCGGAAACACGAAACTGTACATACCACGGAAGATCGATTCCTGATACCGTGATTCCATCACAGGTATGATTTTGAGACGCAATTTCCTCTTTTTCTTTTTCTGTCAGATCGGTAGCTGCATTCTGAGGGCGTTTATCCTCTGTATCATCTTTCCTGTCAAAAATATTATTCTTGTTTTCTTCAGCATCAGGAGTCTCCGTGATTTCCGGGATCGCGGTGATTTCAGCATCGTTATTTTTTTCATGATTCTCATCGTCTCTGCTCTCAGATGCTGCATCAGGATCCATATCATCTTCTGCCGCCGGAGTTATCGTTACAGCAGGAGTTTCCGCAGCTTCTGCTTCTTCCCCATCCTGAGTTTTATTATCCTCAGATGGTGCAGCTGTTACCTCCGGAGCTTCCGTTATCTCCGGATCCCTTTTTTCCTCTCCACTGGCATCTGCTGTATCTGAAGAATCTGAAGAAGACTGCTCCGTTTTTCCTGTTGTCTCCGAATCTTCTTTATTCTCATTCTCCTGAACACTGTCAGTCTGCAGACCTTCGTTCTTCCCTTCATTCTCTGCAGTGCTGTCCTCTGTTTCTTTTACGGAAGTATCTGCATCACTCTCATTGACGTCAGTTCCATTTTCCTCTTTATCATCGGTTTCGTAGGATTCTCCTGAATCAGAAGAATCGGAGCTTTCCTCACTTCCGGAATTTTCCTCTGTACTGTCAAGGCTGCTGACCACAACTGTCACGGAACCTGTAAGTGTTCCTGAATTACTGTCCCACCCTGGAAGACCTGAAAGGTCAGCCCCTGCAGCAGGTTTGAATACTACCCCACAGGATTGTACACGTTTGTCCGGAACATAAGAACTATCTGCCCAGGAAAGAGTTCCATACGCATTAGATGGAAGCGCAATGTTAGCAAGAGCTGTAGGGCTGTCAATAGTTATATTATCCGGGATCACAGCACCGGATTCTATACCTGAAGAGTTCTCCGCATATGCCGGAAAGGTCTGTCCTCCGATCAGTGTCATGGATAATGCCGCTGCTGCCAGTATTGAAAAGCTTCTGCTAAATGTATTCTTTGTGTTCTTTTTCATAATAATCTGCACCTCTATATTCAAAATCTAAGATTCATATTTGCCTTTTGTCAAAAAATTCAGTTATATAAAATATCGAACGCATGTAACATGCGCTCGAACCAATATTTCTCCAAAAATTAATATCTTGTTAATCTTTCGTAACAGATATTTCGTTTTTTCGTCAAATGCATTATAACACAATTCTTTTTTTTACGACACCCCTAAATTAATTTTTTTTGAGCATCAATGAAAATTGTTTAATTATTTTAGTTATTTCCCCCATTACTTCATCAATTCCATCATTTGTCATAATCCACGTATTTTTATCTATAGAATCCACACAACATGAACTCACAAAGAATTCCGTATCCGGATAAAGCAACTTGTAATACATCAATGCACGCCTTGCATGACAGGTTTTACAGCAGAGAATCGCCTTTTTGATATCCAGGTATTCTCTGTCTGTTACCTGTCGGGAATAAATTGCATTCTCATAAGTATAGGTTGCCTGATCTTCTTTCAGGATTGCTTCCTCTGGTACACCATTCTGCATCAGGACATCTTTCAAAAAATCCCATTCCGTTTTGTATGTCCCACAATAACATTCTTTCTTGTCAAGAACTCCTGTAAATCTCCCTGCTGTGATACTGTATCTTCCACTGGGCAGGATCTTTGGTGCAAACCCATTCCTGTAAAGCTCCGCTGCTTTTTCCGCCATTTGAGGATATCCGTTTCCTGGAATAAAGATCACATCCGCTTTTTCCGGCTTATCTTCTATAAACATGAAATCTTCTATCTGTTTCAGAAACTCTTCGTACATTATTTTCTATGTCCTTTCTTTACCATCTGCAGCTAAATCCCGGATCAAAAGATATTTATCTGACAGATATCCCTTATCCAGCTTTCTGTATTGCCTAATCATATCACTCTTTCGTGGCAGATGCACTAACAGATCATCTGTTTTCTATTTTGTAACGATCACTGTGCTATATCCTCTGTCCCTCAGCCTTTGTTCCATATTGACCGCATTTCCAAGCTGCATATATGCTCCTACCTGAACTTTGTAAAGATCATTCTCTCTCAGGATAAACGCCGGAAATCCCTGATCTGTCAGCTGATACAACATCCGGTCTGCGTTTTCCCGGTTTCGAAATGCTCCTGTCTGTACTCGATAATATAATGGTTCTTCCACAGTTTCCTCATTCAATGTTCCCAGAATGGCATCTGCGATGCTTCTGGCAATCTCTTCGAATTTTTTTTCAAAAAGCTGATTATCCTTTTCCGAGTTTATAAATCCGGTCTCGATCAAAAGTGCCGGCATTTTTGTGCGCCGGAGCACTACCAGCCCGGGACGTTCTTTCACGCCCAGTTCCCGAAACCCCAGTTCCCCCAATGCTCCCAGGATATTCTGTGCCATCTGATATTTAATGCCTTTCTTATCATAGACTAATACTTCAACTCCATTGTATTGTTCGGGCCCGGAACTACTGTTGCGATGAAAAGAAATAAAAAAATCTGCTCCGGCTTCATTTGCGGCTTTCGCTTTTTCAAAAGGAGTCTGATAAATATCGGTAGTCCTGGTATAAACCACATCCACGCCGTTCTCTTCCAGGATCTTTCCTACCGCAAGGGTCAGTTTCAGATTGTCATCCTTTTCCTTACGTTCTTTATAAACAGCACCTGGATCTTCTCCGCCGTGTCCGGCATCCAGAACGATTTTATATGCCATGTTCATTCTCCTCGAAAACTACATTCACAATATGATATGACCTTGTGTTTTTCTCTGTGCCTGCATTTCATTTCATGCTTTATTTTGTTTTTCCGGATCTGTTTATTCAACATATTTTCGCGTTAATTCTTCTTGACTTTTAAGCGTTAAAGTGTTATATTAACACAATCAGAGTTGCATTTTTAAATAATCCAAAAAATGCAGCAATATCGCGAGGAGGAAAACAATATGAAAAAGCGTATTTTAACAGCTGTACTCGCAGCAGCTCTTGTAACAGGGACCTGTGCTGCAACAGTAAGCGCCAAAGAAGAAAAGACTTACACAATAGGTATCTGCCAGCTGGTCCAGCATGATGCACTGGATGCCGCAACCAAGGGCTTTGAGGATGCGATCACTGAGAAAATGGGGGATTCCGTAAAATTCGACGAGCAGAATGCACAGGGTGATTCTAATACCTGTTCTACCATTATCAACGGCTTTGTTTCAGAGGGGGCAGACCTGATCCTTGCAAACGCAACCGCATCTCTTCAGGCTGCAGCTGCCGGAACTTCCGATATCCCGATCCTCGGAACAGCCGTTACCGAGTACGGTGTCGCTCTTGGGATCGATGACTTTGACGGAACAGTAGGCGGGAACATTTCCGGTACTTCTGATCTTGCTCCTCTTGATGAGCAGGCCGATATGCTCCATGAGCTTTTCCCGGATGCAAAAAATGTCGGACTTCTCTACTGCTCAGCAGAGCCGAACTCCCAATATCAGGTAGATACTGTAAAAGATGCTCTTGAGAAGCTTGGTTATACCTGTGAATATTATGCATTCTCTGATTCCAACGATCTTTCATCCGTTGTTACCACAGCTGCCAATGACAGCGATGTGATCTATGCACCTACAGATAATACTGTAGCATCCAATACTGAGATCATCAACAACATCTGTCTCCCGGCAAAGGTTCCGGTAATCGCTGGTGAAGAAGGTATCTGCAAGGCATGCGGTGTTGCAACACTTTCCATCAGCTACTATGATCTTGGATACAAAACCGGCGAAATGGCAGTCAGCATCCTTCAGGATGGTAAAGATATCTCCAAAATGCCGATTGAATATGCACCAAAATTCACAAAAGAATACAACAAAGACATCTGTGACGAGCTTGGTATTAAAATTCCGGATGGATATGAAGCAATCGAAACAGAAGAAACAGCTGAATAATCGGTAAAAAACCTATTATACACTGATACAGCGAGAAGGGAGTTACCCTTCTCGCTGTTCGTGCATAAAAAAGAGGAGGATAATTTAACATGCAGATTATGAGTTTAATGACCGCACTTCCGGGAGCTGCCGCACAGGGGCTTATCTGGGGAATCATGGCGATCGGTGTGTACATTACATTCCGCATTCTTGATATTGCGGATCTTACCGTTGACGGAACTTTATGTACAGGCGGCGCTGTTTGTATCATGATGATGCTCAGCGGACACAATGTATGGGTGTCCATGCTGGCTGCAACAGGAGCAGGACTTCTGGCAGGTCTTGCCACCGGTATTTTTCATACCTTTATGGGCATCCCGGCTATCCTTGCCGGAATCCTGACACAACTTTCCCTTTACTCTGTTAACCTGAAAATCATGGGAAAAGCAAACCAGGCGATCAATGTTGATAAATTTAATCTTCTGGTATCCCTTCGACGTGTCAAGGGTGTTGTTCTGACACAGAATACGCTTTTTATCGTAGCAATTATGATCGTTATTCTGATTGCAGTCCTTTACTGGTTCTTCGGAACTGAACTCGGATGTTCCCTGCGTGCGACCGGATGTAATCCAAGTATGTCGCGTGCACAGGGTATCAACACAGATCGTAATAAGGTTCTGGGACTGATGCTTTCCAACGGACTTGTTGCTCTTTCCGGTGCTCTTCTCACACAGTATCAGGGATTTGCAGATATCAACATGGGACGTGGTTCCATCGTTATAGGTCTTGCTGCAGTAATTATCGGCGAAGCGATCTTCAGCCGTATTTTCCGCAACTTTGCACTGAAGCTGTTAAGCGTTGTATTTGGTTCTATTCTTTATTACCTGGTACTTCAGATTGTTATCTGGATGGGAATTGATACAGACCTTCTTAAAATGCTTTCCGCACTCGTCGTTGCATTGTTCCTTGCTTTCCCATACTGGAAGGGCAAATACTTTACAAAAGCCAAACAGGGAGGTAAATGATCATGCTGAAACTGATCGATATACATAAAACATTTAATCCGGGCACCATCAATGAAAAGGTTGCTTTAAACGGCGTGGATCTTCATCTGAACGAAGGTGATTTTGTTACAGTCATCGGAGGAAACGGTGCCGGAAAATCCACTATGCTGAATGCAGTTGCCGGTGCCTGGCCTGTAGATTCCGGAAAGATCATTATCGGTGGAACCGATGTCACAAAACTTTCAGAATATAAAAGAGCCGCGTATCTTGGCCGTGTATTCCAGGATCCTATGACCGGAACTGCTGCAACTATGGGAATTGAAGAAAATCTTGCTCTTGCCAAACGCCGCGGAAAATCTCGCCTTCTCCGTCCGGGCATTACCCGTCAGGAACGGGAAGAATATCACGAACTCCTGAAGATTCTCGGTCTTGGTCTTGAGGACCGCCTCACTTCCAAAGTCGGGCTCCTCTCCGGTGGCCAGCGTCAGGCATTGACACTTCTGATGGCAACTTTAAAGAAGCCTCAGCTTCTTCTTCTGGATGAGCACACTGCTGCCCTTGATCCGAAGACTGCAGCCAAGGTTCTCGAGATCACAGACATGATCGTAACCCGCGATCATCTGACAACCATGATGATCACCCATAACATGCGTGATGCTATCACTCACGGCAACCGTCTGATCATGATGTGGGAGGGAAAGATCATTCTGGATATCCAGGGTGAAGAAAAGAAAAAGCTTACAGTCAAGGATCTTCTAGACAAATTCGAAGAAGCCAGCGGTGAAGAATTTTCCAACGATTCCGCACTTCTCAGCTAAACCACAAAAAAGCTTTTATGATAATAGTTAGACAAACAGCATAACACAGAGAAAGAACCTGGCCGGAATTTCATTCTTTATGATGGATTCCGGCCTTAATTTCCATATGCCACTTTTCTTTAGCTCATTTCAATTCCACAGAGAATTCACCACTCCTTCTGCTGTATCGATAAATGGAAGATGTCAGATAATCTTCTTCCGGAGTTGCTTTCTCGAGCGTATCACTTAGAACTTCTTTCAAATCTTCCGGATAAACCACATCCGCATTATGGACCATTACTTCATGAACACTGGTAAAAACCAGATACAGGTCTGACCCCAGAAGTTCAGAAAGACGTCTGGCTACCCCGGGCAAAAAGATTGCTGCCGCTCCATTAGTACGCTTTTCTGTACTCAGGCAATTCCCGGCAATCCCTTTATTTGGATGGTATGTTCCAAGGATATCCATGAAATTATCTCCTTCGTACGTCTTATCAAACAGCATTTTTTCCCAATGATAGATTCTTGGTGGGCTGATAAAATATGTATTTATTAGAGCAGCTTCGAAAACAGTATCCGCATCTTTTCCCCATTTCTCCACAAAACTTTTCTTGATCTTTGCACTCAGAACATATCCCTCTTTTTCTCCTGCAAGATAATAAACCACTAAAGCAATATCTCCGATTTTGTGATGAACCAGCTCCTTCAGTATAGTCCTGTTTTTATCTGCATTCAGAAGTCGAATAAAAAGTCTGCTTTTTACCTTCTCATAATCTTTCAGATCGTCCAAATCACATAGCACACAATTTTCACTGACTTTTTTTATCTCCCTAACACAATCATGAACGATATTTTCAAAAGAATGTTCCTGACAGTACCTTTTATAAAGCTCTTCTGTATGCAACCCGCAGACTGTTTTTGCCTTTTCCATATGACCACTTTCTACAAATAGCCTATCTCCCAAACAGCCATATTTTTCTCCATCGTTTGAAAAATAAATTTCTTCTTCCCGCAGATCCATAGCCGCAAGAAGAAGCTTTCTCAGGTCCGTGACAAAAGTTTCATAACCTTTTTCCATATTTAATTTCCTTTCTGTGAAACAAAGCGGACGAACGTCCTGACAAAATCCTGTGCGCTCTCACAACAACGCACAAAATGATTCTGATCTGATAACACAATTAGATATTTTCGTGGAAAGAACTTCCACTGTAGAATTGTAGAGAGCAGATTTCTCTGCTGAATCTGAGTTGCCTGCTGTATGAATCAGTATAATAGAAGTTTTCAGATTTGTAAAGAAGTTTTCATCGACAGAAAAAGCAGCTTCCGCCGCCTTTTACTGTCATACCTTTTGTATTGTTTCAGATTTGTGTCTCATTCCGAAATATCAGTAATGGATTTCTCCATGTTTCTCCAGATAATCCAGAAATCCCTCACAACCTTCCTGTATATCTTCATAAGTTTCATCAAAATTTCCTGTATACCAAGGATCCGCAATATCCCGTCCTGATCCGGCAAAAGTCAGAAACTTATAGAGCTTCTCTTCCGGATCATTCTTCAGCATCCTGTTAAGATTACGCATATTAGCAGAATCCATACCAATAATATAATCGGATTTTTCATAATCCGCCCACGTAATCTGCTTCGCTCTGTGCGGAACCAGTGGTATTCCCACTTCTCTCAGCTTGTTCACTGTTCCTCTGTGAGGCGGATTCCCAATCTCTTCTGTACTTGTTGCAAAACTGTCGATCAAAAACTGATCTGAAAGGCCGAGCGTTTTTACCTTGTGCGTAAAAACACTCTCGGCCATAGTTGATCTGCAGATATTGCCGTGGCAGACAAATAACACTCTTATCATTGCTTAAAACTCCTTGAAATGCTGTATTTACGCTGTTTACAGGCATTTTCCGATAATCTTCAATCCTGTCATTTTCCTGTATATCACAGCATAAATTCGTATATTTTCTTATCCAAATTTAGTAACTTCTTAGTAATAACCAGCCTGGAAAACAGGCTCTCTAAGAACCTTATAATCAGATTATTTTTAATTCTTTTTTCTATTATTTTATCATACTATGCCAGTTTTGCAATCCTATTCATCTCTTCTTTTGCATCAATTAATCCCAGATGCGTATATACATTTAACGTAACCCCTATATCAGAATGTCCCATTAAATATTGGAGTGCTTTCGGATTCATTCCAGCTTTCGCCATATTGGAACAATATGTATGCCTACATACATGAGGCGTGATCTTTGGCATTTGTTCCTCATGAGTACGATTATACTTTCCTAACGCCCACTGAAAATGTTTTTCCCAATGGAGTGCTACCTCAGGCATATCTTTTTTATCCAGGAATAAAAATCGACTATATCCATCTATAATCGGCTCAACCCTTACTTTTTTACGGTTTTTCACAATCTGTTCAAAACATTCATAAACTTCATCTGTCATCGGCAACATTCGTGTTCCACTTGAAGTTTTGGTATCTTCAATGACGTACTGCATTCCTCTGGTTCTCTGAAGCTGATGATTCACATTGATTTTTCTCTCCTGAAGATCAATATCTTTCACTGTCAATCCACAAAACTCAGAAATACGAAGTCCAGTCTTAAACAAAATAAACATTCCATTATAGTATTTTGAGTAATGGTCATCATTTCGGATAAACTCCAGAAATAACTCTTCCTGTTCTTTTGTAATTGCCTGTCTTGTAACACTGTCATTTACGACAACTGTACATAATTGAAATTCAAAAGGATTCTTGCGCAGTAAATCATCTTCAACTGCCATCTGAAATGCAGGTCTTACAATTCCACGCACACTGTGAATGGAACTGTATCCTCTTCCATCTGCTTGCAGCTTAATAAACCATGCTTTTGCATCCGACAATTTTATTTTATCTATTCTTCTGGTTCCGAATTCTTCTTTTTTTATTATATTGATCACAAAATCATAGTTCGCCTGAGTATTATGACGAACCCCCTTTTTTTGTCCAATATATTTTTGAACCAAATCCAAAACTGTTAAATTTCCTCCGTAAGGTACTATACCATCATGTAAATCTCTTTGGATATTTTTTTCTTTTTCCCTTAGAGCTAAGCATGGTCTGCATCCAGTTGGCAGAGAATCTGTTGGCTCTAATTTCCAACTATACAAAAACTTCTGCTTTCCATAACAATCTGTATATACAAACGCATATCTTCCATCTTTTCTCTGACTTTCTCCGTTTCGTAAAATTCGACCTTTTTTATCTCGTCGTTTTTGGTCACGTTTTGTTTTACCCAAACGTCTTCGCCCCTTTCTACGAAGAAGCCCTAGCACGATATAGGTATTATATCATACCAGGGCTAACATTTCCACTTTAAAGTGCTAAATTGTTCGTATATTTTTTACAAAGACGTAGTCTGATCCAGAAAGGCCTCAAATTTCTTACGGTTAATCAATGACTTACACCCCACCTGGACTGTAAAGCAACATTCTGAATTTAGATGTTCCGAAATAAGCATCCTTATTTTCTTTTCACCTATTCCGAAATATTGCACTGCTTCATCCACCGTAAGCATATATTTTTCCCAAATTGGAATCTTACCTTTTTCAATTTTAATCGCCACTCTTCTCTCCTCCTTTTCTCTTTGGACAAAACATTTTTATCTGCCCATGACAATTTACAATTTTATACACTGTCATCGGCAGATAAAATTACAATACAGGTGGCAGTTCAGTACTCTGCCCACATCGGTTTTGCACCGTCATTAAATATGACCAGATTTTTTCTGGAAGTATCATTATCACAGATATGCTTCGTCGCCCTGTGCAGCTGCTACACATTTTGTCAAATTCTTCTCGCTCCATACCTTTACTTCAATGTTATATTTCAGCATTTCCTCGTATTTACTCCATTAACAGAGCAGATATATCATGGCGGATTTACCTAGTGGCTCTACATATCTTCACGTCCTGTATGTAAAACAATATACAATTTTCAAGGTACAAAAATTCCTGAAGGGGAAAAGGAATCTATATTAAATACTCCCTTTACTGATTACTTTTCCTTACATATGATTTCGTATCAAATCCCAAGGTCTTAGTAATCAGTTTTGCTTCCAGGCGTTGACGCAGAGTTTCATCTACACAGTAATGCACCTGTCCAAATTCGTCAAACATTTTTCTGGTAGCCAAAACTGTTATGTACCCTTCATAATGCTTCAACACTGCCTGGATTGCCTCAGTATCACCAGTTGATGCTGCCTCAATAACATGGAATGGCAGCAAATCAAATGCGCATTTCTGTTTTTTACTTTTTTTCATTTGCAGATTCCTCCATATTTTTTCTCATCAGTTCCAGTGATCGTCTACGATGCTCATTAATTGTGCTGCGTACAAGATTCATTTCTCTGGCAATGTCTGCATCACTCATATCCATAAAATATGATAATAACACAACATTCCTTTTCTTTTCAGTAAGTGTCTGCAGTGCTTCAGCAATCAATGCATCTTTGACTTCTATGTCGTAACCCAGGACCTGAAAACGATGTGTTTCCATTTCATGCTCATCCATTATAAAAAGTCTGCTCAACTCCTTTTCTGATAATTCTGACAACATCACTTCATACTTCTGGCGATATGCCATATGCTTTTCATAATTAATAACTTCACTTTTCAATGCCAGCTTGCACAGAGAATCAAACTGATGTCTGACTGTCTGCTCATCTTGAAAAGAGGATTGCTCCATAAGAGTTCACCTCCTTCCCCGCCGGTAGGCAATAAGCAAAGTTCTTGCTTCCCCTTCACACATATCCCAAACGGATGAGTGCATTTGTCGGGGTGTGGGAAGAAATTTTTAAAAAATTTCTTAATAAATACGAGAAAATTGTTTTTCCTGTATTTTGAGGTATATAAAAAACGTCCTAATGGGTAGTTTTTAGCCCATCGGACGCTATTTATATCAAAAGATAATATTTTGCCATCATTTTTTGTGGCATATAATTCACTTTTTGAGGTAAAGAAATTTATTTGCTTTTTTGAACTATTTATCTATTTCATCCGTCACGTAATGACGGATATGATACCAGACAATAAAATTCTTAATCTTTCCTATACCTCCGGATCTGTTTTACGGAAATTCAGAATTTTATATGTCTTTTAAAAAGTGAAATATCACCCTCTTTTTTAGTGAAATATTAGTTCATTTTCTTTCAAGAAAGGGAACTATACACTAAACATGGAGGTGTATCATATGCCAAAACAAACAGATAAAGAACTGGGATTGTTTTTTAAGAACGCCCGACACGAGCAAAAATTGACTTATGAAGAATTAGCTGAAAAAGCAGAAATGTCCAGCCGATATTTAAAGGAAATTGAAAATGGGGGCCGAGTTCCGAGTTTTCATAAAATCAGAAAACTGGTACGCGCTTTAAATGTTCCTCCTGAACCATTGTTTTATCCAAACAATCATACAGATAATCTTGATTATCAACGCCTGCTCATGTACCTGTCAAAATGCAACGATGAGCAAATTACCGCTATCCTTGCCATCGTAGAAGCATACCTGCGCACATACAAAATTCCTACAGACCACGATAAACAAGATCCCTGAAATTCATTTGAATTCTATCTGAATTATTCTGAAGAAGCGGTATGGTTTCCCATACCGCCACTCTTAACGTGCATATTTTTCTATCATTCTCTTAACATTCGTGGATTTCTTTATTGCCCCTATATTAATAAGAAACTCAACTACATCCATCATTCCCTGGTAATAAGCCCGCTGCTCCTCTTCATAATGGAAATGTTCTAACTGATCCAGATATTTATTCCAGAAATTCTGCTCACGCTCTGGGATTTTTTCCAGATGTAGTGGCAGCTTCTTTTGTATTTGTTTCAAATTCTTCTCTGCTTCTTTCCATTCTTCCGGCTGTACTGTATATTCTCTTTCTCCGAAGTCACAGCGCAATTCCTCAAATAAATTCGATACTGCTTCATAAAATTCATTCATCTTCTTTCCACCTCTCATTAGAATTATTTCTCATTACAGGCAGCATTATCATTTTCTTATTTCAAAAATCAAATAAACTTTCCAAAAACTTCATCTTTAGAAGTATAGTAACAATATTTTTCCTTAAAATCAATAATAATACTTCATCTTTAGAAACTTTTGAGGATCAGAATGATTATTTATTGGGATAAAAAAACGAACAGTAAAAACAGAATAGGACAACGGGTAAAAGAATTACGAAAGGCTCATAATCTTACTCAGAAAACACTCGCTGCCAAATTACAACTTGCAGGATATGATTTTAATGATCTGGCAATCCTGCGAATTGAACAAGGCACACGTTTCGTTCCCGACTACGAAGTTGTCGCACTGGCCGAAGTATTTAATGTTTCCTGCGAATATCTTCTTGGTCTGACGGACGCTCCTGCAAAATAATTCAATTGTATTGCTGCCCATTCTATGCTAAACTATGGATAGATACTTCTGAACAACATACACTATTTATAAACCGTATGATTGGAGTGATTTCATGGAATTAACAAAAAAAGTCCCTACAACCGATAAAAACCAGGAAAACAATCATCTTCTCCGCATGTTAGACCGGGGAATTGATGATATGGAAGCTGGTCGTGAATTGCCACTGGAAGATGCTTTTCGCAAAATCACAGAATTAAGGGATGCACGAAGAAATGCAAGAATATAAAATTATTTTAACCTGGGAAGCAATTTACGATGTCACAGACATTGCAGATTATATTGAAGAAGAATTCGGCCAGCAACGTGCTGACCGTTTTCAATCTGATCTGAAAGAACAAATGCAGAATTTAGGCCAGTTCAGTACTGCCTTTCCCCGAACTCAAATTCTGTACAGAGGATATTCCATACATAAAAGATCTTTTCCGCCATCTATTATTTTTTATATTATAATGGAAGAAACAAAAGAGATTCATATTCTCCGAGTGCTGCGCCATGAACGAGATTGGGAAAATATCCTGTTGCAAAGATCAACTTATACATATCCAGAATGAATACCTGGGAGCCGATCAGAGATTTTTCTGAAAGGCTTCCTTTTTAATTTTAATTACTTCCCACTGTCAATTAAATCATAACTCATATCCAGAAAATCTAGCGTCTTAGCTTCACTGACAGATTCATCCAAAAGAATCGTAATCCAGTGTCGCTTATTCATATGATACCCCGGTAAAAATCCATACGTTTCAATTAACATCCCAACCAGATCAGGGTCACATTTTACATCCAGGATATTAATTTTTCCATCTTCTTCTAATCCCAGTGTTTTCTTTTCCACTGCCATAATTATAGCATACCATTTTCCATTTTTATGTCGAAGCACCGCAGAATCAGGATCTTTTTTCCATAAATATTCCGGTTCCGTTCCATATTGCTCTTTCACATATTGAAAAATTTCCTCACGTTTCAAATTTATCCCTCACTTACGATTTCTTGCTCTGATTATACGCTATCAGGATTATATTCTCAACCACTTCTCACAGTTCTATTTATGTTTTATAGCTTTTGCATAGCCTGCTTTGCAGGCTACACCCCAAAAGAAGCAAGCACTGCCAGTGTCATGACAACTGGCTCATTTTGTCAAATTCCCTTTCCGGTTCATTCTACCAAAATGTATCAGGGAGTATCCCTGGCCCTCTCATATTTTATAATTTCTTAATTTGACGCTTTCACCCAGTCCTGTTAAAATAACTTACAGATACATCTGTCCAAACCAACAAAAAACCAAGTACCATAACTGTCATAGCCGAACTGGTTAGACAGTTTTTTTGTACTCTTTTTTATAGAAAAAAACGAATTGGAGGATTTCAATGAGCAAACGTACCAGAATTCATCCCGTACAATTTTATTTGAATGATGACGAACAATACATTTTAGAAGAAAAATATCGTCTTTCCAGGATGAAAAGCAAATCTGCCTTTCTACGGAAAATGATCTTATATGGATTTGTATATGAAGTAGACTACTCTCATATCCGAAAAATGAATACCCTGCTGGGCAATATCAGCAGCAATTTGAATCAGATCACCCATCGTATAAACAGTACCAATACAGTTTACCCAAAGGACCTGGACGATATAAAGGAGTTAATGGAAAAAATATGGCAGTTACAAAAATCCATGGTATCAAAACAACCGTTGATAAAGCAATAGAATACATCTGCAATCCAGATAAAACTGGCCAGAATCTATATATTTCTTCCTTTGCCTG
The DNA here is from genome assembly GCF_005848555.1 of Blautia sp. SC05B48. Taxonomy (NCBI): domain Bacteria; kingdom Bacillati; phylum Bacillota; class Clostridia; order Lachnospirales; family Lachnospiraceae; genus Blautia; species Blautia sp. SC05B48. The sequence goes on along the minus strand of NZ_CP040518.1, from coordinate 2,938,169 downwards.
CTCTCCCGAAACAGCCGTTCTTGACTTCAAATACACTTTGGATCATACACATGACTGCAGAGATCCGCACAATACAAATAAGGCATTTCATCTGATTCAGGCATTTTCCCCTGGTGAAGTTTCCTATGAAGAAGCCCATCAAATTGGCAAAGAACTTGCGGATCGCTTACTGGAGGGAAAATACTCCTATGTTCTGACAACACACACTGATAAAGGTCATGTACATAACCATTTAATTTTCTGTTCTGCAGATAACATCACTTTTTCTCATTACCATGACTGTAAAAAGAATTACTGGAAAATACGAAATCTCAGCGACACTTTATGCCTGGAACATAACCTGTCCACAATTATGCCAGATGGTAAAAAGGGAATGAAATACAATGAATGGGCTGCAAATAAATCTGAATCCAGTAAAAAAACGCAGCTGCGAAAAGATATCAACCAGACAATCCGGATCGTTTCCACTTATTCAGAATTTCTTACATTTATGGAAGCTAAAGGATATGAAATAAAAAACGCAGAATTTGGCGAAAACAGCAGAAAATACATTACCTTTCGTTCTCCCGATATGTCCCGTCCAGTGCGTGGAAGTGCTAAATCTTTAGGAAAAAACTTTACTAAGGAACGTATCAAAGAACGCATTGAAAATAAACGTCAGAAAGCTATTTTTCCTTCTGTTCATAACAAATTAATAGATACCAATGCTCCCAATATAGCAGGAAACATTGGACTTCAGAAATGGGCAAATAAGGAAAATTTAAAAATTGTCTCTGCTGAATATAACAAGATGTTCACACATAATCTACATAATTTTTCAGAACTTGAAGACCGCATAGCCTTGTTACATATGCAGCAAAAAGAGGTAAATACCTCTGTTGTTTCTCTCGAGTCTCAGATACGCCATCTTCGAGAAATGCTAAAATATGCCGAACAATATCAGAAAAATAAAATTTACGACGACCATTATAAAAGCTCCAAAGATCCAGATCGTTATTTCCGTAAATATGAATCTCAAATTATTCTTTTCGCGGGTGCTGAACATATTTTACAGGAAAATGGTATAAACCTGAAACATCTTAATTCCAATAAGTTGCAAGAGCAAATTGCAGATCTTATTTCCAGAAAAGAATCTCTAAATACTCAATACGTTTCTTTTAAGCAAGAAATAAAAGAGTTGGAATTGATACATCAAAACCTGTCCAAATATCTCAAACAGGATGCTCCTGAAATACAAAGATCTTCTCATAACCAACTCCCTTCTTTGTAAAACCATAATAATAGGCAGCGATTTCACTCGCTGCCTAAATTCCCATTAAACCGATATCCTACACCTCGTACTGTTTGTATATATAATGGTTGTCCAGGATCATCTTCTATTTTTTCTCTGATATTGCAGATATGTCGCATAACCACATTATAATCACCGGAATAAGGTTCATTCCATACCAGATCATAAACCATTTCTTTTCCAAATATTCTACCTGGACTTTTCGCTAAAAAAAGTAAAATATCATATTCATATTTTGAAAGATGAACATCACTATCATTCTTTTTAACAATTCGTTCCTGTAGATATATTTTTAATTCTCCAAACCTTATAATTTCCGGTATGAATTGGTTTTTATGTTCCCAGCTAGTCAATATGTTTTCACTTATGCTTCCATTAGCATCTGTGATTCTCTCAATAATTTCTACCTTTTTCACCTTTATTGCCTCTACATTATTAATTTTATATTCTATATATCATCTGCCATTTGACTTTTTTCTTCTACAAGTAATATAATATATTTATTACATATGTAGGATTTAGCAGGAGGATTTTATTATGTCACTACCCCAGATTTCAGAAGCCGAATTTGAAGTTATGAAAATTGTATGGAAATATGCTCCCATCAATACAAATGAAATTACAGAAAAACTTACTCTAACTATCAGCTGGAGTCCAAAAACAATTCAAACTCTTATCAAGAGACTTGTTTCCAAAAAAGCTCTTTCCTACGAAAAACAAAGCCGGGTATTTGTCTATACTCCATTAGTCCAAGAAGATGAATATATACGCCAGGAAAGCAATTCTTTTTTAAAGCGATATTATAATGGAAATCTTTCTTCTATGCTGGCTTCTTACCTTGAAGACGATAAGCTCTCTTCAACAGAAATTGATAACTTACGCCATTTATTATCAAAACATCAGAAATAGGAGGTTTTCAATGAGCAACTGGATCATCCACTTTTTAATCAGTAATATCTTCATATGTATTTTTACACTTGTAATAATCGGAACAAAAAAACTTCTGAAAAAATATTTATCTGCGGCTACACAGTACCATCTCTGTTTTCTTTTATTTTTATTACTTGCCGTGCCATTTTTTCCTGTACAGATTCATGGCTCACAACTTTTTTCATGGTTACATTTTTTTCAAACTGACTCAGGACTTAACTCTGGTACCGACACGCTATCCGAACTTACCAGTAATACACAAAATATTTTGTTAAACCAGGTGAATGATTTTTCAGTTTCCATCAGTAGTCAATTTTCTGGAGGCTTGAATACCATACTCTTTCTAATATGGATAACGGGTGTTATGATTATGTCAGTCCTCACCCTTCATTCATTAAACTATGTACGTTCCATAAAAAGATCTGCTCTCCCGCTTCAAAATCAGCAGGTAAAAACTATTTATTACAATTGTTTAAAGGAACTTAAAATCTCTTACCCAGTATCAGTCTACAGTACTGCATTTTTAAAATCACCAGTTTTAATCGGAATAATACATCCCAGGATTTACATTCCCATCCATTTAATTTCCGAACTGAATCCTGATGATATGCGTTTTATGCTGCTACACGAATTACAGCATTACCGTCACAAAGATACATTTATTGGCTTCCTCATGGTCATAAGTAATATACTCTACTGGTTTAACCCTTTTGTTTGGTACACTTTAAAAGAAATTTTCTGTGACCGTGAAATAGCCTGTGATTCTGCTGTATTGCAGATGATTTCTGCTGATGAATACCAAGCTTATGGAACTACACTGATTAATTTTGCAGAAAAAATATCCTCTTTTTCCTCTCCACTGGCAGTTGGAATGTCCGGAAATTTCAGGCAGATGAAACGACGTATTCTCAACATCGCCGTTTTTAGGAAAGAAACTCTTTATCAAAAAATGAGAGCATTGATAATTTATCTGGTCATTAGTGCTGTTTTTATTGGATGTACACCCATTTTATCCATTGATGCCTCTACTCAAAGCGTATATCATTTTAGTGATACAGACAAAAATATCTCCCTGTTAGATATATCCGAAACATTTGGAACATATGATGGATCATTTGTTTTGTATGACAATAATTTGGATTCCTGGAAAATATACGATCTTGAAGAAGCCACCAAACGTATTCCGCCAGAGTCTACCTACAAAATATACGATGCATTATTAGGGTTGGAATCCGGAATCATCACACCAGAACACTCTTCCATGACATGGAATGGTGATGCCTTTCCTTTTCCATCCTGGGAAGCTGATCAGGATTTAAACTCTGCTATGCAAAATTCCGTTAACTGGTATTTCCAGGCAATTGATTCGCAGCTCGGAATTAACAGAGTCCAGGAATTTTTGAATAAAATAGAATATGGAAACCAGACAACCAGTTCAAATCTGGATTTATACTGGTCCGATTTTTCATTAAAAATCTCGCCTTTAGAGCAAGTAACATTATTGAAAAAATTTAACACAAATGAATTCCATCTAAATTCCCAAAATGTATTTTCTGTTAAAAATGCTATAAAAATTGCCAGTACACCTAATGGTAATTTCTACGGAAAAACTGGAACCGGTCGTGTCAACGGACAGGATATCAACGGCTGGTTTATCGGATATGTAGAAACTTCCGATAACAGCTATTATTTTGCAACCAATATCCAAAGTGATTCTAATGCAACTGGCAAAAAGGCATTTGAAATCACTTCTGATATCTTAAAAAAATTACATATATGGAATTAACAAATATGAAAGGGCTGATAGTTGTTATCAGTTCTTTCTTTTTATTCTATATTGATATTTGGGAATTTCTTTCGTACCATTATTCAGAATTTTATTCCCCATATATTTAAAACTCTTATCATCGTTGAACTTAACAGTCAGCTCACTTGTAATAACGGCATCATTACATATAAATGTATCACATACAGCATCAACAACCAGCACATTGTTTCCCTCTCCGCTATCTCTTATTTCAACGACCTCCGGTAAAGATGTTCCAAAGCTATAATTAAAACAACCAAATTGTTCCCAGTCATAAGTTTGATGTTCCGAATCAAATACTGCCCATTTTTTAATTTGCTCCGCTGTTATCGGCAAAAACTCCATTATCAGATTTTCAAACTCTTCTGCCGGAATTCCACTTGAGTTACCTGAAAACTCATATCTCTCCCCGTATTTCATTCGATATAAATATTCATATAAACCATTATAATCTAACCCTTCCATATCAGATCTATCCCAATCAGAACATAAAAGATTATTCCCCTGATATCCAAGCCAATACACACACCTCTTTGAAACTTCCCTGCATTCATCACTTAAAGGTTTAATTCTTATCATAGAACTGCCATCAACCGCTTCTGATACTTCCGGATATTTTGGAACACATAGCGTATAACCAAACCAGCCTTTTTCTGTATATTTCCATTCTTCTATCCTTGTATACGAAACATATACAATAGATGGATTGTCGTTCATACCCCAAACAACTTTCGCAGCCAGCAAATACATATCTGTCCCATCATAATTGAATTTGAGTCTTTCTATCCCACCATCCCTGTTAATCCTATATAAGACGATATCTCCTGGCAGATCCTGTTCTGCCCTGAAAAGAAATTCTTCCATTTTAGAATAATTAGCCATATTTGAATACGGCGCTGATGTAATAACAGGGACATTTTTTTCCTTTAATACTTCCTGCATTTCTTCCATTACTGTCTCAGAAACTACTACATTCGATGAAGTTCCTTTATCCGCCTTTTGATAAATGGCTTTCATCTGATTCATAACATTCTTACAATCTTCAATAGCTTCTTCTTTCACGACTTCATCTACTGGCAAATCATATCCTCTTTCTTGTACAGCATAATTCGCAGTTTCCTGTGAAATATATTCTAAATCAGCCCCTTTACATTTTGTATTTCCTATGAAAAAGCATCCCAAAATAAATAAAACACTCACCATCTTTTTCAGTTTTCTTTTTGTACTCATATCAATTATCTCCATAACATTCCTCCCACTTTTCGTCTGATAATCTTTCCGTATACCAGGTAACCTCTATTTCTGACCTTGATACATAATTGGATACATATTGAAATCTATCTTTATCTAACAGCCGAATGGTTACGCTATGACAAAACGCCTGATCTAATTCTTTTTGTGGCCATACCGCATTTACTTCCAGTGTTATTGTTCCATCTTGATTTTCTATGTAGGAAACAACTTCCGGATATGGAATATATGGTGTGGGAGCAAAATCATATACGATTCCTCTGGTTCGATACCGATATGTCTGTGTTTCCGTGTGAAATACCGTTCCTGTCTGCAGTATCTCTGCGCTTATATTAAAATATTTTTGAAATATCGCTTCAAATGATTCTTTTGGGATTTCATAAGTCTTTCCTTCCTTAAATTCATCAGCTTTTTCTTCCATTGAAAGTAAACGGTCAAAAACATCATAAAAATTTATTCCATCATAATTTTTTTCACTCCAATTAGAAGTAAACAATTTATTAAGTGTATATCCAAAAGGAAGTATATATTTTCGATTCAGCTCCCTGCATTTTTTATTTAACGGCACTACCCGAAAGGCCCGATATCCAGACGGTCCATCATATCCAGCCGGATGATATTCTTCCATAAAGAAATACCCGTTTTCTGTATATTTCCATGAATTAGCTCTAAACTCATGATAATATGTTTCCTGCCAAGTATCCTCTTTCCATTTAAAAGAGCTTACTTCAACGTCTATTTTCCCCTGTTTGGTTTTCAGATCATACCGAATAAAATGATCCCCTGCTATAACTTGAAATATAGTAGTTTTTCCATTTTTCTCTTTTTCTGCTTTTTTCAAAAAATCATCTACTTTAATACTTTGAACCATATCCAGCTGATTGTAGGAATCAATTACTGCATATCCATATTTTCCAAAATAATCCATACTTTTTTGTATTGTACTCAGCTCATATAGTGCATTTTCTTTCACAGCATTCTCATATATGCTCTGATAGCCTTCTGCTAGCATTTCACACTCTCTGTAAATTTTTTCTTTCGTATCTTCAATTGTCTTTTTCTGCTCTTTCTTTATGCCACATCCACTACAGACAGCAAGAAAAATAACTCCCACAAATATTTTCCAAATTTTTTTCATATCATTTTCCTCTTACATTTGTAATATTTAAAGGTAAAAATTATTCATTACCAAGATATTCATCCAGTATCGCCTTATCCTTTTCCACCACATAACCGCTTCCTCCAATATCTTTCACATTCTCTACCATACTGATGAGCAAAATAGGATTCTTTGCATCTCTATCTGTAGTAAAAACTGTAAACCAGCCAATTTCTGTTCCAGATGTATCTTCTTTTGTAGCTTTCAGTTCCGCTGTTCCGGTTTTTCCTGCTAATCTAATGTCTTCCCGGCATGCTCCATAACCAGTTCCTTCCGGGTTATTCACTACACCCTCTAACCCCTCCATAACCTCCGAAACAATTTGTGGTGAAAAAGCATCTTTTATCCAGATTTCACCGGAAGTGCTTCCACCATCCGCGTGAAGATATGGCTTTATCATATTTCCATCATTTAGAAAAGCCGTATAAATGCTTGCAAGATGCAAAGGATTTACCAGAATCTGTCCCTGTCCATACCCACTGTCAGCAAGCTGGATTTCTGTTTCTGTCTTGTCCGTATTAGAATATTGGGACTCTGACATTTTAATATCAAATGGAAGTTCCTGATTAAATCCTATTTGATTTAGAGACTGCATCAGTTGATCCGCACCAATTTTTAATGCTGCTTTTGCAAAATAAATATTATCTGAATAAATAAGCGCATTTTTCAAGATCACAGGTGCATAATCATGAAGTGTAGTCACTGTATAATCTCCCCACGAGGAATCTTTCTGCCACGCCAGACCCTCATTTCCAAAATCGTCATTTGCAGTAAATGCCCCCACTTTTAATCCAATTGCAGCAATTACAGATTTAAAAGTTGAGCCAGGACACCATGTCTGGCGAAAGCGGTTGTATAAAGGCCTGTCTTCATTTTCATTTAATGCACTCCACTGGCTGTTGTCCATTCCACGTACAAAATCATTATTATCATAAGATGGCGTACTTACCAACGCCAGTACTTCCCCTGTATAAGGATTCAAGGCTACAGAACATCCTCTGTCTTCTTTAAATTGTTCATAAAGAGTACTTTGAAGATCGCCATCAATCGTAGTATGGATATCTTCTCCATCTTTTTTAGGCTCATATGCAATAACACTTTTTTTATTTCCATTTGCATCTACAATACAGATCTCACACCCATCTGTCCCTTTTAGTTCTTTTTCATAAAGCGTTTCCAGTCCCGTCTTTCCAATCACACTGTTTGTACGATACCCTTCCCCTTTATGTTCCTGCAAATCCTCGGCTGTAACCGCCTGTACATACCCTACCAGATGAGAGGCAGCTTCTTTTAGATAATAAGTTCGTACTTTTACATCAGATAACATAATACCTGGAATCTTCAATAATGTGTCCTGCTTTTCTTTTTCTTCCAGAACAGTTTCATCCGGATTCACTGTCAGAAGATCGACCTCTTGTATTTTAGGAATTGTTGCTACTGGTACAAAAGAATCTGCTTTTACCCAATCGGCTTTTAACTTATCCTCAATTTCGTCTGCTCCAATTCCAAGATACTCTGCCAGTTTTTTTATTGTATCTTCTCTGTTCTCCATCCTGCCCGGAACAATTCCTACCGAAGATGCAGTTCCCTCTCCAGCCAACTGACGACCATTTCTGTCTAAAATATCTCCTCTCTTTGCCTCTTCTGACGTTACCTGAACTTTATCCGTTGCAGATAACTCTGGAAAAATCAACTGATCCTGCCAGATTAAATGATATCCTGTCCAATCATGTGAAAATACCGCATCGTTGGTAAATTCTACATTTCCTGCAGCAGTCTGCATATTTGTTGTATAGGAAACCGCCGCATTTCCGTTTTCTTGTCTTTTTACTGTAATATCAGTTATGGACAGATCAGACATCTCAATGCCTTCATATATTTTAGAATTTCGTTCTATAAATTCTTCCTTACTGTTCATGCTGCTTTTTTTCTGATCCAGCATGGCATACATTTGCTCATATTCCCCTTTTTCAATATATTTCATATATTCCATTAGTCTTTTTTCAGGAACATTACAATTCATTATTGTTACAATACCGATTTCACCACCAATCAATATACCGCTAAATAAAACTATTTTTGTGATAATCTTCGTGTGTTTTTTTCTTTTCTTTTTTCTCATATAGTTTTATTTCTCCTTTTTTCATATTTTCTTAAATATTACACTTGTAATATTTAAACGTCAAGCTTTTTCTTAGGTTTATATATGTAAACAAAAGAAAAGATTTGGATAAAAAAGAAAGGGCATCTCAAAGCTTCTTTGATAAAGAACTTTACGACACCCTGAGGTAATGGTTTCTCCGGATGTTTCCCAAACGCTATAATCACTCTCCAGAAGAACCAAAAACGATTTTTAATTTTCTCTCAGAAAAAAAGAACTACTCTAAATCTGCTGATCTTTGAAATAACCCTGCTCGTTTCTTATAATCACAAACATATTCAGACAACACATTCTTTGCTGGCAGATTATTATAGCAGAAAACGCAACAAATCCCTTTATTAACTTTTGTTCCATATATTTCCTGTACCAATCCTATTGTTTCATCATCTGAACAAAAGCTCTTCGGAATCTCCCTACAATCCCTGATAATAACGCAAATCTGTTTACTATCACTAAATACTCAATACGTTTCTTTTAAGCAAGAAATAAAAGAGTTGGAATTGATACATCAAAACCTGTCCAAATATCTCAAACAGGATGCTCCTGAAATACAAAGATCTTCTCATAACAAACTTCCTTCTTTGTAAAACCAATAATAATAGGCAGCGATTTCACTCGCTGCCTAAATTTCCGTTAAACCGATATCCTACACCGCGCACCGTTTGTATATATACCGGATGTCCAGGATCATCTTCTATCTTTTCTCTAATGTTGCAGATATGTCGCATAACAACATTGTAATCACCCGAATAGGGTTCATTCCAGATTATATCATATATTTGTTCTTTACTAAACACTCTTCCAGGACTTCGCATTAATAAATGCAAAATTTCAAACTCTATAAAAGATAAATCTATTTTTTCCTGCTTTCGAAATAATTCTCTTTTATCCAACAAAATAACAATATCTCCATAACTCAAATTTGTTTTTGCATTTTCAATTACTTGAAATGCTCTTGCTCCCGTATTGACACAGGATATTATATGATTCAGGATTTCTTCCTCACTATCTTCAAATGTCAGTATTAACATTTTCCCATGTAATCACCTACTTTATTTTTTATGCATAAACTTTTAACTAAAACAAATCTGCCGTACTGTGACATTTTTCTTTTACCATCACACAGCTAAAGATTATTCAATATTCAATTCAATGTTTCCAGTAAATTCCTCACACTCAATGCCGACATAATTTCCGCCATCAGGAAGTGTAATTGTGTCACTATAAGTTCCGGTTGTTTCAAGCAAAGTGACTACTTCATCAGCTCCAGAATCGACATAGCGTGTAATCTTCTTGCTGGGCCTCGTACAGCCAGCGCCGTGGTTGCGAGAATCACGCCTATGATCAAGCACAATTCCAGCCACGGAACACTCCAGGGATTTCCGAATGTGCGAGTGATAAGGCTGGAGTACAGGAACCAATGAAACAGCAATCCGAAAATACATCCCAATATGACACCACTTATGGCATACGAGGCAGCTTCCGCAGAAATCATGCGTGTAAGCTGTTGATTACTCATGCCAATGGCACGCATTACTCCATATTGGCGAGTTCGGGCGGAAACTCCCATGCTGATGGTATTCATAATATGGAAAATCGTAATGGCTACAATGATTGACAGGAAACCATATACCAATGTTGCAAAAGCATAATAAAGGCCACGTTGTTGCTGTGCTTGGATTAAGACATCAGTGAAAGTGACTCCTTCACCGAACAATGCTTCAACCTCGGCAACATCTTCTTCATCAGAACCAAAGCGGAACTGGACATCTAGGATAGTATACCCAGTCTCACCCGTCAGCTGCGAAAAAGTTTCCTCGGAGCAGATCAGTGTTTCCGTTCCCTCTGCACGAGCCAATAGGCTGTCAGACAAAACACCCCCTACCGTAACTGTTTGATCCTTCCCGTTTATTGTCAGTGTAATGGTATCTCCCACCTGCACTTCTGTTCCTGTGTTTGCCACAAACAAGACCTGTCCTGGCGTGTTCGTTACAGTATCTATAGAACCTGCAATTAGTTGATCTTGCGCCCAGCGGAACTGATTTTCTTCATAGGAGATTAGATTGCTGTTATGGATTGCGCCGCTAATTTGGGCAGGAACATCATAAGCAAACATTCTGCCAAACACTCGACTAACAGCGGAATTTTGTACTACGGCATCCCTTCGATCCGCCGGAATGGAACAAGTATTTGTGTCACTGACAATGGAAAGCTCGGGCGACCATTCTTTCGGCATAAATGCGTTTTCCATAAAGGGAACCAGCGTACAGAACCCTAAAAACAAGGTGATGCAGATTGCAAATGCACCTGTCATGAGAATATAGCTGCGCCGTTTGGCCTTGGCATGATGGATACCAAGTGCTACCTCTACATGCCACCGCCGAGTGTTTGCCGCATGGCGGAACGAGGATTCCTGCTGTGTATTGCCTGTGACAGCCTCCAATGGTGAAACCTTTGCTGCCATTTTTGCGGGGGTCCGAGCCGCCAATAGAACGGTAATAAGTCCCAATACAATGCTCACACCAATGCTTAGCCAGCTAATGCCAAAGATAGGCATATAACCAAACCATACAGTGCTGAGCTGCCGCATGACTGCACACAGTCCCCAAACCACCACGATACTTAACCCGATACCAATGGGTATGGCGGTAATGCACCACTGTAAAGCCTCACGGCGCACAAAGCGCAATACTTGGCGACGAGTGGCTCCCAAACAGCGCAGTAAACCGAAAAACTCCATGCGCTGGCTGACATTACTATTCAAACTACTGGAAATCATCATAACACAAGTTCCCATTACCACCAAAGAAAGCAGAAATGCCATTGTGTATATCTGCGACATATTGGAACCCGGCAGCTGCCCGAGCATACTGAGCAGTTCTTCATTTTGGGTGATTTGTGCATCAGATATGCCGTTTTGCTGCTGAATATCAGCAATGCTGGAACCAACATTAGTGAGCAGTGAGAACCGAACGACATACTGCCAGTTGCCGCTTAGATCCGCAGTTTGAATGCTTGACAGCCCTTCAGGTGTCAAAAGGACTGCACTGGCACTTCCCGAGATCATATTGGCGGCATCATCATCCATAATTCCCGTAATCGCCAGTTGCATTGTACTCCCATCAGGAGAGTTCAAAGTAAGAGTATCTCCCAACGAAATTCCTGCTGTTTGTGCTAATGTAGATGAAACAGCTACCTGTCCAGCTATCTCAGGGAACTCACCTGAAAGGACAGAACCTAAATAAATTTCAGAAAATATTGTCTCGTCCATCCCTGCAACAGAAACGGGCTGGTCTGCCACTGTGCAGCCGATTTCTGCGGGAATGTTGCCTTGCCAGCCAGACAAGTCTATTTCAGGGCGGGCAGCAATATATTCGGATGTTTTTTCGTCAATAGCTGTGATTTTACAATGCCAATCTCCAGTTTGATGCCGGGTTTCATCCGTCATGCTTTTCAAATACATATCGGCCAGTCCAAACATGACTGCAACCAGGAAAACCGCCAGCACAATGCAAATGCGTGTCATGCGGCTTTGCCTGCGGTGAACCTTGTTGGAGATAGAAACCAAGTCGAGGTAGTGTTTCATTTCCGGCTCACCCCCAACTCCTTCAGCACACCATCAGACATATTGAAAATGCGGTCTGCCGCACTTGCATGATTTTTGTTGTGGGTAATCATCAAAATGGTTTGCTGGTACTTGGCCGACATGGTTTGCAGGAGAGCCAAGACTTCCTGACTATTTTTACTGTCCAGATTGCCGGTCGGCTCGTCCGCCAAAATCAGTGCAGGTCGTGTAACCAAAGCCCTTCCGATAGCGACACGCTGTTGCTGGCCACCGGAGAGCTGACTGGGAAGATGATGACGGCGTTCGGTCAGTCCCAAAACATTCAGCAGCTCGTTGACAAACCTCTGGTCTGGCCGCTTGTAGTCAAGCAGCAACGGAAAAGTGATGTTCTGTTCTACATTCAGTTCCGGGATCAGATTAAATGACTGAAAGATAAAACCGATGTGTTGCCGCCGGAACACGGTCAGTTTTTTCTCCGGCATTGAGAAAATATCCTGACCGTCGATCCAGACCTTGCCGGAAGTGGCTTTGTCCAGAGCACCCACAACATTCAGCAACGTACTTTTGCCGGAGCCGGATTCACCAATAATGGCAATAAATTCACCTTTGCGAACCGAAAATGTTGCATGACGCAACGCTTGAACCGCTGCTTCACCTTTTCCATAGGTTTTGCACAAGTCCTGTACTTCAAGAATATTCATACGCAGTACCTCCTTATGGTCACATCATACCCCCTTCGGCTTACTTCCAAGTGACCTGCATCTTACTCATTTGTAAGGCTGAAAAAGTTCAATGTGAAGGTAGTTCCAACATCGAGTGTGCTGGTTACAGAAATAGTTCCCCCATGTGCCTCCACAATAGATTTAGCCAGCGGTAAGCCCAATCCTATCCCATGCACATCTGACGAAAAGCGGCTGCGGTAAAAGCGTTTGAAAATGTTGTATAAGTCCTCTTGGTGGATACCTTTGCCATCGTCTGTAATGACGATCTGAGTCAACAGGGGTGATTGTGTCCATTGCACCGAAATGTGACCGCCCGGTTGTGTGTGTTCCAAAGCATTTTTGACGATATTTCCAATCGCCTCCGACATCCATAGTGCATCGCAATTAAGAGAAATATCATCCTTACCCGAAAGGGTGATCTCTTTGTGATCCTGTTCTGCCCATGTTTCAAATCGTTCCAAAACATCTTGCATGAGAGCGGAAACATTTTCTTCTGCTTTTTCCATCTGTATAATTCCCGCATCCAGGCGCGCCAGTTTGAGCAGTGTATAAATAACGTTCTCCATTCGCTTAATCTCTCGTTGAGATTTTTCCGAAAAGTTCGCCACCGTTTCGGCTTCTCCTTTATGACTGCTTATGATTTCATGGTACATTTTCAAAGCAGATAGCGGCGTTTTAATCTGATGTGATACATCCGAAATGATGTCCTGTAAGAACTCCTTTGTCTGCTTCTGGCTCTCTGCATGGGCGGAGAGAATAGTCGCCATTTCATTGACATCATGGAAAAGGCTATACCAATCACCGGTTTGGGAACATTCAATTCTGGACATAGAATTGCCATCCAAAAATTCTCGAATCTTACTTCCTGCATCATCAATAGCTCTATGCTGGCGTCGCAGATAAAACAGCAGAACCAGATATACCATACCGAACAGAAACAACAGCAGCAAGAATAGATACAGCATCGTCTGATTGCGATATTCCCGAACAGTGGGCAATAGCTGCATAGATGTTGCTTCACTGTATCCAATAGAGGCCAGCGCTTCTTTGCCTCGTTCTATATCGCTTTCGTTGGGGTGAGCAGTAAAAGCTGAAATCTGCAATTTATCCTCATGGTTCAGCTGGTAGCCGGAAACACCATAGTCATGGAGCAACATCTCATGTTGGAAGTCCTTTGCAAGTAAAAACGAAAGTCCTGCGGCAAGTAGAAATGAAATAAGGCAGATGACGGTGATTGCCAACAGTAGATTCTTTGTTTCTTTCCCTAATTTGCCCATACCTTGTCCTCACTCAACGACCCATTTATAGCCGATACCTCGTTCCGTCAGCAAGTATTTAGGCTGATTGGGTGTGTCCTCAATTTTGTTTCTCAGCCGCCGGATATACACAGATAGAGTATTATCGTCCACAAAATTACCGTTGCCATCCCACATCCGATCCAGAATCATTTCGCGCGGCATAAGGTGATTGGGATTTTGCATGAACAGACACAGCAATTTGTATTCCACCAATGGGAGATCAAGCGGTTTTTCATTTTTCCAGACGAGCCGCTCTGCCGTATCCACACGAACGCCATTAGCTTCCAAAAAGGTATCTGCTTTGGAAAACTGCAAGGAACGGCGCAGGATTGCCTTAATTCTGGATAGAAGTTCATTCAGCTTGAACGGTTTGGTGATATAATCGTCGGCACCCATATCAAGTCCTCGGACAATGCTGATTTCCTGATCCGAAGCTGTCAAAAATATAATGGGAACGGTTGAGCTGTTCCGTACCGCTTTGCAAACATCGAAGCCTGTGCCATCTGGGAGCGTAACATCCAGCAAAAGTAAATCATAGGTGTTCTTTCGGAATAGTGCCAAAGCCTCCTTTACAGTTTTGGCATTGTCCACCATATATCCACTTGCTTCCAAAGTATATTGCAATCCATCAATCAGGCTCAAATCATCTTCAACATAAAGTATCTTTTGCATTTTTTTGCTCCTTTCCTTGCTTCGTTCTCATATCCACAGGCTTTTCCGCGTCTTTCGGAAGCAGCCAAATTGTAGCCACCTTCACAGCACCGGGAATACGGCCACCGGCGCAATAATAGTTTATCTGCCGAATTGAAACTCCCCATTTTTCACTTGCTTCTTTTAGGGTCATATAGTCCATCTCTGCACCTCCTGCAATACATTCCATTATATTTCTATTGTTCGAAGAATACAAGCCTGCAACCATGTTGCAAAAAAGAAAAATCGGTATAATCGTACTGGAAAAACCGGAATGATAAGGTTATTCCTCAAATCAAACCGGAACGATACAATATTATTGAGGTGAACGATTATGCCGATTGATGATTTAACTGCTTTAGGGCAAAAAATGCGGGAAGCCAGAAAGAAAAAAGACCTGACACAACAGGAGCTTGCGGATCTGAGCCATGTTTCTGTAAAGCAAATCGCCAATATCGAAAAGGGGAAAATGAATCCTTCTTATTTGATTTTGAGAGCATTGGCAAAGGTCCTGCACATCTCTTTAGATACGCTTATAAATCCAGATATTTCTCTGGAAGATGAAGGTGTCAATCAGATGAAAATGCTTTATTCCAGCTGTCCGCCAGAAATGCGTGACACCCTGTTGCATCACACCCAAGAAACGGTGAGGGAACTGACAGAGTTGTCCGAAAAATTTGAAACGAATTGAGCCAGTGAGTGAAATTTAACGATTCTCTCACTGGTTCTTTTCATTTTCGGAGAAAAGAGGCAAGCACAGCAAGCGAGTACCCGCTTGCAAATTTTGAGATTCTCAGGTCCCTTACCCGAAAATTCAAAATTGCTTGTTTGGATAGTCCCAAACCCTTATGAAGAACGGAGGCGGCGCATAAGGAACGGCGGCCTTGATGTTACTCAAAACCGCCGCAGTACCCGGAAAATCCATTTTGGGCGCACAAAGCTGCCTGCCCTGCAACGGTTTTTTTCTTTCCCCGTCTTGCGGGGCAGGATCGCTTGGCTTATTCGGTTTTAGTCTTGCTCTTGTTCGACTGCCTCTTTCAGCCGGTCAAAACTCTCATCGCTGATAATGTGTTCAATCCGGCAGGCGTCGGCCTCCGCAGTTTTGGGATCAACGCCTGCGGCGATAAGCTGCTCGGTAAAGAAACAGTGGCGTTCATAGATTCTTTCAGCCACCTCGCGGCCCACATCGGTCAAATGGAGAAAGTGATCTTCGTCCATTGTGAGAAAGCCGCCATCCCGCAAGGTAGCCACTGCATGGCACACGCTGGGCTTTGACACCTCCATGTGCCGGGCCACATCTACGGAGCGTACCATACCGAGTTTCTTTTGGAGAACAAGGATGATTTCCAGGTAGTCCTCCCCGGACGCATGAAGTTTCATCTGAACCTCCTTTACTGAGCCAGCTTCCAGCCGATGGCCTCCTGTCTGGCCGATACAAAATCGGCATACAGGCCTTTTTGCTTGATCAGCTCCGCATGAGTGCCGCGCTGGACGATATGAGCGTTGTCCAGTACAAGGATCTGATCGGCGTTGCGGACGGTTTTCAGACGGTGGGCAATCATGATGATGGTCTTGTCATGGGTCAATGCCTCGATAGCCCGCTGCAATTCATCCTCATTCTCCGGGTCAACACTGCTTGTCGCCTCGTCCAAAATGATGATGGGTGCATCCTTCAGCATGGCGCGGGCGATGGAAATCCGCTGTTTCTCGCCGCCGGACAGAGTGCCGCCGCCCTCGCCAATCACAGTGTCATAGCCATCCGGCAGGGCAGAAATAAAGTCATGGCAGCAAGCCTTCTTCGCCGCTTCAACCACTTGTTCATGGGTAGCATCCGGGCAGCCAAACTTGATATTGTTCTCAATCGTATCTGCAAATAGGTACACGCTCTGGAACACCATCGAGATATTCTTCATCAGGCTGTCCAGCTTGAAATCTCGTACATCCGTACCGCCTATGGTAATCTTCCCGGCATTCACATCCCAAAAACGGGCAATCAGGTTGCACATCGTTGTCTTTCCTGCCCCGGAAGGGCCGACAATGGCCGTAGTCGTTTTTTCGGGAATGGTAAAGCTGACCTGATCTAATATCTTACGGTCTGCGTAGGAAAAATCCACCTTGTCAAACACGATCTCGTTGGACTTCGGCGTAATGTCAGCGCCTTTCTCGTCCATCACCGGCGTGTCATCAATGGAGTTTGCCGTATCCATCGAGGCCGCCAGCATTTGCAGCAAAGAGGCCATATTCCCGGCGTTCTCCAAATCGTTGAACACCATGAAAGAAGCAATCACCAAAATCAGACCGTAGGCCAGCGACAGGGAGCCGTCCAGCCAGAACCAGACCGAGGCCAAAAGCAACAGGACGCTGAACACTCGGACAACAGCCTGTTTGATAGCGTCATAGGGAACGCTGGCCTTTGTCAATTTCAGGTTATCCCGGCAGCTCGCCTTAATTGCACTGCCGATAGACTGCGTGCTGTCCCGTTCAAGACCAAATGCTTTAACAATCCCCATGCCCTGAATGTACTCCAACACGGACTCTACAAGGGACTCCTGTGTGTGCTGGCGTACCCCGCTGAGCGCGGCAGATTTGCGAAGAGCCAGTTCCGCCGCCGCAAGGTAAATCAGGACACCGGCAGCGGCCACAAGACCGATCCGCCAGTCAAATACCAACAGGACGATGACGAGGGCAACCGAGTTGAAAAAACCGCCCAGCACTGACACCAGGACACGGGCTGCTGAGTTCTCTACATCACCCAAAGTTGTTGTGACAATGGCGGTAATATTCCCGATACTATTCTTGTTGAAGTAGCCCATCGGGATGTAGCGCAGCCGATCTCCGATGTGGATACGCTTTTCCGCCACCATGCAATAGCCGGTTTCCGTCTGCTCCATCGTGGAGAAATAGGTCGTGATGATACGCCCAATGAGGGAAACGGCCATAATTCCCAGCGAAATGCAGATAAACTTTCCGTCCCGGTTGTCAGATACTAACGCGCCGATCACTACAAAGAGGGCGGCAAACTGCATGGCTGAAAACAGCCCGGACAGGAATGAGAATAACAGGGATTTTTTTAGAAGACCCTTTTTGCTGCCTGCAAAAGCAAATATTTTTTTCAATGTTCCATACATCTGACAACACCCCCTTACATCTGGTCTTTCGCGCCAATGTGCGCCTGCCACATATCCCGGTAGAGGGGGCAGGTTTCCAGCAGCTTCTCATGCGTACCCTGTGCGTGGATGGTTCCATCCTTCACCACAACGATGTTATCTGCGCCAACAATGGTAGACAGCCGGTGTGCGATCACAATCAGGGTCTTGCCGACAGTTAAAGTGGAAATGGCTTTCTGCACCAGCGCCTCATTCTCTGGGTCGATATAGGCAGTTGCCTCGTCCAAAATGACAACCGGCGCATTTTTCAGCATGGCGCGGGCGATGGCAATCCGCTGGCGTTCACCGCCGGAAAGATGGGAACCGGCGCTGCCAACAACCGTATCATAGCCATTATCCAGCTTGCGGATAAAGGCGTCGCAGCCGCTTTGTTTGGCTGCCTGTTCCACCTCTGCGTCCGTGGCACCGGGCCTTCCCATGCGGATATTCTCCCGGATACTGCGGTTAAACAGGTAGTTGTCCTGGGACACATAGGAAATCTGGTCTGCAATTTCAGACAGCGGCATATCCTTCAGCTCATGGCCGCCGAGGGTAATTCTGCCGGATGTAACATCCCAATACCCGGCAATCAGCTTTGCCACCGTAGACTTGCCGGAGCCGGACGGCCCTACAAGGGCGGTCATGGTTCCGGGGTGGATGGTGAGATTCACATCATGCAAAACCTCTGTTGTCCCGTCATAGGAAAACGACACAGACCTAAGAGAAATGCCGGTATCTTCCAGCTTGATCGGCGTTTCTTTATGGTTCAGTTCTTCGGCGTTCAGAAGCTGGCTGATTTCTTCCACATTTGTCCCCAGTACAGCCAAATCGTCCGTAAAGGTAAAGGCCGCAATAATCGGCCCAATCAGCCCCAGCGAGAAAATCACAATGGATAGGAAGGTGGAAAGCTCCAGACTGCCGGAGAGCCAGAATGCAAAACCGCAGGGCAGCACGCAAATCAGCACTGAGGGCAGGATGGCGTTGTAGGCGCTCATGGTTTTCTGGTTTTCCCGCATCCAGTCCACATAGTAGTTGGCGTTATAATTCACCGCGTCAGAATATTTTTTGTAGGAACCGGCGGATTGGCTGAACGCTTTCACCACCTCAATGCCTCCGATATATTCCACGATGGCGTCTGTCATCTGCTTGCCTGCCTTGACAGCACCCTCCCACTTGACGGGATAGTTTTTCATACCGGCGGACATAACCACAAGGCCCACCACGAGAGTGACAAGGGACAAAAGCGCCATACGCCAGTCCAGAATAAGCAGGTACACGACAATCACAATGGGAACCAGCACATTTGCGGTCATTTCCGGGATCAGGTGTGCAAAGGTCGGCTCCATTCCCTCCACCCGGTCAACAATCGTCGTTTTGTACTGGCCGGACGGAGTATCTAAAATCGTCCCCATCGGGACGCGGGCCAGCTTCGCGGTGATATTCTCTCGCAGATCGCGCAGCGTGTAATAGGTCGCCGTGTGGGAAATGACTGTTGAAAGATTGGCGAAAACAACCTTTCCCAAATAACCGCACAATGCAACGATACAGGCCGTCATATAACTGGAAAAATCCTGCTCTCCCGACAGCATCAGTGTGACAATATGCGCCACGCAGAAATAGGGCACCATCTGGCAGGCCACGCCTAATACCGCAAGGATAATACTGCCGATGAATTTCCCGTGATAGAGCTTGCCCCATCCCCATAAGACGCCTATGGGCGACTCTTTCTTTTCTTCCTTCATTTTGTAGGCACCCCCTTTATAAAATAGTTTCGGATTTTTTCAAGACCGGCCTCATCCATTTGAAATTTGTCGATGATGGAACCGTCCTCAAAATGGACAATATCCGTACAACAATCTAAAAGCAGCTCAAGATCATGGGTAATGACATACAAGGTAATGCCTGCATCCATGACTTGTTTCAAGACATTGGCAACCTCTTTCATGTGTTTGTAATCAAGACCGCTGGTCGGTTCGTCAAAAAATAAGATAGAACGCTTGGATGCGATTGCCGAGGCAATTGCTACCCGCTGCTTTTGGCCGCCGGAAAGGGACATAGGGTGTCTGTCTTTGAAGCCGATTAAATCTAACTCGGCAAGGATTTCCTCAGCCCACTCCTGATTTTTCTCCTCCATACTGATCAGGACTTCATCCAGCACAGTTTCCGTGAAAAGCTGGTGATTGACTTCCTGCATCACCATGTAGCAGGTATTTAGTCTGTCTTTAGGCCGATAAGTTCTGCCGTTCCAGATCACCTCACCGCAGCGCTTTTCAAGGCCGCAGAAACACCGGGAGAAGGTGGACTTTCCAGCTCCATTATTCCCGATGATCCCGACAATACGATTTGCGGGGATTTTACTTTCCCGGATGTGCAGCGTTTCCGGTTCGTTTTTGTAGGCAAAGCAGAAATTGCGAAGTTCCATTTGCTGACCGGCCTGGGGCAATGCTTTCGGCGGCAACAAATCTTCAAGAATAAAGGTACGCAGCCCCAACTTGGCTCTCTGTTGCTCCGTCAGGCTCTCAAACTCCGCTGCGGAGTAATCTTTTTCCACCTTTCCGCCGGTAATATAGATAAAACGATCCGCAAGACCGCGCAGATAGTAGAGCCGATGCTCTGACACTATAATTGTTTTCCCCTGCGACTTCCAAAACGCAAGTATTGCTCTCAGATCCAGGATAGAGGAAGCATCCAGGTTGGATGACGGCTCATCCATAACCAGCACATCCGGCTCCATGATGGATACCCCGGCACAGGCAATTTTTTGCTTTTCCCCGCCGGAGAGATGAAAGATATTGCGTCCCATCAATTTCTCCAGGCGGAAATCCCGGATGGTCTTATCTAATCGTTCCCGAATACTTTGCTCCGGCTGGCCGAGATTTTCACACCCAAATGTGATTTCGCTGGTTGTGTCCACATTGAAAAATTGTGAGCGGGGGTTTTGAAACACGCTGCCAACCGTTTTCGCGGTATCATAAAGGGGCTGTTCCGAAACCTTTGCCCCATTTACCCACACTTCTCCATTCATTTTTCCTTCATAGTAATGGGGAATCAGACCGTTGATCAGCCTGGTAATTGTCGTTTTTCCACTGCCGCTTTCGCCGCAAAGTACGACGCATTGACCGTCCTCTACGGTCAGATTTATATCATGGACTCCACCAGCGTTCTCGTTTTCTTCTCCATAAGAGAAAGTCACATGGTCAATCCGTATCATAGGTTCACCCCCTCCCGTCAAAAAGAAATCTGCTGCTGAAACAAAAACAAGGCAAAACAGATAACGCAAAGCAGAATCGCAATCAAATCTTGAACATGGAAACCGATCTGGCACACGTTTGTACGTTTAACGGGGGCTCCAAGCCCCCGTGTCAACGCAGCAGCAGAAAGTTCATCACCAATCTTCACAACGGACACCATCAAAGGAACAAGGCGATATTCCAACATCAGGAAAGGATTTTTCCCGCCGAATCGTATGCCCCGCATTTTCATTGCATCCCGGATGGCCTGATATTCTTCGCTGATGGTTGGGAAAAAGCGAAAAATGACAGACATTGGAATCACGATTTTTTCCGTGATGTGCATACGCTCCATTGCGCCGATAAACTCACTGATCGAAGTGGATGAGATCAAATAGGCACCTGTCATAATGCCGGGCGCAAACCGCGTCATGATAGATGTCACTGCCAGCACGATGAACGAGAGTAATCCGCTCAAACTCGTAAGGGCAATCCGTTCCAGTATAAAGCAAACCGCATATAGCACCAGATATTTTCCTGCTGTTTTGAAACGGCGTTCCGACAAAATCAGAGCAAAGGGGACAAGGCTTAGACACGGCTTGACGATGTTCATAATTCCTTCGTTACTGGTACTGAACATCAGTGTTGTAATCGTCAGCAGCAGAATGAGCTTTGTCCGGGGATCAAGCAGGATTCCTTTTCTTTTTTCGGTTGTTGCTGAAAATGATAGCCCGTTCATCACACAATGCCCGCTTTAGCAAAATGCTTTTTCAGAAGCGCCTTACCTAAAAGTCCGCCCAGGATCGCAAAAATGAAGATTCCGGCGATTACCAGAATAATGCTCCACATAGGCATAACAGCCATTACCCTGTCAGCGTATTCCTCACCAAAGCTGGCCGCAAAACTGGCCCAGGAATCCTCAACCATGAAATACATGGGGATATATGTACCAACCATCCAAAGGCTGAACACCGCATACCCGATCAGGCTCTTCTTGGCGCTTTTATAACCGCCGGATTTCAAGATCAGATCTCCCAGCAGCCCAAAAATCACGCCCATCGGTACGCCCCAAAATCCCATACCAGTCAGCCCCATCAGCAGGCCGCTTAAAATTCCCATAATTGTAACCATGCCGAATTTTTTAACTCTGGTCAAGAACAGCATGAACGGGATGCCGGTAATCAAAGACCACAATGCTCCGAGGATCGGCAAAAAGATAGGTACAAAGCCGACGGGAATGGCGACACAGCAGCCAATCACAAAGTAGAGAACGGTGAAAAGGCCGAGGTTAATCAGGTCTTTTGCTTGTAACTTGTTACTCATAACGAATACCTCCATTCATTTGCTGGTTAGCGTTTTCTAACCTCTCTATAAGATACCATAGTTAGCAGTAGCTCTCTACAACCAATCATCTTTTTGGCTCCAAACAGCAACGAGTTTTTTTATTGACTGACTTCGCTTACAATTCTATAATATGATTAAAATCAAGGGCAATGAGCCAGACAAATCGACAGGAGTTAAAAATGAAGATTGATGATATTTTTAGAAAATGTATTGAAATTCCCGGCGTTTCAATAAAACGTAGCGAGTTCAACGCAGAACTACTTATGAAAACTAAGGAGGGAAAAGGGTCTATGACGTTTTTTCAACTTTTCCCCGGACTTACTATTGCGTATATTTTTATAAATTCTCCGACATGGGCAGCTCCAAATTTGGGTGAAGATAGTTTCATTAAAAAAGGGCCTTTGCTCCTAAACTATTGCGTGACTGGTCGTTGCGAGATTATCTTGAATAACGGAAACTTTGTATATGTGAAAGATGGAGATATTTCTCTCACGGAGTGTTTTGCCCAAAAGCAATATGTCTATCCTCGCCGTATCTATGAGGGAATGGAGCTTTTTGTTGATACTAATACACTGGCAACAGAGAGTACATGGATACAAAAAGAGTTTGGCATAGACATCCCTAAAATCATTGAACTTTTTTGCCCAAACGATAACACTTATATCTCAGCAGTTACTCCTGAAGTTGAAGAAATATTGATTAAGCTCTGGGAACTTTTTGATATTGCGCCTCCGTTTTCGATTTCTCAAATGAAGATCTATGTTCTGGCTCTATTTTCATTACTACAAAATCTTAACAATATCCCCCCATCGCAAGCCTGCACATTTTTTACTGAAACACAGGTAGATATAGCAAAACGTGTTGAAAAAATTATCACTTCCGATTTGCGGCAACATCATCCTGCATGGGAATTGGCAGCTCAGTTTTCTGTCAGCGAAACCAGCTTAAAAAACTATTTTCGTGGCGTTTTTGGTCAAAATATTTCCATCTATCTACGGGAAGTCCGAATGAAAAAAGCTGCAGAGTTACTGACTTCTGCAAGATTGTCCGTTGCAGAAATAGCAGAGTTGGTCGGCTATATGAATCAAAGCAAATTTGCATCAGTTTTCAAAAAACAATTCGGCCTATCGCCATTGGAATACCGGCGGTCAAAAAAACTGGAAAATATATAAGATAAAGCCGGGATTGCTTGCTGGCTTGCAAAATCCCGGCTTCATCTATGCCCAAAATCAGATATAAACTAATTCCTGCAACAACACTTCCTCCACCTGCGCTTTCAGCGTGTTCATCAACCCCACCCAGCGCATGGGGTCACGGGCTTTCAGTTCCTCGGTAACGCCCGCCGCCTCCATCATGTGGGATAGTTAGAACGGTGGTTATTCCGAAATTATTCTGATTCAGGGATAATACCGGCAAGCAATGCCTGTGTTAATACACACAGGCCCGCAGAGAAGAAAATCCCTTTGTGATTTTCCTCTCCGCTTGCTTGTTGAGGGCAGCGCCCCCAAGCCCCTTTGAACACAGAATTTCATTCTGTGGCTGCGCGTTCTGCGAACGCTTTTGACCAGGACCAGCTTACCGCTGGCCGTGGTCTTTTTCTTTTTCAACATCCTGTTCTACCTCCATTTTCAGCACTCGATCTACATTCGCTTTTGCAGTCAAAAGCTCCCTCATTTCTTCACGGGAGCGCCGATACTCGGAATAAGTCTTTTTCTTTTCTTCCAGCAATTTTGCGTACTCTGTCTGTAACTCTTTGACCTTTGGCAGCTTCTTGACGCCCATCTCATCAAAGGCATTCTTAGCAGCCTGGTGGAGCAGAATTTCTTCCTCATGTTCCTCCCGGAATTTCTTAGTGTAACCCGCCTTGCGGTATGCCACATAGACCTCACGGGTCTTGGCATAATTTACGATGTGAGTACGCAGAACAGCAATCTCTGCCATGCGCTTTTCAGCCGCTTTGATCTGCGCCGAAAGTTCATTGTGATGTGCCGTGGCAGCCGTAGCCTTTTCTTCCAAAACCGCATACTCCAGCAGATTGTTCTCTGACAGGTAATTCATGGTCTGCGCCATTTGTTTCAGATTAAAAACTTTAGCCCATCGAGCATAGCCAGCACCTTTTCCAGCCTGCAATTTTGTCTGAATGTCCACCAGCAGATTGACCTTCGGCGGCTCTGCCTGTGTGACTGTTTTCTTTCGCGGGGTATGTGCTTTCTTCCCTAAGAGAACTGCCCGCAAATCTTCCAATCCATATCCTTCGCCCAGACTGTCCATGCGGGCGGCTTTCTCCCAACCAGAGAGTTTCAGTCGATACGATTTCCCGCGCTTTGAGACTTCACAACCATATTCTCGCAACAGCTTCAGCAGTTCTTCAAAGTCAGCAGGACTTTGTGATAATGCGTTGTCAATCGCCACACGAAGCAGCTCTCGGTGAGAGGGCTTTGCCTGATCGCCCAGCCATTTGTTATAGCTCTTTCCGTGAGGTTTCGGATTCTCTACAATGGACAGTCCATTCTCAATACAGATGGTGTCACTTAGCCGACGAACCGCCTTGGTGCTGCCCCAAAAGTTTCGGAACTTCCGGTCATATTCTAAGCTGACCGATGACCAGATAATGTGATTATGAATGTGCGACTTGTCTATGTGAGTGCAGACCACAAAGGCATGATTGCCTTTAGTAAAACGCTTTGCAAATTCTACGCCCAGCCGGTTTGCTTCTTCCGGGGTAATCTCACCGGGGCGGAAGGACTGGCGTACATGATATGCAATCACATCATCCGCGCCACGCACTCGTCCGGTAGTGGCAATGTACTGCCGCTTTGCCAGAAGAAACTCTGCATCCGCAGTCCGGCTGTCACACGCATAACTGGTAATGAGTTTGCCGTTATCTGTTTTCTGTGGATTTGCTACATAGTCGATGATGTCACTGATCGCCCGACTTTCTGTGCGGCCCTTGCCGACATGAAGCGGCATGATTCTTATGGTTGCCATAAAAAGCCCTCGTATCAATGGAAAGTCTGGTATTGGAGGAACTTTTGATTGCGAGAAATTCTGGAATGATGATAAAACCATCTTTGTTGACATAGTAAGCTGTGGTTTTTCCATCGTCGGTGATGACAATCATATCACTGCAACCGATGGAATGACCTTTGAAATTCTTCGGTCATTGCTTCTGCAAGCGTGTTTTAATGTCAGCCGGAGTTTCCCCCGGCTGGATTCTTCCAATATACACCTGCTGATAGTTTTCTATCTGAACTGTTCTTCCTTCGCTTTTCAGTTTCTCGTAAGAACGAAAACGGACATCCCTATACTCTGAGGTATCTTTTACCTGATATACTGCACACTGACTTGTACTCATTCTTCTTCCTCCTCTTCCAGTTCCATTTTATAATCTTCCAGATCCATAAGAAAAATCTCATACCCTTCATCACTCATGCAGAACAGTTTTCTTATGGTATTGCAGACAAGACCAATCATATCCGCATCGCCTTTTAAAAAAGGAATGATATGGTCGATTGCCTCCATCGTGTCATTTCTGTTTCCTTTATCAAACATTGCGGTTACTAAACATTCATCCGCATCAAAATTCATCGCCAGATCCATCATAATTCCACCTCTCCTTTCTTATGTGTCTTGGATTTTTCTGTTGTCTTATTCTGCTCCTGCGCTTTTGCCTTTGCCTGAAAATCTTTTAAAGACTGCAGCACAGACTTCTTCACTTCACCTTTTGCTCTGCTTGCAGGTTCCGCCTTTTGTGTCTGGCTCTGACTTACAGATACCGGTTCCTGCTTTGCCCTTCTGTCTGCCGTAACCGCAGAAGGTTTCTGCCCACTTCCTATTACTGTTTCTGCCGTATGTTCCGTTTCCTTTACCCTTCCATGCTTTTCATCCAGATACTTTTCCATGTCTGCGATTGCTTTCTGCACCAGAGAGCTTTCTTTATAGTGAGGAATCATATCTATCAGATCACGCTGTATCCGGTCTGCACTCATCAACTCATATTCCCCGGAATAATCTTCATCACCATCTTGCAGATCAAATCCGATTCCTTTAATCCCATGCAGTCTCTCTGCTGGGATACTCTCATATATTTTAATGGCTTCTTCTAAAGTGAGGTTATTATGGTACTCTCCCATGACTGGAAACTCCATGCACTCTGCGACATAAAAACTGATCGTGGCTCCTGGCTGTTCCTGCTCCGGCTGTTTGTCAAAAATAGAAAGTTGCTCTGTATCTTCCAGACGGGAAAGTAAAGAACGGGCAGTTATAATATCGCTGTCTATATCGGATTCCTCGGATACCTCAAGCAGCCAGTCCTTGACAGCTTCTGTTTTCTTATTCAAAATATCCTCCGTGAGTTTTTCCACCTGTTCTTCTCTATTTTCAATCGTATCGTTATACTCATAGGTATCAACGTCATAACTAAAATTATCCAGGTCCGAAGCGAGTTTTTTAATCTCCTGCTGATCAAGGTAAGCATCTGCTTCCTTCATATATTCTGCCAGAGTGATTCTTTCTTCTGCGATAGGATTGATGTCCACCTTAATACCTGCCATTGCTATACCATGAGCATTTAATTCATTGAAGAAACTGTCTTCACGGATATTGCCACGATAAGAAAGCACTACATCAAGGTCAGAATCTTCCCGGTAAAGGTCTTGTCTGCTTCTGGAACCATACACTCTTGCAGCAAGCAGCTCTACCTCCTGTTCCATTCCCATATCTTCTAATACTGCCTGTGCATGATACAGGACACCTCTTTCAACTTCTGCCCTGCTCAGGCTATTTAATGCCAGTTCATTTCTTCCAATCTCAGAAGTCGCACGAAGTTCCCCCTCCTGCAATAAATCCTTAGAGTGCTGGATCGTCATTTCTTCAAATTCTTTATAATCCACTTTGACACATTCCAGGTCATCCATTCTTTCACTTTTAAGGGTTTCATAAGCAACTTCCTGAATGGATGCGTCTGGATTATCGTAATCACCACTCTGGATTTCATGCAGATCAGAGTCATAAAAAATAAACGAATATCCTTCTTCTGTTGCCTGTATGGTCAGATACCCTTTACTCTCGGTAAACTGCATTGCGATTCCTTCATAGGTTTGCATTGCTTCTTTCCTGCGAAATCCTTCAAAAATACTTGCCGGGCAGTTTTTTTCTAATTGTATCCGCTGCATCTGTTCTTCCTGAACTTCTTCCACATCTGCCATCAATTCTTCATAATCCACTACTTTTGCGTCTTCCAATGAGTACCCTTTATCTTCCAAAATATCACTGGCAGCTTCATCTACATAAATTGTCGGATTGTCATAGATTCCTCCATCATCCTCCTGATAATCTTCATTGTAAAATGTATAATCATAGCCATCTTCTGCAGTCTGGATTGTAAAGTATTGTTTTCCAATCTGATATGCAATCTGTACCTCATTCCAGTCCAGCATATTTTCCATTTTATTTACCGCTTCATATATTTCCGGATTCAGCCACCCTCCGATCTGTTCATATGCATGGGTCAGCTGATCTATTCCGTTTTCACATCGGATAAAATCCATGCTTTCCTGCATTGTTTCCGTATTCTGGATACCAAGCACTTTTTCCTGATGATTTGGCAGGCGTAAATATTCCTGCATCGCTTCATCCAGTGATTCATACCGGTTTACTTTTACTACACCCTCTGCATTTATATCTTCCATCACATAAAAATTATCAACGTAATGAATCTCTGGCATTTTCAACTTTATGCCTTCTGGCAGCTGCACCTCACTGACTGCATGGAAATTAAACCGGACATCCGTTCCAGATTCATTTTTTCCTGCCATCGTTTCTTCCCAGGTATCTTTCTGTACTGCTTGTATTTCTTCGATTGTAAGTGTCTGTCCACTCCGCAGAGTTACAACAGAATCTTTCGGGAATTCCGTCAAGTCATAAAGTGTTGTTCCATTTTCCTGCAAATATTCTGATACAGCTTCTAACGCTCCTGCATCAAACCCATTCCATAAATCCTCCGCTACAAGCTGTCCATTTTCTGCTACGATAATTCCTGCCACATCGGAGCCAAATTCATCATGTTCCATTAAGAAGAACTTCTCCCCCGCATATTCCTTTTCATCAACCGTATGCCATGTCCCGTTATGTCCTTCTGCTTCATATCCTCTTGTCTCTGCCGTGATTGTCACTTCGTTTTCTCCTATCGCCTGTTCTATCCTCTGCATCCGGATCTCAGCTCTTGCCATGTCGATAAACCCATCTAAAACTGCCGGGTGACTTTCGATCACATAATCCAGGTTCAGATTTCTACCCCGGCTGACATTTTCCGGGACTTCGATATGCTCCGCCCAGTCTTTGTTCTGTCTGGAAAATCTTCCATCATGAGAAAGTTCACGGATGGTGTTTGCCATAACAAAATTCATACGTTCTTCCCCAAAGCGTTCCACGACTTCTTTTGCCGCACCCTGCTTTAAGTGCAGTCCGTCAAAATTCTCCCGGATAACATCCTCGATTGCTTTCTTGCAGTCCAGATTTAACTTTCTGGAATCCAGATAGGCATCTACATCCCGTTCTCCCATTGCCTGTTCCAATGTTTCTTTATAAACTGGCGGATATGCCCTGACAGAATTATGTTCCAGCATGTTCATTCTCTGCTGGACAAACTCCGGAAGTTCCTGAAATCCAAAAGAATCTACATAATAGGCTGTGATCTCTGCCCCCCTGTTTATCACGATCACATCACTTACCGATAAGGAATGACCACGGAAATCTTCCGGTCGATCAATGTTAAATCGTTCAAATATATTGTCTAACGTGATTGTTGGCATCCACGGTGCTGCATAAACCATCCGGTAATCCTTTCCATCAATGGTATAGCCCAGGTTCTTTGCAGATTCCATTCCCATAAACTGATAGGTATGCTCATCTCCACTATCCATCTGATAAATGGCAAACCTTCTGCTTTCTCCATGCAGAAGAAGTGTCTCATCAATCTTTTCTGCACTCTGCCGTTCCAGTGCTTCCTGTTTTGTGGCAGAGACTTCTCTTTCTTTCTGGACTTCCCATTCTGTTTCTGTGATTCCAAAGATACCGTCATATCCAAAAATCTCATTTTCCGTCTCCACAAGCACCTGTTCTGCCCGTTGTGGATTCTCTGGATTTCCATATAAGATGTAAATTTCTGCCCCTCCACGGTATAATTCATATGCCCGGTCTTTCATAAGCGGTAGCATATGGTCTAACTGGATTCCTGCCTCGTGCATTTCCGTAAAACCGATCATGCCATCTGGGAAATTGTCAATCTGTGCCTGTGTTTCATTCATAAGATTTCTCGTATATTCACTTTCCGGTCTGCGGATTGCGGTCATCATACGGTTCACCAGTCCAAGCACTTCGTCTTTGTCATCCATCTTATATGCAAAATTCACAATAAGATTTCTCTGGGAATCTGTGAAATTTCCTGTATTTGCAGCTTCTGCCGTTTCAATCAGACGGTGGGCATACTGCATGGCTGTTTCTTCTGCAATCTCCGGTTCCTTCACTGGGAAGTTTGCCCTTGCTGCCTGAATCACTTCATACACCAGCTTTGAACCGGCTTCATCATAAGATTCCCTCATATCCCATACCAGGTCATTCAGTCTTTCCACCTGTCCGGGGAAGGTTTCTGCATATTCATTTACAAATGTCTTTTCTTCTTCTGAAAAAATATTTCTTGGAAACTCTGCCTTTTGTACCAACATCTCTGCCTGCTCTTTCGGAGAAAGGTCAGAAATATAAGTAACGCCTATGTCAGCATCATATTCCACATCATAAAAATCAATCGGATAGTTCTCTCCGTGTCCACTGCTGTCATAGAGTGGTGTGACAGCAGCACCTTTTTCTTCCAGAAAACTTTCCAGAGGTTTCTCATTTTCCTCTATCTCACCACTTTCCAGAAGGCGGACGTATTCTCCCACATTCTGCTCTAACTGTTCCCTGCTCATGTTTTCAATCAGATCATAGGTAAACTCGGAACCCATACTGCCTGAAAGATGCAGAATTAAATCTTCCTTATGAAAAGTATCCCGGATTGGTCTTTCCATTTCCAACTCGTACATCTGTGCCTCGATATTCTCAATGATCTCTGCCGATGTTTTTCGGATGGTATCCATAGATGCTTTCAACGCCTTCATATCCCTGCTCTCGCACCAGCTGGCGATATAGGTAAACGAATATTCTGAAGTATCCAGACCAAAATGGTTGCAGACTATGTAAGCGATACTTTCTGCTTCCACTTCCTTTGTTGTCTGGTCTTTTAAGACGCCTTCCGCATCCATTACTTCCCGGTCATGCAGCAATGCGTGGCTCACTTCATGGACTCCAGTTTTCATCGTCTGGACATTACTCATATCTTCCTTTATCGCAATATATTTTTCTGTCTGGTGATAATAACCTTTTGCTTCCCCTTCCACATTCATCATGCGGATCGGTACAGGAGAAATATTCTGCAATGCCTGCATGAACGTATCATAAAACTGTACACTTCCGGTAAGCTCCGGCACCTCCAGTTCTGCGATCGGTTCTCCCTCTGTCTGGCTGACATCAAACACTGTCGTTATGCGGAATCTCGGTATCACCATCTCCACAATCTCTGTTTCCGGCTGTCCATCATCCCCGATCACAGGCTCTTTTGTTACCGGGTCGATCTTTTCAATCTCCTGTTTCTCCCGGATCGGTGCTGGTGCAATGATCTGGATTCCTTTCTCTCCACGTTTTACATGGCGGTTAAACTTCTTCTGCCATGCCTGATACCCTGCCACCAGTGTTGCTTCCGGTTTCTGCATGGTGATCAGCAGCGTGTTATTAAAGCTGTAATTATGGAACTTTGACATGGTATTCAGATATTCGGTATATCGCTCCGATGTAAAGATTTCCTTTACTCCCTGCTCCAGCCGTTCCGATATTTCTTTTAACTGTTTTTCTATATTATTTGCCATAAACAAACTCTCCATTTTATGTCCCCGCCAGAGAAAACTCTGACGGGAAATCTTTTATAACTCCTGTTCGTGTTTTTTCTTTGCAGTTTTCTGTGTAACGGTCGGTTCCGCTGTATTCTGCTGTGCCTTCTCCTGCTTTAAGCGTTCCAGAATAGATGGCTTATGAATTCTGTCTGCTGTTTCCGGAAGTTCTTTTTCTTCTACGGCATCCCTGCTGTCTGTGTTACTTCCTTCTCTGCCAATATCCTCATCTGCCATAATCGTCTCATTGCCCTTTTCATCCATGTTCAGCAAGGCATTTAACTCGGATAACCGTTCTATCTTTTCATTCAGCTCTGCTTCTTTCGGAAATGGTTTCTTTACCTCTTCCTGTGCAGTAGCAAGCTGCTGTTGTACGGTTTCCAATTTCTGCTCACTTTCCGTCAGCTTCCTGTCGATAGAAGAAAGCGTGTTATGGATACGCTGCATATTTCCTACCGGGTCTTTTCCGATCTCCAGCTTATAAGAACATTTTCCTTTGATTGTCAGTTCAAACGCATTGGAGAACATATTATAGGAAGCAGATAACGTGAACCCATGATATTCCCCGACCTTTCCGCCGGTGCTGACGGTTTTTAACCCTGCACAAGCAGCGATCAACGCTTCGCCTGCTTCTTTCTTATCTTCATAAAGGACATTCCCTACTGTCATGGCAAACGTGTCATTATCCTGTAAATCCACACTTTTTACTACCTGCGAATCCACCTGCATTCCGGCAATCCGCTCTTTCAATGCACTGATCTGTACCGGGAAATTCTTTGCAATATCGGATTCCAGACGGTAAATCTGACTGGTATGGTTTGCCTTTAGAAGTTTTAGCTTACTCACCTGCACATCCAGATCCATTTTTTCTTTAATGTACGGATTGCCTGTGGCAAGTGCCTTTATTTCCGCATAGGACAGTGCCGTATCATCCACATCTTCACAAGCCCTGACCGGGGATTTACTGGTCATGATCTGGCTGATGAACTTCTGCTTATTCTCCAAAATCTGCCACATATACGCATCAAAAGTGTTCTCCGTCACATACCGGAATATCTTTACTTTGTCATTCTGGTTTCCCTGTCTTAAGATACGTCCTTCCTGCTGTTCCAGATCAGACGGCTTCCACGGACAGTCAAGGTGATGGAGGGCAATGAGCCTGTCCTGTACGTTGGTACCAGCACCGAGTTTTGGAGTGGAACCCATAAGGATTCTCACCTGCCCGGTCCGTACCTTTGCAAACAAATCTGCTTTCTTTGTCTCCGTGTTGTATTCATGGATAAACGCAATCTCTTCTTTCGGGATTCCCCTGGCAACCAGTTTGTTTCGGACATCATCATATACATTGAAAGTCCCATCCCCTTTTGGAGTAGACAAGTCACAGAAGATCAGCTGTGTTGTCCGATCTGCTTTTCCCTCGTCCCATACCTGAAAAGCATTTTCCACACAGGTATTGACCTTGCTTTTTTCTGCATCCGGAAGGAGTTCATTTAATAGCCTCTGATCCAATGCACATTTTCTTCCGTCATTGGTAATCTTGAGCATGTTGTCCACCGTTGGATTCACAAGACCGGCTCTTACTTCTTCCGCACGTTCCGAAAAGGCACTGACCATTTCCTGCTGTTCTTCACTTGGTTTTAAGACTTCATTGATAAACTCTGCTTCCGGTACAGGAAGATTCAGCATATCCGATGTCTGAATATCCGCAGCTTCCTTAAAAATGGAGATCAGCTCTGGAAGATTAAAAAAACGGGCAAACCGTGTTTTCGCACGATAGCCCGTTCCTTCCGGTGATAATTCAATGGCTCTTGAATTATAGGTACATTATGGAAATTTAATTGATTTCTCCAACGAACTTGTAGAAAATCCTGATATTCTGGACTTTCTCTCCGTCGATGGTCTGAGGTTCAGATACCTCAATCTTTTCGATAAGACGATTTACTATGGCTGTGGTCAGCTCTTTGATCTCTGCACATTCCACCATTTCATTGGCAAGCTGTTCCGCTTTGCAGGTGCTGTCCTTCAGATTGTCAGCCGTAGTTTTCAGTTTTTCAATTTCTTCGGTTGTTTCTTTCTTTTCCTGTTCAAAATGAGTGGACAACATCCGGAACTGCTGTTCTGACACAAGCTGCTTTGTAAAATCCTCATACAGCTTGATGAACTGTCTGTCCGATTCGAGGAGCTTTTTCTCCAGTTTCTCCAGCTTTTTCTGGATATTTTCCCGGTTATTCGCCGCTGTCGTATCCATCTGCCCCAATACCTTCCGCATGAATTTCTCCCTGTTTTTTATGACCCTTTTTGCATGGGTCTGGATGTCCGCAAGTACAAGTTCCTCCAGATCGTCCGCATTGATGCGGTGCTGGCTGCAGAACCCGGTTCCCCTCACACGGTAAATGCGGCACTGGTAAAAAGTCCGTTCAATGACTGGCTTCTCCTTATTCCTGCCATCGGTATGCACCATCAGGGTACTTCCGCAGTCGGCACATTTTAAAATGCCCCGGAACTTATTCTCATACCCGGAAGTACAGGGCTTGACTTTCGTATGACGGTCAAGGATTTCCTGCACCGTATCCCATGTGTGTTCATCAACAAGTGCATCATGGTCACTGGGAATAATGGTACGCTCACTCATGGGGATATACCCCTTGTTTCCTGCTTGAAATGCTTCTTATCATATTTCTGCACCCAGAAATAGCCTTTGTAAAGCGGGTTTCGTAAAATCCGGATGATGGTCTCCTGTTTCCAGTTATAGGCATCATCTTCTTTTACCAGAAACTTTCCGAAGTATTCCGGCTTATAATATGCCGGCTTTGGGATTTTCTGTTCATAAAGGATTTTCCCGATTTTATTGTTTCCCATTCCCTGAAGTGCAAGCTGGAAAATATAACGGACGGTTGGTGCGGTTTCCTCATCGGCAATCAGGTGGTTTTTGTCCTCCGGGTCTTTCTGATACCCGAATGGTGCGTGTGTTCCCATGAATTTTCCCTGGCTTGCCCGGATGTATTTACCTGACTTCACCTTTTTGGAAACATCCCTTGAATAAAACTCATTAAGAATGTTCTTAAACGGGGTAATATCCATCTCCCCGCTGTTTGCAGAATCCACACCGTCATTGACGGCGATATACCGTACCTGATGTTTTGGGAAAAATACCTCGATATAAGCGCCACTCTCCAGATAGTTCCTACCTAGCCTTGAAAGATCTTTCGTGATCACACAGGTAACTTTTCCTGCTTCAATGTCCGCTATCATCTGCTGAAAGGACGGACGGTTGAAATTCGTACCGGAATAACCATCGTCTACATAAAACTGATAATTATAAATCCCCAGTTCCTCTGCTTTTCTTGTCAGGATCGCTTTCTGGCTCTGGATGCTCATGCTCTCGCCCACGTTGCCGTCATCCAATGATAATCTTGCATAAAGTGCTGTCCATGTTTCTCTGATTTCTGTTGTCTGCATATTGACCTCCTGTGGTTTCTTCAATATCCAGTGACAGAAATACGCTGTCTTTATTATAGCGATTCCTGCCACCTCCTGCAACTGCTGATTTTATTTTTCCGGTGAAATCTGCATCTTTTCTCATCCCACCTTTTTCTGATTTTCCAGCTTCTCCTTTACATTCTGTTTCGCCGCTTCTTCACTAACGGCAGTCAGTACCTTTTCCATGCTCTCCTTGCCGGAATAAACATGTTCCACCACATAGCGGATCGGTTCTCTCCGGCGGTTCCCTGCTTTTCTCTGCATAAAATCCCTCCATAAATACCAATGCTGGCAGAGGATTATCCCTGCCAGCACACCAAATGTCAAACTATTGTTTCTGTTTTTCGTAGTCCTGCAATCTTTACTCATTGCAATCTCCTTTCTGCCTGCCGGGGGACATCCCGGCAGATTTTCCTTAACGATGTATAAATCTAAAGTCCCATTTCCTGACGTTTCTTCTTTTGCTCCTGCCCCCTGTCCATCTTTTCATGCTGTCGGCTCTGGGACTGGTCTTTGTTCTTCTGCTCCCGCTCATCTATCTTCCGGTTATGACGAAGCAACTCCACATAGGCAAGATTGACGGTACTCCTGCCGTAACGTCTGGACTGTTTCTCGTATTCCTGTGTCAGCTCTTTGATCTGTGCTTCCCACTTTTTCGGTGTGAATTTTTCTCCTTCCCGAAGAAGTTCATAGACCGGAATACGGAGTTCTTTCGCCGTTTCCAGTTCTTTCTTATGCTGGCTGTGATAAACTGCCTGTGCGATTCCTTTCTTCTGCAGATATTCATTACGGATGGGAATGTATGGAGCATAGGCGGCATAAGCCTCTGACAGTTCCTTTAACCGCCGGATTTCCCTTCCATCTCTGTTGCAGATTTCCTCTGCTTCTTTCTTGGAAGCTTCTTGCTGTACTGCAAAGGTTTCCAGTGCTTCAAAGCTGTCAATGCCTTTTTCTTCCACGAACCTCCGCACGTTTTCAATATCCATCAGTGCTGCACGATTACTTACCTTTTTTAAATTCGGTGCCTGTATCAGCGGCAGATGAAGCCTTCCAAATGCTGCAAGAATACATTCCAGCATTTCCAGAACCTCATTTTTCATCGCTGCAAATACGCTGACTTCCTTTGTACCGGAAGTTTCTTTCTGTATCGAACCAACTGCCGTCTGTTCTGCTTCACCTTCCTGTGCCGCAGGGATGTCTCCTGCCATTTTTCCTGCTTTCTTTTCTGCGGCATTCTTTGCAGCTTCCGCAGCTTTTTCCTGTTCCCATTTCTCCAAATTTTTCACACTGTTCCATGCAATATCATAGAACATCCTTGCCCTTTGCAGCGTCTGGTTATGCTCCATGATTGCCCGGTTCGCATCCCCTTTTTCGGTACGGATGCCTTTCCTCTCCAATGCACTGGCAATCGGACCTAAGTGCCTGGTCGGCTCCTGCTCCAGTCCCAGCTCTTTAAAAGAACGGTGTTCCCAGTACTCCGGCAGTCCGATCCGGTCATTCACCACATTGATGGTGTCCGTCAAATCCTTTCTCCATTTCCGGGAATTACCTTTTTCATTCCAGTCATTCACATCTACCGCCCTGCTCTTAAATCCCCGTCCGGACTTATTGCGGATTTTATTGCCGTCTTTATCAAGGATATATTCCTTTCTCTGCTTGGCTCCCCACTTCCCGTTTTCTTCCACCGGGCGCAGGGTGAGCATAAGATGGAAATGCAGGTTATGGATGCCATTTTGATTAACAGAATCATGGATTGCCCAGTCCGCACACATCCCTTTGGAAACAAAATTCCGCTGCACATAATCCCGCACCGTTTCTTCTGCCAGCTCATAGCTCCAGTCATTTGGAAGTGCTGCTTTCAGTGTCCGGCAAAGCTGGGCATTTTTCTGTTTCTCATTCAGCTCCACAGAGTTCCACAGCACTGCCCTGTCCAGCCATTCCTCCGGTGCATATTCCGGGAGATTGATTTCACAATGCACCAAATCTTCATGGTATTTCGGGCGATACGTTTTCCCGTCATACTCGCTGACAAGAACACTCCTGCTGATGTAAGAAGCTGCATCTACCGCCGACTGCCCTTTGCTCCGCTTTACAATGCTGAACCTTGTGCTGGCATATTTCGTGCGCATACTCACAAAGTTCCTCCCTTACCGTAAAATAGAGGGCAGCAAGAAAAGCCTTTGCAGATGGACGAAAGCCGGGTGTGTTTTCCGGGTTACGGGCAGATGCAAAGGATACAAGGGGGTAGGAAGCGCAGCGGACGGAGGGGAAAGGTTATTTCCCCTCTTGACTGGTGCAAGGCAGGCAACGCCCACCGCAGGTGCCCTCGGAGAGCGCACAAGACCATACGGAGTGTGGTCTATCTGTGCGCACCCCATAACTGGGGTGAACCCATACTCCCGGAGATACTGCTTACACTCCCTGCGAAAAACTGCCACCCGCAAAATCTTTTGAATTGGCGTATCCGCCGCTGTTTTCTTTTGTCTTCGTTTCATCGGCGTGACCGCCGTTTCTGTCTTTTTCATCTTCCATCTCATCCGCATTTTTCTCCATCCTTTTTACGTTTTCCACCGCCTGCCTGCACTCTGCCGAAGCAAGAGCCGCTGACAAGATCACATTCAGTTCTTTTTCTTCATACTGATAACATTCCGGGAAATACTTTGCAACAATGCCGCCCATCAGATATTTATGATGGTTCTGTGCTTTCCTGCGTTTCTCATTCTCCTTTTTGCGCTCTGCCTCATATCTTGCCTTTGCCTGTTCCAGATTTTTCAGTGCCTTATCCATTGCAGCACTGGTTTCATTCCTGTTTTTTATCATGTGTTTATACTCCTTTTCTCATTTTTCTGTTTGATTTTTTATTTTATGGCATAAAAAAACAGCCTGAACCTTTTCCATGTCCATAGCCGCTCTCCTGCCATTTGGTTTTCTATTTTTCTTAATTTCCGTATTTTCACGGACAGCTTTCTTCCTGACACAGAGCTGTCACCTCTGTGTGCGGTTCTTTCATAAATTTCCCGCATTTTTATGGCGGTTCATTTCCTGCATCCTCTGCCTTGCCCATTGGCTGTGCTCCTCGTTTACCTTTCTCGGTTTCCGAAGATTGATGAGGTGTTTTTCACAGGAATAGGTTTTACTCACTTCGGTCTGCTCTACCACCTGGTAATGCTCCGGATAAGCTGCAGCCAGTGCATCCAGTTTTCGCATCATCTGCGGGCTGGCTGTATAAATACTGGCTTCCTGTTCATCATTATTAAAATTGATAATCGTTTCCTGCTCATACTTTGTCAGTTTCATCTGCTTTTTTCTCCTTTCCGGCTCCCGCCTGTTTTGCTTTATTTGTATGCTGTTCCATCCACAAAGCCAGCTTCTGCTTTGTGACAAGTTTCCGCCCTCCCACCTGCAAGGTTGGAAAATCCGGACGGTTTAATAGCTGATACGCTCCTGCCTTTGAAATAGAAAGGGCCGATGCCAGCAGTTTTGCATCCAGCACGTCCGGCAGCGTTTCAAATAATTCTTTCCCCACAAAAATCACCCCCTGTCCGGAAATGGGTAAAAGAAAGCAGCTATCGTAAGGATAGCCGCCGATGGGATGGATGGATTAGAATGTTTCCAGATATTTTTGATATTCTTCCGAGATAAAATCCTCATAACAGTCTGCAATATGGCGGATTCTTTTCAGCACCGCACCGTGTGTCTTATAGCCTACAGCTTCCGCAATCTCCTGTAACCTATGCCCCTTCATTTTCATTTCCAGAATCTTTTTATCACGTTCGGAAAGCCCTGCAGCAAACTCCGCAATCTGAAGCTCTGACAACACCGAATTTTCAAACGCACTCCTTGTATCCGGAATATCAAAGTCTATGCTATTTTCTTCTGCATCCTCTGCAAGCTGCTCTATGGATACCGCCTTTTTCCTGGAACGGCTGTGTTCCCACGAACGCATGAAGTCCAGTTTTACCTGACTTCCCCTTTTATCGAAGTCCTCAATGGTTCGGTTGTTCCAGATTTCATCGATCATAGGCTGCCAGTTCTGTTCCTGTATAATTTCCGGCACGAGGGTACCGATCAGGTTGCCAAACTGCTGATAAGTAAGCCACGGAAGTTCCGTTCCCTCCGGCACGTTGTAAAGCTGCTGGAAAGAAAATCCGCTGACCTCAAATTTGTCACGCAGGAGCGGAAGCATAGAGTAAGAGAGCCGCCACAACGGAAAGTCCCCGGAATACTGCGCCGCACTGCCGGGTATCTCCCGGTAGCCGCCTTTTTGATATGGAACTTCAAAATACTGCCATGCGCTCCATGCCACACAATCCCATACCAGTTCCAGAAATGTATCATTGTTTATCATACTGTCATATTTATCCGTCCGCAGCACCTCATAAGGGCAGCGTGGGAAGTTCAGATAAACAGGACGTTTGCTGACAAACTCCTGCGGCAGACTATAAAATAATGTCAGCCATGCTTTGCCGCTGTTCTTTGGAATTTTTATCACCTGTCCCTGCTTCATTTCAATGATTTCTCCATTGTCATTCTGCTTCTGTTCTTTTACATCTTTCATCCAAAATCACCCCCCTACTGATACATGGCAGAAGTCCCATTAAAATGTTCCAATATTTTTGAATATTTTTGAAAAAGTTTTTTCTCTTTTAAATTTCACAATCTGTCCGTTATTTTCTAATATTTTTCTTCTGCTGTCCATCTGTTTTCAGCGGACATAAAAACAGGCGGTACCCAATCTGTTTGAATACTGCCTGTCACTATAATCTTTTTGTATATCCTATGCGTTTTCCCGCAGCCACCGATTGATGATATACTGCCAGTCCATTCCATCCTGCATGACACGCAGAACTGTAACTGTTTTCACTGCTTCATCCACAGTATAAAACAGCAGATAGGATTCACACGGTTTCATGTAAATATCATAACCACGATACCGGAAGCCTGTTGTATTATACCCGGTCGGAAGTGTATCAAGTGCAAGAACCGCTTTTTTAATCTTTTTGGAAAAGTTTTCTGCATATTCCCGGTACTTAAATTGCTGAAGGATATATTTCTTTTTTTCTTTCACATCCAGCTTGCCGCTCTGGGCAATGACAACTTTGTATTTTTTGTTTTCCATCCGTACCCCTTATACTGCATCAATTTCTGCCCATGCTTCTTCCACTGTCTGCACTCTGCCATTTTCCATATCGTCAATGGCTTCATCCAGCTTTGACAGAAGGACATCCATTGCATCGTTGATCGTATAAGTTGTTTCACGGGATTTCGTTGCCTGTGCCAATGCCATAACCATCACCCTTTCTTAAAATAGCACTCATGTTTCTGTCTTTATCATACCACGAACCATCAGAAATATCTATCATTTTTTGACAGTCACACAACACTGGATCTGATTTAATTATTCACACATTTTTTCATTAAACTTATAACCAACTCCCCACACAGTCTGAATATAGACCGGATGACTCGGATCATCCTCTATTTTTTCCCGAATATGGCTGATATGGCTCATCACAATGTTGTAATCACCGGAATACGGTTCCTGCCAGACCATATCATAAATCTGTTCTTTACTGAATACCCTGCCGGGATTTTGAGCGAGAAGCTGGAGGATTTCAAACTCTGTATAAGTCAAGGCAATTTTATCATTATTCCGCATAACCTCTCGTCGCTCTAAGTCAAGCATTATTCCCTTGTGTTGTAAGTTCGATTTTAGATTCATTTTTTGAAATATAAATTTTTCTCTACCAGCATCCAAAATGGAAATAACAGATTCTATTAAATTTTCTTCATCTCCATCAAAAGATAGCAATAAAATTTTTCCTATACAGCTCACCTCATATTATTTCATGCTATAAAACACTATAACTTTACATTCACTTAAACCAAATGATACAATTTCCCCTCATGGATTTTAAGTACCACATCTGCAGCATCAGCTATTTTTTTGCTATGTGTTACGACAATTACACTTTTTCCCATTTCATGCGCACTTTTCATCAATATCTTAATAATTTCGTCTGCAATTTCTTCATCCAGATTTCCTGTAGGTTCATCTGCAAGCAATACCTTCGCAGGACTTGCTAATGCTCTTGCAATAGCCACTCGCTGCTGCTGTCCTCCTGATAACTGTAAGACCTGCCGTTTCCAGTCTTCCCTCGGTATTCCAACCGCTTCCAAAATTTTCTCTATGTCTTTCTTTCCACCCAGCATCACATTTTCTTCTGGAGTCAAATAATCTATCAGATTATAATTCTGAAAAACCAATGACATATTTTTCTTTCGATAGTTGTGTAGTCCTTTTTTTCTTATATTTACCCCTTCATAATAAATTCCCCCATCCGTCGGAGAATCCAAACCTGCCAAAAGCGATAAAAAAGTTGTCTTACCGGAACCACTTGGTCCCAAAATGGCATACATTTTTCCTATCTCAAAGCCATATGATATATCATCTAAAACTTTTTTGCCTTTATTCGCCTTATAGTAATAGACAACATTCTTTGCCTCAAGAACAATGTTTCCTGCATTTTTACTCATTTCTATAACCTCCTACCCCGTTATTCAGCTCATTTCACTTAATATCTGCTTCGGCCTTTTCTTCATTATCGTGATTCCTGCTACTAATACTGCAATAATCAAAATACCTGATATCATCCCAATATCCATCAGAACCATTTCTTTCGTTATATGAACCTCCACATCTTGTATTTTTAAATCCGGTGCAATATATCCATCTATATAGGTACCAGTATTTTCCTGTTCCTGCTGTTCTAACCTTAAGGTCTGCGTTTCTTTCGCTAAATATGAAGCTGAAGTCTCTGCAATAATTGGGGAAATTGCAAAGGATAACAACATCCCTATAATACTTATCATTACTGCTTCCCATAAAAACTGTACCCATATTTCAAATTTGCACTTTCCAAGTGACATCATAATTCCTATTTCTTGCGTACGATTTTTTATCCAAAACAGAAAAACTAAAACTAAAATCACAAGACCTGACACTGAAACTATTAGTAATAATCCCATACTCATCTGATCCATCTGCCCAAAATTTTCTGTCATATTTTTAATATTTCCATTATTATCAATTAAGTCATATCGTGACCAATCTATATTCGCTTTCTGTACAGACTTTTTAACTTGATCGTACTTCCCTGCATTTTGGACTTTGAATATAGCATACTGATAGAAAGGATTTCCTTCATTTCCGGATGGTTTTTCCGGGAAACTCATATCCGTAAATATTGTATTTTCTGGACGATAAGAATCCCCATACATAATAGATTTTCGTTCTTGCTTTGTTTCATAAATTCCGATAATCTCGGCACTGTATATTGTGGAATGTTCTTTGTCATGGTAATCATTAAACTTTAATAAGTTCCCAGTTTTTAAATGGTTTAGTTCTGCCAATTCTTTCGAGATGACACAAACATCCCTGTCATCTTTTTCAATCATTCTTCCTTCAATCAGTGAAATCTTACCTGCAGATACGTCCATATCCATTTCCATTATGCGATTACCTCGTAGGTTGACACCGCCTACATCCGTACTTTGATCCATATCTGAATCTTCTATTCTCGAAAAATTGACCGGATTCACAACAGTTGCTATTGTTATCAAATTATATTCCTCAATCCCCTCCACCTGAGCTATTTTTTTTACATCATCTTCCTTAACCGTCTCAAATGAGTTATCTGTAACTACCATATCCGCCCCATTTTCTAACCATTTATGAGTAACTCCTCCATAACTGCCCTCCCGATCACCCAGTACATCCATTGCCTGATCTAATCGCTTTCTCCTATTCTCCTCATTTCCTTCTATGCGAAAGGTAGCCCCTATTGCCTGTCTTGTAGCGTCTTGTGTATAAATACTTGCTGAACGGCTTGCCATAGCACCTAAAAATAGGCCACTCATAACAATTACAATAAACAATAGAATAATACTTTTTATCGGTTTTCTTAACACTGAACGTACTCCTCTTTGTAAAACATTCATGTTATCCCTCCATTTCTGCTAAAATTTTTTTTGGCTTTGTACATAATATTGGAAAAAGTGAAATAGAAATAGAAAGCAATAAAATTATTGTTCCTGATAATATGAGATAACATATATCTTTATTTTGTGCATATATTTGCATAGATGTAAAAGCCCCAATACTTTTCCAATCTAAAAACTTTTCCAATACTATCAGCATCTTATCTCCAGTATAAAGAGCTATTATTGTAGAAAATCCAAATACTGAAAAGCATTCCAAAATAATCTGCATAAACAAATCTACTTTTGTTTTTCCAAGACTCACATAAATTGCTATTTCTTTCTTTCTGGCTCTCATCCACATAGACAAAAGCAATGTTATTACAAGTACAGACGATACAACCGATAATCCCAACATCATTTTTACAACCCTAACAACTTGTAAGAGCGGAATTTCCATTTTCTGAAACAGGTTATCTGCTTTCATCACTCTATAGTTTTTCAAAATGCGTGTTACTTCTAGCTGTGTTCTGCTCAACTGCTCTGGATTATCTACATATACGATTAAGTTTTCATATCCGCACGTTTCTTGTAAATGACATACGAACTCGGGTTTTCCATAAATTGTATTTTCAATTCTGTTTACTGCTAATGGTTCCTTCCCTTGCTTTTCTTCTATACCCGAAATATAGATTCCTGATATGCTTGCCTGTGATTGTTCACCTGAATGAGATTTGAAACAAACAGTTTCCCCTATTTCCCATTGATTTACTTCTGCAAGAAACTGATTTACTACTATTTCACCTTCTTTGCGAGGATATTTTCCTTTCGTCAGATGAATTTGCCCGTCAGCAAATGGGCCATCATCTTCAAGGCTATCGTAGGCCATTATGCGCAATTTTTGGTTGTCTGCATCAACACTCTCACTTTTCGTTATAATTTTAAAATCCATTGGATATAACTGCACTTCTGCTACTCGATTTACCGCCTTCACATTTTCCAGTTTCTCAAGTTTTTTGTATTCATCATCCGTAAACAATTCCTCCGCTTTTTCCCGTTCGATCAACAATTTCGCTTTTGATTTCCCTAATAGTTCAATTCTTGCTACTTCGGATGCCCGTAATATAGTGACAGTAGATAAAATCATTGTTTCGGTAATAAGCAATACCCAAAACAAGATAATCGCTTTTCCTTTTTTCCTGAAAAGGTAGCGGAATGCT
Source organism: Blautia sp. SC05B48 (assembly GCF_005848555.1). Classification (NCBI taxonomy): domain Bacteria; kingdom Bacillati; phylum Bacillota; class Clostridia; order Lachnospirales; family Lachnospiraceae; genus Blautia; species Blautia sp. SC05B48. The sequence continues at coordinate 2,893,914 of NZ_CP040518.1, read as the reverse complement.
CTTTCTGCAAAATTCATTCCCATTCTCCTTCCTTTTCAAATCGGTCAATAATTACCCTTTTAGCCAAAAACGTACCATCCTCCTGGTAATCCCCATACAGATAGAGCATTGACTGCTTTTTCACTTCTTCTTTCCGGCAATCCTCAAGCGTAATACCCGTCATCGTTGAATGAGAAATCTGAAAATAGGTATTTTCTCCATATACTATTTTCACCTGATTCATTTCTTCAACAACCGCTCCCGGAGCAGGAACCATTTCTGCATCATCCGTCTGCGTCCCTATGCTGATATTACATCCTGTGTCTGAAAATTCCAAAACAGCTCCACGCAAATCTGCATTTGCCAACACTTCTGAATCGTCCGCTGAGTTCTCTTTGTCATCAGCATTACTACTTGACTCGTTCTCGTAACCGCCTTCTTTTTTCTCTTGATCATTCAGTATATCAGATACATTCTCGGTAGTTGTCTGATTATCCCCTGTTACTTTTGAATCAAAATTTTTATTGCTGCACCCAACAACTGATACGGTTCCTATACAACCCAAACATAATACTATACATATTTTTTTCTTCATTTATAAAAAATCCTCCATTACATATTTTTTCTTTATATTATAAAAATTGAATGTATGATTTTCCCGTTTTTTTTATGTATTTTATATGTATAAAAAGGCTGTTGTGATTTTCCGTCACAACAGCCTTCTGGTTGGTTCATAACATCTTATTTCCACTTTTATGCCTTTTTCTGTATTTTCAATACAATAAGGAAACTGATGCTGTTCTAAAATCATTTTTGTAATATATAATCCCAAGCCGCTTCCACCAGTTCTTTTATTTCTGGATTTATCAATACGATAAAATGCATCACATAATTTTGGAATTTCTTTCTCATCAATAGATTCCGTTTCATTTTCAATCCAAAAAATTATTTCTTCACCTCTTTTATACACTCCAACCCATATATTTCCATCCTCATTCGTATATTTAATTGCATTTCCTACCACATTACTTATGACCTTCGTGAAAAGAGCTTCATCTGCCCGTATCCAAGTTGATTCTTCTATTCGTATATGAAACTGTAATCCCCTATCAATAGCCATATCTTCCTGTTCCTTAATCACATTCTCAACAAGTTGGTGAAGTGGTATATCTATCAATTTCAACTCAAATCCCGATGTTCTAATTTTTGAAACATACAGAATTTCCTGCACCATATTCTCCATGGAATTAGCTACTTCAAAAGAACGTTTTAAATATCTATCTCGGTCTTTATATCCCCCTACTTCTAATAACATTCCCTGAATTTGTCCTTTTAGAATTGTAATCGGAGTTTTTAATTCATGCGAAACAGCTGAAAAAAAAGCCATTTGTTGTTGTTCCAGTTGCTGCTCAAGTTTGATGCTTTTCTCTAAATCAGTATTTTTTTCTTTCAATTCATCCAAAGCACTCTCTAATTTTTCCGAAAGTTCGTTCAGATTTTCTCCCAAAATTCCAATCTCGTCCCTCCGGTCTTCTGTATATCGAACTCGAAAATCAAGATTTGCCATTTTTTTTGAAACTTCACTCACCTTTAAAATTGAACGCGTAATATATTTTGTGTATAAAGCAGCAATAGCTAATGCTGCCAAAAAAGTCATAGCCCCCAACATAGGTAAAATTCTTTTTAATGATTCCAGTCCAATATTTACTTTCTCCTTGTTTCCAAACACTTGAATCCAATATGTTTTTCCATTCGTTAACTTACAGGAATAAGATTCCGTTATCCCACTGCCTAACAGAATATCTTCTACATCTGTTCCAGGAGCCAGTGAATATTCCATATCTCCATATATACCAAGTACCTTTTCGTCACTATCTTTTAAGACAATAGAAATCCCATGCTCCAATGCAAACATTTTTAATATTCCATCTATTTCCTGCACTGAAGTATTCGATAATTGAAGTACCATTTTTTCCGTCTGATTACTCAAACTTCTATCCAACTCTAAAAAATAGCTCCGTGACATCCCCAATGCAACCATTCCATAAATCGCACTACCAACAGTAATCAATAAGCATACTGTAATTATAAATATTTTTGTAGACAAATGTTCTCTAATTAGCTTTATCAATTCGATACCCCACCCCTCTTACCGTTTTTATATAATCCCCTGCTTTTCCCAATTTTCTCCGCAAATTTTTGATATGATTGTCAACTGCACGTTCTTCACCTTCAAATTCATATTTCCATAGACGATTTAAAAAGCTCTCTCTTGTTATCACGCATCCCTGATTTTCAATCAATTCTTTCAAAATTTCATATTCTTTCTGTGTCAAATCAATTAACTTTTTCCCTATTTTCACTTGATAATTTCCTACAATCAATATTATCTCTCTGTATTTTAACTCGTGATCTTTTGTTATATCTACTCCTTCATATCTACGCAGAACAGCTTCTATTTTTTTTATCATAATTGGAAGAGAAATCGGCTTGGGGATATAGTCATCTATTTGCATTTCAAATCCCTTTATCTGGTCTTCTTCTCTTCCCAATGCACTTATCATAATGATTGGTACTTCCGATTCTTTTCGTATTAGTTCACAAACTGCATACCCATCCATTTTAGGAAGTAAAATATCGAGCAGTATCAAGTCAATTTGTTCTTTCAGAAAAACCGCAATACCATCTATTCCATCAGATGCCGTAATCACTTCATACCCTTGATCCTCTAAAAAAAACTGTATCAGCTCTTGAATATCCAAATCATCTTCTATAATTAAAATTTTTTTCATTCTTAGCTACCTCTTATTTTCCGTTTTTTTTATTTTATCAGTTTTTCTTGTAGTTTTTGTGTATTTCGTTTTTTTAGTATCAACTTTTTTCAAATTACTATCTTAAACAAACACTTACTTTTACATTATCATTTTAAATGTTGAAAGAGGTAGCAGAAAATGCTTTTCGCACCTTCTGTCGCTTTTCACTTATGCTTCATTTATTGCCTTTTTTCTTTGCTAATCCATATCTATTTCTGGCTTCCTTGCTTCCTGTCTGTTCCAACATTTCCTTTTTCTTTGTTTTTTAGCGTATTTCTGTATGGAATTAAAATTGCTTCCATATGCCTATAATACTTGAGCGAACTCGATTGCAGTTACTGTCTCCCCAAACGTTGCCGCCCAGGAATCAAAGTGTCCCATACCCATACGCATGAGTGTGTCATACTGGAGATAACGCATGATAGTGTAAAGCTCGGTCATACTATTTGATACAGGAGTACCTGTAGCAAAGGTGATTCCTCTGCCGCCTGTCAGTTCATCCATATACCGGCATTTCATAAACATATCCGAACTTTTCTGTGCATCCGTCTGTGAGATACCCGCCACATTCCGCATTTTTGTATACAAAAAAAGGTTCTTAAAACTATGGCTCTCATCCACAAACAGCCGGTCTACACCCAACTGCTCAAAAGTTACTACATCATCCTTTCTGGTCTGGTCATTGAGTTTCTTCATCCTCGCCTGCAGACTCTTCTTTGTTTTTTCCAACTGCTTGATGGTATAATTCTGCCCTGCCTGATGTGCCGCTTCTTCAATGGAAAACGTAATATCTGCGATCTGATCTTCCAGCATGGCAATCTGCCGTTCTCTTGAAAGAGGGATTTTCTCAAACTGCGTATGGCCGATGATCACGGCATCATAATCCCCTGTCGCAATACGGGAACAGAACCGTTTTCGGTTTGCCGGCTCAAAGTCTTTCTTCGTTGCCACCAGGATATTTGCTCCCGGATAGAGACGTAGAAAATCACTGCCCCACTGCTCGGTCAGATGGTTTGGCACAACATAAAGATTCTTTTGTGAGAGTCCCAGCCGTTTTGATTCCATACCGGCTGCGATCATCTGGAACGTCTTTCCTGCTCCTACGCAATGAGCCAGTAACGTATTATTTCCATACAGCACATGAGCCACTGCGTTTTTCTGATGCGGCATCAAGGTGATCTCCGGGTTCATGCCGACAAACTGAATATGGCTTCCATCATATTCCCGTGGACGGATGCTGTTAAATCGTTCATTATAGATCTTACAGAGATCTTCCCGTCGGTGCAGGTCTTTAAATATCCACTCCTTAAATTCCTCTTTGATCAGCTCCTGCTTCTGCTGTGCCAGCATCGTTTCCTTCCGGTTTAACTCCCGGTGTTCCCCATCGGCATCCTGTACCGTGTCATAGATCTTGGTATCTCTAAGGTTTAAGGCATCTTCCAAAAGACGGTAAGCATTGGCCCTCTGTGTTCCATAAGTAGAAGTAACAAGAGCATTTCCGTAGCTGTCCACATTCTTTCCCATAACATTCCACTGTCCGGTCACTTCGGCATACTGGACTTTGACCTTGCTCCCTACATAATATCTTGGTGTATGGAATGTTTCTGCCATGAACCGTGTAATGTAATCCTCGGAGATCCAGGTTGCCCCAAGTCTTGCCTCAATCTCTGACGCATCCAGATCTTTTGGCTGTACCTGCTCCAAATACTGCACGTTCACCTGATATTCCGGGTGATCTTCTGCAAACTGTTTGGCGATCTGAAGTTTCTCCCTCACATTTCCAGACAGATATTCGTCCGATGGCTCCCATTTTTCACCGATCGGGTTCTTAAAGATCACCCCTGCCAGTTCTTCGGTAAGCTCCTCTTCTGTTTTCCCGGAAAGCTGTGCCATATAGGAAAGGAAAACGCCTGCCCTCTCACCAATGGAAACCGCAAGTGCTTCACTGGCAGTATCCACGGAAGTTACGGTTTCTGCCCTGCGGATCGTCCTTTTGGTAAAAATATCCGCTTTCCGTTTCAGTTCTCCCTTATCATCCAGAAATTCCAGAGAAGTCAAAAGACAATAACTGCTGTCCTGACTAAATGCCCGCTTATTGGCATTGCTGCTGATAAGACCATATTTTGCTGTAAAGGTATCGTATTCTTCATTGAGTTTTCCCTGCAGCTTTGTGATCTGTTCATCGCTTCCCTCTTCCATCTGACACCGGATCAGTTCATTCGTAACATCACGAATCTTCACCATCCCTTTGACACGTTCCGCTGTCATTGCCGGAAGCTCCATGCGGTTCATCACAGAATTTTCCCGGTAATAGACTTCCTCATTCACTACGATAAAACTGAAATTCTTTACATCCGGGTCTGCCGGGATAGAGACAACATCCTCTTCCAACTCTGTATCCGAAAGTTCCAGTTCCGTGATCGTGCCATGGATATTCCTAATCGCTTCTTTTAACTGTTCTTCTAAGGTAATGCCTTCTTTTGGTTTTACGGTCACTTCCTGCTTTCCGTACTGGGTACTGTCTGTAGTAAAATCACCAAGCACCATTTCCGGATGCTCTGCAAAATAAGCATTGACCGAATAACCTTCCGGTGTTTCCTTTAGATTTAACCATTCCGGTTCCTCAATGGATGCCCTGTCCCTTTTCTGGAAAAACAAAATATCAGAAACAACACTGGTATTAGCATTTCTCTGGAACGCATTATTCGGTAATCGGATAGCTCCAAGCAATTCTGCCCGGTTTGCGATATACTGTCTCACTGCCGGATTCTGCTTATCCATCGTTCCACTGGAAGTTACTACTGCAACTACGCCACCGGGACGCACCAGATCAAGGGATTTTGCAATAAAATAATCATGGATCATAAAATGATGCCGGTCATATCTGCGGTCACTGACCTGATACGCCCCAAATGGAACATTACCTATCACGCAATCAAAAAAGTTGTCCGGATAACTGGTTTCCTCAAATCCCTGCACGGCAATCTTGTTTTTCTGGTAAAGCTGTTTTGCGATCCTGCCCGAAACCGGGTCGAGTTCCACACCATACATATTGGCTTTGCCCATACTCTCCGGAATCAGTCCCATAAAGTTACCGACTCCACACGATGGTTCCAGGATATTTCCCTGTTTCAGTCCCATATTTTCCAGTGCTTCATACATACTTCGGATCACGGTCGGGGATGTATAAAAAGCATTTAAGGTCGATGCCCTTGCTGCACTGTATTCTTCTGGCGATAAGGTATTCTTTAATTCCAGATACTCATTCGCCCAGCTACTGTTATTCTCCTCAAATGCCTGTGGGATGCCACCCCAGCCAACATAACGGGATAAGATTTCCTGTTCTTCGGGTGCTGCCAGACGTTCTTCTTTCTCCAAAGTCTGTAACAAATGGATGGCTTCCATATTTGCCTTATACTTTGCTTTCGGACCGCCTGCCCCAAGGTCATTATCCTGGATACGGAAGTTATGTGGTTCTAACACAGCTTTTTCCTGTTCCTGACTTTTCAGAATAGATTCTTCGGCAGTAACCTCTTCCTCTTCTATTTTCTCCACATCTGACATATCTACTACGGTCGGTTCTGCCACTGCCTTCGTATCTAAGAAATCAAACATGGTCATCTGGTGCCCGGATGGTTCCACAAAAGACGGTTCTGCTTCCGGTGTCGGAAATATCGTATAGGTTCCTTCTGCATACTGGTGGAGTTCTGAAAGAAGTTCTGTTTTCTGCTGATAGTTTGTCCCATACGCCTCAAAATCTAATGACAAAGCTGCCAATGCTGCATCCATCTTCTGTAACAGTTCCTCTGTCTGCTCTGTTCTTTCCAACACTGCCATCAATTCTGCTCTCGACACAGCCCCAAAAAAGTCATTGGTAAATGGTCTGTCTATTCCTTCCGGAAGACGAGCATAAAAACTAAGTATCTTATTCGCCATCTGTTCCCGTTCATATTCTGGCATATGAACATAATCTTCTGCCTGCAGGAACTGGTCATTCCTTATCAAATAGGATATTCTATTGGCAACTTTCTTCCAAGATAATGAAATTGAAGCATATGGGCTATTATCATCACCTCTTGCAAGAAGCAGTCCTTTCCTGTCATAATTTACATAAAAATCATCTACATCAGGCAGTGCATGAATCCTTTTATTAGCTCCATACTTTTCTTTAACAAAATCTGTTCTGGATTTTTCATTTTCATTTAACAGATAAAAAGAATACGTTTTGAGCCTATCTTTTGAATAAGGGCCACCCCTTGCGAGAAAAGAATCTATCTCATCCTGCGTAATAAACATCTGATGTTCTTTCCACACAAATCCGTCCCTTGCCTGATAAGGGATGACCTCATCCGCAAACTTCTGAAACTGCTTTGAGATATTTACAGGATTATAATGATGGAAACGCATAATGGAATGATTTTCTTCATAGGCTTCTGCCAGTGCATCCAGTCTTTCATCCAGTTCCGAAAGCCACTGGGGATCTTCCAATTTTTCTTCCAGATAATCCGTGATCTCTGGATAGATACTGCGAAGATGTGGTAAGTCCTCTTCGTCGAAAACAATCTCCGCTACTCCTTCTGCCATATCCCCTTTCATATAGGCAAGAGCCTGGGCGTGTTCTTTTACTGCATTACTTCTTGCCGCATCCAATACAGACTGCGGTGCATATTCACCCTGATCTAAAAGCTGATGGATACGTCCGCTGACATCTTCCCATGATAAAAATGCCTTATCTAAGATATGGTCTGTAACTGTATGCCCTACTGCGATCTGCATCCCGGTTTCATCAAACCAGACTGAATATTCATTTCCATCAATCTGAAAGCCTTTTCCCCCTTTGCGGTATTCACGCTTCACAAACTCCGTATATTCCTCCGGTGTCTGTTCACTCATGAAATTATAGATGACCCGGAGCTGGCTGGCTTTCCGGTTTCCTCCTGTCCGTAAGATCTCATCAACAACTTCCTCTGGAATCGGGATTTCTCTGGCATAAAGGGCAGCTGCCCTTTCCTCGATCTGCCGTCTTTGTTCATTTGCGGTTGGATATTCGGGCAAAGATAAAGCAGAGGCGATCTCTTCCTCTGCTTTACTCAATCCATCTTCTCTTGTATCTTTGACTAACTGTATACCAATTCCGTCAAGATGCTCTCTTCCGCTGTTGCCATCAGTGCGTTCATGTGTGCTGTCCATGCCATCGGATCTGCTTCCTTGTCCGGTGCCGGATTCTTCTCCAGCAATTTCTCCATCTGGCAGTCCATTCTCTCCTGTGCTGCTTTCTCGATCTGCTCCAGATGACGGTTCAGCTTCCCGGTCAGGAACAGGCTCTGATAAAGGCTGTTCTTGTGTTCTTTCAGAAATGTCCTCCGCAGCATCCCATATTTCCCGATCGTCACTTCTTCCTCTTCGACGGTCAGATTCGGAAACAGGTAATCTCCCTTGCGATGATATGTCAGTTCCATAATCGGTTCCTCCTTCATTTTCAATATTTTCTTCTTTTTTCGTTTCTGCATCCCGGTTTTTGATTTCACGCATTAACGTGATAAAGTTATTATAATTCCTTTCATTGGAATTTTCAACCTCTTTTCTCGCTTCTTCCAGAGAAATTTTATGTACGGTCTTTCCAATATCAATCAGAATACTCTCACTGAGCTGGCTTGCCGCATTTCCAAGGAAGGTGAGAACTGACAGATGGTTATAATCTGTAATATGCATGAAGTCCTCTTCTTCCAGAAGTTCCATCGGATCAAGCCCGCATCGCCTGGAAAGCAGATAGTAAACACTGTCTGTTGCCAGCTGACGGAAATCACTGCGGATCGTCACCTCATCCAGATCTTCCAGATAAGTACCTTCTACAGCATATTCCAATCCATCCAGGTATTCCTCCAGATTGTCATTGACCATTTCCCTTGCGACCGCCATCAATGCGTCCTGCAAAGTTGCCGCATCCTTTTCTTCCAGAGCATAGACTTCTGCCAGATGGGTGAGGATCTCTTCTCTCTGGTGTTCCTGCATCTTCCAAAGATACGGGCTTCTGCCTCCGGCTACCATGTGGGTATCCGAAATATCAAACACATAATGGAGTTTGGTATTCTGCCAGGTTTCATCAAACAGGGCAATTCCTCTTGCACCACGATTTACCCAGCGTAACATCTTTTCATTCCATAGTTCCAGTGATGCACAGGCTGTTGCGTCTGGACGCTGTGCATGAATCAGAAGCTGATCAGAAAAAGAATACCGATATAATCTTGATGCTGTATCCATATAATCCATCCAATTCCCTGGCGAACTGCTTACTGATACGGCATGTTCCTGCGCCAAGTTTCGTATGTCCTGTAGTTTAGACATTTAACTTCCCTCCTGTCAATAAAAAAACAGCCTACTCTTTTTAGAATTGGCTGCATAAAATGTACTTTACTTTTCGGAGAGAAAATGCTATATTCTAATTGAAAAGAGTAACCGCCCACAAGGTGGATGCTCCTGGATTAGGTTTTAATTTATTTTGCTCTCAAAGAGAGCTGCCTATCCTGTTGGCAGACAGGGTAGGCTATTTTTTTCGCTTGTTGTCCCTATTATCCAAATAGGCAAGCAAAGCAATCAGAAACGTACCGCCTAAGAACAATAAGCTCAAGACTTCGTATGTATCCATTCGCTCCACCTCCCTTCTTCTGTATCCCTTAACGGAATCTGAAAATCCAGGAGGTTTTTACCAACCCTGTACACGGTTACTCCAGTAATATTCTAACAGGTAACTCTCCGCAAAGCAATTCCTTTTTACTTCATACGGTTTTATATTCTGTTTTTCTCTTATTCTCTGGCCAATGCAGTTTCCATTCCAGATATTCCTCTTCTGTGATTCTTCCATCGCCCAATTTCTGCTTTTTCCCCATCCATTCCTGCAGATAAGACATTGTTTTTTTATCCCTCATTGTGATTCCAACTATTTCACTTTCTGAATCATTTAGCAGGAACAGATGAAAAAGCCCTCTATTTTCTTCATCCATCCAGAATAAAGTTTCCATTAATTCGTCCATTGTCGCAATTCCAGGACTTAAAAAATTTCGGACATCAACTTCCAATATTTCTGCTATCCGGATAAGCGTTTCCTGCTTCGGTGTACGCTGTCCACTTTCATATTGGGCGATTCTCACATCCGCACTACTTTCCCCATATCCTAATCTGCGTCCCAATTCCTTTTGAGTTATGTTGCGAAACATACGGATTTTTCTTATTCTTGCTCCTAATTTCAATTTCTTCTCCTTTTCAAAATGGGGCTGTGCAGTAACCACAGCCCCAGAACACTATTTATATTATCATTTGCGTTTTCTCTTAACTGTCACTACAGTTCCCAGACATCCTGCTGATACTGCAAGTGCCAGCACAAAAATAGCAATATTTGTATTATCTCCTGTTTTTGGTGAATTGGATACAGAAGTCGCATCAGAACCATGGGAACCAGGAGTGCTGACTCCCTGGTTTTCTGATGTTTCCGGAGTGTCTTTTTCCGGAGCTTTCTTATTTGTCAGATCTAGAGTATATTCAATCACAGGAGTACGGTCATTGACATATTCAAACTGAATCTTATGCTCGGTTTCATCAAGCTGATAGCCATCCAGTGTTTTTGTTTCTTTCAGGATATATGTGATTGCTTTTTTATACTGCCCATTCTTAAAAGTCGCAATCGGATAATTCTTTGATTCTGCATGGCCGGCACTGTCTGTTACCAGAGTTTCCAGAACTTTACCTTTACTGTCACAAAGGGCAAATTCTACACCTTTCATTGGCTTCTTGGTATCTTTATCTGTTTTATTTAAGATCACCTTGCCCATTGCCTGTTCATCTTCCATTTTGGTTCCCTGAATATCTCCGGTGTCCTTAATCTCAAATGTCACTTTATTTGCCACAATGTAACCCTTCGGTGCTGTTTCCTCCAATAATGTATAAGTACCGATTGGAAGTTTCTCCACATAATGGTGCTGATCACCAGACGTCCAGCTTTCCATAACTTCCTGGTTTTCATTAAGGATATACAGCTTCGCACCTTTGACCTCGCTGCTTCCATCTGTCATATCCACCTTACTGATCAGAATTTTTGTTGTATCGTCCTGCATTTCTACTTTCTGTATATCTGCAGTATTTTCTACTACAAACGTAATGGATTCTGCAGTTGCATAGCCATCAGCAGGAATTGTCTCTGTTAATGTATATTTCTTTCCAACTTCCAGTTCCTTAATGATGTGTGGTGTGCTTCCGGATGTCCACTCATCCACAACGTTTCCCTCTGAATCGGATACTTTCAGTTTTGCACCTGGTAATTCTTCCCCGGTTGTAATATCTGATTTTGTGATTTCAAAAGTAGTTGGCTCATCTTCATAAGTGAACTCAAAGGATACTTCTGCAACCTCTTCTCCCGCATAAGCAAAATCAAATTCCTTGATTTCTTCTGTTGTCACAAATCCAGCAGGAGCCTGCACTTCTTTTACATAGTAGTTGCCATTGATTGGAAGATCTGCCGTAAATACAATCCTTCCATCCTGATCCGTAGCTTTCTGCTCGATCATGGTATCTGCTTTCAGGATTACTTCGCCTTCTGCATTTAAAATATCATTCTTTGTATAAAGTGCAAATACTCCGCCTTCCAGAACACGGTCTGTATTTTTTTCTTTCTTAACTACAGTTACTTTTGCTTTCTGGCGGTTATTCTGCCAGTCCTCATCATAAGTCACAACCGGAGTATTCTGATCACGATAAGTCAGATCAACCTCTCTGATTTCTCCATCCAGAACATATCCATCCGCCGTCTCTTTTTCCTTTACATAATATTTGCCTAAAGGAAGATCTTCTGATCTTGCATATCCAAGAGCATCTGTCGTAATTGTTGCTACCAATTCGTCCTTTTTATAATAATCACTGCTTTCCCCATCTGCAGCCTTGATATCCTCCGCTGCATAAATTTCAAAAGTAACATCTTTCAAAGAACCTGTAACATAGCCAAATGCTGCGTCCATGCCGCCTGCCAGCATATCTTTCCAGGTAACTTCCTTGACAAATTCACCTTTTTTATTGATGATGATTCGTCCAACCGGAACAGCATCCTTCATTTCTACTTTTTGAACATCTGCAGTATCAGAAACTGTAAATTTCACTTCCTCCGCCTGCAGATAACCATATGGTGCAAACTCTTCCCGAAGTGTGTAGGTTTTTCCCACATGGAGTCTTTTTATTACATGAGCTTTTCCTTTTACAGAAGTCCATTTTTCTACTTCTTTTCCGTCTGAATCCAAAATCGTCAGTGTTGCTCCGTCAAGTTCCACACCTGTTGTAATATCTGATTTCGTAAATTCAGTTGTTGTCGGCGCATTCCTAAAAACAGTTTCCAGTTTTACTGTTTTTACTTCCTGTCCCTGATATTTCGCAGTCACCTCAATCTGCTCATCAGAAGATACAAAACCATCTGGTGCTGCCAGTTCTTTTATATAATAAGTTCCAAATGGCAGATCCTGCTCAAAAACAGCTTTTCCATCTTCACCTGTTACCGCTTTTGTAAGCAGTTCGTCTGCTTTTACCAGTACCTTATCCCCTGCTTTTATATCCTCTTTTGCGTAAAGACCAAACTCTGCTCCAGAAAGCCCTTTCTCATTTTCAGCATCTTTTTTCACAACTGACACTTCTACTTTCTGGCGGTCATTTATAAACTCTGCACTCTGTGAGATCACTGGTGTATCCTGGTCTGCATAGACGAAAGAAATCTTCTGTTCTTCTTTATTTAATACAAATCCCTCTGGTGCAGTCTTTTCTATCACTTTGTATTCTCCTAAAGGCAGATTATCAAGATCTGCTTTTCCGGATTCATCCGTTGTCAGTTCTGCAACTTTTGCACCCTTTGCATATTCCAGGATTCTTTTTCCTGTGTCATCTTTCTGGAAATCAGCTGTATAAATATCCTCTGCAGCATACACTTCATATACTGCACCGGAAAGATTCTGAACTTCATACTTAAAATCATTCTTATAGGTCGAAAGAACCTCTCCTTTTTTCTGTACAGTGAGTTTTCCTTTCACCGGATGATTCTCATATACAACTTCAATGATTACATCACCTGATACCGGATCAGTCTGATACAGGGTATTGGTGTCCACCTGTATTTCGACATAATTTTTGTTAATGGTATAACCGTCCGGTGCTGTTACCTCTTCGATTCTATAATGACCGATTTTTAAATTCTGCGGCAAGATCAGATATCCGTCTATATCTGTGAAATAAGAGGTATGTGTAACGGTTGTCGGGTATGTAGTTACCTGCTCTACATATTTTTCATGATCCAGATCATAAATTTTAAACTCTGTTCCCGGAATTAAAACTGATTTTTTAGTCTCGTCATCCTGTTTAATGATTTTCAGTTTTGCAGAAAATTCTTTATCCAAAAGAACTCTCCATGTCTGCGGCTCTGTTGGTTTATTCTCTGTAATCCGGACAATAAAATCATCTACAGGTTTGTAATTATGGGGTGTTGTAGTTTCTCTCACCAGATATGTTCCATATGGAATTGCAATGGATTTTACATAGCCTTTCTCATTTGTAAAAATTTCCGTTGCTCCATTTTCACCGATCACAACCGGCTCTGCAGAGGAAAAATCATAATTTCCATCCTCTTTTACCACCAAAGAAGATACCAGATATGCACTAAATCCAGCTCCGGATAGTAATGCAGCATCTGTGTCTCCATTATTGGCAGCTTTAATAAGTTCAAACGGCTGTTTCTTCACCGTTTCCAGTGAGGTACACTCTTTTTCTACAACCGCTGTCAGATCACCTTCATCACTGCATACAAGATCATATTCATGCTCGTCTGCCAGATATCCTACGGATGGGGTAATTTCCTTGATGTAATACTCTCCAAGATAAAGATTCTCTATCCTTGCTTTTCCTTCTTTATCGGTAGTTAGCGTACCAATCTGGCTTCCGGCTTTATAAATAACGCCTGTCTTTCCATCTGGATGGGTAATGTCGTTTCTTGCATAAAGTCCATACACCGCATTTTCCAGGGAAGCATCTCCCTGTGCCTTATTATCTTTTGTCTCGGCATCTTTTTTATTCAAAGAGATTGCAGCACTGACCCTGTCATTCACAAAAGTATGACTGAAAGAAATTTTTGCCTGTTCATCATTGGTATAACTGAACTGGAAAGAATAAGTATCTTTCTCATTTCTGACATAACCAGCCGGAGCCTGGACTTCTTTTACATAATAAGAAAATCCCACTGGAAGATCTGCTTTAAATGCTGCTTTTCCATCAGTACCAGTAATTGCAGTCTCAATCAGAGCATCTTTTTTTACTGCTACTTTTCCATCCACAGTTTTCATATCCTGCGCTGCAAACAGAGCAAAATGCCCTCCGGATAGTGTATTTTCAGTATCTTTGTCTTTCTTTATCACCTGCACCACTGCTTTCTGACGGTCATTTGTAAAGGTAGTCTCTGAGAAAGCCGCTTCTGCAGTCTGCCCTGCATAAGAAATGGTTACTTTTTTTGTTTCTTTTGCATTATAAAAATTTTCCGGAGCCTGTGCTTCTGTTACATTATAGCTTCCAAGCGGAAGATTCTTTACCGTTACAGAACCGTTCTCACCTGTGATCAGATTTTTCGCTACTTCTGCGCCTTTTTTGTAAACTGTTTTTCCACCTGCTGTTACAATATCCTCGGCAGCATATACGTTATAAACGGCTCCTTTCTGACGGCGTTTCTCATACTGGAATGAAGTTCCATTTTCATCAGATACAGCTCCTACAAAAACTTCTCCCTCTTTATAAACGGTCAGATTTCCTTTCTGCTCTTTGTCCGTTACAGTCTGTTTGGTTGTACTGCCAACTACTAATTTCACTCCATACGAAGAAGCCTGGACAACATAACCTTCCGGTGCTGTAATCTCTTTTAAGTAAACAGTATCCTGTGTCTTGGTAAGAGTTACACGTGAAGAACCATTGCTGTCTGTTGGCGGCATTTTAGCAATCAGCTTTGTGCAGGCGTTATCACTATATACCCCATACACGGCTCCAGCTAGATTTTTTCCAGTATCTCCATCTTTCTTTGTAATTTCAATAACTGCTTCTTCCGGCCAGTCAACTGTAATCTGCAGGTCAGAGGAATCCGTATAGTAGCCAAAACCAATGTCCTGTGAACTCTCCAATTTTAAGAGCATTGCATGGAAATCCAAAGGGAAATTAGATGTAATCGCATACTTTCCTTTCAGGCTACCCATATTGGCTGTTGTAGCTACAAGATGGAATTTCTCTCCACCCTTTACAGTGACATTTCCAGATGCCGTTTTTCCTGTGGTTTCATTAACAAGGCTTACTCCGTTCTCCAGATGAATCGTAATGGTAAATGCTTCATTTGCCTTCCAGGTAAAACTTTCGGTTTCCTTTCCCGTTGCATTAACGGAAAGTCCTGGAAGAAGTTTCATTGCTGTCGGATCAGGCATTTTAGCAAGAGCTGCTTTAATCTCTTTCAGCATATTTTTAGCGGTTGTAGAAAGCGCACCTCCAAATCCAGATTCGCCATCATATAAATAGTCAACCAGGTAATGCTGCATGGCTCTTGTCTCAGAACTGCATCCATATTTTTCCATAATGGATTTTACATTATATCCATTGAATGTATGTCCCCATCCTGGACCGCCATATCCATAGAATAAGGCTTTTCTCAAATATTTATCATCACCGCCCTCATCCAGTTCAACCATATTTTTATATGTTGTCCCACTTGGAGGTGACTGCATGGAGTGCTGCATACAATACGCATTTACTGTATAAGTCTTTCCGCCTGCTTTGTAACGAACATATTTGTAGCTGTCATTTCCACCCTGTCCCATAACTGTATCAAACGGATGAAGCTGGCCATCTGAATAATAGTAATATTTATTTGCTTCAATATTTGTTGCATCATCCCATGGAGTATCGGCTGCAAGTAACATGATACCGTTCTCTGCCTGATCCGTGGAAACACTTAGATCAATGTCATCTGCTGGCATTTCAAAACTGAATTTATCCGATTCTTCGTGATAAGTCACCTCTGAATATAATAAATCTTCTGTATTCTCTGTCTGGTTTGCTTGTACTTTTGTTGTTCCTACTGCAATTAAGCTGCCTTGCGGCATATCTCCGGAAAATACAACGGTTTCTCCTGGCTGATACTGTCCATCTTCATGGTTCAGCTCAATATGAAATTCCTCTCCCCGAACAATATTTACCTGATAATTTCCATCTGCATCTTCTATTTTCTCTGTTCCGTCTGTAAAAGAGTCGTCTGTCGCTTCTGGCATTTCTTCCGGATCTGTATCTGTAATTTCTTCAAATGTGCTGTCTGTATCCGGATTATCTATGGCTGGTTCTTCTGTTGAAACTTCCTCAGACGGGTTTTCCGGGATTAATGTGTCTATTGGCTCTTCCTCAACAGGAATTTCTGTCGGAGTTACTTCTTCATAAATTTCATCCTCTGACGGAATTTCTGCATTTACCTTATCCTGCACAGGTTCTTCACTCTCTGCAGAGCCTATGGCTGGCTCCTCGTCTTCTGCTTCATTCTCATTTTCCTGATTGCTTACAGATTCCTGATTCTCAGATTCAGCAACCTGTACCGCAGCTTCCTTTACAATCAGCTTACGATAAATCTGATAAATTGGATGCCCGCTTACTGGCTCTACATAATAAACAGCTTTGTATGTATCTTCGTAATCTGTTGTAAAGTCCTGTTTTTCCTCATTTTTTGCCTCATGGAAAGTGATCTTTACCTTTTTTTCATCTGGTATTTCCAGTCCGGTAAAGTCTTTCTCCACTTCAAAAATGCTGCCTGTTTCCAGTTCCAGATCTTTTGCTTTTACCACCTCATCCGCATCCAGTTCATTTTTTATTTCTTCATATAACGGTGGCTCTTCTGGTGCTGGTACCACATCTGCCGCATAAGACAGCATTGGTGATAAAATTGTGGATAATACTGTAAGCATTGCCAGGAATCCCGACAAAAATCTTCTCATATTCTTTTTATTCTTCATTCTTTTTTCCTTTCTTCCGTTCCGGGAAAATCAACTGAAACTTTGGATTTCCAGTTTCTGAAACCTCCATCTTTATAGTTGCTTCATACTTTCTTTTTGTTTTCTCTGATACCAGATCTTTGAAATGCACCTGCTTCTCACTCAGCAGCTTCCTGACAGTTGCTTCATCAAGAGTTTTTCCCTGGCTTTCAAAAAATCGGTTATTTTTCCATAACGTGAAATTGCAATCACTTCCTGAGCAATAATAATTTCTATTTCCCACATAAACCTTATTGCCACATCTTGGGCATTTTCCAATCTCTTTTCGATCATCCGAAAATAGTTTCTGGTATTCTTCCACTGGCTCTCCATTATCACTTACCAGTTTGGTAACCATTTTTTCAATTCCGTAAAGAAACTCTTCTGCATTTTTCTGACCTTTGGCGATCAGTGTCAGATCATTTTCCCATTCTGCTGTAAGTTTTGGCGATTTGATCATTTCCGGAAGAATCCTGATCAGATTTCTTCCATCTGTTGTCGGTAATATCTGCTTCTTTTTACGCTCAATAAAACCTTTCTCGACCAGCTTCTCAATAATCGCCGCCCTGGTAGCCGGAGTCCCAAGACCTTTTCTCTCTGCGTCTTCTGTCATTTCCGAGCTACCAGCGTGTTCCATGGCACTAAGAAGTGTATCCTCCGTATAATGCTTCGGCGGTGCTGTAAAATGTTCACTAAATTTTACAACAACACTTTCAAATACCTGTCCCATTTTTATATCTGGAAAATCACTTTCCTCCTCTTCTGGATTTTCTGCATTTTTCCCATATGATTTAAAGAACCGTTCTTCCACTTCTTTCCATCCATATTGGAGAACATTCTTTCCAGATGCAGTAAATAGTTCTCCATGACAGGAAATTTCAGTCTTAATACTCTCATATATGTATTCCTGTTCCGATGCACATAATAACTTTGATGCAATCAGCATGAGAATTTCCTTTTCTCCACCCGGAAGTGCTTTTAAATCCATGTTTGTAATTTCTACCGTTGGTATAATTGCATGATGATCTGATACCTTTTTACTGTTCAAAAGTCTCTTTATATCTGGTTCTGAACCCTTTATTGACATTTCAGGAAACATACTATTTACTGCCCCGACAACCAGAAGAGCATTTTCTTCCATATCATCTGTAAGATATTGGCTATCCGTCCTTGGATACGTCACCAGTTTCTTCTCATAAAGGCTTTGGGTATAGTCCAAGGTTTGCTGTGCCGTAAATCCAAGAAGACGATTTGCTTCCCTCTGTAATGTGGTCAAATCATATAATTTCGGCGGCTGTACCTTTTTCTTCTCTTTCTTTACTGAAAGAATCTGTGCAGTTTCATCCTTCATGTCCTCCATCATCTGAACGGCAGCACTTTTCTCTTTTATCCGGTTGCTTACAGCATCCAATCCATCCATCAGAAGATGAACCAGATAATACTTCTCTTTCTGGAAGTTCTCGATGCTCTTTTCCCGTTCCACCAGCATTGCAAGTGTAGGTGTCTGCACCCGACCTACAATCAACCGATGGTGATACAGTACCGTAAACAGTCTGGTGGCATTAATTCCTACCAGCCAGTCTGCTTCACTTCGCGCCACTGCAGAATAATAAAGATCATCATATTCATGTCCATCTTTCAGCTGCTGAAATCCTTCCAGAATTGCTTTTTCCTCCATGGAAGAAATCCACAGTCTTTTAAAGGGAAGTTTACATTCTGCCTGGTTATATACCAGACGGAAAATCAACTCCCCTTCTCTTCCTGCATCTGTTGCACATATAACTTCTGTGATATCTGCTCTGTGAAGCAGTTCCTTTAAAACCCGAAACTGCCCTTTGGTACTTTCTTTAATCTGATATTTCCAATTCTCCGGAATCATGGGAAGTGTTTCATATTTCCATGCTTTCCAGTCGTACCGGTACTGATCTGCACTGGCCAGTTCAATCAAATGCCCAATACACCAGGAAACCAGATACTCTTTTCCTTCCAGATAGCCATCTTTTACGTTTGTGGCATGAAGCACCTTCGCAATGTTTCTGGCTACGCTGGGTTTTTCCGCAATTACAAGCTGCAATTTTCTATCTCCTTTCTGCACCTGTCGCTGTAATTAAGTGAAACAAAGTTATTCCTCTGATTCTTCGTCTTCTACTTCACCTTCCATTTCATATTCTTCTAATTCTTCATCATCCTCACGAATTGTATCTTCCTCCTCATCGTCGTCCTCGTCCTCTTCATAATCAAAAGAAGTATTTCTTCCTTTCATAAATTTCCAATAATAGTAAGCACCACAAACTCCTGCCAGAACCAGCAGCATTAATAAAATCGTGCCGGAATTATTGCTTTTCTTCTCAGGTTCTTCCTTTTCTTCCGGTATGATCGTAACTTCTGGTTCCGGTGTCTCTGTGAGCTTCTCTGTTTCAAGTGGCAGTGCGGATTCTGCAATAGCCTGGTTCTGTGGAAGTGTGGTCATGTTGGTATCCGTAAAGTTCAACAGATCATTTTCGCCTACCTCTGTAAGAAGATAAACATTTTCATCCGTTTTATCCTTATCTACGATCAGATAAAAAACCTTATCACTTTTTGTCTTGATCGTATAAAATTCCTTTCCCCCTTTGTCCTGAACTGTTCCTGTTGTCATGCCGGAAGCAGAACTTTCTCCCTGCACCCGTCCGGTATCTGCTTCTGTATCCATTTCATTTCCTGTGTTTTCTGGTTCTGTTGGTGCAGTAGCAGTCTCGTTCGTTGTCTGATGTTCCGTTACGGTTGCCGTAGCACTGGTGGGCTTACTTGCAGTTCCATCGACTGGCAAAGAAGCTGCATTCTGCTCCGTTCCAGAAACCTCTGTATTCTCTTTTACTGCATCTGGATTTTCATAATAAGGGTTTCCTACTTTATAGATTTCTGACATATTTCCTGCTTTGTCTTTTGCCTGCAGGGTAAAGTATTCATAGGAAGTATCCGCTTTTTGCAAACGGACATTTAATGTATTATTCGTCAGTTCTGTGAATTCATTTCCATTGACATACAAAGTAGCAATTCCCGATTCCGCATCAACTCCCTGCACGATCAGTATCCCGTTCTTCGCAGCCGCAATAATAGTTGGTTTGGTTTTATCAAAACACTCTATGTAACGATTCTGCTCATAAGTATTTCCATTCTGATCGGTAACTCTCACATAAACACTACAATTAGAAGAGATGGATACTTCCATATTTCCGGTTATGTCTGACCATCCTCCATTTTCTGAAAGTCTTGCTTCTACTTTTGCAATAGAAAAAGCACCTGTATTCTTTGTATCTTCCACTTGAATTTTTACGGTTGCCGTATCTGTCTGCCAGCCTTCGGGTTCTGTAAAGGTAATCCCTACTTCCGGTGTTTCCGTCACATCATTTCCTGCATCTTCCTGTGCCTGTTCCACTGGATCTGCATGAATTTCAACTTCTGATCCATCTGAAAAATCAACATCTTCCGGGCTGCTTTCTTCTGATGATTCCACTTCTACATTATCTGCCCATACAGTCAGACTTCCGGGCGAACTATAAAAGAAAGCTCCTGCCGGAAGTCCTGCTAACGTAGCTGCGGTTAAAAATACAGCTGCTCTTTTATGAAATTTCTTCATTTTCTGTCTGCTCCTTTTCTCTGGTTTCCAATATCTTTTTTTGTTCCTCCTTGCTGATATCAATCATCAACTGAAGTTCCTCTGCGGAAACTCCATTGCTTCGGATAATTTTTAGATACTCCATATCCTCTGCCTGTTTCTTCTGTTCTTCCAGATCCCTTGCTTTTTTCTGTAGCTTTTCAATCTTAACGTAGGTTCTTGCAAGTTCTTCTTTTATTCGTTCAATGTTCAAATACGCCCCTCCTTATGGCCTGCCAAAAGCATAAAAATGAGACTGCCAGTATGCAGAATTAATGGACGTATACTGAATTGGATTTCCACAATGGATCATCTGTCCATCTCCGGCATAAATTCCTACGTGGGTAACCGGCTCTCCCGCATCATACGTCCCAGTGAAAAAGATAATATCTCCTGGCCTTGCTTCTTCTGGTGATACAGGCATACAAATGTCATAAATTCCCTGTGCAGTAAGTCTTCCCATATTGCAGACACCCGAATTGGTAAACACATAGCTTACAAAACCAGAACAGTCAAAAGAAGTCTCCGGGCTGGAACCGCCCCATACATACGGCATACCAAGATATTTGTCTGCTTCCGCAAATAATCTCCGCACAGTCTCATCATCATAACTGCCGCCTCCACCATACAGCCCGCTATCTCCGGTACTGATATAAAAAACAGGATTATAATATTCCCCATCTTTGACCAGTTCCAAATATAACTGGCTTCCGGTTGCACTTCCTGTACTTCCCGTTGTACCAATTACAGTATCTGTTGTTACTTCATGACCATTTGCTACCGAAATGCTCTGCAGATAAGCGTATTTAATCTGCACACCTTTTTTATCCTGCGTAACTACATAATTTCCAAAAGTTCCGCTATATCCTACATCTACAACAAAACCATTCATCGCTGACTTCACTTCTGTTCCCTGTCGTACATTAACCGTCACACCTCTGTGAAGTTGTGTCTGCCCGGTTCCATTGTTTACAGAATACCCATAATAGGTACTGATATAGGCATACCAGTTTAACTCAACCGGAGTTTTATATGTCTGTAAATTTCCTCTGTTGGAATAGACCTCTTCATAAATTTCCTGCTCATCCTCTTCCATTCTGGACAGAATAACACTTCTAAGCGGTTTTGCCTGAACAGAAACATTCAGTACATCTGCAGTTACTGTACGGGTAACTTCCACAGAGTTCTGATTGCCCTCTGCCAGAAAACATTCCCAGGTCTGATGACCATGTGCCTCAGCTACTGCGTGATTATCATAATAAACATCAAACTGGACACCATACTGGGCAAAGTTTCCAGTATCTTCTACGGTGTACTCAATCCCATTCATCACTACTTTCGTCCCCATTGGAAGAAATGGGTTTGCAGCATCAACCGCAAGCGTATGATTAGCCTGTGGCATTGCCCCTGAAGCAGTTGGTCCTCCACTCCACACGCCACAGCAGATAGGACAGTTACAGTATCCACTGGTCACAACATTTCCCAATGACTGCCCTACCTGTATTGTAGATGTTTCCTGCCGGGTTTCACTTTTTTCCTCTACGGTGATTCCGTACTGTAAAGAAAAAATTGTTTCCAGTTCTCCTTTTATCTCATCAAACTTAAAATCCCCATACCTGGCAGTCAGATAACTGATCAATGTATGGGGATCATGGCCGATTTCACCAATGTTATATCTGTATTCATCTTTTCCTGGATACCGGGCTTCCATCTGGTTTATTTTCTGTTGAAGACTGGCTTCCAACTGCGTATAATACAACTCTGCTTTTTCAATTTCGTCCGGATCCGCAATGTAACTGGAAGCGATTACCGTAGAAATTCCATTAGAAAACATAGCCGAACAGGAAGCAAATCCTGTCATTACGGAAAGAAGCAAAATCAATAACAACCCCATTGAGATCAGAGTAGTTACATTTCTTACAAATACTTCCTGTGCCTTTCTTGCAATTTTAGTAGCAAGATTTACTGACCGGATTGAGGTGTCTTTTGTTTCTTTTGCAATCTTCCCAGCCCGGTATGCCATCTGATACTCTCGCTTAATCCTCTGCTTCTGTATTAATTTTCTGATCAGCTTTTTCTGCATCTCTGGATGTTCTTCCAGATATTTCTGATATTGATACCTGGATGCACTCTTCCAGGCTCTTTGCTCTAAACGGTTTTCTTTATGTATCTGACTGCGGTTCTTCCTGATATTTCTACTGCTATGTTCCTGTAATATCCACTCACCTGAACGCACCAGCTTATGTGCTGCATCTACAGCACTGTTTTCCTCTTCGTCTTCGCCTGCTTTCTGATATACTGCATTTTTTAATGCTTTCTTTGGAACAGAAGACAAGGTTTTCTTTTTACCATCCGTTTTCCCTGTTTTTTTGTCGAAATATAAATGGTACTTTACCTTTGCTTTCTGTTCCTCATTTGTTTTCTTGGTATAAACAGAATCTTTCGGAATTTTGTTCTGCCTCTCAGCTTCCTGTTTTCTTGCAGCCTTATCCACTTCCTGATAAGTTTTTATTGTTTTTCGGCTATATTTCTGCTTTCCTTTTTTTCGGTTTGTAGAAACATCATTCTTCTCTGCCTGAAAATGTCCTCCATCTGTTTCAGCCGAAGTTTTCTTTTCTTTCTTCAGACTTCCATCTGTCTCCAGTTTTCCAAACTGCAGTCTCTGCTGTTTCTTTTTCTGTCGCTGATACTGGCTCCTGTGTTTTTCTTTGCGCTCACGTATTTCTACCGCTGAATCCACAGATACACCTGCAGGCTTGTCCCGGTATCTGTACCGTCCCTGTGTTTTTCGTTTTCCCGGAGGACTGTTTGCAGCCTCTTCTTTTTTGGCAGGATTTCCCTCCTGAACTTTTTCGGAAAATTGTTTCTTTTCAACTTTTTTATGAGAGTTTTTCTTCTTTTCAGAAGTAATAAATGCCTGTTCTACATCTTTCTGTTTATAAGACAACTCCTGATCGCTGTTTGTAACTTTTCTGGTCTCCTTTGTTGCAAGATTTTCCTCAACCAGACCATTTCTGGTCATACGGCTGACTTTCTTCTCTTTCGCCGTATATTTTTGTTTTCCCAATGTACCTCACCTCTGCTTTTTTGTCCGTTAAGTCTGAATCTCATCCGGTTTAGTACTCATCAAAGCATAGGTTCTGGTATCCTGCGGATATCTGTCTGCAAAAGGTATGATTACATTTCCGTAAAAAAGCAGCCCTTCTCCTGCATTACTGTTATTTACAAAAGAAATCTGATGCTTGGAAATATTCAATTTCTCCGCAAGGATCTTCTGATCCCCACTGTGCTGATTTAACATCAGGATAAAATCACTGTTTCCCACAATACTTTCTACTGCCAGAGAGCCAAGAAAATCTGTTACATTCTGGCTGATTCCTGTAATGATTCCACCCCACTTACGAAATCTCTTCCACATTTCAATAGAATAATTAGCAGTCTGTGGCTGGTTCAGCAAAAGGTGAAATTCATCCACATAATAACGGGTTGATTTCCTGCGACTGCGGTTCTGTGATACTCTTGTCCAAACCATATGCTGGACAATCAACATCCCTGCTTTTCGTAGTGTGGTTCCAAGTTCCCGGATATCAAAGCATACCACTCTGTTCTGCGTATCGACATTACTTCGATGGTTAAATACATTCTGCGATCCTGTTACATACAACTGCAGACTGTTGGCAATGTTCTGTGCTGCTGGTTTATCTGGTGCATAAAAGTTCAGACGTTCATAGAAATCCTGCAAAGTCGGCATATTTTCCGGTTTTGGATCATTGTAAAGATATTTTTTATAAATGTCTTTTACACACAGGTCAATCATGGAAACCTCATCACCATTTAATTCTGCATTTTGAGGTTTCTTCATAATGACCTCGCAGAAAGATGTGATAAACTCTGCTTTATCAGCAATAATGGTATCAATATCCTCCACATCGCCATTAATCCTGTATTTCTCCGGATGATAAATAACATCCAGGTTCACTTCCATAGGATTGATGTAATCATTACTTTTTGCACTGATTTTAATAACTTCACCATTTAAGGCATTTACCAGCGGAAAATATTCTCCCTCCGGGTCACAGATAATAATGTCATCGTCTGTAATCAGGAAAACATTGAGAATTTCTCTTTTCGTTGCAAAACTCTTACCGGAACCAGGAGTACCCAAAATCAGGCCGTTAGGTGTTTTCAATCGTTTCCGATCCACCATAATGAGATTGTTTGACAGTGCATTTAAGCCATAGTAAAGAGCTTCACCGCCTTGGAAAAGTTCCTGTGTGGTAAACGGAACAAAGATTGCTGTAGAAGTCGTAGTCATAATTCTCTGTATTCCAGTCCGGTTCATTCCCAGTGGCAGTGATGCCACAAGTCCCTGTTCCTGCTGATATTGAAGTCTCCGTATATTGCAATTATATTTCTGGGCGATTCCTGCAGTCTGATACACAATATTGTCCAGTTTTCTCTTATTGTCCGCTGTATTCATCAGCAAAAAAGTAAGTTCAAAAAGTTTCTCATTCCTGGACTGGATTTCATTGAGCAATCCCTCCACATCCTCTCCGTATGTAGAAATGTCCGTTGGAATAATATCCATATCATATCCGCTTCTGACCGCTTTCTTCTGTTCTTCAATTTTCATTTTCTGAATATTTGACAGCGTACTTTTCAGGCTTTTAATAGCTGCCTTGGGATCAATTGGACGCAGGTGCATATTGATGATAAGATTCTCTTCCAGATCCAGCAGATCTGCCAGCAATTTATCCGTAAGTTCTGGTGATGTAATCTGTAAATATGACACGCATCCAAAAGTCTGTCCCATCCTAAAATAGCTGTCATTGCGAAAATCAAATCCGGTAGGTGCAATAAAGTCTTTTGTCTGCAGACCTGTTTTTGCAACCATCCCATAATGGAAATGGAAAGATTCTTTTGTGTCCATATTCATCACATCATGCAGAATTTTCAGACGTTCTACCCCATTTAAAGGCTCTGCCATGGCTCCCATCACCTTAAAATTATTCAATACACTGGCTTCAATTCTCTCCAGCCTGGATTTTGCATTTCGCAGATTATCCGCCTTAATGGAAAATGTAATATATTTTGTTTTTACAAGCCCATTATTTCCTTTGGAAAGCTGCATTTTCAACATATCCGAATATTCTTTCCGAATATCATTGAAACAGTCATCCTGCTCTGGAATATCAATATTTTTTGCATACTCATCAAAATTCACCTGTTGATTAAGAAATGTAATTTGTACCTCAACAGAGCTGTCAAATGAATTCAGGAACTCACAATAGTTCTCAAAAATAGCCGCTTTATCATCATTCTGCGCTAACTGGTAATTTATATCGTAGAACTGCACCATTTTTGAATAATAGTTGTCATCTGTCCTACAGATACCATCCTTATATATTTCCTTATATGGAATCGTATCCTGCGCTGTAAAAGGCTTCCTCTTCTTCTGATTCTCCGCTTTTATCATCCGAAGTTCTTTCAGACGCTTTTTTTCCTCTTTCGTAAGTCCGGTTTTCTGTTTCTTATTTTTTTCGGTCTGCTTTTTTAAGGAAATGGAACGGATTTCTCGCTTCCCTGGCTTCTTTTGCCTTTTTCTCAAGCCATGCACCCTCTTTCTCTAATTTATCGTACTCTATAATCCGGTCATATAAGTTTTGGGAACGATAGACCCTGATTCCAGGTCTTAAAAATTTCTGCCGGATAATGTGAAGCAATATTTTCTCTGCTGGAAATCCATCCTTTTCATACATTGCAAAAAAGAAAAATGGCAGCATCACTATGATCATAAGCGTTGCTGCCACATCTGTTCCCAGTCCTGCTTTTGTCAGCAAATAGACCGGAACACCACAAATTCCTGCCAGAGAAAAACATATAATTTGTCTTTTAGTTAAATTCAATGCTAATTTTGTCTTTATTTTTGAAAAATCTTTCGGCACTGGAACATATGCCATATTCTTGTTTCCTCCTAATGTGCATTGAAGATTGATTTTGCCAGGGAACTGGTCTTAAACAGGCTGAAACATAAAATAACTGTATATGCTGCAACTGACCAGATGGCTGTATGAAGATTATCCGCAACTGTAATAGCATTTACCAGAACTGCATAAATCGCAACACATACCATCATAAAAAATCCCTGGAATCCCAACGCTAATAATGCCTTCACGTAATTATTTCCAATACTTCCCCATTCCCTGTTCGTAAATGTTGAAAACGGAATAGGTGCCACAGAGACATAAAGATATATTTCTATCATTCGTCCATATAAAATGACGGTAATCAGGACTGATATGATTTTTAAGCATAAACTGACCAGCATCGTTTCCAGACCAAGCCCCAGTAATTCTCCGATTCCCATATCTTCAATCTGCGTTTCAAGAAGTGTTTTCAATGCTTCTGTAACATCAATAGATGCAGAACCGGTTATCATACCGCCAGCATTAGATACCACATGATTCGCTACATCAAAAATTGCCATCGCAATATCAAAAGTATGAGTAACCAGATATACCGCTACCCACATCTTGAAAATGTATTTGAAAAACATAAACGTATCCGTATCGTGCATATTGTTTTTTTCCATAATCATGGAAATCAACTCATAACACAGTACAAATGTAATAATCATCCCCGCAATGGGGACAATGACATTATCCGACAGATTTTTTATCATGGAAAAAATGCCACTGTTCCAATTTTGGGGTGTTTTCCCAACCTCTGTAGCAATCGTTTCTACTTTGGTATTTACATCGGTGAACATGGTATCCAGGTTTGATGTGATCCAGCCTGTTAGCAGATCCTTTATGAACTCTGTTATTTTTTCGGTTATTCCACCCATTTATTTATCCAAACAAAGTTGCAAGCTGTGGAATCAGGTTTATTCCAATCAGTACGATGCCACCGCCCGCCATCAACTGTTTTATGTCTTTTATGAGAAAATATTTGCTCGAAATGAGCCTTGAAAAGATTAAAATAGATTAAATTTTGATAGATTTTTCTTATTTATGGGAGCCGGAACCTCTTTCGATGGTTCCAAGCTCCGGTATTGGTTTTAAGTTGAAATGAATTTCCATTGTGACCGTTTCAGGAGTACGGCAGTAATTTTCTGTTCCGTCTTTCTCCTGCGGTTCTGAGATAACGATTTTACTGATCAGCCGGTTCAGAAGATTGGCATCCAGTTCTTTGATGTCCGCATACTCGCTAATATCGTCAATCCACTGCTGGGACTGTGCATCCAGTTTTTCTTCCGTATTCAGCACACTCTCATTCTGGAAAAGTTCCTTTTTGATATCTGTCTGCTCCTTCTGTGTCTTCTCCAGCATCTTATCAAAAACAGATTCTGTAATCTTGTCATTGATAAGGTCATCATACAGTTTTGCAATCAGCCGGTCTAACGTTTCCAGGCGGTCTTTCTGCTTTGATACCAGCTTCTCCAGACTTTCCCTGTGTCCCTGTGTATCTTCCTCGCATAACTCCTTTACCCGGTTTTCCAGTTCTGTTCCGTCTCCGGTAACTGCTTTTGCACATTCCTGGATTCTGGTAAGGACTGCATCATACAGGTCATCAGCGTCCACCCGGTGCTGGGTACAATGTGCTTTCCCCTTATGGATATAAGTGGAACAGGTATAAACTTCATGCTGGTCTTTGGTGTGCGTCTTCTTCAACGTCAACGCACCGCCACACTCTGCACAGCGGAGTAATCCGGCAAACATGCTGTATTCTCCCTGTTCTGTCTGGCGTTTCCTGCCTTTCATCTTTGCCTGTACCAGATCAAATACATCCTGCGGAATGATTGCTTCGTGGGTATCCCTGACTGTGATCCAGTCCTCCGGAGCTTTATCTCCCTGATTGCCAATCTTGAAACGGTAGTACCTTTTCTGGGAAGCCATGTCACCACAGTAAACGGGATTCATCAGCAGGGATTTCAGATAGGATTCATCCCATACATATTTCCCATTTTCCGGGTCTTTCTTTTCCCATTTTGTGTAATAGGTGCGGAGTCCCCGTTTCCGGTGCCACCATGACGGGCAGGGAATCTGCTGGCGTTCCAGTTCTCTGGATATAAAGTTAATCCCATGACCGTCCACCGCCCACTGGAAAATTTTCCGGACAATCGGTGCTGTCTCGTCGTCAATCAGGAGATGTCCCTTTTCCTCCGGGTCTTTCTGATATCCCAGTGGTGGAACAACACCTGTAAACTTTCCCTTGGTTGCCTGCAGGTGATAGGACGCATGGACTTTCTTGGAAATATCTCTGGAATACATCTCGTTCAGCACGTTCTTAAATGGGGCAATCTCATTGTCTCCGGCAAAGGTATCCACATTATCATATAATGCGATATACCTTACTCCATGCTTTGGGAAAAACTCCTCCATCAGAAATCCTGTCTGTACATGGTTTCGTCCCAGTCGGCTCTGGTCTTTGGTAATTACAAGATTCACCAGTCCTTTTTCACAGGCTTTGAGAAGTCTCTGCAAATCAGGTCGGTCTGTGTTCAATCCTGTATAACCATCGTCCTGAAACACATCCACCACCTGCCAGCCCTGTGACTGACAGTAATTCACCAGTATGTCTCTCTGGTTGGAGATGCTGGCACTCTCTCCGGTCAATTCGTCATCTTTGGAAAGTCGGCAGTATACACCAACTCTCCAGGTTGCATTTCTTTCTATATTGTTACTCATATATCTGTTGTTCATCTGATACCTCCGTTACTTTGCACATCCTACGCAGATTTCAGATTACTGAACTCATAATCATTATACTGCTTATCTTTCATTATTGCAAGTTTATCTTTTGTTTTCGTGTCACGTATTTTCTGTGCGATCACCTCTGCAAACACTTCTTTTGCGTCCTGATCACCGTCAAAATATACTCTGATGTTGATAATTTTCTTCTTCACTGCCATTGTAAAACCTCCATTTTTTGCAAAAAAAGAGCAGCTAATCCATTTTTACAGATTAACTGCCCAGACTGTTGGTTACATATATTAAAATTTTTGTATTAACATTTCAGAAATTGGGGATATAATAAAGACAGGGATAAATCCCTGTCAGATGAACTGCATATTTTAATTTTCCCATTGAAAACAAGAGGAATGTGTGGTACATTTGTTATAGGAAAAGCACCCACTCCAAAGTGGATGCCGCCTGAGTTGACTAAATGGTCTTACGACCACCGCCTATCCTGTTGGCAGACAGGATAGGCATTTTTATTTCCTCTTGTTCTTCCGATCAAGAAAGGCAATAATCGCAATTAACAGGCTACCAAAAGCGATCAGTAAACTGAGTACGCCTAAGAATATTGAGATAATCTCATAAGCTGTCATATCACGCACCTCCTTTCTTTCATCTCAGAACCCCGAAAGGCTCCGGTCTGTAAATATCAGGAGGCAGCCACACCCTGTCACAGGTGCTTCCCCGTAACATTGCTGTTACCGGATAATCATACCATTATATCCGCCATATTACAATTCATTTTTGTTCCAGATTCACAGCAATCCTTATTCTGTATGGATACCTGCTATTTCCGTTTGATTGCCTTGCACCGGCAGACGGCAGACGGCAGATAGGGTATCTATAAAGCCTGCCGTTCACTCCAAAATTCTGCCGTCACCCATTCTCCCTTGTTTTTTTAATCGAATGGTATTTTCCTGCTTTTCATTCATCCGATAATCCAGTTCTTCTTTCATCCGGCTTCTGGCTTCTCGCATGGTTCTCTGGGAGATTCCCTGTGCTTTTGCCTTTTCATCCAGTTCCCGGATTGTGACTGCATTTCCGTCTGCAAGCAGTTCATAGATCAGTTTCGTTCCCCGTTGCAGTTTTGTTTCTGTCGGCTTTCCTTCCTTTCCGTCCAGAAGATCATCTGCGGAAATCTCATAAGCTCCCACCCAGCGGAATCCTTCTTCATCTCCAAGTTTAAATGCCATCGTCTCACCTGGAGGTGCAAGAGAACTTTTCTCATGGATCAGTACTCTTGTTGTCGGGTCTTTCTTTACTTTCCCGATAAAAAGCAGGCTTCTCACCGCCGCCATGATATCAATAGAACCAAGTCCCCGGTAAGTACTCTGTGTCCCTGAAGATTTATTCAGATGTCCGATCAGCACAATCGCACAACCGGTCTTTTCAGCGATCATTCCCAGTTTCCGGAATACCGGACGGACTTCATTTGCCCGGTTCATATCCACATCGGCACCGATAAAAGCCTGTACCGGATCAATGATTAAAAGTCTGACCTGATTCTGACGGATTGCTTTTTCAATACGGTCATCGGATAACGTCAATGCTTCCTCTGTATCATCAATGACCATCACCCGACTCAGGTCTGCTCCTGCTTCCACCAGCCTCGGCTTAATCGTATCTCCCATACCGTCTTCTGCAGTCTGATAGATCACATTAAAAGGTTCAATCTCTTCCATGTTCGGGAAAGTCTTACGGTTCGTGCAGGCTGCGGTCAGCATCATGGCAAAATAAGTTTTTCCCTCTCCTGGATTGCCCTGAATAATCGTCAGTTTTCCAAATGGCAGATAGGGAAACCACAGCCATTCTACACTGGTCTGTTCAATGTCTTCATAACACAACATCGGCACCAGTTCTTCCTTCTCCGGTACTTTCATTGTAACTGTTTCAATGATTGATTTCTTCCTGTCTGCATTTTTATCACAGAGGATTTCATTCCAGTCCTTTCGGGACGGTTTCAGACGGATGACACTGTATCCGTCCGGGATTTCTATTGCCAATTTCTCACTGGCTTCATTCCCTGCATGGTCATTATCCAGGCACAGGAAAACCGAAGTAATCTGAGGGCGTTCAGAAAGAAAAGCCATCAGTGCCGCACTGGAAATGCCACCCAGACTCAGGTAGCTCCGCTTTTTCCAGTCTTTGGGAAATAATTGGATAAAAGAAAGCAGATCAATGGCTGCTTCAAACACAAACAACTGATTATCCGTCCCTCTGTGACAGAATCCGTAAGATTTATCAGATTCAGCCACATCTCCCCGGTATTTTGTTTCACCAGTTCCCCTGCAATGGGCATATCTTGGAATACCGTCTGCATCTCTGCCAACAAACACCACATTATGGTGCTTCTTTTCTTCATAAATATCCCCACTGCCGATCCATTCCTCCACCATATTCTTTTCAATCCCTCTGTTTTCTGTCAGATATCTGATGATTCTATCATTATTTTCCTCTTTCTCTGGTAATCGGAAGTCAGGGGACGGGGCGGGGCAGGTACTGTTCCTGCCTTCGCCTTCCTCCCCGGTTAGCATCTTGACAGCTTCCGGAAATGTGGCATTGTAAAATTCCATCACAAAATCCACCGGATAGCCACCCCTCCCCTGACTGTGCCTGTACCACCGGTTTCCGGATACCGTTACACTGTCATGCTTTTTCCAACGGTATTCCTTTCCGCTTTTCCCTAGTTGTTCTCCCTGTGCGCTCAGAAAAGAAACAAGATCTGTCTGATTTGCTCTTATAATTTGTTCTTCTGTATACTGCATTTTGCTCATCCTTTCCCGTCTGTCCTGCTGACAGACTGTTATAAACTCATGTCATAGTTTCGCTTTTTCTTCACTGCCTGTTGTTTTGCATCACGCTCTGCACACTCTTTCTTTTTTTCATCCAGTTTTCTCAGAAGAGAGGTCTTCTTTTCTGGATTCTGCTCCGACTGGTTCAACGGCTGTTGCTCTGCTTTCCCGTTTTCTTCAAGAATCTCTTTCGCCTGAACTGTGTAAAATGTCGGGAACTTCACCTGCTTCTCCCTTTTTTCTTCTGAACGCCCGGAAGTATCTGCTTCTGCCATTTCCCGGTCACGTCTGGCAATATCCGCACAGCTCTGTACCTTTTTCACAAAAGTTAGTTCCTCCTGGTACGGCTGATTATCTGCTTTCAGCTCTTCGATCCCCGCCTGAAGTTCTTCTTTCTCCCGTTTCCATCTGGCAGTTGGCACTTTTCCATTTTTATCCAGATGTTGTTTCAGTTCCCGTTCACATTTGCGGTAATAATTGATTTCTTTTTTATGCTGCTGATAATATCTCTCCCGTCTTTTCTGAAAATAGAAATGGTTATACTCATCAATCAAT
Source organism: Blautia sp. SC05B48 (assembly GCF_005848555.1). Classification (NCBI taxonomy): domain Bacteria; kingdom Bacillati; phylum Bacillota; class Clostridia; order Lachnospirales; family Lachnospiraceae; genus Blautia; species Blautia sp. SC05B48. The sequence continues at coordinate 2,861,334 of NZ_CP040518.1, read as the reverse complement.
GGCTGATTTGTTTTTATTACCTCTGCCATCTTTTCCAGATTCTCAAGTTCCTTTAACTGTTTCCGCTTTTCAGAAATTTCTTTTTTACTGACAGAAACAACACCGTTCAGTTCCTCAATCCGTTCCTGCAAGTCATCCATCGTTTCTATCTGATGTGTCTGAAGATAACTGATGGATTTTGCAAACTCCTGTAAATTGGAGAGATTCTTACCTCTCTGTTTCATCTCCGCATAAAAATTGGGAAGTGGTGGTCTGCCCTGTGTCTTTTTATCATAATAATCCTGCAGGCTTTCCAGCAGTGTCGGGTTCTGCCTGCGATCCAGCTCTGCTTTCATTTCCTCATAAGCTGTCTTCATCCACTGAATGGATTCTTTCAGAGAAATAAACATCTGGTTAAACTGCCGGATTGCCCGGTTCAATTCTCCGATCACCGTTTTGATTCCCTTTTTCTCCATTGCCCGGACTTCATATCCCTCATGGATGGTCGGGATCAGGTCAATCCCCTGTTCTTTGTAGGAACGGTGGTCGATTCTGGATGCCATGTGGCACTCCCTGAATTTCCCATTTACTTTCTCTGTCCATGCCCGCCGCCATTCTTTTAAAAGCTCCGGATCATTCCATCCGGTAGTAGAAACAGCATTGAACATATCTTTTCCTTTGGCATCCTTCACCCGGTTTCCATCCTCATCAAGAATATATTCCCTTCTCTGCTTATTGCCCCAGATTCCTTCCTCTGTAAAAGGACGGATTGGGACAAGCACATGGAAATGGGGATTATCCGGTTCTTCTTCATTTTCCGCTTTTCCCTCATGGACTGCCAGATCCACGATCATGCCACGTGCCACAAACTGCTCCTGGCAGAACTCTTTTGCCAGTCTGATATTTTCCTCAAGTGTCAATTCATTCTGCAGTGCAATGTCAAACGAATAGGCAAGCTGTGCCTTGTTGTTCCGTTCCACATGCTCCACCTCGTTCCAGAGTGTTTCCCTGTCAGTCAGACGCTCTGGCACATACTCCGGTGTCAGGATTTCTGTAAATATCACACCTGACTTGCTCGTATAATCGTGTATCTTGTTGTAATAACTGTCAAAAATCCTCTGCCCGGAAATATAGGCTGCGGAAGCGACCACCATCTGCCCTTTCCCTCTGGATACATTCCTTACTGAAAAATGATACAGTGCCATTAACTGTCATCTCCCTTCTCTGTCTTTTTTACTGCTTCTGCAATCTGCTGTTGATCTTTGTGTAAGGCGGCTATATGAGCCTGCCGCACAATACTCTTGTTGTAACTGCTGTTCTGCAGTTGATTCATCATGTCCTGGACGTCTTCCTGTTCCAGATCTCTGGACAGCGGAAATACTTTCTCAAACTCTGCCCCTTTGACAATCAGCCGGTGGGAACGTTCCCTGCGTTCTACCAGCTTCTTCCGCTGCTCCAGAATGTTTTTGTGGTGAATTGCTGCCTCCAGTTCCTGTCTGCTCTTTTCCATGTTGGCCTTCAGTTCCTCCAATGACATGGATTCATACTTTGGATTTTTTGCTCTGCTCATTTTCTTGTACTCCTTCTTTTTTCTGTAAACAAAAAGAACCGGCTTATTCATGAATGCCGATTCCTGGGTATAAAAAACTGAGGTCGTTGTCCTGTGATTAGGAAATGCTGACCTCAGCGTTTTTGAAATATTTAATTGTTGCTCCTTGGAATGAAAGTCTTTGTCACCATTGTCGTATAAATTTAAACTCACATCCCATATCAGGATTTCTTTAATTCTTCCATATACAGTTCAGCTATATATGCCGGACCAGTGCACCACAGCTTTGTCTTCTCATCATACAGTGCTTTTCCTGTCTTTGAACACAAAAAATCTGTCAATACCTCGTTTCTGTCCTTGCCTGTCTCTTCTGCGATTTCATCTGTCACCATAGTGATCAGAAGGTCGATTGTATAATTCATTTTTTCCTTTGGAATTGTTACTTCAGCCATATCTTCTCACCTTTCACAAATTTCAGACACTCAATAGCTGCCTCAGTTTTAAAGCAGTATTGATCTTTCAATTTATTCGGCAGCAACTGTCTGATACAGAAATCGTCTGCTACTTTATCACCTGCAGTCCCAAAAGCACCCGCAAGATAAGCGGTAAGAGTAGCGTTTGTTGCATCATCCGCAATCTTTCCTGCAATGATATCATATTTTGCCATTTCACGTTCAACCTCAATAAACATTTTTTTCTTTCGGTGAGCGGCGATACAATGTAACCAGTCCACATCTGCATTTTCAAAAATATGCGTTTCAAGATTTTCTGAAAGTTTGAATTCAAAAGTTGAAATATATCCAAACTTCTGCCCCTCTTCAATTGTTCCGGTTGCGATGGCTTTGGCTATTGAGGTTCTCAGAAAACTTTCTTCCTGTTCCTTTGATGTGGTTAAATAAAATCCCTGTCCAAAATCTTTTCTCTTTGCACATTTGGCAAGATCTGGCTCTTTTACTTCACAATAACTTCCATGATAGAGAACAAATCCATCTTTTAACTCAAGCACTAATCTCTATCCCCTTTCTTTGCAAAAATTCAGTAATATCTTCAAGCACAGCTTCATCGCCTTCACAATGAAAAATCCCATAGCATTTTTCTATATATCCAAGAACATCGGCTTCTTTAAACAAGTGGATAATCTGTTCAACAGGTAAATGCCACTCTTCTGAAGCAAGCCGGATTAGTCTTGTTTGCATAAAAGTAATCTCTGTTTTCTCACTCATTATGAATCCTCCTCATTTTCTTAGTCAGTAAAACCGGAATTGTTGATTACCAAGGCATATTTCCAAATCGACTAATAAAAGTTACTGTTAGTCCGGTTTTATCAATCATTGCAAGTTTTACGATTGCGCCTGTACTGTTTGCTTTCCTCCGTCGACATTCAAATCTGTTGCCGTGGCACCTGGATCAGCGCAGTTCACCTCTTATGTCTTGGAGTCCTTTTGCATACTTCCAAAAGAACCCAGTCCGCTTGAAACATTTACGATAATAGTTTTATTTTTTCTCTCATTGTCATACAATGCACCTACTTCCCCAGAATTTATTTTACCACGTATTCTTCTGTTCGTCTGTCACCTGCATCGTATCTGCATTTACCAGATAAAAATCTACCAATTCGGTCTCGTAATTGCCATCCGGATATACTTTTTCTAACACCAGTTCTTCGCAGGAATTACCATCTGCATCTGTCTTGGAACCATTATCGTACAGACAGTATCTCACATTTACCGTATTACCGTTCTTTGTTTCCTGCGTTTCGCTGACGACAGCATAGACTTCTCCCTTTGCATTCGCCGTGTAACTGAACGCCATATTTTGAAGTGTATTCTGCTCCTGAAGGTAATTATAAACTGCCAGCATTGCATTTTGAATTGTCAGACCATCATGCTGCCCTTCTGTCTCGTAATCTTCTATGGTATTTCCACTCTGAATATCCTCTGAATCTGTTGAATTCTCTGTATCCAAATCCGGTAATTCTGTAGTATCCTCTTCTTGATTATCTTCTTCATCTATTGTATCCGAAGACCACCACAGACCATCCATACTCTGCATAACAAATGGATTATTGGTTCTGTATCTCCGTTCACCACCATAATCTTCCTGCACAGTTATATACGTATATTTGCTGTCACAACCAGTCACCGTTTCTGTTCCATCCATTCCGAACACTACACTCAGACCACTCATTCCAATAATCAAAAGTGCAAATATCGCAGCAGCTCCATAGACAATTATCAATGCCACTTTGTTTTTACCGAATTGTATGGATAATGCCTGGCAATTGTGTCTGTATAAACTCACGATCCCCCAGATCAAAAGAACCGCCAGACTGATTGTAATAACAGTAATCGATATTTCTGCGAAACGATATCTCACTTCATATCCCATATCACGTTTTATACCATACCACAATCCATAGAAGAAGGTACTATACGCAAGAACCAAAGTAATGATACTGATCCGTATCGGATGCTCTTTTTTATCCGGCACTGCCTTCTTCAGTGCCTCTGCCATCTGCGCTGCCGCTCTCTGCTCTATCCACATAGCAAGCTCTGCTTTTGACGGATATGTGCATTTAGTATCCGGAATCCCTGCGTAACACATCTGGCTCTCTTGAATCCCTGTCGCATCTCCTGCTGCCATTGCTGTAACCACTTTCAGGTAATAATACAACTTCAACTGTGCTGGATTGAATTTATCTATACGAATATCTGCCAGCTCCTGTGCAGCCCGTTCATAATTGTTAAGGAGTACACTCATCCGTGCCATAACCAAAAGCATCTGATTCGCTACAGCAGGGTAACGGTGATATTGCTTCTCATATAAATACCGTGCATACTCATGTCGTTCTTCCGGTGTTAACCGATAGGACTTCTTTCTATTCTGTGCCAGCATCGCAATTCGCAGACCATAAGCCAATTCCAAAATTGCAATCAGCTGGCAGATAAATGCACCAAATCCCCAGATATCCGTTGTATACCGCACATAGGTCACCAACACAATGCCTAGCATTGCCGGAATCACGATCAACCATTTTGTCCAACCTGATCTTCTCATAAAAATCTCCTGAATTGTTTTTCTGAATATAGTATATTACCGCACACACCAATCGACCATATACATATTGTGACGATGCTGTTACTTACCATAACAGTTGCTGTTTCTAAGGTCATCTATTTATAGCCTGAGAAATAACTGGTTTCCCATCTCTGTCCAACAATGGAGTCAGTCCACCTGAATACCCACATGCATGATATAAATAATTCACACCAGTTTCCTTATCCACCCATATCTCAGTAGTAGTTAATGCTCCCTGAGAATATATTTTTTCAAATCTCTCTTCTTTCGCCATTTTCAATTTCCTCCCATAATCAATTTTTCGGTTTTATAAAAAATGTTTCTCTGTTACTTTCTCGATTGTATCATGACATACAGTTCCATCTTCGGCAATCGTCGATTTTCTGATAAATCTCGAATGATGCTTTAATACTCCATAAGCATACCAGTCATGGTTGCAAAATACTTTGCAGAACTCTGCATAGCCATGTTCCTTACAGGTATCGAAATACAGACACCTGCTGATTTCATAAGTAAATCCACTATCATCATCCTGCAAAATTTCTGTCTCCCAACATACCTTTTTTTCGCCCTCCAGATCATCTACCAGAGACTGTCTCACAATCTTATAGCCATTCGGCAATAAATCGACATGCTTTTTTCTCTTTTTCCGTTACCATATTTTCTCCCAACTTGCACACTAAGTCATAATTTTCCAAACACTAAAACTTGAATTTCTATTTCTGCTGCCATGCCATTACATAGTCTTTTTCTCCAGTAGCTTCATCCAAACCGCTATACTGAATCTCAAATCCTTCTCTTTGATAAAAGGATATTGCCCGTGTATTTTTTTGATATACATTTAAGATTAATTTGTTTCTTTTTCCCTTTACATAGTTTAGCAAAATTTTACCTATACCTTGAGATTGCATTTCGGCAGAAACAAAAATACCTTCAATGTATTCGTTACTTAACCCTATAAAACCCTGTATTTCCTGTTTATCCTCGTAAACATAGACAGTTGCCTGTAATAGAAGTTCTTTTACTAACTCAAAATTACTTTTCCAATATTGAGCAGAGATAAAATAATGTGTCTTTATATTTGTATCTAACCATATTTCTGCAACTTTATTTATATCCACTTTCCGTAATTCTCTAATCATAACGGTGATGCTCCTCAAACTCCGATTTTCTCAATTTTTCAAACTGGAATTTACGAACTACAATATCTTTTCGAGAAAAAGATGGTTTTTGTGTGCAATTACATCTCCAACTTTTTTAGAAGCACTAGCAATTATTTCAAATCCATTTTTTTGATACAAAGATAGCGCAGGAATATTTTGACTTCCTGTATCCAAACGTAGTGCCCTACAACTATTTTTTTGTGCTAATTCTGTAGCGAATTTTATTAGTGATGATGCAATTCCTTTACCAGACATACTCGGACGTACCATTAAAAGGTGAATTACCATTACCTCATCTTCAGATAATTTTTCTTTCCAAGGAATAGTTGCATATTCTATTGGTTGAACTTTATCAATAATGATACTTCCAACAATTGTTCCGTTTTCTTCATATACAAACAAAGCACCAGCATAAATAGCCCGTTCTGCATCATCTTTCGTTGGATAAACCCCTTTCTTAAATACAGTAAAGGCTGTATGATTCAGTTCATACTGGAAATGCTCATTGTAAGTATCTTCAATCGAATTAACATCTTTTAGTATTGCTTTTCTAATCATAAAATCTCTCCACAAATTTTGATTTCACACTTTCTTTCCCCTTATATGTCTATATCTGAAATATTCAGTCACAAACTTTATCAGGGATAGGCATCTGTGCCGCAAGGGGATCTTCCCCTTGTACGAAATCTCTGATTTCGCTGTATTTCCCGGTTTGAGATTTCTTGAAATCGGGAACAGCACCGCAGGTCGCACGATACAGGCAGATGGAATTGCCTGTATAGAAGTGCGCTCTTAGCGTTGCTAAGAGATTTATGCCGTATCCGGCGTGTTATCTTTTTTCAATTTCTTTTTTCGACTTCTGAAGCATTCTTCCAGTTTTAATAATTTGACATGTCTGCTCTTGTTACTCATCATCTGTAGATTCCAGCATCTCATCAACGGTGCAGTCCAGCTTCTTGCAGATCTTCTCAATCGTCTCCATTGATACATACTGGTTTTTTCCCATCCTGGCAAGAATATTTCCACTGATCCCGGTGAGGTACTGCATCTCTATCCGCTTCATATTTTTATCTATGAGCATTTTCCATAATCTGTTATAACTTACGCCCATAAGCAACCTCCATATTTTTCATCTGAACATATTTTGATTATATCACGATTTCGTTAGGTTGAATACCTGTAATTTTTGATGTCTTCTGTAAAATGGAAAAGAGGATGCCCCGACAAAGGGCAACCTCTCCAACCATTTACTTCGGTTTAGTCGAATGGAACCTCACCTTCCGGTGCTTCCATAAATCCGTCCTTATCTGTTTTCGGTGTTTCCGATGAATCAGCTCCAACACCATTATCCTTGTTCTGGGCAAATTCATGTTCTTCCACGATCACATCTGTAGTATAAATTGTTTTCCCGTCCTTGTCCTTATAATTGCCAGTGCTGATACGACCGCCAATCACAATCCTCATTCCCTTGTGAAGATATTTCTGTGCAAACTCTGCACTCTTTCCGAATGTGACACAGGAAATAAAATCCGCTTCCTGTTCACCGTCACGTTTATATCTTCTGTTTACCGCCAGTGTATATCTTGCTACTGCCATATCATTATCTTTTCCGGCATATTTGATCTCCGGATTCTTTGTCAGTCTTCCCATTAAAACCACTTTATTCATAATCGTTACTGTCCTTTCCGCAGCTACGCTGCCATTGCATATTCTTCATCATCTGTTTCATCGTCCGGCATAAACATTGCACATGCTTCCGGTGGATTGGTATCATCCGGTGAAAATATTTTCCGGATCATTTCATACATGATCGGATACCGATATGCGATTTCTTCTCTTGCAAGGAATCTGCATACCCTGTAAAGATTCTTTTTCATTTCTTCATCTGTTGTAAGCATGGCAACCAGATGGATTCTCTCCCTTGTATAAATCAGATTCGGGCATCCAAACCAGTTAATCAACTGCATTTCTTTCATTTTCAGTTCTGTCATAAACTGCTCCTTTCCGGGCATTTTGCCCTGTAAACATTGTCATCAGTTTCATTCGTCCGGCGGTCTGGCGTGCGTTTCCCTGTCACCTGCAGCCGTCTCAGACTGCCTCTGCCTGCATCAGCAGGTCACTGACCATAAGGCTTCGGTCAGCCGCCCATCATCGGGAGTGTCATTATAATTTCGCTCGCTCTCAGAAAAAGAAAGGTCATGGCATAACTCCTGTTAGGCTTCCAGGGTGCACTTATCGGTTGTCAAGGTTCATCGAAGGAACATTCCAAAACGTCCTCTGATTACTAGAGTCAAATGACTTCGCAAGATGCAAAAGATTCGTGATATTTTTTTGCATTTTTATCATTTTTTCTTTTACTTTTGTTAGTCCCTTCACATACTCTGTACTGAGACAGGCAAAAGCGGACATCTTTGGGGTAAAATTTTTAAAATAATTGTTCCTCTACCTATAAAGCCTGGGAAGCGGTATTTACCAACCCCCTTTTGCAAGTTTTTTTCGCATAAATGAAATATTCCCTCACTAATAGCAAGTTTCAGAGGGCATTTGGACGGTACTTTTGCAGAAAAAATTATTTTTCCACTAATCACACGTGGGAATTTGAAGAATGTCAGATAATTTTGAAAAAATCCAAAAAAGAAGCACCGACCGTTATAGTCAGTGCTTGTAAGATATTATATTCGTTTTTCTCAGGAAAGATCATCCCAGTTTTTATATGTTCCATTGTACAGACCTGTAAGTTGTTTTATTGTAAGATTTTCCAGTGGATTTTCTTCATTTATCACAATAGCTATAGCATCTTTTCCAATGACTTTTGTTTCCAGAAGCTCTGCTTCATAATCCTTTAATTCTCTGGATGACATTGCGAAATCACACTCTCCACTTATCACCGCCGTAATCCCTCTTGAAGAATCTGTTGCTTTTACTTCTATTTCAGCATTTGGATTTTGTTTCTGATAGTCATCTGCCAGTGCTTTTACCATTGGTTCCATTGAAGTGGATCCTTCAATCAGAATCTTTCCTTCTGACTTGTCAGAAAGGAATGTTGTTGTACTGTCAGCCTGAATACAATATTGTTTCACAATATCCTGTCCTTTACTCTTTACATAAGTCAGGAAATCCTGTTCCACATCTGTCAGTTCTCCATTATAAGCCAGATAATAATCCCTGCAAAGAGGATAACTGTTATTGTCTATTGTTTTCTCAGAAGGAAGAACTCCGTTGATTTGAAGTATTTTTCCATTCGTATCTGTTGCGGAACTATATGCGACATAACCAACTGCGTTTTTATCTTCTTCCACCTTTTTCAGAACTTTCTCTGTAGAATCAACAACTATTCCTGTATCACTCTCAGGCAGTTTCAAAAGATTCTCAAATTCTGCTCTGGTTCCTGACCCTTCTTCTCGTGATACAGCTGTGACAGCTCCCATAGCAGACAGATCCGGCAATGGCTCTTCCTCGGTTCCACATGCTGTTATTCCCGTTGCCAGCATTATCATTATCAGCAGAAGTGCAGATTTTCGGATGTTTTTTTTCTTTACCATTTTATACTGCACCTCTTTCCATCATTGATTTTCCCGTCTCTTCATCAAGGTTTATAAAAGCCACATTATCACAGGCTTCTTCTGCAATGCTGACACAATTATCTGCCATACGGTCAAAATTATACATGATCCCAGAAAAATATCTTGTCATAGACGCATCACAAACCTCATTTTTTACACGGTTTAAATGTGCCTTACTGTATTTTTTCTCTGCTTTATGCATTTTTTTCTTATTTTCAAAAACTGTTTCAGCCACTACAGCATCACCCTTACGGATTGCCTCCATTGCTTTCTTTAAAAGCTGCTGGATAATATCAATGCAGTCTTCCATTTCTGAGGAGGCTTCACTGGTCAGTCTTTTTCCATTGTTATTTACTTTTTCACATATCTGGTCAATATCTTCACATCTGTCTGCAATCCTCTGAATACTATTGTTTACATACAGTAACCCTGCCGTCTGCTCAGACTGTTGTTCTGTAAGGTTTCCGCTTGCGAATAATCTGGTAATATATTCTGTCACACTGTCCTGTAACTGATGTACAATCTCCAGATTTTCTATAAACGAACCATGAGTTTTTGAGTCTCCATCTGCTACAATCGCCGTTTTTAAATCACTTAACAGAGATTCTGCCAGTTCTCCAAGTCGGTTCAGTTCCTTAGATACCAGAACCATAGCAGCCGCCGGCTGTTCAATCACTTTCATATCCAGATATTTGGGTTCAAAAGCTGCTTTCTCTGTTTTGTCATTTCCACGGATGATTGTTGTAACAATTTTTACCATCAGCGGAATCAGTGGCAGCCAGACCAGTGTACAGACGATATTAAACGTTGTATGTGCATTTGCAATCTGTCTTGAAATCACATCAATCTCATTTCCCTTTGGTGAAATAAACTGGACAAATTTTGCAAACCACGGAACCAGGAAAATAAAAACGCAGCTTCCACTGATATTAAAAATACTATGCGCAATTGCTGTACGTTTTGCATTTTTAGATTGTCCAATTGATGCAAGAAGTGCTGTGATCGTTGTACCTATATTATCTCCAAGAAGAATCGGAATCGCACCGGTAAGCCCTATTACACTGCTTACTCCGTCCGGTCCTGCCTGTGATGCAAAATTCTGCAGAACTGCAATCGTAGCTGAACTACTCTGCACAACCAATGTCATGACCGCTCCCAGTACAACACCAAGAACCGGAATGGATGAAACTTTTCCCATCAGATCAACAAAGACCGGACTTCCCGCCAAAGGTTTCATGACTTCACCCATGATTTCAATTCCTTCAAATAAAAGTCCGAATGAAAAAATTACCATACCGATATTTTTAACCTTTTCTTTTTTGCTAACAAAGTTCAGAATAAATCCAACAAAGATAATTGGATAAATATAATTGCTGATTTTAAATGCCATCAGCTGTGCCGTCATAGTGGTTCCTATGTTGGCACCAAAGATAACAGAAATTGCCTGCGGAAGACTCATAAGTCCCGCACTGACAAAACCGATAACCATAACTGTCGTCGCTGAACTGCTCTGCAATACAGCTGTTACAAGTGCTCCGGCAAGTGCTCCCATAATTGGATTTCTTGTAAGAAATCCAAGGATTTTTTTCATTCGTTCTCCTGCGGCTTTCTGAAGTGCATCACTCATGCTGTTCATTCCATAAAGGAACAAGGCAAGGCCACCGATCAGACCAAAAACCACTTTCACATTCTCGTTCATTTCTCTTTCCTCTCCTGTTATTATATAAGATCTACATTTTCCTATACAATTATAGAAGACAGAAATCAAATCTATGTGAGTGCTTGTGTAAAATAGGTGTAAAAATCAATGGAAATCTTTATAATGTTATAATTGACTTATTCATTTTTCACCTGCTGACATATAGTTTTCATTACGATTTATTATTCAGTCTACGTAATACCAACATCGCCTCATTCCTTACATTTTTGAACGTTCTGTCCGGTCTTCCAAGAAAATATCCTTGTCCGTAATGAACACCTAATCTACACAGACACTCCAACTCTGCTTCTGTTTCTATCCCTTCTGCAATCAGAATTGCTCCTGTCTCATTACAGTAATGCAACAGAAATTCCATCATAATTTCCTTTTTCTTATGTTTTTGAATATCTCTGACCAGTTCTATATCAACTTTTAAGTAGTTTGGCGATGTATTTACTACACGGTTCAGACCAGAATATCCAGCTCCAACATCATCCAAAGCTATTTCATATCCCTGATCTGCATAATGCTTCATAATCTGTTGCAGAATCTGATAGTTTTCTATATCCGACCGTTCCGTTATTTCAAATACAATGTCACAGGACGGTACTCCGGCTTTCGCAGCCTTACGGTTTGTAAATCCCTGTATGAACGATTTATCCTGAATGATATTACCATCTACATTAAGAAATAATTTTGCATGTTCTGGTTTATTCGCCGCTGCCTTCAATGCTTTATTTCTGCACAATTTTTCCAATTTCCAAACACAGCCTACCTGTTCAGCAATCACAAACAAATCTGAAATCATAAGAGTCGTATCATGCCTGTCGATACGACTAAGAGCTTCATATCCTGCCACATCTCCAGTCTGTAAATTTACAATCGGCTGAAATACCGGATATATAGCCTTTCTTTCTAATATTTTATAAAATTCATCTGCATTTTTTACTTTCATTATTTCTTCTCTGCCTCTGTGAATACATTTTCTGTAACCCTATCAACCCACTATATGATATCATCACTTTTTCATCCTTCAATCAGATTTAAGTAAAATCATAGTAAATTTTCACCATTGTTCAGCCAGACCAATTCTTATATAACACAAAGCAAATACGTACTACCACCTGTTTTTTATTATGAAAACTATATTAAATGAGGCTCTTACTGTCTATACAATAAAAGCCTCGTTATATATAGTCTATGTTCTGATTATTCAGATCTTACTGTCTTTTTCACACACCAGTCTTTCATAATCCAGAAATCCCCGGATATACATTTCTTTTGCCACAATTCCCTCCATTGCATTTTTCGCTGAAATAATCCTGTCCAGTGTCTGCCACATCTCCTGTCCGCCATCTCTGAGGACCGGTTCCAGTATTTCTATGTAATGATGAATTTCTGCTTCCAGAGTGAACATCTCCGGGTCAGATTCAAGAAATCTTTCCAGCTCCCGCTGGTATTCTTCATAATAACTTTCAATCAGTTCTCTTCTCATATCTAGAATCCCCCTTATACATAAATCAGTTCCTGCTTGATGATCTCAGCAGCCCGGTTGCGGATATTGTTACAGTGGCATAGCCATTCCATAGGATTCTGTCTCTTCAGTTCCTCGGAAACTCCCTCCGCACTTCGCATCTGAGTTTCGATCAATTCAAAGCGTTCCTGTGCCTGTTCATTCAGATCTGCCAAATAACTGTCCAGCCTGGCGGTCAGAAGAAGATATGTATAAGTTCCAGATTTATGTTCTTTCAGATATTCCTTCCGAAGCATTCCCCATAAGCCAATCGGTCTGGTTTCCTCCGGGTAGTAAAGATTCGGTAAATAATAGTCTCCCACTTTTGTGTATTCGATTTTCATGGTGTCTCCTTTCGCTTTGCATGAAATTGTCATGTTATCTGCGTAGGATGTGCATTTTCTCTTTAAAATCTTTTCACATAGAAGACATTAAGTGTTTTATTCCTTGTGACTTTGCACCCGGATTATCCGTTCCATAACCTTCCAGCAGGTTGATCACTCCCCAGGCTGCAAGTCCGGCTCCGATCGCACAAACCAATGTTTTTAAGGTCGTAATTGCCGTTGTAAAAAATGCCATAAGTGTACCTTTGGAAAACTTACATTTTCCAGTCCTTTCTTAGATTTTTTCCAGAAAGGGAAGAAAACACTATATAAACCCTGCCTTTTGTGCTACACTAAGCATAGGATTTTCTACTTGGAAAATTCCTCACACGTACAGTCGGTATATTCATTTTCGTCGATGGATACCGACTGTTCCTTTTTTCCAAATTATTCATGATTTCCTCCCATGATCCACTTCCCGACAATTTGTCGAGAAGTTACATCTGATACAGTTCCACTTCATCCTCTGGTTTCAGTATCAGATTAGTACTCAGATATTTTTCAATATCAAAGGTATTCTTTTTGTCATAATCGGACAGATATTTGTAGTTTTTATGTTTGCAAATATCGTATTTATTTGAGAAAAATGGTCTGACACCTCTCACCTGCAGAATACATTTTCCTCCGTCCATAACTGCTATTTCATCCTGGCTCATCAACTCCTTTCCTGTTTTCTGGTAGTTCATTCCATAAGACCGCTGACTGCCTCTCGTATCCGATGTGTTATACAGATCTATGGTTTCTTTTCCCAAAATCTCCGCTATTTCCTTTAATGTCGTTTTTTCCTTTCCACCCAGGAATAAGGTCGTATCATGAGGTAAGGTTCAGCTCATCCTTTGCAGGACTTGCGTCCCCTCCCTCCCAAACCGCACGTACACCTCTCGATGTATACGGCTTTCCGCTTATTATATTTACGGTATTAAGAATGAATCAGTTTATGACATTCAGGGCATACCACAAGAGTTTTCCGTCTCCTTTTGCGCATAAGGAGTACCCACTCCGCATTGCCCTTTAAGTCTTTTAGTTTCTTTACTTGATGGATTTCCAGATTTCTGCAATCCTTTCCACAAAGTTCACAGGTATGGCGTTCCACTCTCTGTTTCAGAGTGTTGGTTTTAGCGTATTTTGAGAACTGCGGAAGTTCGCTCACATTGTCAAACTTCGTAGCTGATTCTTTTCGCTTAAACCCGTCTCTGTAAAAGGTCGTGATTTTCCTTCCTGCTCTGGTATCGTATGCGATTGTAAACAGACCTCCAACACAATATCTGCGCTTGATTTCGTGAACATTTGTTTTATACTTACAGGCAAATGTCTTGTACATACTGTACTTCATAAGATTGGCAAATCTGCCTATCTTGAAGGAATCATTTGCTATGGCATAATAGTTGTAAAGTCCACGAACTTCCGCATTATATCTTGCCAGAATCTCTATATCGCTTTGATTTACCAGTTTTCCTCTGTGTAGGGCTACAAATCTTTCTTTTCCGTTTTCGTTAATCTTGATTTTGATTGCATGATATTCCAGTAACTTTCCCACCCATTTTTCTCTGGGTACAAGTAATTTCACCACTCCTGCATTGCTTCTGATTTTGTATCCTCCTGCGGATTTCTTTAAATCCTGACTTCTGGATACCGTAATGTCATAGCCTAAAAATCTGGCTCTGTCTCCTGTATGCGTAACTTTGGTTTTGGTTTCGGACATTTCCAAATCCAGTTCTTCCCTGAGAAATCTGCCGACGTCAGCTTTCATCTGTTCTGCGTCCGCTTTGCTCCCAATTACTCCAATGATGAAATCATCAGCGTATCGGGTGTACTGAATCCGTTTATACGTCTCATCCAAAGGTTCGGTCGGAGTTAGCTGTCGTGTTTGCTTTTCAAGCATTTTCAAATGTTTATTGCGTTCCCAGCGTTCTTCTGGAGATAAATCCGCCCACTTCTTTTTGCCCATACATCTATAATAGGATGCCTTTTTGACAACTTTCTTGTAGTCGGAGTTCATTTGTTTCTTCTTTCCTCGGTTATATTTCTGTGCATATTCCTCCATAAATTTATCTAATTCGTGAAGGTACACATTTGCAAGCACTGGACTGACACCTGAACCCTGCGGTACTCCGCTGTATGTCCGATTGTACGTCCATTGCTCCATATAGCCTGCTTTTAGAAATTTCCAGATGAGTTGTAGAAACATTTCATCATCAATACGTTTTCTCAGCAATCTGATGATTGTGTGGTGATTAAAACTGTCGAAGCAGGCGTGTATATCGCCCTCAACAAACCAGTTCGTTCCCGTAAAGGTTTTCTGTATCTGGTATAATGCTGTCTGACAGCTTTTGTTTGGTCTGAACCCATGAGATGTTTTCTTAAACACAGGCTCATAAATGCTTTCTAAAATCATCTTCACTACTTCCTGCACCAGTTTGTCATTGCCCGACTGGATTCCCAACGGACGCTTTTTATTACTGTTTTTCTTAGCAATATATTCCCTGCGTGCAGGTTTTGGCAGGTAACTTTTATCTCGCATGGATTCAATAATCCTTTGGATTCTTTCGTCACTCATGCCATCAATAGTAGTTCCATCTGCACCGGCAGTCATACTGCCTGTGTTTGCATATATGTTTTTATATGCAAGCCAATAGAACTCTGGATTGTACAGATTCCGATATAATCTTTGAAACCTGTAAGATTCATTCTTTGACTTTTCCGTCAAACTACTTAATACTTGGATTGGATTTCTCAATGCCTCTCGCACCGTCCTTTCATATCGTATTAGTAAATAAGCTGCTCCCCTTCGCCATGTGAACGTCATTAACGTCTCAGACTACTATGGGAGCTGTGTGACCATGCCCGTTACCAGGTTTAGGTCATCCCCAGTTAGTATTTATGGAATTAGCGTTTCGTGTTGTCGGCACCGACTTTCGCCATTTACCCGCTGTCTTGCGGTTGTCCTTCCATGAGTATCGCTTGCTTTCATAACTGCGAAATGAAACCAACATGGAATAGCATACGTTTCAATCCTTTTCGTATGCGGAGTGCGGATTCCCCCACTCTGGCTATCGTTCAGGCAGTTTAGCTTTGTACCTCATACACGAATTTTTATTCTTGAATTTTCAGATACACAGGATTAGTACCTTATCATTCAGGCTTTTATCCATTGACAAAAGCGACAACATGCTACACTCCCCTTCGGGTTTCCCCTCTCGGATAAGTTGTAGAATAATAGGCTGTGATTTTTCATCACTTGATACTTTTACCTACTGCTTGCTAAAGGCAGTATTCCATAAATACCACGCCGCCGAATTTATAATGCGCTGGCGACTTCTGGGCGCACACAGTTCCCTTCGATGGTATCGGCATTATCCTTATAAATTGCCTTAAGCTGAGACTTTGACTGCAAAATAATAGAAGCTGAGATTTCCCGGCTTCTAATCGTAGCAATCAATTTTTCGAATTTTGGAATTTGTCCGATGTTCGCAAACTCGTCCAGGAGACACCTCACATGAATTGGAAGTCTGCCTCCATATACATCATCAGCTCTGTCACAGAGCAGATTAAAAAGCTGTGTGTACATAATAGAAACAATAAAATTAAAGGTATCATCGGTATCTGAAATAATAACAAACAATGCAGTTTTCCTGTCACCAACCAGATCCAGTTCCAGCTCGTCATAACTCATAAGCTCCCGCAGTTCCGCAATATCAAAGGGTGCGAGTCTTGCACCACAACTGATCAGAATAGATTTTGCTGTCTTACCAGAGACAAATTGTCAAGGACTTTTTAATCAAATTCACAAAAAATCCACAAAAAAGGTGTCAGAAGCACCGTATGGCTCCTGACACCTCGTTTGATAGATTACATTTTTCCGTTCAGCAGGTCTTTGCAGAGATACGCATAGTCTGGCAGCTGGTTGATATATGGCTCCCAGCGCCGCTTGATTTCGGCCAATTCCAGCGGATCGGCTGCTTCCAGCGCGTGATCGTTGCCCGTCATATATAAAACATCCGTAGCTACATCGTCCAAACACCTGTAACAGAGATCGGCGGCAGATTCGATTCTGATACCGGTATCCACATAGACTGGATTGACGCCAATCGCCAGCCAGACATAGCCTACCTTGTCCGACCAGAGCAGTTCAAAATCAGGGCTTTGCCGCAGATGTTCCGCAAAGACCTCCTTTACTCGTTCAATTTCATGCTTCTCTTTTTCTGTGTAAAGCATTTTCGTGTCCTCCTTGACAAAAATTTTGGTGCGTACCATCATCAGTTTAGCACAAGGCGGCTTCGTTTATCAGTCTATCACATCTGCTGAATTTCATTTTTGAGCATACGCTTGATTTTATCGCTCATGGTTTCTGTGCTGGTATTGCTGAAATGGACATGAACTTTGTAGGTTGTCTTGCCGATTTTCTTTACCATCGCCGGCGTGTTTTCCGGCGCTCTGGACGCAGTAACGGCGTCTGCCGCCTGCATAGTACGGGGTTCTTTGTTCATGGCGCTCCTTTCTCCGAACGGGTCTGTGCCGCCCGGTAAAAAATCAGTCGTGCTTACTGTTTACAATGTCTTTTGCTGCCTGTCGGGTAGCACCGGCATTTTCTTCCCGGAAATTCTTCCCGTCAAAGAGAATCGGCGCACACCGTTCCAAAATACGGTCATAGATACGGGCGTGGGCCAGATCAGGTGGGTTTTTCAGCTCGGACAGTTTCAAGTTTGTTGTGATAATCATGGGCCTGCGGCTGCGGTAGCGGCTGTCGATGACGAAAAACATCTGCTCCATAGCATATTCGGTACTGCGCTCTACACCCAGATCGTCAATGATAAGCAGGTCATACTCGTCAAAGCTGGCAATAAACTCCGACCTGTCCTCAGGGAACATCCCGGTCAGGCGGTTCAGAATGGTGGGGAAGTTCGTCATCAGCACCGGCACATCCCGGTCAAGCAAAGCATTGGCAATACATCCGGCGAAAAAAGACTTGCCGGTTCCCACATCTCCAAATAGCAAAAGCCCGATATTGCTCTTATATGCCTCTTTCCAGTTCTCCACATAGGCGTGAGCCTTGTCCATCAATGGGTTTTGCCCGTTATCATTGGAAAATGTGTAGTCATACAGATAACGGTCTTGCAAGCCCTGTACCTTTCGGCGTTTGATACGCTCCATGCGGCGCTGCCGTTCTTCAGCAGCCTTGCGCTGCTCCTCAGCCTCCCGCTGGCACTGGCAGATGCAACGCGGCATAAAGTAGCCGGATTTCCCAAAGCATGGCACAACGGTCTGCCTCTGGCCGCCGCATTTCTTACAGTGAATGAGACCGTCTGACGGATCTATATACTCGTCCTCAGCCAGTTCCGCACCAGCAGCTGCCTTGTCGATGAACGCCCGGATTTCTGCGGTAATCTCAATCATACAGTTTCATCCTCCTTTACGCTGTAATCCCGGTTGCGTGAGGGTATGATCGTTTTTTTAGCGTCCTCACCGGCCCAGCGCCGGATGGTGGCGGCATGGCTCTGATACCGCTTGCCGGTAGAGGCCATGTACTCGGACAGCTTTTCGATGTACTGACCCCATACGGTGGGAAAGCTGGCCTGCAAGTCTGCCATTTCCTCGTCCGTCAGGAAAACATTCTGGTAACGGCCATAGGCGCGGGCGGAGTGTCCCTTCTCTATCTCTCTCTTTATCTCTATCTCTTTCTCTAACTCTATCTCTATCTCTGGTGGACCAATGTCGGACAAATGTCCGCCACTTGTCCGGAGCGCAGAAAGCGCCTTATTTTGGAGCCTCGCAGCCCGCTTTCGCTCAGCCTCGGTAGAGGACTGGCCGATTAAAAGTTCGATGTTGCTCATGTAGAATGTGCCGCTGTCCAGCACCTCCACAAGACCCAGCTTCAAAAAGATCTGCAAGGCTCTCTCCACAGTGCCGATCTGCTGGCGGGTAATGGTGGCGATCATCTGCGCCGTGTAAGGAATGTCCTCGTCAAGTTGAAGCCGTCCACCATGTTTCAGCGATTTCAGATACAGCTTGAGCAGAATGTTGGAATACAGCACACCGTCCTGCATACTTTCCAGCAGCACGATGGAATCATCGTCAAAATAGTTTTCTTTGAGTTTCAGGTAATAATATTTTCGGTTGTCTGACATAGGGTTCCTCCTTTGGGGTTCTCTTGGGATTCTGTACGCATTTTAAGGCCGTTTTAGGGGGCGGAGGATAAATCCTATCAGCCTGCCTTTGACACCCTCGAAAAAAGCCTTGATTTACAAGGGTTTTTCTGCCCCTAAAGCGTGACATTTCTCCCGTTGTTTCCGCTTGCGCTTTGCGGCGTTGATCCGCTTCATGCGCGCGGCACATTCCGGGCAGTATTTGGCTCGGTTGGAGCCGGGAGTAAACAGCGCCCCGCAGACGGCGCACCGTTTGGCGTCCAGGCGGTGGAACAGGGCCGTTTCCAGTTCTCTGTCCAGCGGCAGCACCGCCGCCCGGAACCACCGGCACAACAGGGAGTAGGAAATGGACTGGACGCAGACACATTCCTCCCCATCATCCAGCGCGATACAGTGGCCGCCGTCATAGTTGCAGCACTCATGTACCAGCCGCCGCGCTCTGCGGTACTGGCGGTAGTCCATGACGGGGACGGGTTCAGGCTTGCTTTTTTTCATGCTGGCACTTCCCACACCCGCCGCAGTTGCCGCAGCCCTGGCAGGCATGGGCCTCCGGCTCCGGGCCAGTGGGCGCGTCTGCCGATTCCGGCTGCAAGAGGGCAAGGGGCAGGCGGATATTCAGGTGGATAGTGACGGGCAAAATAATTTGCTTCATACAGTGACCTCCTTCAATGAATTTACTGTTAAATATTCGTGCAAAGTATTGTTTTCTTCGTGCAAATGGCATATACTATAATTGCCAGCAGAAAGGGGTTGATCGTATGGCTGGAAATACCACAAACATCAGTATCCGCATGGACGCAGATTTGAAAGCGCAGGCGGACGCACTGTTTACTGAACTTGGCATGAACCTGACTACGGCGTTTAACATCTTTGTGCGCCAGTCGCTTCGTGAAGGCGGCATTCCCTTTGAAGTAAGGCTGGAACAGCCGAACAAAGAAACGGTTGCTGCCATGCTGGAAGCGGAAAGGATTGCAAAAGACCCGTCTGTAAAGGGCTACAATGACCTTGACGAGTTATTTGCTGACCTGAAAAGATGAAAGAAACCAAATATACCGTCAAGTACACGACCAGTTTCAAAAAAGACTACAAACGAGCCATCAAGCGTGGCTTGAAGATCGAGGTGCTGGAGCAGGTCGTAGCGTTGCTGGCGATGGGCGAACCGCTGCCAGATAAGAACCGTGACCATGACCTGTCCGGCGATTGGGCAGGCCATCGGGAATGTCACATTCTCCCGGACTGGCTGCTTGTCTACCGCATAGAAGATGATGTTCTGGTGCTGACGCTGGCCCGCACCGGCACACACAGCGACTTGTTCGGCAAATAAACAGTCTGCCGCCGTATGGGGAAACCTGTACGGCGGTTTTTCTGTGTGCAAAAGTATGTCGTGAAACGCGGTAGCCCTTACCGCTCCGGCTCCCGGTCGTGAGACTTGTCCCGTTCCTGTCTGGACAGCTGCTCGGCGGTTTTGCGGAGCCGTTCCACTGCTTTCAAATCCTCCCGCATGGATTTCATGGCAAGCGTGTCCGTCTGCTTTCCAGCGGCCAGCTGGTCAATTTCCAGCTGCCATGCCTTTGGGGTGATTGCCTCGCCGCTGTCTTTCAGTTCTTTCAGATACCGGGCCGCTGCGTCATAGAGGATCAGTTCCCGGCTGTGGCGCTGTTCAAACGGTTCCCGTTTTTCCGGCTTTACTTTGGCAAGCTGCTTGTGGATGGACTTGTACTGGTTGTACTGTTCCCACATCTCCCCGCGTTCGGTAAGAATGGCGATCCGGCGCTCGGTCTTGACGATCCTTCCACGCAAGTCATAGTAATGGCTGTTCATATCAGCGATTTTTTCATGAAGCTGCTGCATAGACTGGATGCCGTTTGCCTGCAAAAAGCTGAATAGTGCAGCTCTTTCCTGCAAAGCCCGGATTTTGCCGGTGCGGGTGTGGGGAGCGTTCAACTGCTGCTGAGCCTCCCACAAAGCTGTCAAGCTGCTTTGCTGTGTTTGTGGTTTTTCCGTTTCGGCTTTCGACCAGCGATAAAGACGGGTAATGCGGGCCTTGATTTCTTTCAGCAGCTTATTGTCGGCGGCGATCTGCCGGTTGACTTCTCCCTTGTCGGTGCGGATGCCGCGCTTTTCCATTTGGCTGGCGGCTGGCCCCAGATGGACAGAGGGAATCTTATCAATGCCCTGCCGCTTGTAACTGCGGTGGTCAATGCGCTCCGGTCTGCCGGCAGATTCCAGCGCCCGGTTGGTGTAGGCCGCCCACGCTGCCCTCCAAATCTCCACATTCCCTTTATCGTTCCAGTTGGTCGCATCCTCTCGATGATTTTTCCAGCCGCCTTTCCCATCCGGGATACGCTGTCCATTCTCGTCCAGATCGTATGCCTTGCGGCACTTTGCGCCCCATGCGCCATTTTCTTTCAGAGGCCGGAGCGTCAGCATGATATGGACATGAGGGTTGCCGGTTCCCTTGTCATGGATAGCAAAGTCGGCGCACATTCCTTTGTCTACAAAGTTGTCCTTCACATAGGCACGCACAAGGGCAAGCTGCTGTTCGCCGGACAGTTCACGGGGCAGGGCTGCTTCAATCTCGCGGGCAAGCTGGCTGTCCCTTGCTTTCTCGATTTGCTCCACGCTGTTCCAGAGGATAGAACGGTCTGCAAATTCCGGCGGGGCGTGGGCGGGCAGCATGATCTCCGCATGGACAATGCCGCCTTTCCGGGTGTAGTCGTGGGTCATTCCATCCCATTCATTTGTCATCTTGGTTCCGCTGCGGTAAGCAGCTGCGGCAACGGCAGAACGGCCTGCGCTGCGCTTGATAATACTGACGGGGATATGACAGAAATCTATGGGGAACACCTCCTTTTAGTGAGGGGATAACAGGCTCTGTGGAGCCGGACAAACGCAAAGCGGGTGTCTGGCTGCGCAGAGCGCACAAGGGGTTTGGGGAGCGTAGCTTCCCATCGCGGACGAAGTACGCAACGCCCCCGGCAGGGCGCACAGCACCGGCAACGGTGTATAAGTGCGCCCTTGTAAACAAGGGACTTATGGCGTGTTCCCGGATTTTGGCAGGTTTGCAGTCAATTCCACAGCCCCCGGAAGATGGGACAGGGCAATCAGAAATGCTTTGACCTCTGCGCCGGAAAGGTTGGGAAGCAGCGGAAAAATACCCTCCAAAATGGCTCCGCGCTCAATCAGGCGGCGGGTGCGAACCCTGCGTTCTTCGTTCCGCTGCTTGTTCTCCAAAATCTTCTTGCGGTTTTCAAGCTGTCGAATCTCCTTCAGGACTTTCTCCCGTTCTTCTTTTTGGGGGTGGGCTGTAATTTTTTCGTTCATGTCAGGCACCTCTTTTCTTTGGAAATACTCATAGATTGACCGTCCATTTCTGTCGAGCAAAGTACCGGCGCAGCCTCCGCAGTGCGGCATGGATGGATTTTCCCGCCTGTGATGGCGTGATACCCTCCATTGCGGCAATATCTTTCACTTTCATACCCAGCATATAGCGGGCATGGACACGGCGGGCCTGCATAGGTGGCAGGGAAGAAATGGCTTCGTACAATCGCCGTATCAGTTCTTCGTATTCGGCTAATTCCTCTTTTTCTATCAGATGATCCTCTGGCGATGGCTGCGCCCAGCCGATTGCAGCATTTTCGATTCCATCGTTACAATCGAGGGAATAAAACGCCTTATACCGGAACATCTTGCGATCTCTGGCGGCCTCGGCTCTCTTATCCAGAAGAAACGCTTCGACGATCTCATCGGACACCTCCAAAAAAATGTCCTCTTTGCAAAATGGATAATATTGTTTGAGATTGATAGTCTGCATAGGCACGCCCTCACTCTGTTTGGAAAAGGCCATCATAGCAGCGGCGCATATTCCGCAGACCCCGGCGGATGGCAACGCTAACCTTGCTGCTGTGGACGCCCTCTATCCGAGAGATTTCCGGCTGCTTGATACCAGCAATGTAGTAGGCGTGAACACGGCGGGCCTGTGTCGGAGTGGCATGAGCCAGAGCCACCGGCAGAGCTGCAATCAGGTATAGGCGGGTGGTCATTTCTTCTCGTTCCAGCAAAATATCTTCCGGCGATCTGCTGTGTTCCAGTGCGTAATTTTCCAGCCAGCTGTATGCGTCCAGAGAGTAGTAGGCGCGGTGGTAGACTTTCCGACGCTCATAGTTCTCCATCTCCCGCTTGGCCTGATACATCGCTGCCCATACCTCGTCCGTAACATCCACAAACTCGTCATGCCGGTAGTGGGGATACATCCACCGCAGATTGATTGTTTTCATAGGCTTACCTCCTGAAAATCGGAGAGGCGGACAGCTCGTCCGCTGTCCGCCCCTCGCCGAGATAAGGGAAATGATCCCTTTCACTTGGTAGCCCGAAAACAGGTCATTCGTTAAGCCTGTTCTCAAAGAAATTTATAAATTTTTTTCTGACCGCCTCCACACTTTGATACACAGCCACTTTGGAGCAGCCGCACAGCACACCAATCTCTGCAAGGCTCAGCCCGTCAAGCGCATAGAGCAGGAACCGGCGGCGCTGGGCCTCGGTACAGGTGTCCAGAACAGCCATCAGCTCATGCAGCGTTTCCATGCGGCAAAGGTATTCCTCCGGCGTTTCACTGTAAACGCCCACGCCCTCGGTAAAAGCTATGTACTCGTCAAACTCCCGCCCGTCCCAATGCCGCCGCTGTTCATGGAACAGGTTCTCCGTTTTATGATCGGCCCGGTCAAGAAATTCATAGACTTCCAGCGTAACCTCCACGGCCACAGCTTGTCCGTTATAATTGATGGTAACTTCCATCTGCCTTTCCTCCATTCAGATTTTTTTGGTAAATCTGAATGGGGGCGGCGGAGAACGGCACTGGGGATAAAGTTCGAGCCATGCTGACCCGATGTTCCGGCTCCACAGGGACAAAAAAGCGCCCGGACGGCATAAAGCCATACGAGCGTAATAGAGTATATTTTGCTGTTTAGTTACATGGTATAGTGCATACTTCTGACCGCATTGCTCCGCTGCTGGGAACAGGCTTTTTTTAGCTGGTGCAGGTCATGGGTACTGTGAAAAAAGGCAAGCATAGACACGGCGGCAATCCTCCTATATGCCGCCGTGGATTTACACGGTGTTAGGGTCGTCGTAGACTTGCCGATAGGCAAAAAGAAACGGCGGCTCTGAAAATCAAAGCCGCCGTAATTTAGAAATGGCGCGTGAAAATACCTCTGCTTTGCGACGGCTTTTTTTCTTTTGCCGTCGTCCGGCAGATTATTTCTTTATGAGTAAGGGCGAAAAATCAATCGTAAT
Organism: Blautia sp. SC05B48; assembly: GCF_005848555.1. Lineage (NCBI taxonomy): Bacteria > Bacillati > Bacillota > Clostridia > Lachnospirales > Lachnospiraceae > Blautia > Blautia sp. SC05B48. The sequence continues at coordinate 2,836,972 of NZ_CP040518.1, read as the reverse complement.
CATAAAATTATGGTCATGTATTTCAATTATTGGATTTGTACAATTCATCATAAGTAATAGCTTTTTCACAATGTAAAGTCCTTGTCCAGACGTACCATTACTTCTTGAAACATCTGCTACATAAAAGCGTTCCAACAGTTTTGAATATTCTTCTGTAGGAATAGATGCAACAGGATTTTTAATACAGAGTTGTACAGAATCTGCGATATTAATTAGTTGAATTACAACATTATTTGTAGTGGATGTTACCGCATTGAATATAAGATTTTGTATAATGCGAATACACGCCTTTCTGTCAGCATTAAGATAGATGTCCATATTAGGTATTTCTATTTGGGGTTCAATTCCATTAACGCTGAAAATCGAATAATTGTCTAGCAGGATTTCAGTAAGCAATGAGCATAGCTCAACCTTTTCATAGTAAAATGGATATTGTCCTGCTTCTAAAAGAGAGATTTGATAAAAGTCATCTATGAGACGTTCTAATCTCAATGCTTTTCCGGATAATGCTGAAATATATTCCGCTCTTTTTTCATCAGGCGCACTTGATAGAAGTTGCAAATATCCGCGAATGGAAGTTAGTGGTGTCCGTAAATCATGAGAAAGGCAAGAAATATTCTCTTTTAATTCATTCTCCTTTTTTTGAATTTCGCCCAGATAAATATTATCTTTTGATACAATCTGATTTATGATTTCAACCAAATGCTCTAACCGCCTATCAGATAAAGACACTGTAACTAACTTTTTCGTTTTTCTATTCAGAATAGCATTTAGTTGGACGATTACTTTATATATCTGTATTTTCCAGTTAATTAAAGAAATTGAAAGGATAATGACCAATGCTATCAGAACAAGAAACATAATCGCCCAACCCATATTCTACCTCCCTTTTACTTGATTTCTTTTCTAATCATAATAAGACCGCCAACAATCAAAAGAGAAATGCACCCTATGAAATAGAATGGTAAATGCTCAATAATACCCATTGTGCGACAAGAGCTGAAATTCATCCAATAGTACATAGGATTTCCATATACAAAAAATTTTAAGGGTATTGAAACCGTCTCCATATCACTCCATAGCATTAAGTAAACAGACGCTCCACTGAATACATATAAGCAGCAAATCCCTGTTACAATCCCTGTATTTTGAATAACGACACATAAAAAAATAGAAATGCTTTCTAATGCTAATAAAACCGTTCCGCAAGCAAGAGCCCATCCCAAAAGGTTTATTACTTCACTCGCAGTTGGAATGTAACCGGATTGTATGATTTCAATAACGAAAAATGTAGCTACAAAAATCAGATACGTTATCAGAGACACCACCAATATTGTAATCGCTTTGGTGTAGTAGAGAATAGTTCGTTTAGTGCCGTATGCAACAGATAATTTGATTGTACCCGTATTATATTCTTTTGTAAAAAATATGGTTGCAAATAAAATGCCAATAATCCAGAAAAAGGCTGTATATGCAAGAGATGAGCGGGCAACAGTTTGAAACGTTGGTATTTCACTAGATAGATAACACTTAGCTTGAAATCCGATTACACTTTCTGTTCCATCTCCGGCTCCAAAAAAAGTCATGTCACCAAGTGCAAAAGAGACCATTATAACCGCCGCACATACGCCTAATATAGTTATCAATATCTTTGAGTGACGCAATTTATAAAATTCAGCTTTAAAATGGTTAATCATTTTGGCACCCTCCTATCAAATTAGTGTAATAAGTTTCAAGACTATCTCCAGATTGTGCTAACTGATAAATCGTAATGTTATTTGCACTTAGCAACGCTGATACTTTTCCGGCATTTTCAACATAATCATATAGATGAATACTTTTGTCTGGCATAACAGAAAAATTTGAAGTATTCAGTTTGCTTTCCAATAAAACACTAGCAGCAGCTACATCATTCACTTGCAACAACAAATGCTTTTTGCAGCGTTTGTCTAACTCTGTAGCGGTAATTTCCTGTAAAAGTTTCCCCTCATGTAAGATACCATATCTATTTGCTAATTGATGAAGTTCCGTGAGAATGTGACTTGAAATCAAAATAGTGATTCCACGTTCTTTATTTAGTCTTTTGAGTAAGTTTCTTAATTCGATAATTCCAGTAGGGTCTAGTCCGTTAATTGGTTCATCTAGTACGAGAAATTCAGGATTCCCAAGCAAAGCGATTGCGAGAGCTAGTCTCTGCCGCATACCCAAAGAGAAATCTTTTGCTTTTTTCTTTCCGGTATCTTTCAAACCAACTAATGCTAAAGCATTATCAATGCAACCTTTTCCTGGAATACCGCGTTGCAAACGTTGTACCTCCAAATTTTCATAGGCTGTCATATCAAGATAAAGAGAAGGGCTCTCAATAATACAGCCAATGCGCTCACGCTGCTTTGCAAGTTTCTTATTGCTTTCACCGAATAAAGCAATTTTGCCAGTAGTAGGTTCTGCCAGTCCGGTTAGTAAACGAATCATTGTTGTTTTACCGGCACCGTTTTCTCCGATAAACCCATAAATATCTCCTTGCATTACAGACATAGATACTTGATTTAGGGCTAGTGTATTGCGATACTTTTTTGTGATGTTGATAGCTTCAAAAACTGTTACGTTCATTTTTTCACAGCTCCTTTCTTGTTATTTAGTATCGCAGACAATTCCTTGAATAATCTAAAGGTAAAGCTAAAGATTATCTAAAGCTCACTTTGCAAATCGGTAACCCAAGCCCCATATGGTCTTAATTCGGCAGCCTTCGCCCTTTAATTTTTTTCGTAAGTTACTTATATGTGTGTTAATGACATCATTATCCCTTGCAAATGGTTCTTGCCAAATACTTTCATAAAGATTTTGCTTAGAAAAAACTTTATCAGGATATTTCGCCAGTAGTTCTACAAGTTGATACTCTTTTGCTGTAAGCACAATAATTTCGTCTGCAACAGTAACTATTTTTGAAGATGTATTAATGGAAAGTTCTCCAAAGGTCAAACAAAGATTGGGAGTATCTTTTTGACTTCTTAGCAAATTGCGTTCAATTCGCGCTAGTAATTCGTCCAAATCAAACGGCTTTGTTAAATAGTCATCAGCACCCAAGCGTAGCAGTTCGACTTTGTTGAATGTTAAACTTTTTGCAGAAACAACAATTACAGGTACGTCTGAAAATTTTCTGATATTTCTAATTAACTCATCTCCACTGATAAAAGGAAGCATTAAATCTAAAATAATTAAATCTGGGGATAATTCTTTTATACGTTCAATCGCATTTGCACCAGTAAGTGTGAAGAAGACTTGATAATTGTACTTTTCCAGATGGTCTTTTATCATAACGCAAATTTCTTTATCATCTTCGATAATTAAAACATTATTCATGTTGAAACTCCTTTCTGCGTCTATCAGTCGGCTTTTCCGCGTCCTTTGGGATCAGCCAAACACCAGCCATATTCACAGCGCCAGGGATACGCCCACCAGCGCAATAATAATTTGCACTACGAGGTGTCACGCCCCACTTTTCGGCGGCCTCTTTCAATGTCATATAGTCCATTTCGCACCTCCACAGAGTACATTATAGTTCTCTTTTTCGAACAATGCAAGAAACGGGATATGAATTATAAACTTCAACTAACCTGCATACAGTGACATTCCACAGGCGAAGTATGAATTATACAATGTAACAGGGTGATATTATATGGCGAAAGTTGAAGATTGTCCCGGTTTTGAAACCTTCGGCGCAGATGTCAAAGCCGCACGAGAGGCAAAGCGTCTGGCACGAAAAACATTGGCGGAAATGGTTGGGATTGAATGGCGGTATCTTGCCAACATTGAGAATCAAGGTGCAATTCCGAGCCTGCCTGTGATGATCCAATTGATTAAGATCTGCGGACTTCCCGTGGAACGGTATTTTAACCCGGAGATCATGCGGGAAGAAAGCGAACAGCGGCAACGGGTCAGCCACAAGCTGAAACTCTGCCCTGAAGAATACCTGCCGATTATCGAAGGTGCCATAGACGGGGCGCTCAAAATGGAACAGACTGCGAAGCAGAAGGAGGACGCATAATCGCGGCCTCCTTCTGGCATTTCTATATCAAGGTTCCCGGCACTTTTCCAAAAGTTCCTGACACCTCTGCTGGATTTCTCTGGTTTCTGTCACAGTCAGTTCACGCTCGTTTCCGGTAATTTTATCTTCCAGAAAGTTGGCGTATGTACCCAGCAAAGCGTTCCGTAAATCCTCTGGGGTTTTCTGTATCTCGGCGCTATACCAGTCATTCCGGTGGGGTTCCCATGCCATCAATGTATAACCGTGGCTGGTCTGAACCACCTCATACAGAGGGTCATCATCCAGATATGCCTGAAACACTTCCAGAACCTTTTCAAAGGTCAGCATTTCCCACACCTCCCATTCAGCTGCAAATCAGTTCCCTGAGTAAAATTTCCTCAATCTGTGCCGTTAATGTGTTCATCAGCCCCACCCAGCGCATGGGGGCACGGGCTTTCAGTTCCTCGGTGACGCCCGCCGCCTCCATCATGCGGGGCAGCATGGCGTCCATCCGCTCCCGCGCCGCCCGATCAATCTCCAACAGGTGCGGGTACAGCTTTTCGCTCAAAATCAAGCTGCTATAAAGGCCGGGCCGGTGTTCCTTCAGGTAGCGTTGCCGCATACGGCCATACTTGCCGATGGGGGCCTCCGGCTGCTCGGAAAGTTTCAGATCAGGGATGTAGTAATCTCCGCAGCGGGTGTAAGTCAATTCGCTCATGTTCATTCTCCTTTGCACTGTAATGGTTAAACTGTGGCACTGGCCGATACGGTGGCCTTGCGCGGCTCCTGCCTGGGTAACTGGCTGACGGTGGTAAAAATGCCCTTCTCCATGTCCTCGGCCCGGATTGTGGCCTTTGCTGCCTCCACCTGGGCCTTGCGTTTGGCGTTGTAGCGTTTTTCCCATTCCTTCTGCTTGCCGTTGGCCTTGCGGCGTAAGTAGTTCTGGTGAAGCCTGTCCTTGCGTTCCTCCTTCTTCCGCAGTTCTTCTTGTTCTTCCGGGGTCAGTGGAACCGGCTGCAAGGCGGGCGGGATATACCGGCCCACAAAATTGAAGTGGATTTCAACCTCCTGCGTAGTGTCCTGGCTGCCTTTTCGGGCGCGTTCGTGGACAAGGATTTTCTCTACAAACTCGTTGAGCATGGTGTTTGTCAGAGTGTCAAAATTCTCGTACTTATCAATCAGGGCTATAAATTTCTCCGCTGATTTCTGGCTTTGCTCGTAGCCGGTAACAGCCTTTTCCAGCTCCGCAATTTCAATCTCAAGTGCATCCTGCTCTTTGGCATACTGTGCATCAAGCGCCTTATATCGTGCATCCGGCAGCTTGCCGAGGGCGTTGTCCTCATAGATTTTGCAAATCAGTTTTTCCAGTTCTCCAGCTCTCTTTTGGGCAGCAGCCAGACGCCTGCGCTTTTTCGATATATCGGCACTCTGTTGAGCAACCTGCGTCTCCTGAACAGTGTGAATAAATTCCGTCCGGTCATTTCTGGAATATTCAGCAATAGCCCGGAGCGTGTCGGAAACCAATGTCAGAACAGCACTCTCATTGATACGGTGTTGTGTAGGGCATAGTGTCCCACACGGAACTTTGGTATAATTGGAACAGGTATATTGAGAAATCCGCTTGCCATTGTTAGTACGGTGAACATACATCTTGCCGCCGCAATCGGCACAATAGAGTAATCCTGTGAGGGGAGCCGCTTCGCCCCAGCCGTTTGGATAACGCCGTACATTGCTGCGGATTTTCTGCGCCAAATCAAAGGTCTGCTGGTCGATAATGGCTTCATGGGTATTCTCAAAGATCGTCCATTCGTCCTCAGAAACATAGTGGCTTTTCTTGTCCTTAAAGTGCTTACGGGTCTTGAAATTGATGGTATGCCCTAAATACTCTCGTTTTTTCAAAATGTTCACGATGGTAGATGATCCCCATCCATAGGGGTCTTTGACCGGCTTTGAACGGTTCACACCCTCGTTGAAGCGGGCAAGGTGTACGACAGGAATTTCAATCCGGTCTGTGGATAATTTGCAGGCGATCTGGTAAGGCCCATATCCCTCCAGTGTGAGGGAAAAGATACGGCGTACCACTTCGGCGGCTTCTTCGTCCACAAGCCAGTGTTCCCGCTTTTCGTCCCACAGATAGCCGTAGATAACGGTGCCGGTCAGGTGCTTGCCGCTCATGCCTTTGGACTTGAACACAGAGCGGATTTTCCGGCTGGTGTCGCGGGCGTAAAACTCATTCATAATGTTACGGAAGGGCGTAAAATCGTCATCGCCTTTCAGACTGTCCACACCGTCGTTGATGGCAATCAACCGGACACCGCGCTGCCGCAAAATCTCCATGACCTGGCCGACTTTCAGATAATCGCGCCCCAGGCGACTCATGTCTTTTATGACGATGGCCTCCACCCGTCCGGCCTCGACTTCCTCCATCATTGCCAGAAAGCCAGGGCGGTCAAAACGAGTTCCCGATACGCCGTCATCGGTGAAGTGAGTGGGGTTCGGAAGCCCGTTCCGGCGGGCGAAGTCCTCCAACATCTTTTTCTGGTTCGATATGGAGTTACTCTCGCCCTGTAACTCATCATCGCGGCTCAAACGCTCATACAGAGGGGTAATTTTTTCATTTCTCATGGCTGTACCTCCTGAAACAAAAATGCTCTAAGTGATTGCTTCACTAACCATGACAAAATCATGATTAAGAAGTCACTTAGAGCATATATCACCGGCAGCCAGCTTGTATTTTTTGTACTGCCTTACTGCAAAATGGTTCGGGGCTTTCTGCTCCAGTTCATCAAACATCAGATCTACTGGATTCTTGAAATTCTCATCATCTTCCCTGGCTTCTGACACATTGATCATTTCCAACAGAGTATTGAAATTCTTTTCTTCTTCCCTGCCTTCATACCAGATATAACCAATCAGGGCACAATAATAGAGTTTTTCCGCCTTTACCCAAAAATCCTCACCCGATTGCTGCCCTTCACCTTTGGTATTAGCAATAATAGTTGTTACCAGTTTTAGAATATCTTTTTCACTGCGGATATATACAAATGGATTATAGTGCATGGATTTTTTGAAGTTAATTGTATTCAAAACTTTGATTTTATACGGTTCGTATATAACTTTTCCCTCTTTGTCCCGCACTATTTTTCCATTCTCATCCGTCATCGGACTGCCTTTTGCCAGCATACTGCCAACCTCCAGAAGCACAGTTCCCTTTGGATCAGTAATCACATAAGAGCTGTGCATCTGCATAATGTTAGGCTTTACAAAAAATCTGGTTTTTCCAGAACCGGAACCGCCAATTACCAGAATGTTTTTATTCCTGGCGTATTTCGGATTCTTTGGTCTGCTTGACATAGTAAGACTCTCTGTTTCTGTGAGAATAATATTATTTTCAAATTCAGGATCAGCATATGGTCGTATATCTTTTTCTGTTCCCCATCTGGCAGAACCATACTCCACACCCAGCCGATATTTCCTGGCATTTTTCGTGCGGTAAATAATAATAAACTTTACAGCCACGCCTCCTGTAATTCCCCAAAACAGATCCATATGATTCAAGCTTGGCCAGAGATTCCGAAACGCCAGTTCAAAATAAGTAATAGTGTTCATAAATTTATCCCAGGAAGTTGCTCCGGTGTTTACCCGATACAGCCAGGCAATCTTATTGAAAAAATAAGCAAACATCAGATAGGGGAAATTAGCTAAAAACAGCTTTTTCTGATCTGCCCTCTTCAATTCACTTGCCTTATCCGTAATCTGATTTTTCACATCCGCAAGAATTTTTCCTGGGATACTCTCTGAAGAAAAAAAAGCTTTTCCAGATATTTTTCTCTTTTTCGGAGAGCCTCTGATATGCTGAACTTTTCCTCTTTTCTTCTTATGCTGCTGTTTTTTCTCCGTCATAAACTCTGCCCTCTGTCTTTCTGCTGTTCTCTTGCTCGTTCTCTGTTCTTTCCTTTAGACACAGCATCCTTAAAGTGCATAAGTTTTTTCATAATAGATGGTTTATCCTTTTTATTCATCTGTACACCCAAATATTTCTTAAATGCCAGATTCATCATTTCTGTATCCTGCCCTTTAAAGAACACATAGTAAGTCGGTGGCTTGGTCGAACTGTCTTTTTTCAAGGCAAAATCTAAGCGGTATTTCTTCGCCACACGCTCAAAAGACTTGATATTTCCATCTGTGATTTCAATATTGGATAAACCAGAACCCTGGCTTTTCAGTTCTTTGTATGACTGTTTTCCAACCTTGTAAGGATTCTTTCCCTTTTGCTTCTGTCCTGACAGATACTTCCGCAGCATATTTTTTAACACGTCGGCAGTCACTCTTGCAGTTTTAACCGACAATGCGATTGTTTTCTGTGTAACTTCTTCCTGCAATTTGCACGCCTCCTTTCGACTCTGATCCGCAAATTACGGTGGTACTAACAGATGGGGGAGATATATTTTCATTGGAATTTGACTCCTTTCCACTTCCCGACAAATTGTCGAGAAGTCATGGGTTTTAATTTTTCACTGTCTGCTTCAATAAATAAATTGTGCTGAACTGCACATATAACTTTTCTTCTTCCCAATCCATCTGATCCATCAGCAGGCATTGGAATAATACATCTACATCCTGCAATTTATAAATCCTGTTGCACGTTTCTGACAAACCTTTTAATTCCGGAATCTCTTGCATCGCATTTCGTCTGTGCATAAGACATTGCAAGTATAATGCTTCAAGATGTTTCTGGCTGAAAATAAGTGCTGTCGTATCCTGTTCATTGACTGTACATTTACGTTTTTCTAACTCTTCTTGGGAAATGTCCAGAAAACACCGGATATTTTCGACATATACATCACCATCAAATGTTGGATGCTTTTTCTTAATCCATCGTTTTGCCGCTACCTCCATATTCTTTCTGTCTCGATCAGATCTGGCACTACGGAAATTCAGCCTTTTGCCCATTTCTGCATAGATATTACTTTTCACCTGCCGCTCTGCCAAAGCTGCGTATTCTTCATTGCGAAAAAAATAATCTAAAAGTTGGTTCATCTTAGCCTGACTATCTACCAAATGATAACATTCCTCGGAAAACCCCAAACCTGCAAATGCAACTGGCGCACTTCCTTTTTTGATTTCTTTTTCAATTACTCTTAAAATGTCTCTCTGTGATTCCATTTCTCGGTTTCCTCTCTCTTCTTCATTTTTCTGATTCTTTTCACAAATCATCAATAAATTTTCATCTGCTCTTTTCGCTGTCAGTGTCAGTGAATAACAAACAAAGATCAGCAACAGTGATACCAATGCACTTCCAACACCAATCATAAAAACTTTTCCCCCACCAATACATGAAGCAATCCGTCCCATTTAAAAAACGGACTGATTTTTTTCAGCATAGCAATCAAGTCCGCTTCATTTTCTATTTCAATATCCAAAAATTCTATTACACTAATTTCAAGTCCATCCGCAATTTTCTTTAATTGTTCTACTTTCGGCTTTCGTATGCCTATTTCATACTTCCGAATTGTATTCACATTAATTCCTGTTCGTTCTGCAAGCAGCTCCTGCGATAGCCCTCTCTGTTTCCGAAAATAACGAATCTTTTCATTTATCTCCATGTCTTTCATCTGTTGAACTTCTCGACAATTTGTCGGGAAGTTGTTCCCTTTCCCAGTTTTCTTTTCCTTCATATCCATACATAGATATTTCCTCATCCAATAGCCTTGCAACCATAAAGCAACAAGACAGCAAAAACAAAAGCACTATTCCTGCCATAATAATAATTATCAAATCAATCACATCTCATCCTCCTATGTAAGCGGTACAGAAAAAGCAGCCTTGACAGACTGCTTTTTCAATCACCATATTCTATTTTTGTTCTCATGTAAAAAGGCTTCCGAAATTGTGCGAATCCCAAACGCTAATCCATCTATGTAAGCGTCTCTCTGTTCTGTTTGTTTAAGATTTAAAGTATATTCCTTGTAATCCTCAAACATTGCCTGCAGATCCGGACTCATTAGACTTATCATTTCCTTTTCTAATGTTTCACACAGTTCCTTTGTCTCTTCATAACTTTTACTTTGTGTCTCACATTGATTCATTGGATAAATGCTATAATACAATTTTTCCAGTTGCTTTTCGCTCATTTTTGATCACCATTTCTTTCAGTCTTTTTATGATCCATATAATTCCAGAAATGCCGTTTTTTAGCAAAATGCCTGCTACAGCTAATAATCTCCAGGCAAGAACCCCTATTCCAATCAAACTTCCTACCATCAGTTTAAGTACCACCAAACCAAGCATTTCCCCTGTCCCCACATTTCTTGGAACGACCAACAAAAACATTTTCTGGATTCCGAAAGGTATTCCCACAAAAAGCAATAATTTTCTCCAGTCTAATATTTCACCATTCATGCACATAGGGTGAACAATTAAGCAGATAATCATAGCTATTGCACCAGGAATTATCAATTTTGTTATAATTTCTTTTCCTCTCATATGCCACCTCCGTACATATCATGATTTACTTTTGCCTGGTAATAATTGCCTATTGTCGTTATTGAATTCATAAGACAGGTAAGCAAGTACGCTTTTATGTTCTTTACTTCCCTGGTATTCTCATGCAGACAGTCAAGTACATACTCTATGTGGCTTTCTTCCAGCAACAATAATCTGCTTTTTACGAACTGATATGGGTATTTCACTCCACTGATTGTAATATTCTCCCGTTCTATGCTGATTGTTTCCACAATTAGTGCCACAATTTCATCCAACTGTTGCTGTTCCCCTAATCTGCATCGTTGTACAAGACAGTCATATTCAATATTTCTTTTTACAAGTGCAGTATTCATCTGGAATAGCTTCATCTCTTCCATCAAATCCATTGACTGCTGTTCGGAAGAATCTGAAAGATTGATAAGATCAGTATTACTTCTGTCAGTATTACTAATATCAGTATAATTATAATTAGTATTATTAGGGTCGGTTTTTCCGACTTCTGTACTTCGGTTTTTCCGAACTCCAGACTTCGATTTTTCCGACTTCCAGACTTCGGTTTTTCCGAACTCTTGACTTCGACTTTCCAGAACTCCAGACTTCGGTTTTTCCGAACTCTTGACTTCGGCTTTTCCGACTTCTTGACTTCGGTTATCATTCTCTGCCGAATCTAATACTTTTTCTTTTCTATATACAAAGCTCTTTACATAAATAATTGTTGGTTTTCCCAATCCTCTCTTTACTCTTTCAATCAAACCAATTCCTTTATCAGTATCTAATTCTGCAAGAATTTTCACACCTTTGTCTTTTCCGCAGTTCATATATTCCATCACTTGTTCCAATGTAAATATGATATAAACTTTCCCCTCATTGTCCACCCAATTATTTCTGATAGACAAAGCCATTCTGTCCAGCATCAGCCCATAAAGAACCTTTGCATCGCTGGACAGATTACGGAAATATTCATCTGTGAATAATACTTTGGGAATACGGTAAAAAGCAAACTGTTCCGATTCATAATCGTGAAAATAACCAAACTCTATTTTTGTGCTTTCGGATTTTGCCATTTTGCTTTCTCTCCTTCCCTCGTTATTGGCTTTTCTTCCAGTTATCAAGCAGTTCATAGATAACCTGTTCAATCTGTTCTCTGTTATATTCCTTTGGGAAATACTTTCGTATTTTCTTTTCAGTTAAAGTAACTTTTCCTGTCTCTGTTTTCTTTTCATTCAGAATAAGCTGTACCGCTAATTCTGTCAGTTTACCTTCACCGCTGTATTGCTTCAGTTTTGTTGCCATTGAACCTGTAACAGAGCTTGCTCCAGACACTATGCAGTCTTTCACCCAAATCTGCTCCGTTTCTGATAAATAGGTTAATGAAACACCTACTGTAAAATTAATCTTTCCTTCATCCAACAATTTCAGCAATTCCGGAATAAGACAGGTCAAGCGTATGTAACGCTGAACGGTTCTTCCACTGTCACCGGCAGCCTGTCCAACCAGATCTGCACTGTCAACAGAAGCTGCGTTTTCGTCTTTTATGCCCTGATGTTTTACTGCATCCATCTTCATCTTATAAGCATATGCCTTTTCGCTTGGAAGCAAACTTTCTCTCTGTATATTAGAATCCACCATAACGATTACGGCTTCATCATCGGTATAGTTCCGTATGAGTACTGGCATTTTACTTTTTCCAGCCAGTTCGCAACCACGTTTTCTCCTGTGACCAGCAATCAGTTCATATCCTCCCTCTGCGCGAGGACGTACCAATGCAGGATTTAAGATGCCATAATTCTTGATACTTTCTACTGTTTCAGCCATTTTTTCATCATCATTTACATGAAATGGATGATTTCTAAAAGGATGTAACTCATTTAATGGCACTTCAACAATCTGATTAAGAGTATTCTGTTCGGCTTCATTGATTCCAAGCAATTCATCATAAGAAGTAAGCTGAATTTCTTTCTTAGGTTTACGCATGATTCAACACCTCCTGGACAAGTGCTTGATAACTGTACGCACCTTTTCCTTTTGCATCGTAAGAAAAAATACTGACACCTTCTGATGCAGTTTCGGCAAGAGCTTCTGTTCTTGGAATCGTCTGATCAAAAATTATAATCTCTGCTCCATAAGCATCTCGTACTGCCTGCTTATTTCTCTTTGAATTATTATAATGACTGCTGTCCATTGTAAACAGAATCCCTTCAATCTGTAAATCAGGATTAAATCTCTGATGAATGCCTTTCACAACTTTCAGTAATTCCATGAGGCCATCTGCCGCATAGTATTGAGGCTGCACCGGAATCAAAACGCTATCAGCTGCACTTAACGCATTAATTGTCATCATTCCCAACGAGGGCATACAATCAATCAGGATATAGTCATAATCATTTTCCAAAAGTTCCAGATATTCTTTTAAGACTTTTTCTCTGTCCTCTACCGTAAATAATGACATGTCCATTCCCGAAAGAAGTTTATTAGATGGAATTACATCTATTCCTTCCTCATGGTGTAAAATTGCTTCCCTGGGATCAAATTCTAATCCCATAATGATATTTTCCATCATTGTTTTCAATGTTACCCTTAAGTTCTTTGGAAAACCAAGTCCCATTGTCAAATGTCCCTGTGGATCAGCATCTATCAGCATTACACGTTTTCCAACCTTAGACAGTCCTACTCCAAGATTAATAGTTGTTGTAGTCTTTGCTACTCCACCTTTTTGATTTGCGATTGCGATTATTTTGCACATGATATAATTCTCCTGTATTTCTACTATTTTTTATTTACATTACTTTTTTCAATTTCAGCATAAGCTCTATAATATTTGCTCGTCCCTTTATTGGAATAAAGTTCCGATAATTCCATAACTTCAATTTTAGGATGACGCTGCAGGATTTTCTGAAACCATGCAATATCATTTTTTGTTCCCATCAGTCTCACTTTCAGCATTAATCTATTCCTCCAAGCATGGCATGTAACTTTTGATTGTACACTACATATTCCGGATAACGGATCTGTATTGCCTGCCAAAAATATGGTGCATATGCACAGCAGAAGATATCCTCTACTGTATACTGTCTGCACTCGTTTACCTGTTCCTCTGCATCTTCATAATCCCAAACGCTTGGCGTGCTGTTACAGTACAGATTAAATGCCATCCTTACCACTTTTAAGCTACCGCTTGTCTGCCATCCTTCATGTAAACATTTCGTTTTAACAGACCCCGTTTTAAAATTATAAATTCTGTCAGCATTTTTTCTGGTATCTCCATTAATACCCAGACAATAACACAATGCCTTATGGTACACATCCTGATACCGTACTTCTTGTAATTTTTCATAGTAGAATTTTTCATGTGCATCACTGATAAAAATAATGTTTTCTGCTCCTAACGCTGTACTTTTCATTTTGAACCTCCTTGAAATAAAAAAGGACCTTACCAATTGTTCTACCAATTAATAAGGTCATACTATATGTTACTTTTCTAAATTCGTGCTAGGGATTCCTCTCTTTAGTAAAAACTTAGTAAAACATCCCTACTGGTTCAAAAATATACTGTAAAATCAAGGTTTTTCAGAATTTTGCTAAGGTAGTGCCGTGGCAGATGAATAATACTTTTATCATTGTTGCATAACCTCGCATTTCTTAGTTTTTCTTGGTATTTCGGGCTTTGTGAGCCTTTGTAAATTTTTGCTTTCTGGCATAACCTGGTTTATTTTCGCATAATATCGTCCGCAAAAGGTGTAAAATAAGGTGTATGTTTTTCTATTTTACACCTTGCTATTTTCAATTAAAAATCGTAATTACACAACCTGAATCCGGGCAACTTCTTCCCTGGCATCCTCAAGATTTACATACGTATATGTATTCAGCGTTACGCTGATGTCTGAGTGCCCCATCAAATATTGCAATGCTTTTGGATTCATTCCGGATTTTGCCATATTTGAGCAATAGGTATGCCGACATACATGTGGATGTGTCAAGTATAGGATAAAAAAAATTTTATTTTTTTCTGCCGAAGACTATCTGACGCTTCCATCAGGTAGTCCCAGTACCTTTATTATCTTCTGATAAGTCATTCTTGTCCTGCTCAAGTTACCTCTGTTCCGAAAAAATATCGTCAAAATTCCATTCGATTTCAATTTCATCATGACTATGAACACGGATCACCTTGATAATCTCACGCAGCTTCTCTGTATCGAACTTCTGAATTCCCAAGAAATCTTTTAGTTTTATTTTATCAGAAAGTTCATTTTGTTCAAGAAGCTTTTTGCTATTCTCCGCATCTTCTATCTTTCGTTTTATTTCATCCAGCTGTACACTTATCTTTCCAGCTCTCTGCTTATACGAATCACGATCTATACGACCATCTTTGTAATCATCATAGAATTTCATCTTTTCCGAGGTCAACTGTCGGCTCTGTTTTTGCAATTCTGCGGTATTGATCTCTTTGTAGTCGCATTGCCTGTTGGAAGATACTTTCTTTTCTTTTTCCAACATTGACGCTGCATACTGATGAACAAGCCCAAGGATATTCTCCTCTAGCGGTTCCCGTCGGATCACCAGACTTCGACACACAGGATCTCCATTGGTTCGAGCATCTGAGCATTTTAGCAGATGCTCCGTTTCTTTTAGTAAAGAATGCCCACAGTTGGCACATATCAGTAATGCCGGCTGTTTTTTACGCCTTTCCAGAATAAAATTGGTGCGTGATTCCGCAACACTTCTCTTCTTTTTCGGATGCATTTCATTTGCTTTTTCAAACAATGCCCTGTCTATAATTGCCGTATGATGATTTTCCAGGCGAACCCATTCTGTTTCATCATTCAGAACTGCTTTATGACCGGTATGCATACTGCAACGTGTTTTTCCCCAGATTCTGGTTCCAATATAAATCTCATCCCGGACAATTGCCGCTACTGTCGTAGGGCTCCAGTGTTTCTTTTTGATCGTGTCAAACCTCTGGAACTGCACCTGGTCCCCTCTTGATAATTTCTGCTCATCACAAGTGGCAATCGCCTGTCTGTTCAATTCCCTTGTAATATCTGCAAAACTTGTTCCTTCCGCTGCCATTTTAAAAATCATTTTCACAACTTTTGCAGCCTCCGGATCTACTTCCAGCCTTCCATCTTTTCCTTTTTTATAGCCATATCTGGCATTTACCGGAAGGCGTGTACCATTTCTCGTTCTTGTCTGCAATGCTGATGAAATTTTCTTGGACAAATCCAGGCTATACATATTGTATACCAGATTCTGCAATGCCACATTCATTCCACCAGTCATTCCGCTGCTTGCTGCACTGTCATAGCTGTCATTAATCGAAATAAATCGTATCTGTAGAAGTGGAAAAATATATTCAATATAAAATCCAACTTCCAGATAGTCTCTTCCAAATCTGGAAAAGTCTTTCACAACTACACAGCCGATTTCTCCGCTTTTCATGTCATCCTGCAGCTGTTGAAATCCCTGCCTTTTAAAATGAGTACCGCTGACACCGTCATCCACATATTCCAGAATATCCGACTCAGCTACACCCAGCTCATCAATTACAAATGATTTTAACAGAATTCTCTGAGAAGTTACACTGTCGCTCTCTTTTTTGGCTCTGCCATCTACATTGTCATCTTCTGCAGACAAACGGATGTAAACAGCTGTTTTTCTAAGATCTGTCATCTTGACTGCGCCTCCTTCTCTTTCTTTAGTTTCTGTAAATCTGCAAACTGATCGTCATATACCAGCTTGATCTCATAATCATACTTACCATGGATAATAATTGAATCCACAAAGGCATCTGCCATTTCTTTTGTCAGCTTACGCTTTGACATATAAGTATGTATCACATTTCCCCAGCCTTCTTCAATGTGGTAATCCTGGGAATACCGAACCTGTGCCGCCAATACTGTGTCCAGACGGCTCTTGATATTCTCAATTTCATTGGAATAGATCCGAGAAAACTGTATGTATTCTTCTTCTGTAATCAAACGTTCGGAATAGTCTTCATATAAATCCGATTTACGCTTACTGATACGGCTTAGTTCCCGTCGAAGTTTTCCCACCTCTTTATCCAAAAGCAGGTACTGTGTCTGATTTTTGGAAGCTGCATTCATTTTCTGAATCATTTTTTCTGTATCCAATACGGTTTTCATATGCGTTTGGATCAGGCGAAGAACATCGTCATCCACATATTCTTTTCTGACTCTGTGCCCTTTGCATTGCTTTCCTCCGGATTTATGGTTAGTATTGGCTCCGCAGATATAAAAGAATGTGCCATTTCTTTCTCTGGACAACGTCATGCGGTTGCCACAGCCTCCGCACCATATCTTTCCTGTATAGAAATTATGGTTTCTAATAGCCCCATTGTTCTGCTGATGTTTCTTCTTATAAGCTTCCGTATATTCCTGGATTTTAGATTGTACCTGTTGAAACAACTCTCTATCTATAATCCCTTCATGCGTGTTCTCCACATGCACCCAATCACTCTCTGGTCGATTTCTCTGTTTATTTCCCTGAAAAACACTTTGCTGATATTTTCCAAATACAGAATCACCTGTGCAATGAACATCCTGAAGTACTCGCTTCACTTCATAATTGTTCCAGGGTTTTGACTCCGGAAGCGGCTTTTCACCGGTTTTATAGAATTTTCTCTGTAAAGTCGGCGATAAAACTCCATCTTTATTGAGCTGTCTTGCAATATCACTATAGTTCCTGCCATTCATATACATAGAAAATATACTTTTCAGATGGTCTGCAGCTTCTTCATCAACAATCAACTGATGATGGTCTTCTTCTGACTTTCTATAACCATACGGTTCCCAGGCACTTGTAAATTTCCCCTCTTTCCAAAGTGCTTTTTTTGCGCTGCTGCTCTTCTTGGCAAGGTCTTTCGAATAGAACTCATTGATAATATTCTTCAGTGGAACTGTAAGATCCACACCCTCTCTGAAGGAATCGAAATCATCTGTCACAGCCAGGAATCTTACATGGAAAAACGGGAATACTCGTTCAATATAATTGCTGGTTTCGACATAATTTCTTCCAAGTCTGGACAAATCTTTTACAATAACACAATTGATTTTTCCATGCTTGATATCTTCCATCATCTGTACAAATCCAGGACGATCAAAATTAGAGCCTGAGTAGCCATCATCAACTCGGACTGAAACAACTTCTATATCTTTTTTGTCTTTCAGGAAATCCAGAATCAAAGCTTTCTGGTTAGAAATGCTGTTACTTTCCAGTTTTGCTGAACTGGAAATATCGCCATCTTCTTTAGATAATCTGACATAGATGGCGGCATGATAGATTTTATTGATATTCTGATACATATCTTACCTCCTTTTATTACGTCAGAAAATCCATGTAATAAAAGGGGGCTGCATAATTTGTCCTTACCGACATTCTAACACAGTCCCCTCAATCTTGCCAGTACTTTTTCAGACACTCAGAAGCATATTCTCAAATGCCTGCTCCATAGATATACCGTTATTGGCAAATCTGACTTTTACTTTCATATTGCCGATCCGGACCAAATATGGATTTCCTACTTTATTCAGAAAAATATCTCTCCGTTCCTGAAGCGATTTATTTCTGTCTGCTTTTATCATCCGTAGATCAGTCATTTCATTGATATCTACATCACTGAAATCCTACTCCAGATAGTTTCTGTATTCCTCTGCCGTCATGCCCTTCTCCTTCCATTCCCATCTGAATCTGTACTGCTTTCAGTACCCGATCCAGGCTCCACTTGTTCACTCTTCCGCATTTCTCAATAATACATTTCGTAGAAATGCTCATAACCTGTTCAGCCAGTGCCAGGCTTCCTTTTCGGATTCCCGTCATATCATATTTGCTGATAAATACATGTGTTGGCAAATACCGTTTCTTATAAATTCTTGATGTCAGCGGAACTACCGTTATGACTGAACTGTATGTATTGGCTTTATTATTACTCACTACGATCACCGGTCTTACTCCACCCTGAACAGATGTTGTAGGAAACATACCGAGATCTGCCCATAAAATATCTCCTCTGCGGATTGTCATTTGTCCTCTCTCCAATCTATTATTTTTATTTGTAAAGCATCCATAGCGCTATATTGGCTCCACAGGAATACGGCAGAGTTTCTTTCCCATAAGGAAAGCTCTGCCGCATAACCTCTATAGCCAATTTGATTATTAAACAGTGCTCGCTCGATTCTATTTATCCTCGATACCCCGAATCGTTACTCACGCATATGAGGAAGGGAATAATAACCTGCCCGGATGCATAGGATGCATACTCCGGACCACAACCCGGAAACTCTCGTTTCCAGGCTCCAGCAGTTCATAGGTTTACCAGTTACAGACTTCTCAGGGTCTGCAAGTGTATCGCATCTCATACATGTCATCGCATCACCAGCCTGCCAGCTGGCTTCGGTCAGTGCTTTTTCGCAGCATTACGGACTGAACTAAAATCTTTGTTTTGTCTTATAATCCTATAGCGGCATCTTCCTCGTGCTCACTGTATGAAATGTCACATCAGTTATTATTGAATATTCAGTTATCATGGTTCATTTTAGGAAGTCCTTTAACTTCCTCTAATTACTAAAGTCAAATGACTTTGGCAGATGCAAAAGATTTTGAAAAATTTTTAAAAAAATTTATTCATATACATTTCACGCATCTTATTAAGAGTGGATTTCAGCTTGTATGACAGCATCTGTCTGGAAATCCCCATAATCTCCGCCATCTGTGTCTGTGTCTTGTTTTCAAAGAAAATGCCATAAATAATCATGCGTTCCTCTGAGTTCAGTTGATTGATCACTGTGTGAATATCCTGCTGTTCCATTTTTGTCAGTACACAGTGCTCCACATCACAGTTCAGATCTGGAAAATCCTCAATCATGAAGCCTTCTCCATCAATGGACTGACCGCTGTAAGGTACTTCTCTCAGCATCTTATCCACAACCTCACCCAGTTCATTCTTAATCTCAACTTTTTTTGCCTTGCTGCTTCTGTAAAAATTGTTCATCGCATACGCAACTTCTTTTGTAATCTCGATCATTTCTCCATCAATATTTGCGTAGTACTTTCCTTCATAAAAATATGGGTGTTCAATATACATATCCGTTCCTCCTGAATTTGAAATCTTGTTGCTCGTTTCTAATTCAGAAGGCGGACCTCTGTTTAGGATCATGCCTGCTCCACCTTTATCCTGCCGGGACATCCCCGCAGTTATTGGCCGAGAAATTCAGGCACGAAAAAAAGCCCCAGTAGTTTTTTTCCTAACTACTGAGGCTTTTGTCTCTTTCTTGTATTCAGTTATCTATGCCTTCTTTCATCAGCATAATCATTGTATCAGGATAAAGTTCACAAAGTATCCGCAATACGTTCCCATAAGTTCATGTCATTATTGAAATCGTACATATTTCAGTATAAAAAATTCACTATTCAAATTCTGATTATTATTTCTCCATATACTCTTCTGCCATATGTACTGCCATAGCACCATCTGCCACTGCTGTTACTATCTGACGAAGTAACTTTGTTCTGACATCTCCTACAGCATAAACACCCGGAATACTCGTTTCAGTGTTTTCACCTGCCACAATATATCCTTTATTATCCAGTTCTATCTGATTATCTAAAAAATCTGTTGTCGGTTTTCTTCCTATACTCACAAACAGGCCGTCACATTCTATAATGTTTTCTTCTCCTGTAACTGTATCTTTCAACCGCACACCAGTCAATCGTTCTCCATAAATCAGTTCATTTACTGTATTATTCCATCGAAACTCTATATTTTCAGTTTTCATCAGCTGGTCATGGTAGATTTTCGTTGCACGTAATGTATCTCTACGATGAACAATGATGACTTTCTTAGCAATTCGACTTAAAAGAGCAGCATCTGATACAGCAGAATTTCCACCACCAACAACCACCACGATCTTATCTTTATAAAACATACCATCACAAGAGGCACAATAAGCAACCCCATGACTTATCAATTCTTTTTCTTTAGCGAGACCAAGTTCTCTTGGATTTGCTCCAGTAGCAATCACTACTGTTTTCCCAATATAAATTCCCGAACTAGTTTCTACTCTCTTAAGCTTTCCTGTTAAATCCATATTAAAAACTTCAGCATATTCACTTTTAGCGCCAAATTTTTCCGCCTGTTTTTGCATTTTCTCTGCCAATGAAAATCCGTCAATTCCATTTTCAAAACCAGGATAGTTATCAATCTGCCAGGTCAATGACATCTGACCACCTGCAGATAATTTTTCTAAAACAATGGTATCAAATCCTGCTCTGGCTGCGTATAATGCTGAAGTATACCCTCCAGGTCCTCCCCCCACGATAATCATATCGTAAACATGATTTTCATTCATACAGCAGTCCTCCTTTTATTTTTCCAATGCTTCATTAATAAAATTCTCTATCATTATTTTTGATTCAGGTGCAACAATAGAATCTATTGCCTTTCCATTTCGATATAAAACCAGCGTAGGAATCACCTCAATCTTTTCAGCTTCTGCAATCTGTGGTTCTTCATCAATATTCACTTTTCCAGCAATAAGAATATCGCTGTATTCTTCACTTATTTTTTCATAAGCCGCTCCAATTCTACGGCAATAACCACACCAAGGTGCCCAGAAATCAACCAAAACCGGTTTTTCCTTATGAATTAATTGTCCAAACTTTTCTTTATTTATATTTATAGATGTCATATTTTTCAACTCCTTCTCCTATTTGAACTTAATATACCCCAAATAAGTGCTTGCTTCCGTGATGATATCACAGAAAAGATAATTTACTTTATTACACTTCTTTTTATTTCTATTTATGGCATATGCCAGTTATATAATTGACGCATCTAAAAAAAGCAAGTATACTATGTTCGTAAAGGAGATAACGGTTATGAACTTCGAAAATTGTTTTCCACTATGGAATGACTTAAATACAGCACAGAAAAAAATAATTTCAGACAATTTAATCACACAGTATGTAAAAAAAGGGACAATCATTCACAATGGAAACCTGGATTGTACTGGATTATTACTGGTTAAATCCGGGCAGCTTCGAACTTACATACTTTCAGATGAAGGACGGGAGATTACACTTTACCGTCTGTTCGATATGGATATGTGTCTTTTATCCGCCTCATGTATCATGCGGTCTATTCAATTTGAAGTAACCATTGAAGCAGAAAAAGATACGGATCTTTGGATCATCCCTGCTGAAATCTATAAGGGCATCATGAAAGAATCTGCTCCTGTCGCAAATTATACCAATGAGTTAATGGCTACCCGTTTTTCTGATGTCATGTGGCTGATTGAACAGATTATGTGGAAGAGTTTGGATAAGCGTGTTGCTTCATTTCTTTTAGAAGAAACATCCATTGAAGGAACAAATGAACTGAAAATCACTCACGAAACTATCGCAAACCATCTTGGTTCCCACAGGGAGGTTATCACTCGAATGCTTCGATACTTTCAAGGCGAGGGTCTCGTCAAACTCTCCCGTGGCAAAATCACAATCCTTGATCCAAAAAGACTGGAAACACTCCAAAGGTCATAAAATTGTTTTTCTGTAACATATAAAGAAGAATCCTCCATTTATCAGAATTATGAAAGTCATTCTAATAAATGGGGGATCTTTTTATATTACGAGAAAATTATAAAAATATTATGATTATTTTTAATAATCCATACCACATGCATATGCCTTTTCAATCAGCGCACGGTCATTGACAACTGCATCATAGAAGCGGAATCCGCCGGAGAAGTTGTATGTTTCATATCCATTTCCTTCCAGAATACGACTGGCAATATAACTTCGCAGCCCACTCTGGCATATCAGGTAAACAGGCTTTCCCTTCTCAACTTCATTGATACGTTCCCTCAGTTCATCTACAGGAATGTTTTTAAATCCATTAATATGGCCCCTGCTAAATTCACCTACTGTTCTCACATCCAGCAACACAGCATTTTTATCTTTAGAAATCTTATCCATATCTTCCAAATGCCATTGTTTTAAGGTTCCTTTTGCTATATTGTCTATCATGAATCCGGCCATATTTACAGGATCCTTTGCAGAGGAATATGGCGGTGCATATGCGAGATCCAAATCTTTCAACTGGGTTGCCTTCAGTCCTGCATGAATTGCTGTTGCCAGCACATCAATACGTTTATCAACACCTTCATATCCAATAATCTGAGCACCAAGCAAACGATAAGTCTCTTTTTCAAAAACCACCTTCATGGTCATCACTTTTCCACCAGGATAGTAACCGGCATGACTCATAGGAGAAAGAATTACTGTATCTACCTCTAATCCTGACTTTTTGGCATTGGTTTCATTGATACCTGTAGTAGCTGCTGTCATATCAAATACTTTGATAACGGAGCTTCCCTGACTGCCCAGGTAACGACTATCACCGCCACAAATATTATCAGCGATGATTCTGCCCTGTTTATTGGCTGGTCCTGCCAAAGAAATCAGCGCATCATTACCCGTAACATAATGTTTTACCTGAACTGCATCACCTGCAGCATAAATATCCGGTACAGAGGTTTCCATTCTGTCATTCACTACAATACTTTCCTTGATGCCAAGTTCCAGACCGGCTTCTTTTGCTAATACTGTGTCTGGTGTGACTCCGATTGCCAGAACTACCATATCAGCCTGAAGGGATGGATTATCTTTCAACAGGACCTCCACTCCGTTGTCTTTTTCTTTAAATCCTTCTACTGTATAGCCCAGTACCAGTTTTATCCCATGCTTTCTCATTTCATTATGGATCATGGATGCCATATCCGGGTCAAAAGGGTTCATCAGCTGCTTAGGCCTCTGGACAATCGTAACATCCATGCCAAGCTCCCTCAAATTTTCTGCCAGTTCCAGACCAATAAAACCGCCACCTGCCAATACAGCCGATTTTGGATGATTCTTATTTATATATTCCTTTATCCGAAAAGTGTCTTCTACAGTACGAAGTGTAAAAAGTTTATCAATACCTACTCCGGGAAGTCTCGGCTGTGTTGGCTTTGCACCTGGAGAGAGGATCAGCTTATCATATTTTTCTTCAAATATCTCACCATTCTCTAAATTTTTCACTGAAACCGTTTTACGTTCCGGATGTATGGAGATAACTTCATGATGAATTTTCATGTTAATACGGAAGCGTTTAAAAAAACTCTCTGGTGTCTGTAGTGTAAGTTCTTCCGGGTCTGTGATCACGTCTCCAATATAATATGGAAGTCCACAATTTGCATAGGATATGTATCCGGATCTTTCAAACACAGTAATTTCAGCATGTTCATTCAGTCTGCGTATTCTTGCTGCAGCTGTAGCTCCTCCGGCTACACCTCCTACAATTATTACCTTCATCTTATTTTTCCACCTTTCCTGAGTAAGCTGCAATGCCACCGATATTATTTACTTTAGAATATCCCATTCGTTGCAGTATCCCAGCTGCCTGGCGGCTTCGTGAACCTGAATAACAGTATACAAACAGTGGGATATCCTTATTCTTCGCTACAGAAGCAATATTGTCAAGTTGCTGCAACGGCACATTTTTACTTTCTGGTATATGTCCTTCCTGATATTCCTGCGGTGTACGTACATCCAGCAGAACTGCATCATCAGTCCTTTTATATTCTTCTATGCCTTGATTAATATTCGACTGTTTAAAGAGATCAAAAAATCCCATTAGCACACCTCCCTAAAGCATTTCTAAAATCGCATTCTTAGGTCTCGCCCCTGAAACCTGCTGTACAATCTTCCCATTCTTCATAACCACTAAAGTCGGAATGCTCATAATACTGAACTTATTTGCCAGTTCAGGCTCTTCATCTACATTAATCTTTCCAACTTTAATATCTCTACGCTCACTTGCAATCTCCTCTACAATAGGTACTACCATGCGGCAAGGTGCACACCAAGATGCCCAAAAATCTAAAAGAACGGGTTTATCGGAATTCAGTACTTCGTTCTGAAAATTATTTTTATTGATATTAATAGCAGACATTTTATAGTCCTCCTTATCTTTTTCTTTTTGTAGATTTATTATAGTCTTAATTTCATTTATTTTCCGTGATTACATCACCATACCTCATTAACTTAACTTCTTGCCATACCATCTACACTTAATATAACACCTGTAATGTAACTCGCCTCATCTGAAGCAAGAAACACAAACGCATTGGCAATATCTTCTGGCTGTCCAAGACGACGCAATGGAATTCTTTCAATCATAGGTTCGATAACTTCCTTTGGCACGGCCTTCATCATATCAGTTTCTGTAATCCCAGGTGCAACAGCATTAACACGAATACCTTTAGGTCCTAGTTCTCTTGCCAATGAAACAGTTAATCCGTTTACTGCAAACTTCGATGCCGGATAAGCAAACCCACTTGGCTGTCCCGAAATACTCACCATGGAAGAAGTTGAGAGAATGACCCCCTTGCCTCTTGCCACCATACATTCTGCTGCTACACGAGTAGTATTAAATACTCCTTTTACATTTAGATTCATGACTTTATCGAAAGTCTCCTCTGTATAATCCATAAATGAGGTGTTTTCTGAAATCCCTGCATTATTTACCAGTATGTCGACACATCCATATTTTTCAGTTGCCTCTTTAAAAGCCTTTCTGACAGACTCCATGCTTGCCAGATTTGGACTAATTCCAGCAACTATTGCATTGGGATATTTTTCTTTTAATTTATCTACAGCAACATCTGCCGATTCCTGTGAACTTGCTGCCAACACAACTGAAGCGCCTTCCTTCAAGAATTTATCAGCTGTAGCAAATCCTATACCACGGCTTCCACCCGTAATGATTGCAACTTTATCTTTTAATCTCATTTAGACTACCTCCTTACTTAGTTTCTAACTACATTATAAGCAAAAGGTAGATTATTTTCTGTGATATCATCACAAAATATCGCAATAAAAAACCCTGTTGCTCACGCACCAGGGTTTTGGTTTATCCATCCGTATTTAACACAAGATTAGGCTTCTATTCAACTTCTGAAAACTGATCTTTTCCAACATTACATAATGGGCATTCAAAATCTTCCGGAACATCCTCCCACTTTGTTCCTGGTGCAATACCACCTTCAGGATAACCTTCCTCTTCATCATATTCCCATCCGCAAACGTCACATACATATTTCATTAGTTTGTTCCTCCTTATAAATATATTAATACACAGCATATATTACTGTTGTATTTGTGTTGTTCTGTAACCTTAATATGTATAAATGCTTTTAGCATTTCCATAATCCATGCAGGTTACAATATGCATATACTTCTTCTACCTGTTCACCATTGCAAAGACAAAAATCTGCTACCGGCTCCTGCCCTGGATTTAACTGTTTTCTGTATATTCCCTGGTTTGTATTTAATGTAATCCACTCAATGAAATGCTCTTCAAGCATTGGATGTTTTGTCTCTCCGACCACAACATGAACATGACTGCCTTCTATCGTATATACAGGTACATGCTTCTCGACAGCAGCATCTGTCACTCCGGCTTTTAATTCCTGCATAGGTTCTCCGCAACACATTACTGGTACGCCTTGATCCTTTACCATTTCAATAATGTTTCCACAATGATTGCATACAGAATATTTTACTTCCATCTTTTTTATCTTCCTATGTTTAAAATTTAAAATCCAATTGTTTCTATAACTTTTTTCAAAGCATCCGCCGATTCTTAAACTTTAATGCTTCTTTACCAACTGATGCAGAACCAACAAAGCCACAGCCTATCATTACTGCTTTTTTTAATAATCACTTTCTTCTTTGTAATAATCTCCTTCTCTTTAATAGTTCTCTTCACGTATTTCGAAATAACTCTGTGGATGGTTACATACTGGACATATCTCAGGTGCCTTTGTTCCTACCACAACATGTCCACAGTTACGGCATTCCCATACCTTAACTTCACTCTTTTCAAACACCTGTGCAGTTTCAATATTCTTAAGAAGTGCACGATATCTCTCTTCGTGGTGCTTCTCAATCTGTTTATTGTCAATAAATAATAGTAATAATTACTATTATTATAATAATTAATATTACTGATTACCTTTTATTTAAAATAATCATTCAATCATCATTTTTTCCGTTCAAAAACATATTCTGCATCTGATGATAAATCAGAGCGGAATGAATAGCCTAGTCTATCAAATTTCTTAATATCCTCAGGATTTTCAATTCTGTTTTCAGCCATGAACCTAACCATTTCACCACGGGCCATCTTAGCATATGTACCTTTTGTCACCAGTTTATCTCCTGATAACTCACAAAATGTAATCGTAATGTATCTATCCTGTCGTGTCAGATATTTTTCTATGCACTTAGAGTATTCTTTCGATGCCAGATTGATTATAATCCTGCTGTTATCAATCACTGAGCGGTATAATAAATCTCCCCAGTACTCATACAGATTTTTTGTTTCTCCTATTCCAACCTTCGCCTGCATTTCCAAACGATAAGGCGTCACACCATCCCTTGGTTTTAACACACCATAAAATGCAGATATTATTCTCAAATGATTTTGTACATACTCGAACTGACTGTCCTCAAACACGGATGGAGCCATATATTGAAAAGCAATTCCTTCATATGATAAGACAGCTGGGGTAAGTAAATGATAAAGATCCATGTTTTCCAATTTATTGAAGTTCTGTTCTGTAATTTTGTCATTACATTTCCAAATAGTCTTCAGTTCTTCTTTTGACTTACTTTTCAACCAATTTTGTATCTCTGTCGTCTTTTCAATAAATTCAGGCAATCCATCCGGCGCTATGCTGTCAGTATCTGTAATCATCTTTTTAGCAGGGGATAATATTATCTTCATTAATCTAATTCCTTGAGCATATTTTCAGGATCATCTGCAGCCTTGACTTTATCATTTGCCTTTATAATAATCCCCTGTTCATCAATAAGATATGTGGTTCTTACTACTCCCATAGAGACTTTGCCATAATTTTTCTTTTCTTTCCATACATCATATGCTTCAATAACTTTCCGCTCTGGATCTGCTAAAAGTGTAAATGTCAATCCATATTTTTCCTCAAATCTCTTATGAGAGGATACAGAATCCTTACTGACTCCAAGAATAACTGCTCCTTTTTCGGTAAACTGAGGGTATCGCTCAGAAAACCCACATGCCTGTTTCGTGCATCCCGCTGTATTATCCTTGGGATAGAAATATAAGATCACTTTTTTTCCTGTATAATCCGATAATCTATGTATTTTCCCATTTTGATCTGGCAACTCAAAATCCGGTGCCTTAACCCCTACTTCCAACATTATTTATCCCTCCCTTTCTGTATCTTTCTCTTTATTCGCCTTTTTTTTCCTATTCCTGGTAATCATTTTATGACCTGTATATATCGCCATTACCATACATAACATAGAACTTAAAGCAAAGTATTTGTGACTTGATTTTTGCTTTTTATATCCAGTGTAAAAAGTCCCAAGCATTGTGATCAATGCTCCTACTGACCAATATTTATGTGCTTTCATGTAATTCCTCCATTTTTTCAGTGTATTCAATTCTAATTATACGCTACCATATTCCTATGTCAATTTGATAATAGAGCATTCCTATAAATTTTTTCAAAATATCATTGTCAAAACTATGTATTGTTATCCTTTAATTTTTCTTTGAAATAATTGACAAAAAGCTTGCTTTCAGGAGATTACTATTTAATCTCTTTTCCATCTATATATAGTTGAAATTTATCAGGATTATTGACAACATCATAGTCCTTTCCGTATTCTACAGGTCTATATTCGGCTGTCATTACCGATTCCCCGTCTTCAATATCCTCTTTCCATAAATAGATGTTCATATCAATGCTCGTCGCATATCCTCTGTCTGTGGAGAATTTTGTCGAATGAAAAGAGACTTTACAACTTAAAATCGGATAAAAAGGACAACAAAAAAGAAGAGCTACTTGCTCTTCCCATATAGTAGTAGTAAAATAATATGTCATGCCAGCGCAATATATTACCTAGAATATCGCTATAACAGGAAAGGGGCTGCATTGTGACAGCCCCTAGTTTACTTCATCACGTTGTCTACATTCTGAGTGAACTCGTTCCCTGGTTTATTTTAGCATCGGTCTGGATTTTGTTTCATAAAGATAAATTTTGCCACAGAGCGGTCGTATGTTTTAATGTGTCCAAACAGCCAGTCGATTACATTTTTCTGTACAAGTTCACTGAACCGATCTGTTGGTCCTTCATACTCCTGAAGGTATTCATACAGTTCCTGAATTGTCTTTTTAAACTCTTCATGTTTTTCATAATGTTTTTCACGCTCTGGATAACCGGATTTTTCCTGAAGCTTTTCCTCTTCTTTGAAATGAAAGTCAGTATATTCATCCAGATAATCCAGCATTTTGATTGCTTTTACTTTGCTGTCGCCATTTTGACAGGCAGTTACAAAGTTCTGGATACGGTCGATCAATTCTTTATGCTGGGTATCAATTGTTTCATTTCCTGTTACTAAATTGTCATCAAAGGTAATGTTTAAATCGTAAGTCATAATTTGACCTCCATTTCTTTTATATGTTCTCTTAGGCTCTTTTAATGTATGGCAGTTTCGTACCTGCCTTTTCTGCTTAGTCTTCTACAGGAACGAAAACATCTTTTCCTAATCCGCAGATTGGGCATGTCCAGTCATCTGGAATATCCTCAAATGCAGTTTCTGGATCGATACCGGCGTCTGGATCTCCTACTGCCGAATCATAAATATATCCACATGGTTCACATTCATATTTTATCATAGTCATTTTCCATTTTCAATGTCGATTTATTTTTGTTACCAAGTTTCTAGCAATTTTTCTAACACTTTGTTTCTTGTATATCTGTATTATATATGATAATTATTCTTTTGTCAATAATAGTAATTATTATCATTTTTACGCTTAGCATAAACTGATATTTGAATTGCACATTTACATATTGTATATATCATGGGAATAGTTGAATAAAAAAATGAACTCTATTCATTAAAGACAGAGTTGCTGGAAATTATTTCTCTACAACAACTTTCTTCGTCTTTAAGTCCTTGAAACACAATACTTTCCAATCAGATTCATCCAACTGTTATATTTATTCTTTTCACACACTTTTCGGCAAATTTCATTTTCCATCAATACACAGAACATCTTATCATAATCAAATGCCCAAACAGCACCATTCACATGGTTTTCCACTGCTTTCTGATCTATGTTCTTTAAACGTGTGACCATTTTTTCAATTTCTCTATTTCTCAAGTTACCGATATTTTTGCAGATAAACCGAAAGAAATTCAACGTTGCATATTCGTCATGCCAATGGAACTCTTCTGGATTGTTTTTAATTTTACTGACTCGCTGCTGTTCTTTGATTATCTGATCAGCTACACCTTTCATCGAATCTTCGTATCTCATATTACTCACCTACTCTTCCTCAACACCCAGTGACGGTTTAAATCTTTTATCCTTTGCCTGCGGTACCACGATCTCATAAAAATAAAATCCTAAATATCCAAGTGCCTGCTTCTTCATTTTATAAAAAGAAGTCCTGCCTATTCCTAACTCCTGCTGTACTTCCACATCTGTCTTATTATAATGACTGCAAAAACAGGAATGAAGGATTCCACTGAGCATCACACCATTCGGTGCATAGAACTTCACCAGTGTCATTCCACGATAGATCATATCAGACAAGCCATAAATGATCATCAGGTTGTTCATTTCCCGGTGCATCTTTGGCACATTCAGCTGATTGTTATAAATGCTCAGATAACTCAATGCATATGCCATATCTTCATTGATTTTCTCCTGGCACTCCATATCCAGTTCTTCCAATACAACCTGGTTTTCTAAAATCAGTTTTTGGTAGCTTGTCATCAGTTCTTTAATATCAGTATAATGTCTTCCGATTGTAACTTCCAGATAATCCTGTGCATGACTTGCCATCTGGAAGGTGATTTCTTTCATTGATTTAATTGCATAATCTCTGTCTGTCATCAGTTTCAAAATCTCCTTATCATCATCACACTAACTGGCGGTCTTTCAGACCAGTTCGCTTTCCCCATGATTTTGATGGAAAGCAATTACTTACTACAACTTGCAGAAACGGATATCCAAAAGGCATTGTGGGAGCTGCCTTTGCTGACCGAAATCCATCTTCTTATGTAAAACCTGCAGGAATATAAAGGGAAAGTGACTATCCCTGCCGATTAATAATCCAAATAATATCGTCTATACTAATCTCTCCTTATGCTGTTTTTCTCTCCATAAACCATTTATCCACTTCGTAAAACAAGTGGCTTTCCTGCCCCTGTATCATACAGGTGTACATCATTCCTACACCGCCTGCCTTTCTGCTGGCGCATCGCTCAATTTTCAAAATTCTGTCAATACTATATTTTCTTCCATCCTCCCATGTAAAAAATATGGGAACCAGCCGTCCGTCTTTCCGAAACTCTGCCACTACATCTACATATACTTTGTTCATGCCGACACCTCACTATAAAATCTCGATTGCTCTTGGTGATGCCGGGATTCTGCGGATATATCCATTTTGCTCCAACTGCTTGATTCTGGAAAAAGCAGATGATGTTGATTTCACCCCGATCAACTCTCCAAATTCCCGGACTGTCAGCGGGTATCCATGCTCCTTCGTATAATTCAAAATACACTGATAACTTTCTTTCTGTTTTCTGGTTAATACTTTTTTCAAATCTATCCCTCCAATTACCCATGAAAATAACTGTGTGGATGGACCGTGTGCGTACCAGCGTCTAAGTGGGATAAGACTTTATCCTGATACATTGTCGCTCGCTGTATACTGAAATAACCAAACCGTCGTCTGATCTCATCTACAGTACGATCCAGCTTCTCTAACTTTTCCTTTTTCTCCTGATTTCCAAATAAAT
Source organism: Blautia sp. SC05B48 (assembly GCF_005848555.1). Lineage (NCBI taxonomy): Bacteria > Bacillati > Bacillota > Clostridia > Lachnospirales > Lachnospiraceae > Blautia > Blautia sp. SC05B48. The sequence continues at coordinate 2,805,542 of NZ_CP040518.1, read as the reverse complement.
CCAACTGCACGGGAATATCATCTAACACAAGATCCGCAGCTCGGATTCCCAGGCTTCTAATGGGATGTTCCCATTTGTAATTATCTTTAAATAGCTGAAATGCTGCAGTTACAATCTCGTTTGTAATATTCGTTGGCTGTCGTAAATGTATCTGTCTGGAAAAACTATACAATCCATTATCTCGAACTGTAATTTCTACTGTTTTGCATTTAAATCCATGTTTCCGCAATCGTGCAGCTACACTTTCTGCCAATGCTATTTGAATGATCCAGACATCCAGATCATTTTCCAGATCTCTCGGTGTTGTAGTGCTATTACCTATCGACTTTACTGGTGCTTCATATCCTTCCTTGCAAACCGGATCTTCATCCCAGCCATTTGCGAAAGCCCATAATACATTTCCTATTTTTCCAAAATGACTCTCTAACAACTTCTCGTCTGATTCCTCAAGTTGCCCGATTGTCCGGATTCCAAGTTTTTGCAATTTCTTATTTGTCTGTCTTCCGACATAAAGCAAATCTGACGCTGGAAGCTGCCATATCCTGTCTTTATAATTTTCTCGATTAAACTCTGTGATTGCATCCGGCTTTTTATAATCTGGACCAAGTTTCGCATAAATCTTATTCCAGGAAATTCCAATACTTACCGTTACACCCAGTTCGTATTTAATCCGATGGCTGATTTCTCTTGCAATCGTCATTCCGCTTCCTTTCAGATTTCTGCTGTCCGATACATCCAGCCAGGCTTCATCAATTCCATATGGCTCGATCTTGTCCGTATACTCCGAATAGATTTCTCTTGCCATCTGTGAAAATCTCAAATACAAATCCATCCGTGGTGGTACAAATATGATTTCCGGACAAATCTGTTTTGCCTGCCATAATGCCATTCCGGTCTTTACACCTTTTTGCTTTGCAATATAATTTGCTGTCAGCACAATCCCATGTCTGGCTTCCGGATCGCCACCGACTGCCAGCGGCATTCCGGCAAATTCCGGATGATGTAACATTTCTACACTGGCGTAAAAACAGTTCATATCACTATGCAGGATCACACGCTCACTCAAACTTTTCACCTCCCAGCTGTTTCCTTAAACATGATGTCTTATCAATTTTTGTATGTTTAGTATATATCGACATTCCGGAGATGGTCAAGCGACATCTTGGTTGTATTTTCTCCATTTTGGAGATTATTATTGATTTTATTTCTAACATACGGTATAATGCATATAGAAAATTCAAATAGAAATGAGGCGAACAAATGCGTGATTTCGGGGAAATATTAGCAGAAAATAGAAAAAAGAAAGGATACTCTCAATCAGATCTGGTAGACCTGCTTTCTCAGGAAGGTATTCAGGTCACTACAAAAGCAATCTCCAAATGGGAGACCAATGCACGAGAACCAGCTTTACATGTTTTCCTGACACTTTGCCAGTTACTTGATATCGAAGATATATATGAATCCTTCTTTGGAGAAAACCCATATAACATTATGAATGGATTGAATGAAGAAGGCAGAAATAAATTGATTGAATTTGCTGATATTTTGAAAGCTTCTAAAAAGTTTTCTCCACTGTCTGCAAAGATTATCCCATTCCATCATCCTATAGACATTACCTGGGAACCTGTTTCTGCTGGTACTGGAAATTATCTGGAAGATTCTGTAAAAGAAACCTATGACGTAGGACATCTTGCTCCTGAGCAGACTGACTTTGGTGTACGGATCTCCGGTGACAGTATGGAGCCACTTTATCACACAGGCGATGTCGCATGGATTCAGAAAAAAGATTCTCTTGCTAATGGTGAAATTGGAATCTTCTATCTCAACGGTAATACTTACATCAAGGAATTACACGATGAGCCAGATGGTGTTTATCTGATTTCTTTAAATCAAAAATATCGTCCTATCCAGGTTTTGGAATCTGACTCTTTTAAGATTTTTGGAAAAGTAATCGGGAAATGCAAAGGTGCAGAAATTCCGGGATTCCATTAGATTTCAACAGCAGGTTCATGATCCTGCTGATAACAATAAGCAAAGGAAGTGATTGAATGGCAATCAATAATACACTAAAAGATATTCGTGAAGAACGTAATCTCATTCAAGCAGATTTGGCTGAAGCCATAGGTTCCTGTAGCCAAACTATAGGCCATATCGAACGTGGAGAACGTAATCCATCTCTTGAGATTACAATCCGGCTGGCACATTACCTGAAAGTACCTGTAGAAGATATTTTTCAGGTTGAAGACTGAAGCACAACAGCCAGAAAACCGAGGAATAAAATCCCCGGTTTTCCTTTTGCTCCAAAATCAGTGTAATCCTTTTACAAAGTCCGTTGCATTTTTCATATCTTCCTCATTCGGATGGCCTTTAGCAATACCTCCAACCAGTTTAAATGGTCCGAATGTGTCATACCCTTTACAGCCAAATTTTCCAACTACACTGGCATGTTTTTTATCCAAAATCTGCTCTATGGATTTATAATTCGCACTTCCACCATAAGTACAGATCAGAAATATCTTTTTGTCGTCCGGTAGATTCTTCTCTGCAAATTCCAATATCGACTGATGAAACTTTGAAAAATAGATTCCTGATGCAAACCCAATCATATCATAACTGCTCAGATCTGCATCTGGCTGTTTCACAGCATCAATCAAATCCACCTGACATTCTTCTGCGATCCTCTTTACTAATTTTTCTGTATTTCCATGATGCACAGATGCGTATACTATCGCTGTTCTCATTTTTCTTCCTTTCTGTCTGCTCCGTCAATCAGGTCATAGCTCATATCCAAAAAGTCCAATGTCTTCGCTTCACTGACTGAACCATCCAGTAAAATCGTGATCCAGTGCTGTTTATTCATATGGTATCCTGGTAAAAATCCATAAGTCTGAATAATCATGCTGGTCATTTCTGGATCGCACTTTACGTCCATGATGTCAACCAGATCATTTCCCTCTAATCCCAGTTTCGATTTTTCAACCGTCATGATCACTGCATACCATTTTCTATTTTTATGTCGGAGTATTGCACTGTCCGGTAGTTTACTCCATAAATATTCCGGAACTGTGCCATACTGTTTCTGCACATATTCAAAAATTTCTTCTTTGTTCACAATCTATTCAACTCCTGATTCTTCTGATATCCTGCTCATAATCATACCACATTTTCGTATCCCGTACTACCTGCCAAATTCTTTTGCATTTTCCCGGTTCTCCTGACTTTAACTAATAGAGGGGTAAAACAGCAAGGACAGGAAGTGAGGATACACTTCCGGGAAATCCCAATTTAGGGAACCCTGCCCTAAATTGAAAAAACGCTGAAAGCAACGATACTACTGTCCTCTCAGAAAGGAGAACCCGCCAATGGCTGAAAGAAAGAGAAACAAAGAAAGCCATTTCTATGTAACCGAAGAAGAACGAAAGTTAATCCGCAGGAAGATGATAGAATCAAAGACAAAAAACATGGGAGCTTATCTGCGCAAAATGGCAATCGACGGTTACATCGTCAACACAGATACCACTCCACTTAAGAAACAGTATGAGGAAATGCACAAGATTGGTGTAAATATCAATCAGATTGCAAAAAAGGTAAATACCACCGGAGATCTACATCCGGAAGAAATGCAAGAATTGAAAGAGATGGTAAAAGAAATATGGCATATCTTAAAATCTTCCCCATTAAAGTAACAGACAAGAAAGCTCTAGACTATATTACAAATCCAGATAAGACAGATGAAAAACTGTTAGTTTCCAGTTTTGGCTGTTCCCCGGAAACTGCAGATCTTGAATTTTCTATGACAAGAGAAATGGCAAAAAAGAATGGAATGGACAAGGGCGATAACCTGGCATTTCATCTGATCCAGTCATTTAAGCCTGGAGAAGTTGATGCCGAAAATGCCCATCGCTTAGGGCAGCAATTTGCTGACGAAGTACTGAAAGGAAAATATGAATATGTGATCAGTACCCATGTTGACAAAAATCATATCCATAACCACATCATCTTCAACGCTGCAAGCTTTGTTGATCATCACAAGTATGTTTCCAATAAGCGGAGCTACCATAAAATCTGCCGGATCAGTAATCGCATTTGCCATGAAAACGGACTTGCCACCAGTATGCCAACCGGAGAAAAAGGTAAAAGCTATAAAGAGAATATGGAATATCATCGTGGCACCAGTTGGAAAGCCAAGCTACGTGTTGCAGTTGATAAGGCAATCTGGACTTCCATCAACTATGAGGAATTTCTACAAAAAATGCAGTTAGCCGGATATGAAATCCGGCAGGGAAAGCACCTGTCATTCCGTGCACCGGAACAGCAGAACTTCACTTATATGAAATCTCTCGGAAGCTATTATTCCGAAGAAAATGTTCGCATCCGTCTAGCTAAAAATCGTAGCAAAGTAAAAACTCCAAGACATCTGTCCAGAGAAGCTCGCTTGTATATCAATATCTCCACTTATGTCACAACTGGAAATCGAGAGGGATTTGAACGATGGGCAAAGCTCAATAATCTAAAAGAGGCAGCCCGCACCTTCAACTATCTTTCCGAAAATAACTTGCTGAATTATGACGATTTCAGGCAGCATGTATCTGACATTGAAGCTTCTGTGAAAGTTGCCGACCAAAGAATAGCACAAATCAACAGTGAGCTGAGCACGCAGAAAATCATTCAGAAACACTGCGATTCTTACCGGCTTTGTCGAAAAGTGATTGAGGATTGCAAATCTGCTAAAAATCCAAAAGATTACCGTACCAAGCATCAGGCAGAATACCAGCTCCACGATTCACTAAGAAAAGAGCTTCAGGATCTCGGCGTTACCAAAATCCCAAGCTCTGACAAAATCCAGAAGCAAATTGAAAATCTTGAATCTGAACAGGCTGCTACCGTCCGGGAAAAACAGGAATTACAGAAAAAGCAAAAGACACTTGATATCATTCGGCAGAACTTCACATCACTGCTTAATGCTCCAGAGATGCAAGTTCCCGTATCAGGAAAAGAGCTAGCTCTTTAAAAAGAAGAGGTACCTACTTAACGGTGCCTCTTCCCGGATTTCCTCCATATCCGCCTGATAGGGGGAGCCCTCTGCATTGATCCGCTTGGCGATCTGATTGATATTCCGTCAGATGGCGGAAAGCTCCGCGGTGAACGCTTTGATATCCGCCGTATCGGTGTAAATGATATATCCGTCAATCGCCATCTTGCAGAGGTAGGCACCATAGCACCTTGTGGGGAGCTGTGCCATCTTCTCGTCAATGAGCCGTTTTTCTTCCTCCGTGATATAAAATTTCATTTGAACGCTCCGCTTCCGGTTTGCCATGCTCCGCCTCCGTTTCTCATAAGGGTCTGGGATATCCCAGCAAGCATTTTTCATTTTCGGGCAAGGGACCTGAAAATCCGAAAAATCGCAAGCGGGTACTCGCTTGCTGTGCTTGCTATCGAAACCCTATCTTTGTTTTTCCCTCTGTTAATACTACAATTTGGAACGGAGATTTTGGCTGTTCGGAAAAGATATATCGTATAAATTGACAAAGAAAACGCCAGAGAAAAAATCCCTAGCGTTCATGATGTTATTGCTTATGTGCCATCTTCCGATAATCTATCGGCAAAATTCCTGTGCTTTTACGGAACAGCTCCGCAAACCGGCTGGATGTAGAATATCCAATCATTTCCGCAATTTGTCCCATCGTAAAATCCGTATCTATCAACAAGTGTTCAGCTTGGCTCATGCGACGCTGTTGAACATATTCCGTGATCGTGCAGCCTTGTAATTGCTTGAAAGATGATTTCAACTTGGTTGTTCCCATGCATGCAATCTTGGCAAGTCGTTCCAGCGGAACGTCAAAAGCATAATGGTCGTTCAAATAAGCAATCACATTTTCCAGTTGTGCTATATCCTGATCAGTTAGCTGTTTTTCCTTGCGAGTGAGAAGCTTTTTCTGTTCTTCCACCACAAGAGAAACCGCCTCGGCAACCTTAGCTTCATAAAATAAACCTGCAGCAATACCATCTCCTCGATAGAGTTTTACTTCATGGAGCAACTTTGCCATGGCTGGAAAATCCGTTGTCTGATCCACCTTCTTGAATGCAGCAAGAGGATTTATATAATCACTCGGATACTGCTTTTTCAGATAGCCCTCATAATATGCAGGCATGACCTCAATACCGATGGAATAAATGGGAATCTTCTTGTGGATCAATGCCTTATAGGGTTTGTCACCTCCGATAAAAGTCTTGATACATCCGGCAGAAAGACGCCGATATGGATTCAGTTCTTCGCCGGAGATTGATTCGTATTGAGTGATACTCAAACATTCCGGCAAATTAAATTCCATGAAAAAATCATCGTGGAAATAGAAGTCGTGAATCTTAATATCATACAGGTCTTTTTTTGCATAGACCCAATAGAAGCCTTCTCCAAACTCATGAGAAAGCCTCCAACATTGTCCAGCAGAATTAAAGCTGTTGTTGTCATCTGCTGGAATAAAATGATTATCTGTTAAAAGCGGTTCATAGTAGTCCGCAATAATGCTATTGTCCAAATAACGGCCTCCTTTGAAACGATTGGACGAACCTTTGCAATGAAAGGACGAACATCTCCCTGAATTATTGCATAATCTTCGTCCTGTGAGTATTATAGGAGCGTAGTTAGCAGTAACTAATCATACTATAACAGATTCGGGGCGAAAGGTCAATCGCTCCTGAAACAAGGAGGAAAATTTTATGAGCAATCAAGAAACTGTGAGAAAAGGATTGTCCGTCAAGGACTTGGTAACGACAGGAATCTTTACGGCGCTGCTGTTCGTTTTCACGATGGTGGGCGGTGTTTTCTTTGCAACAAACCCGGTACTTACGTTCTATATGCCGGCAGGCAGCGCCCTGCTCTGCGGGCCAATCTACTTATTGATGGTCGCTAAAGTGCAAAAACGCTGGAGCCTGACGATCATGGGGGTTCTGATTGGCATTGTTTGGTTTGTGACGGGTATGCATTGGGCTTTTGCTCTTGGGTATATGCTTATGGGTATCATCGCTGATTTTGTCGCTGGTGCAGGACAGTACAAAAGCAAAAAATTCAATATCATTTCCTACATCCTGTTCTCCCTCGGTGGAACAGGCTCGTATCTCGTGTTCTTTGCAGACCCGGATGGATGGGCGCAAACAATGTTAGGAAACGGGACGGAACAGGGCTACATTGATACCATGCAGGCAACGGCAAATACCGGGATTCTGATTGCAATGTTCGCAGCTGTGCTTGTGGCGGCCACAATCAGTGCCATAGTAGGAAGCCGGATGTTAATAAAGCAGTTTGAAAAAGCAGGTATTACAGCATGATGGGTGAAAACCGTAAGAAAGGGTTCTGGCTCGATCCACGGGCCAAACTCTTTCTTATTCTGATGTGTGTACTGGCGTCCATGGTTGCTCCGTCACTCGGATATCAATTTATACTTGTACTTCTGATTGCATTATTAGGAGTATTGTTCGGAAAGTGGAAGTATGCTGTAAACGCAGTGTGCTTCTATGCTGTTATCTGTGTTTTGACGGTGTGGATCATGACAGAGATGACTGGCACGTTGCGGACAATGTTTGTGGCGTTTCTCGGTCTGTTCCATAAGGTTTATGCCTGTGGTATGTTGTCCGGAATTGTCTTGTCAACAACGAAAGTCAGCGAATTTTTATCAGCAATGAACCGGATTCATGCACCCAAAAAGCTGGTTATCCCGCTGGCGGTCATGCTGCGCTACATTCCAACTATTCAGGAGGATTGGCGCTTTATCAAAGACGCTATGCGTATGCGGGATGTTTCCCCAACGCCAGCCGGGTTTCTTAAAAATCCGGGAATGACAATCGAGTGTATTTATGTACCGCTGATGATGGCAGCTTCAAAAGCGGCAGACGAACTTTCCATCGCTTCTATTACTCGTGGCATTGAGAACCCCAGTCCCCGCACTTGCCTTGTTCAGATAAAATGTGGGGCTGCGGACTGGATCGGAATGAGCGTTGCTGTTGCCTTTTTTGCACTCGAATTGTGTTTGCAGGGAGGTGTGATTGGTTGATTGAATTTGAAAATGTGTCTTTTTCATATCAGGGACAGGAACATAATGGCCTGCATGAAATCAATCTGAAAATCTCAGACGGCGAATGTGTCCTGTTCTGCGGACGCAGCGGATGTGGGAAAACGACAATTACAAGGCTGGTAAATGGTCTGATTCCACAGTTTTATCAGGGTGAGTTACAAGGCCGCATATTGGTAGACGGGCAGAAAATCAGCAATCTACCTATGTATCAGATCGCGTCAAAGGTCGGTTCGGTTTTTCAGAATCCCCGGACGCAGTTTTTTAACGTGGATACTGACAGCGAGATTTCTTTTGGAATCGAAAATGAGGCACTGCCTCCGAAAGAGCTGGCAGAGCGTGTAGATCAGACAACGGATGATCTGAATATTCAAAATCTGCGGAACCGCAATATTTTTGAGTTGTCTGGAGGGGAAAAGCAAAAAATTGCATTTGCGTCAGTCTATGCAATGAACCCGGAAATCTATCTGCTTGATGAACCTTCCTCTAATCTGGACATGACTTCGATCCAGGAATTAGCGGGACATCTGCGACTGATAAAGGCGCAGGGCAAAACCGTTCTGATTGCCGAACACCGTCTATATTACCTGATGGATATTGCAGACCGCATTGTGTATCTGGATAACGGCAGGATTACAAATATTTTCACGCCGGAGGAATTGCGGCGGTTGCCTCAGGATATGCGAGAACGAATGGGACTTCGGGCAGTGGATTTGCAGGAGGTTCTTCCATTGACATGTCAGCCTGCATCTGGAAAGGAAATGCTGAAGCTATGTGATGTGGCGCTGCATTATAAGGAACGGTCGATTTTACATAATATCAATATTTCTGCTACAAAGGGTGAAGTGATCGGAGTGGTCGGTCACAACGGAGCCGGAAAGACTACATTTTCCCGTGCCATCTGCGGGCTTCACAAAGACTGCGAGGGACAATTCCTGTGGGAAGGTAAGCCGATGGATCGTAAGGCAAGGCTGAAACGTTCCTATATGGTTATGCAGGATGTAAATTATGAACTTTTTGCTGACAGTGTGGAAGCAGAGTGTTCCTTTGGTATCCGCAATCCAGATCAAACGCTGATAAATGCGACTTTGGAGGAACTGGGGCTTGCCCCATACCGGGAACGCCATCCAAACACACTTTCCGGCGGTCAAAAACAACGGGTGGCGGTAGCCGTCAGTATGATTTGTGGGAAAGACCTGCTGGTATTCGATGAACCGACCAGCGGCCTTGACTTTGACAGTATGACACAGGTGGCAGGACTGATCCGCAGGTTGTCCAATATGGGAAAGGTTATTTTCATTGTTACCCATGATTTTGAGTTTGTCTGCCGTACCTGCTCCCGTGTCCTGCATTTTGACGAGGGCGAAATGCCCGATGATGTACAAGTTACAATGGATGCCCTCCCGAAATTGAGAGAGCTGTTCTCTGTTTCAGATGGAAAGGAGAGGTAGTCTATGAAGCAGAAAAAGGAAAACAGAGTGGCTTTGCTGCTCCACTGGGCCGGTGAGCAGAAAATCTGGCTGTTTCTGGCGATTTTTCTATCGGCGGTCAGTGGTCTCTGCATTATCGTCCCTTACATTGGGATTTACAGGCTGATGGATGCCACATTTAACAATGCCTGCACAAAAGAACTTGTGGTACAGACTGTGGCAATGATTGCCGCCGCTGTCACCCTGCGTTTTGCATTATTCGGCTGTTCCGGCGTGGCAGCCCATAAAGGCGCATACGGCGCACTGTTCAAAGTGCGCTGCATGGTTGTTGAACACATAGCCAGAGCGCCTTTGGGGGCCTTGAATGAACGGCGCACCGGGGATATTAAAACGGTTCTGAATGAAGATATTGAAAAGCTGGAGTTGTTCCTGGCCCATAACCTTCCTGACCTTGTGTGCTATCTGGTTGGGCCGGTAGTCATCTTTATTTACCTGATGACCGTCAATATTCCTCTGGCATTGATTTCCCTGGTTCCGCTGATCCTTGCTGTTGTTGTAATGGGGATGATGTTCCGCAACACGGATGACCTGATGGAACGGGCTAATCGCTCCATTACCACACTGAACTCGGTTATGATTGAGTACATCAGCGGTATGAAATTGATTAAAGCCTATAACATGGGGAGCAAATCGTTTCAAAAATTTTCAGACGCTATCCAGGAAGAAAACGCCATGTGGAATGAAACTTCCCGGCGCATGGGGCCACCTTATGCGGCCTTTGTTGTTATCATCGAATGTGGGATGTTGCTGATGGTTCCAATCGGCGGAATGTTTTTCCTCAAAGGCTCACTGGCGGCCAGCGCATTTTTGCTGTTCGTCTATGTAGGTTCCATGTATCTGACGGAAATCCGCCCCCTGCAAGAACTGGGGACTAATTTTGCCAATGTACTGAACGCTATTACCAAGACCAAAGAAATCCTGGATATTCCGATTTATGAGGGTGGAACGGACTTTCCCCAAAATCACGATATTGAACTTCGCAATGTTCGATTTTCCTATGACGGCAAGACCGATGTACTGCAAGGTGTCAACCTCAAAATCAATGACGGGGAACGCGTGGCTCTTGTGGGACAGTCTGGTGCCGGTAAAAGCACTGTGATTGAACTGATCTCCCGCTTCTATGATGTGCAGGAGGGCGAAGTGCTGATTGGCGGAAAAAATGTCAAGGAGCTTGACTACGATACCATTCTGAAAAATGTAGCCATCGTATTTCAAAAGACATTCCTGACCCGTAACAGCGTTTTAGAAAATATCCGAATGGGCAGCAACGCCACTCTGGAAGAAGTGCGGGCTGCTGCAAAAGAGGCGCAGATTGACGATTTTATCATGTCCTTGCCAGATGGATATAACACGAAAGTGGGCAGCTTTGGCTCTCGCTTCTCCGGCGGTGAAAAACAGCGGATTGCCATTGCCCGCGCTATCCTGAAGAACGCCCCCATTTTGATTTTAGACGAAGCCACAAGCGCCTCTGACCCGGAAAATCAGATGGAGATTGACAAAGCCATTCAAAATCTCTGCAAGGGAAAAATCGTCATTGTGGTAGCCCATCGTTTGAGCGCGTTGAAGATGTGCGAGCGTGTAGCAGTGGTTGAAAATCACACAATTACCTGTGTCGGAACCCATGAGGAAGTCCGAAAGAACAATGCTTACTATCGGAAGGCGTGGGAGGACTACGAAACAGCTCAGAATATTACTTATCAGTTGGAGGGAGGCGAGCAGCATGAGTAAGCATGATGTATTGAAAAAGAACCGTAATTTTTATATTGGCGTTGGCGGGACTGTTCTGGAAGGGCTTCTCTCCGGCAGCTTGTTCATGCTTCTTTACTCTGTCATGCAATTTCTGTGGTCATGGCAATTTGACATGAACCGGGCATTGATATTGACTGGTGTAATTGCGGTCATTTTCCTGCTTCGTATTCTGATTTACAGCTATGGTTATACCAAAGCGCAGATTGGCGGCGCAGAGGTCAGCAAAAACATCAGACTTTTTATGGGCGACCATTTAAAGCGTATCCCGCTATCCCGGTTTACCCAGGGACAGACCGGCGATTATATCAATACCATCACAAGCGATGTAAACAACTATGAAAAAATCCTGACCCATAAGATCGGTGATCTGGCAAAGAGTTTTGCACTGTCGCTCATGCTGATTATTTTTGTGATGACCATTTATGTGCCTGCCGGAATTATCCTGCTGATTGCCGACCTGCTTTTAATCCCTGGACTGTGGCTTTCTTTCCGTATGGTTCGGAAGTATGGTAAAGAAAAGAATGATATTTGTGCGGAGAATATCAGCAGCATTGTGGAGTATGTGTCTGGTATTCAAACTTTCCGGACCTATGGCGTAGGTGGTTTGAAGAATAAAACCGTTATCAATGCCATGCGGGAGTTCTGCCGGATCAGCTTTGTGTACGAAGCAAAGGTACTGCCTATCGGTGCTGGATTTGGCATTTTAAGCTGGCTGTCCTGCCCACTGGTTATTTGGACAGCGTATGCGCCCTGGGCCACAGGGACACTGAACACGGTAGACTATCTTTTGATCTGTATGCTGCCTTTGTTCTGTGCAAAGCTGGCAAACTCTATTTTTGTAGACCTCACCAGCTATAAAAACCTGATGATTTCCAAAAACAAAATCCTGGGTGTTATGGACGAGCCGGAAGAAACAGGCAGTATGGAGACATTCCAAACAGCTACACATGAGATTCGGTTTGAAGATGTGGATTTCTCCTATGTCCCCAGAGAGCCTGTTTTGAAACACGCTTCCTTTACGGTTCCCGATCAGAAGTTGACCGCCATTGTCGGGGATTCTGGAAGCGGAAAGTCTACAATCTTGAATTTGATTGCAAAATACTATGAAGCTGGCGGTGGTACAATTTCCATTGGCGGTAAGCCGATAGATCATGTGGCAGCAGAGCGGGTACTGGAACAAATCTCTATGGTGGATCAGAATGTATTTCTGTTTGATGATACCATCCGTGAAAATATCCGTCATGCCCGTCCTGACGCTACGGACGCTGAAATAGAGGCGGCTTGCCGGGAGGCGAACTGCGACGGATTTATTCGTAAGATGGAAAAAGGGTATGACACGCCAACCGGCGAAAATGGCAATCTGCTTTCAGGTGGTGAGCGACAGAGAATTTCGATTGCCCGCGCTATCCTGAAAAACAGTCCTATCCTGCTGCTGGATGAAGCAACGGCGTCTCTTGATATTGAAAATGAGCTGGCTGTAAAGCAGGCAATCGCTAATCTTCTGAAAGAGAAAAAGACCGTAGTTATGATTGCTCACACATTGTCCATCGTGAAAAATGCAGATCAGATACTTGTTGTGGCGGACGGCAGAATTGCAGAATCTGGCACACATGACGAGCTTTTGACGAAAGGCGGGAAATATGCTGCCATGTGGAATGCAGAGCAAAAAATTTCCGCATGAACTTGTGATTACTGGTAATGATTGGGAAACGGCGAAGCAGGATGCTTGCCGGATAGAACATGCAATCAGTGATACAGCTTTTCAGAAGTTGAAGAAAAAAGTACAGGGAACCGAATAGCGCACGTCGGCCCTGCACTGCATAATGAATTATCTGCCCCCGAACGTGGAAAGAAAAAAACCGTTGGTCTGGGCAGATAATTTCGTGTGCCCACTTTGGGAATACCATGCTTACCGGCGGTTCTGTAAATTGGGATACTGTTCCGTATACAACAGAGGATCCAGAAACATTTTGCTGCAGAAATCAGGGTTTGCAAATCTTCTTTTTCATCTGTAATGAGAGTAATTGCATCGTTCATTACAATGTCAACATTTCCATAATCCAGTCGTAAACACTTTTTACATAACTATATTCGTCAACTGGAACACTATATGATTCTTTGGATAGTTTATTCTTAATTGCACTCAATCTAAGAATCCATTGTGTCTTAGCTTCTTTGCCTCCTGCAATCCTTGTTTCCTCCGGTCTAACTAACATCTCTTCAAAGAAAGAGGACCAGTTTTTTCCATTGGTTACAATCGAAACATAATCCGCTAATGAAACAAAATCCCAGACATTAACATCCTCTGCATCGTCACCGCTATTTAACTGAAGATCATATGCTTTCTCATCGGCCAGTTTCTTTGCCTTGGTATAGGTGTTTTTAGGAAGGCCTTTAACTAGCCAAGATGTACCAAAATATTCCTGAAGACTACCAGATATAATAGTTTTTAATTTGTTCTCAATCTCGCACAACAATTACCGTATTCAAACAAAACTGACTCCGTTAGAAAAACGAAATCAGTTTGTTGCTTAAAATTTAATTATTCTACCATAGACCTGTTTTTTTGTGCTGTCTGCACAACTTGGGGCAGTTCAATTCGGGAGAGATTATCACTTTATGCTTTATTCTTATTTGACCTGTAAAGCCTGGTCTATGAGTTTTTCAAGTGTCTTTGCTTGATTTTTTTCAGTGATTGCACCAACGATTGGCTCGCCTACAATGTTGCCGTTCTTGTCGACAACATATGTTGTTGGGTAAGAGAAGATACCTGATGTAAACTTGCCTGCATCGCTGTTTGAATCAAACCAGATGTTCTTGTAGGTTACACCTTTCTTTGAAAGGATGTCTTTTGCTTCTGAAATTGCTGTCTTGTCACCATCAAGTGTAAAAGTGTTGATGCCGACAACCTGACCGCCTTTTTCTGCAAGCTTTTTGTTGAGTGCTTCCAATTCGGAAAGTTCGCCGACACAAGGCTTGCAAGTGCTGAACCAGTAGTTAACAACTGTTACATTGCTGTTTGCGAAAAGTTCACTGCTCTTTACATCGTTGCCGTCAAGGTCCTTGCCGTCAAATGACGGAAAACTTGTTGCGTCACTGCTGTTTGAAACAACGCCGTTACTGTCAGCCGGAACGCTGTCGCCGTTGCCCGGAACCTTTGCACATTCAGGATATTTTTGTTCCAAGATTGTGAGCTTGCCCTCAATTTCCTTGATTTGTTCTGCACCGGCAACGAGTTTTTTGTATTCCTCATCTGTGAATTGGTCCTTTGCACTTTCGATTGTCTTGAGAAGAAAGTCGCCGTAGTTTGTGCCGTCCTCAATCATTGGGGTTTCCTTGTTTGAAGCCATAAATACTTTTTCCCAAAGGGCTTTGTCTGTTGACAAAATTTCGTTTTCTTTTTTCATAAGCTGATTGTAGAGCTTTAAAGCTTCATCAGCATCACTTGGCTCTGTTGCCATCAAGGTTGAAATGCTTGAATCTGTTGATTGTTTTTCGTCTTTGTTGTCTTTTGATGTTGAGCAAGCAATAAGGCTGATTGCCAACACAGAAACTAATAATACTACTGTTAAGATTTTTGAAAGTTTTGAAAACTTCATAATTATTCCTCCGTTATAATTCCTCTTTTGTTTCTTTTTTGTTTGTTTTGTTTTCGATTTTTGCATTTTCGTCTACTGTTTTTCCAAGCATGCCAAAGCCGTATTGAAAGCTGACTGCGTCGGTAGGACAGGCACTTATGCACTTTCCGCATCGGATACATTCGGTGCTGTTAGGCGTTTTTGTAACATCAACATCCATTTTGCACACCTTTGCACATTTTCCGCACGAAACGCATTTGTGCTCGTCTACCTTCATCCCAAACAGCGAAACCTTGTTGAACAGTGCGTAGAATGCACCGAGTGGGCAAATCCATTTGCAGAACGGTCTGTAAAACAGCACGCTCAAAACGACTACCGAAATCAGCACAACAAGTTTCCACGAAAACAGTTTTCCCAATGCCGAACGGATACCTTCGTTGACTGCCGAAAGTGGCAACGCACCCTCAAGCACACCTTGCGGACATATATATTTGCAGAAATATGGGTCGCCCATCCCCAAATCATTTACTATGAGCACCGGTAATAAAACAACTGCCAACAGCAGTACTGCATATTTGATATATGTCAGTGGCTTGAGTTTTTTTGTTGAAAACTTTTTGGTCGGGACTTTGTGCAACAAATCCTGTAACCAACCAAACGGACACAAAAATCCGCAGATAAAGCGTCCGAGCAGAACTCCCAACAAAATGAGAAATCCTGTTATATAATAGGAAAACTTATATTTTGACGAGCCGACTACCGCCTGAAATGAGCCGATTGGGCAAGCACCCGATGCGGCAGGACAGGAATAGCAGTTCAGACCAGGCACACAAACGGCCTTGCCTTTGCCTTGATAAATTTCGCCTTTAAAAAAGTTTGGCAGATGAATATTTGTCAGCAGAGTTGCTCCTGCCTGAATCCATCCTCGGAATTTGGCTAATTGGTTAGATGCCGAATGTTTTTTCTTATTATGGTTTTTATTCTTTGTTTTCTTTTTATCCAATTCCTACACACTCCAAACAAAGCCTGATTGCCTTGCTCAAAACGGTTTCAACTTCGCCACGCATCGCACCGAAGCCGAGCATAATAGCTCCCGAAATAAGCAGTACTGCCTGTGATAAAGCCTTTTTTGCTCTGGTCAATTCAATCACTCCTTTCATTTTCTGGCGTCATTGTAGCACATCGGATATAAAATTTTCGTTAAGAACAGAAATTTAACACAGATTTTATGTTTTTGTGCTATAATCCTGTCTTTGACAGTTGCTAAACAAAAAAATCGCTGTACCTCTTGAATTTACTGGGGTTCGGCGATTTTTTGTGCCGTTTTGGAATATAGTATTTTATTCCCGGCCTTTGCTTTTTTTCTGAATGTTTTTCATTTGCCTTTTGGTGATAAATTTATAATCCGTTCCAAAACCGCAAACTGTGTGCAATGCATCGGTTAGCTTGTCTCGTGTGTAAAGTGGAATAAAACCCTGGTCTTGTTTCAAAATCAGTTTTCATTATACGGAAACATTCCTCGATTTCCCAACGACCTTCGCTGACTTTTAAGATATCTTTTACGTCATCGTCTAAGAGGTCTGTAGTTACTGCATACATCCCATCATATAAGGCTTCCTGTTCGATCTTTTCTGTGTCCAGATAATTGTAGATCTTTGCAGTTTCTCCATCTTCAGTTACTGCGACTTTCCCTATGAATCGAGCAGGATCATTCGGATTTCCACGTTCCTTCTTTATCGTACCAGCGCTCCTTAAATCCCTCGCAATTATGAAACTGCACCTCACTTATTAGATAGTATACCATACTGTCTAACAAATGAGGTTCAGTTCCTCTTTCTTAATACTTATTCAAATCAATATTTCCCATTTTCCATATCTTTTTCCGTTCACTCTACGGATATATTCCTTTTTCTGCAAGGACTCCATAATTCGTTTTACGGTGCTGAGCGATTTTCCGGTCTCAGCAACAAGATCCTTCTGCTTAATTGACGGATTCTTGTAAATCAACTCCAAGAACGCCAGCTCATCTAAAGTACATTCCAAAGTGTCAAATTGAGACTTTGGAGCTTTTGGAGTGACACTTTGGGAATTATCATCCACATATCCCACGTGCATATATCTGTTTTTCAGTTCATGTTCCGTTCCCAAAATTAAATTGCTGAAGAACATTTCCAAAAACTTTGTTGTGGCATGAACATTGTTTTGCAGATCGTTATAATTTGCTCTTACCAAAGCGTTGCGGAAATACCAAGAGTTCTTCTCAAAAGCATCGTTGTTTACTTTGAACCCGAATGTTTTCATGTACTTAATTATAAAAACAGCCGTAGCTCTGGTGTTGCCTTCACAGAACGGATGAATCTGCCAGATATCCGAAGCAAACTTGGCAAGATGTTTTACGCAACGCTCTACGGATAAGCCTTCATAAGAATACTGTTTCTCCGTTGCAAAATCATAATCAAGCGTGTCTTTGATACTGTTCCACGCTGCGTAGGTTACGGTATCGCCTTTTAATATCCATTCCTTTTTTGTAATATTATACTGGCGAATCTGACCGGCATGGGTAAACACGCCCTCAAACAGTCTGCGATGAATCGTCAGCCATTCAGCCGGAGAAAACTGAAATGCTTTCTCGCCCAACAGCTTCGCTATCCTTGCGGACACAATATCCGCTTCCTTGGTATTGTTCTCAACTTCTGTACGATCAGTACACTGCTCATAATAGCTCTGAATGCGTTTCTGTGCTTCATCAATACTGATTTTTCCCTCGATATGTTCCTTGGCAGTATCTAACAGATACGCAGAGGTCTTCAAACCATCTACCGCCTGCAAGCCGATTGCAGTCTGCCACGCTTCACTCTTTTCGATTTGACCAGGCTCGCCTTGTTTGATATATTCTTCAAGTTCAAATTGCCAGTTCTTTTCTGCCGACATAGCTGCACCTCACTTCTTGCTTAATACCCAATCCTAAAATAATCCAAATACGCTTTATACTTGTCCTGTGCGTTCAGGCAGGTATCGGTCAGATAGCCTTTTTCGTTATCCCATTCCTTCAATCCACGGTAATAGAACATCTTCAGATTGTCCTCAATGATGAACGGAACGATATTGTATTTCAGGCACTCCTTAAACATGATCAACCTGCCCACACGGCCGTTGCCGTCCTGGAACGGATGAATCCGCTCAAACTTCACATGGAAGTCTAGAATATCCTCAAATGTCTTTTCTTCCTTAGTGCTATATTCCGTCAGCAGGGCCTTCATTTTATCGGCAACTTCTTCCGGAAGAGCGGTATCCATGCCGCCGACTTCATTCGGAAGTTTTTTATAATCGCCAACAGCAAACCAATCTTTTCTGGAATCGCTGGTGCTGTTCTTCAAAACCAAGTGAAGCTCTTTGATAAACTTTTCCGTCAGAGCTGCTTTTGCATGATCAATGATCATATCAATGCAGCGGAAATGATTTGCTGTTCCAATCACATCATCCACGTTCAGCACTTCTTTTTCTACACCGATGGTGTTGGTTTCAAAGATATATCTGGTCTGATCGTGGGTCAGTCGGCTTCCTTCTATATGGTTGGAATTGTATGTCAAATCAATCTGTGTTTTGTGGTAGATCCCGCCGGAGTATTTACTTGCCTTTTGATCTTGCAGGATATCCAATAGAGTAATCGGTTCTTCTTTTCTTTTGTTGGTACGCTCCGGTTTTTCAGCATTTTCGGGAATATTCCAAGTCTTTCCGGTAAGAAACGCACCGTTCACACGCCCCTGAGCACAATAATTTCTGACACTGCGCTCGGACACATCCCACTTTTTCGCTATTTCAGCAACTGAAAGATATCGCATCTATGATCCTCCACCATAAAATCCATCAAAATACTACGTTAATCTATTACATAGTATACCATATCATCGGCAAAAATATCAATAGGTTCAGGTTTAATTATTATACTTTTTGCCGACACAGGAAATACACCTTCTGGATGCAGAAAGGGGCTATCCTGAAAACGTAGTTCAGCGATAACCTATAAACAAGCATTCTAAATCAGCTCCTCTCTCCGGCTTATCTTTTCCCTGTTTTTCTCAGATGATTCTCTTATTGATTTCCAAGCGTTCATGAATCAATGGTTTATTCTCTTTTCCTGCCATTGCCTGCTTCTGCTGTTCCGATTTTCTATCTGCTCTTCCTGCATCCTTAACCACTACATTTGTTTCGGTGCTTGTTCCCCACTCATCTGCTCTTCCTTTATTTCTTTCTTCTATCTGCTGTTCTCTTCTCTCCTTCACACCTTTTTCTTCCAGGTTACAAAAGCTCTGCAGATACGGAAGCACATGATTCTGCATGTCTGTCAGATCTTCCATATACTTTTGGAACTCTTCACTTCCTTTGCCTTTCTGGTAATTGATCCAATACTCATCTGTAAGCTTCATTTCATTGTCATACTGCAACTGACTTACAATACCGCCATATCCATTTCCAATATCCATTGACTTCTTGAAATGATGCAGCTTCTGTTCACCTTTTTCCGCATAATATACAGTCACATATATCTTTGCGATTTTCGCAGGTTCGTTAGTCTCGATATCACTTGGCAGATAAGTCAGTACATCACAATTAATTCTCGTATGCAGATAACCCGATGCCGACGGAATCAACAATCAAATACTTATAATCATTCCCGATGCTTTTTCTCCTGCTCAAATAGCCTATATTATTTTTATAAAACTTCGGATAAGCTAGTGCAAAACTGCCGCAGATAGCAACATAAATCCAACAATAGATAACATCGTATATACTGAGATCGCAGATGAATAAAATTCCTTTTTCTCTGTTTCTTCAATATACAACGGCAGCACAAATGGCGGCGGCAGAATCATCATAATAACTGCCGAGATCAAGGTCAGCTGCTCCGAAAAAATGCCACCCAGCGCATGGAACAAAGAAAATACAACTACAGCCATGAGCACCTGTTGTACCAGACGCAAAACAATTCAGCCTCATATCCTGTCAGTGTAAAGGGAAAATAGACATCCTTTTCTTTTACAAGTTTACAAAGCAGCCTTCTTTACCTGTTTCTCAGCATTCCACTGCTACTTTAATCACGCCATCTCTCTTATTTTCGAACAATTCATATGCCTCTTTAATCCTATTTAACGGATATGTATGCGTAATCAGCGGTTCCGTGTTGATCTTACCTTCTGATATCAGCTTCAGAGTTTCTTCGCAATCGCAGCCATCCACTCCACCTGTTTTAAAAGTGAGATTTTTACCATACATATCTGGGAGTGGCAACATCTGTGCTTTATCGTAAAGCGCAACCACTGTCACGATTGCATTTGGTCGGGCACATTCCCACGCCAGTTT
This sequence comes from Blautia sp. SC05B48, assembly GCF_005848555.1. NCBI lineage: Bacteria > Bacillati > Bacillota > Clostridia > Lachnospirales > Lachnospiraceae > Blautia > Blautia sp. SC05B48. The sequence goes on along the minus strand of NZ_CP040518.1, from coordinate 2,785,295 downwards.
AAATGTCGATTCTGCTCCGGCAACTTCAAGGACTGCATCAGCTCCACCATGCTCACTATTAGTCTTAACAAACTCTTTACAGTCTTCCGGTGAAACAGTAAGAGTCTCCGGATAATGCTCCTTAATAAAGCGAATACGTGTTTCGTCCTTTTCACATATAATGATCTTCGCTGGATTTTTCAGCATAACACTAAGTAAAGTACATATTCCTGTTGGACCGGCTCCAATGATCAGTACAGTATCTTCCTCTGTGATTTCAGAAATACGTGCTGCCCAATAACCAGTAGCAAGAACATCTCCTACCAGTAAAGCCTGTCTGTCCGTAACACCTTCCGGGATTTTATTCAATCCCTGATCTGCAAAAGGAACCCGGACATATTCTGCCTGTCCCCCATCGATACGACAGCCAAGTGCCCAGCCACCATTCTTGTCGGTACAATTGTTTACATATCCTTTCTTACAGAAAAAACACTCTCCGCAAAAAGTTTCTACATTTACAGTCACCCGGTCTCCCGGTTTTACATGCGTCACCTTAGAACCGACTGCCTCAACAATACCTACCATCTCATGGCCAACTGTAATTCCCGGGACTGCACGCGGTACACTTCCGTGTTTAATATGCAGGTCACTGGAACAGATGCTGGCCAGTGTCACCTTTACAATGGCATCTCGTTCATGCATGAGCACTGGTTTCGGTTTTTCCATTAGTTCAAATTTTCCCTTTGAAACATATGTATAAGTCAGCATTATTTTGCCCCCATCTATTAGAATATATGCTAATAAAATATCCGGTACGGAACACTTCTGTTCTTATACCGGATATTTCTGATTCTATCTTGTATACACTGTTTTACCTCTTGCTATTACCTCAACAAGCTGCAGGTCCTGATCCAGGATACAAAGATCCGCATCATAGCCCTCTTCAATCTTTCCTTTTCCATTAAGGCGAAGGATTTCTGCCGGATTGGATGTTATTGTTGAAAGTGCAATTTCCAGCGGGATATCCGCTTTAAACACACACTCTTTTACTTCCTTCAGAAGGCAGCTGGACTGTCCAACACCCATTCCAAGGAATTCGCCATCACTGCTGTACATCGGAAGGCTTCCCTGTCCATCAGAAGAAATTGTCATGCGGTCAGGATTTACTCCTGCATCTAACATCCGTTTGATACCATTACATACACGTACCTCATCACAGATAGTTTCCCAATAGTCAATATCTTCATTTCCGGTAAAATCTACTGCTCCGCCCTTCAGCGCATATTCAACTGACTTACAGAAAAGCATCTCATTTCGATTGATATGTGTTGGCAGTATTTGAGAAGTCGGTATCTCTGTCTCATCTACCACTCGTTCAATAAGATCTAAGCATCTCGGACTGTCACCAAGATGAACATTTACAATGCCAGCTTTCCCGGAAAGAACACCACCAAGTCTTGTATCCGCAACGACACGTGCAAATTCCTCAAAAGTCGGCTGTGAAGACCGATGATCAGAAATCGCGATTTCTCCAGTTCCAATGATTTCCTGAATCATCATGATATCTTTCACAATACTGTCAGTCAACGTACGAACCGGAATATGATAACTGCCTGTATAACAGTATGCAGACATTCCCTGCTCATTCAATCCTTTTGTCTTTGCAACCAATGCACATATATCACGACCGATTCCATCTGTTCCAAGGCAGCCAACAACTGTTGTTACTCCAAACTTCGTAAGTCCTTCCATAGTTGCTTCCGGAGTACGATTGGCGAATCCACCTTCGCCACCGCCTCCTAGTACATGAACATGACTATCAATGAATCCCGGAGTTAAAAGTAACCCCTCTCCATTGATCATTTCTGACTCCGCAAGAAATCCATCTGCAGATATAGAACCTGAATCTTTAATCTTAACAATCTTATCATTGATTATAAGTACGTCTTTTTTCCCCAGATGCTGTGGAGCATAAACATCAATATTCTGAATTAATTTCATCATAAATCACTCCAAATTATACAATGCATGTTTTAGAATCCAATTCCAACTGCAATAAGAACTGTAATAATTGCACCAATCATTAAGACGCCAAGGAATTTCCACATGAATTTAATCCAGTTAGACCACTCAATCTTTGCAATTGCAAGAGATCCGATCAGACATCCAGATGTAGGAACAATCAGGTTTGTAAATGCATCACCAAGCTGGAATGCAACTACAGCTGTCTGTCGTGAAACACCTAACAGGTCTGACAGTGGAGCCATAATCGGCATTGTGATCGCAGCCTGTCCTGTTCCGGATACAACAAAGAAGTTGAATACAGACTGGAACAGATACATAAGTACTGCTGCAACTGCTCCGGAAACTCCAGACAATGCATTTGAAATATTATACATAATTGTATTGATAACTGTAGGTGTTGTCGGATCAGATCCACCAAGAACCTGCATGATACCCTGTGCCATAGCAACAACAAGTGCAGCACCAATCAGATCTTTTGCTCCATCTTTGAATGATATTGCGATATCATTCAGTTTCATATCATTCAGTTTAAAGATAACTCCGATCACACCGGAAACAATTCCCATAATAAAGAACTGTGTAGCAATCTCTGGCATGTAGTATCCTTGAATCATAACGCCCCAAACTACCCATACTACTGTAGCAGCCAGTGTCAGAAGAACTAAAATGTGTCCAAGACCAAATGAATGTCCTTCGTCAATTCCTGTTTTTTCATTCTGCTCACGGAAATATGAATCGGTCTTATATGCGATTGAGATTGTCGGAGTCTTTTTGATCTTTGATGCATAGAACATAGTCATTCCACAGCCGAGTGCTGTAAATACTACCCACATTACCATACGGAATCCTGCTCCGGAGAATACGTCAATACCTGCAATACCCTGTGCGATACCTACGGAGAATGGATTCATCCAGGATGAACCAAAACCAATCTGTGTTGCAACATAAGTAACAAGAACTGCGATAACTGAATCATATCCAACTGCTACAAACAACGGACAAAGAATCATAGTAAACGGAAGCGCTTCTTCTCCCATCCCGAAAACTGCTCCACCAAGAGAAAACAGTACGAAAAGTACCGGAATCAGTAGTTTTTCTGCTCCCTTTGACTTACGGATCAATCCGATCAATCCAGATTCAATCGCACCTGTACGGATCATGATACCGAATGCACCACCTACTACCATAAGAAATGCAATAATCTCGATTGCAGAACTATTTACGATTCCGTTATACATATAGTTGAAAAATCCTGTTCCACCATCTCCACTAAAGAGTGCTACTCCTTCTGTTACTACATTTCCCGTATCATCTGTCAGATACTGGAAACTTCCGTCTTTGATTACCGTACGGGTTTTCTCAACACCATTGATCATATATGAAATATCCTGTGTTTCGTAAAATCCCTTTGGTACAAGAAATGTCATAAGTGCTGCGACAACAACTACTAAAAAGATGATAATGTAGGTATCAGGCACTTGGAACCCCTTGTTAAAAGACTTTAACCCTTTTCCTTCGTTTTTGCTCATTTTTGAATCTCCCTCCCATTTTTGATATACTATATCAGTGTACCACAAAATGCTTAAAATCCAACTAAAACTTTACATATTTTATCAAATTTATTTGTTTTATAAGAACCTGTCAAATTATCTTAACCAAATGCAGATCCACACCTTTTTGAAACATGAAATAACCCCAGTATTTCCTGTATTTATAACACCAATAGCCACATCATGTCAGATTTTCAAAAAAACTGTTCTTATTTCCTGCAGCGTCCAAGTCTGCCTTTAAAATCTTCATACCCAAAATCAGTAAGACGTTCCATGGTTTTATCGCCATGTCTCAGCCATATATCAGGCAAAGGCATTCCATTAAAGGTATTGTTCTTGCAGGTTGTATAAATGGCCATATCACCAAACATGAGGATATCTCCGTACTTCAACGGCTCTGAAAAGCTGTAATCTCCTATGATATCTCCTGACAGGCAGGTTGGTCCTCCGAGCCGGATTGTGACTGCATTTTCTCCCGGTTCATCTGCTCCAAGAAGAGGAGGACGATAAGGCATTTCCAGAACATCCGGCATATGACACGCAGCACTTCCATCCAAAATTGCAAGCCGGATATCACCATTTTGCAGCACATCCAGAACAGTTGTCAAAAAAAATCCTGCATTTAAGGCCCATGCCTCTCCGGGCTCCAGATAAACATCTACCTTCCATTCTTCCTTTGCTGCTCTAATGCACTTCTCAAGCTGTGCAATATCATAGCCTGGTCTTGTAATATGATGTCCACCTCCCAGGTTCAGCCATTTCATCTGAGAAATCAGATCTCCGAATTTCGTCTTTACTGCTGTAAGAGTAGTTTCCAGATCAGAAGAGTCCTGCTCACAAAGGGTGTGAAAATGAATACCATCCAATAATCCGATCAGCTCCGGATGCTTTCTCACAGCAGTCTCCCATTGTGCTCTTGTGGTACCCATGCGGCTGCCTGGGGCACAGGGATCATAAATAGCATGTCCCTCCTGGGTAGAGCATTCCGGATTGATCCGAAGCCCTGCATTTTTCCCGGCCTCCTTCACTCTTTTTCCAAAGCGAAGAAGCTGAGAAGGAGAGTTAAACACTATATGATCTGCAAAGCTAAGCAGCTCCTCAAATTCATCCTCACGATATCCGGCGCAAAATACATGTACCTCTTTTCCAGGCATCTCCTGGGCACCAAGCCTGGCTTCGTACAGTCCGCTTGCTTCTGTTCCCGTCAGATAAGGTTCCAAAAGATGATAGCAGTCATAATTACTGAAAGCCTTCTGTGCCAGGAGCATTTTGCAGCCTGTTCTTTTGGCAATATTCCCCATTAATTCTGCATTTTTTATAAGCGCCGCTTCGTCGAGAACATAACAAGGTGTTTTGATCTTCCGCAGCTCCGGCGGAATAATTCCGCCGGACGCTGCAAAGGGTGGTCTTGTATCTGTTCTTTCCATTAATCCACCAGCTCCGGATCATGATTTTCGCTGCGTGGAAGTCCATATTTGTCAAGTGCTTCCAGGAACGGATCCGGGTCAAATTCTTCTACTGTGTACACTCCCGGGCGGATCCATTTTCCGGTAAGCATCATTAATGCTCCGCACATAGCCGGAACGCCTGTCGTATAGCTGATTGCCTGACTTCCAACCTCTTTATAACATTCCTGGTGGTCACAAACATTGTAAATATAATAGGTTTTCTCTTTTCCATCCTTTACCCCGGTGAAAATGCAGCCAATATTAGTTTTTCCCTTAGTCCGTGGACCCAGGCTGGCCGGATCCGGGAGAAGAGCCTTCAAAAACTGGATAGGAACGATTTCCTGTCCATTATAGTTGATCGGAGTAGTAGAAAGCATTCCCACATCCTCCAGACAGCGCATGTGATCCAGATAGCTCTGTCCGAAGGTCATAAAGAAACGAATTCTCTTTACACCCGGAATTGTCTGGGCAAGGGACTCGATCTCCTCGTGATGCAGAAGATACATATCTTTATCGCCGACCTGATCAAAATCATATTCCCGCTTGATCGCCATCGGAGGGATTTCCACCCAGTGTCCATTCTCCCAGTAGCTTCCGGGCGCACTTACCTCACGAAGATTGATTTCCGGATTAAAGTTGGTTGCAAATGCATATCCGTGGTCTCCTCCATTGCAGTCCAGAATATCAATGGTATCGATCTGGTCAAACTCATGCTTTAATGCATATGCACAATATGCCTGGGTAACACCCGGGTCAAAGCCGCAGCCAAGAAGTGCTGTAAGTCCTGCCTCTTCAAATTTCTTCCGGTATGCCCACTGCCAGGAATAATCAAAATATGCGGAAAATCCCGCTTCCTTGCAGCGTTTTTCGTAAATAGCACGCCATTTGGGATCATCCGTATCCTCCGGCTCATAGTTTGCCGTATCCATATAGTTTACACCACATGCCAGACATGCATCCATGATGGTCAGATCCTGGTACGGAAGCGCAATGTTCATTACCAGATCCGGTTTGTAACTATTGATCAGCTGGATCAGCTGGTTTACATCATCCGCATCCACCTTTGCGGTGGTAATAACTGTTTTTGTTTTTCCTTCCAGTTTCCGGGCAAGTGCATCACATTTTTCTTTTGTCCTGCTAGCTATACACAGTTCTGTAAATACAGTATCTGCCTGACAACACTTCTGAATTGCTACACTGGCTACTCCGCCGCAGCCGATTACAAGTACTCTGCTCATGTTTTTTGTCTCCTTTTTTATACTCAATTTTCGTAACTGTTTTTATTTTGCCACCGCCAGCAGCAGTTCCCTGACCACCTTACATGCTGTAGCTGTGGAAACACCGCTTGGATCCAGCATAGGTGCCAGCTCATTAACATCTGCTCCCACAATATTTAATTCTGATACCTTCCGGATAGCAGCGAGCAATTCAAGGAAGCTTACGCCTCCTGCCTCCGGTGTACCGGTTCCCGGAAATACAGATGGATCCAGACAGTCCAGATCAATGGTAAAATATACCGGAACCTGCTTCCTGGCCAATTCCTGTACGGTTTCTTCCAGGCCTTCAAAGGTAAAGGGATGAAAATCTGTATGCTCTTTTGCAAACCGGAATTCTTCTCTTTCCCCGCTTCGGATACAAAACTGATGTATCCGCCCATCTCCCAGAATATCATAGCATCTGCGGATAACACACGCATGACTTAAATGGGCACCAAGATAATCGTCTCTTAAATCTGCGTGCGCATCAAAATGAATAATATGAAGTCCCGGATATCTCCCGGCGACAGCTCTCACAGCAGCCAGTGTCACCAGATGCTCTCCCCCCAGAAGCAACGGCATTTTTCCCTCTTTCAGGATTTCCTCTGCACGATCCTGTATATCAGCAAGCGCCTTTTCACTGCTACCGAAGCAAAGTTCCAGATCTCCACTGTCAAATACCCGGATATCCATAAGGTCACGATCCTGATAAGGGCTGTAGGTTTCCAGTCCAAAGCTTTCATGACGAATGGCAGAAGGACCGAACCTGGCTCCCGGACGAAAGCTTGTGGTCGAATCAAAGGGAGCTCCGTAAAGAACAATTTCTGCTTCCTCAAAGCTGCTGTCACAACCGATAAAATTTTCAATATTTGGTAAGATCATAAATCAGTCCTCCACCTCCTGAAGCATTTCCTCCAGAAAAGCCGGAAGATAAAATGCACCTTTGTGAAGCCTTGTAGTATAGTAACGGGTGCGAAGATTCAGTGAATTCCATGCCTTCGAATCCAGGTCATCCACAGGATGATATTTTTTACTTGCAAAGCCAAACAGCCAGTAGCCGGCAGCAAAGGTAGGAATATGAGCCTGGTAAACACGGCTGATCTGGAAAGTACTGGCAATTCTTTTGTGACTGCGCTGCATGGCATGCGCATCCTCGGAATAAAAAGGACTTCCCTGCTGATTAACCATGATTCCATCCGCCTTCAGCGCATTATAGCAGTTTCCGTAAAATTCACGGGTAAATAATCCCTCCGATGGGCCAAAGGGATCCGAGGAATCTACAATAATAAGATCATATTTATTTTCGCAGCGGCGTATATATTTCAACGCATTTTCATAATGAAGGTGCACTCTCCTGTCATCCAGCCTGCAGGCATTTCCCGGAAGATATGCGCGACAGGCTTCTACTACCATAGGATCCATCTCTACCAGATCAATATGGCTGACACGGTCATACCTGGTCAGTTCACGTACAACTCCGCCGTCTCCTGCTCCGATCACAAGAATATCTTTGGCTTCTTTGTGAATAGCCATAGGTACATGAGTGATCATTTCGTCATAAATAAATTCGTCACGCTCTGTGAGCATTACATTACCGTCCAGTGTGAGCACCCTGCCAAATTCCGGTGTCTCAAAAATATCAATTCTCTGATAGTCACTCTGCTTTGAATAAAGCTGACGGTTTACCCGGATACTATGCTTCACATCCGGTGTATGAAATTCCGAAAACCACATTTCCATTTTCTTTACCTCCCTGCCAGTACGTTTAAACGCAATATATCCGGATCTTCAGGGCCTGTCATATTGCATCCTTTTGCCTTGGCATATTCAATATAATCCAGGATTTCCGGAGTGATTCGTTCCCCCGGAGCCAAAATCGGGATTCCCGGAGGATAACACATTACAAACTCGCTGCATACTTTGCCTTCGGTTTCTCTGAGAGGAAGGCTGCATTTTTCTGCATAAAAAGCTTCCTGAGGACTTGTCACTACCTGAGGATCGATATATTCCTGATCCAGCAATCCTGATTTATCCTTCTGGAATCGCCTGCGGATCTCCGCAAGAGCACTTACCAGCCGCTCTATTTCCTGGGCACGATCTCCGATCGACAGATAAGCCAAAATATTTCCAATATCACCAAATTCGATTTGAATATCATATTCATCTCTCAGTATATCGTAAACCTCGATTCCTGCAAGTCCGATATCCAGGGTATGTACACTTAATTTCGTAATGTCAAAATCAAAAACCGAATCTCCATTCACCAGCTCTTTTCCAAATGCATAATAGCCGCCAATAGCATTGATCTCTTCCCTTGCATACTCTGCCATATCTGCTACCTGATGAAAAATCTGGCGTCCTCGCTGTGCAAGATTCCGGCGCGAAATGTCAAGACTTGACATCAGAAGATAGCTGCCTGAAGTAGTCTGAGTCAGATTGATGATCTGACGGACATAACCGGCATGAACACCTGGTCCTGTAAGAAGAAGGCTGGACTGGGTCAGGCTTCCGCCACTTTTATGCATGGATACAGACGCCATATCTGCACCGGCTGCCATTGCCGAAACCGGCAGACCTCCGCCAAAATAAAAATGGGTTCCATGTGCCTCATCTGCCAGACACAGCATTCCTGCTTCATGAGCCATGCGTACAATTGCGCGAAGATCACTGCAGATTCCATAATAGGTGGGATTGTTCACCAGCACAGCCACCGCATTTGGGTGCTCCTTAATTGCCTTTGCCACCTGTTCACGTCGCATTCCAAGAGAAATCCCAAGTCTCTGATCCACCTCCGGATTCACATAGACCGGGATTGCTCCGCACAGAACCAGCGCATTCAGCACACTTCTGTGGACATTTCGGGGAAGAATGATCTCATCTCCCCTCTTACAGGCAGTTAGCACCATAGTCTGCACTGAGCTTGTAGTTCCTCCAACCATAAGAAATGCATGCGCTGCTCCAAAGGCATCTGCTGCCAGCTCTTCCGCCTCCCGGATCACAGATACGGGATGACAGAGATTATCAAGCGGCTTCATGCTGTTTACATCCACACCTACACATTTTTGTCCCAGAAATTCAGTAAGCTCCGGATTTCCTCTTCCTCTTTTATGTCCCGGCACATCGAAAGGTACTACTCTCATACGCAGGAATTTTTCCAGAGCTTCATGAATTGGAGCATGATTCTGGTCCAGTTTAAAACGACTTCTGTTCATTGCTTCTCCATTTCCAGTTCCTTTATCCGCACAAAAAAAGCAGGCCGATACAAAACCGTAAACCTGCTTAGATCATTCTTCCTGATTTTATTTTCATCGCATATAAATATGAGAATCCCCATATTTACATGAGATCAGAATCCGGATGATATATGTCAGAGTCTATATAGCAATCATACTTTTACTACTCTTATTGACCGTTTCACAAGTCTGCGCAACATGCGCATGACGGTTATCAAAGGAACCAACTTATAAAATTTGAGCTTCTAACTCAATCAATAAGGCAACCAAAGTTACCATCAGCGGCAGTGGACCCGGCTGTCCGTATGGCCTTGACCCCAAAATGGAGTGGTCCAAAATAATTGCTTTGAAAAGACTCTTTCTTGTCCTTCAAAATCTACATAAGCATAGCATATCTGAAAATTCATGTCAACTATCAAAATCGTTTAAATACTTATAGTATGGACCATTTATAATAATGTCAGAAGGATATTCTTTTCTTGAATCCCTTATATTTTCATGCTAATATATATAATTAGGTCAAAAACTACAAAATACAAAATGGAGGAAATATGAATCAAAAAAGTACATCTGCTCCCATAGCAGAAAACAAAATGGGGACCATGCCCGTAGGAAGGCTTGTACTAAACATGTCTCTGCCAATGATGATCTCCATGCTGGTGCAGGCATTGTACAATATTGTAGACAGTGTTTTCGTTGCCATGCTTTCCGAAAATGCTCTGACGGCAGTTTCCATGGCTTTTCCACTGCAGACACTTCTGATCGCAGTAGGTGCAGGTACCGGTGTGGGTATGAACGCACTGCTTTCCAAATCCCTTGGAGAAAAGAATTTTGAAAAAGCTGATCGGACAGCCAGCAATGCTGCTTTCCTGTATGGCTTAAGCTATCTGGTTTTCCTGATCCTTGGATTTACAGTAGTAAAACCATTTTATGCCAGCCAGGTACATAACGCAGACCCTGAGATCCTTAAATTTGGGATTGAATATCTGAGCACAGTTATGATATTCTCCTTTGGTCTGCTTGGACAGTTTTTCTTTGAACGTCTGCTCACATCCACAGGAAAAACCATATTCAGCATGACTTCTCAGCTGTGCGGTGCCATCACCAACATCATCCTTGACCCGATCCTGATCTTTGGTCTGTTCGGTGCTCCGAAAATGGGTGTTACCGGAGCTGCTGTAGCTACTGTGATCGGACAGTGTGTAGCCTGCATCGTTGCCGGAATCTGCAACCATAAATTTAATCATGAAGTCCGGCTCAGCTTCAGGGGCTTCCGTCCTGACCTTAAGATCATCGGCCATATTTATGCAGTAGGTATTCCATCGATCATCATGCAGTCCATCAGTTCTATCATGACCTACTGCATGAATCTGATCCTGGTACAGTTCACAGTCACTGCAACTGCAGTATTTGGTGTTTACTTCAAATTACAGAGTTTTTTCTTCATGCCTGTATTTGGACTTAACAACGGCATTACACCGATCATTGCCTATAATTATGGTGCACGCCACAGAAAGCGTATGCTTAAAACTGTCAAAGTCAGCATGTTCATCGCATTCTGTTTTACATTCATTGGTTTTCTTGCCTTTGAATTTATTCCGAAAACACTGCTGGGGCTGTTCAGTGCTTCCGAAGATATGCTTACCATCGGAATCCCTGCACTTCGTATCATAGGAATCCACTATCTGATCGCATGGTTCTGTATCATTGCGGGAACTGTATTCCAGGCACTCGGAAAAGCTGTATTCAGTATGATCGTATCTATCATGCGTCAGCTGTTTGTCCTGGTACCTGCTGCTTATATCCTTGCTTCCATCGGCGGACTTCACGCAGTATGGTGGTCTTTCCCCATTGCGGAGATCATTTCTCTGATCGTGTCCGTAGCTTTCCTGGTTGTCATAAACAGAACGATCATCCAAAAAATTCCGGAAGCATAAGGATATCAAAGCTTCCCATTCCAATTTATACAAAAAAATGACAGAAGATTTCCTTTTTTCTCTTCAGGATATCTTCTGTCTTTTTTATTGTTATTTATAGATCCGGTAGCCATCCCTTCCGGAGCGTTTTACCTGATAAAGGGCAAAATCTGCTTTTTGATACAGTTCCATAAAGGTATCTCCATCCTGTGGTGCAAAAGCAATTCCTGCACTAAAAGTAAATGTATGCTCTCCCATGCCTTCCATACGGATCTCCCTGAGCTTTTCATGAAGTTTTTTTATTCTGCTCTCCATATTTTTCCGGGAACCGATATTACAGAGCAGGATCACAAACTCATCCCCGCCGATACGCCCGATCACATCCTGTTCCCGGAACTGCTCTTTAAGAAAACCTCCCAGCATCTTTAATACATTATCTCCCATGACATGTCCGTAAACATCATTCACTTCTTTAAAATGATCCATATCCAGGATCAAAAAGCCATGAAAGCCTTCCGGAGCTTTTTCTCTCAGAATAGCATCGATCACCTTCTGCGTATTCTCTCTGTTATAAACGCCTGTAAGCGCATCCTTCTGGGCAGAACGTACCAATTCCGCTTTCTCCTGATTATTTCTTACAACAATATACAGGAGCAGGAGCAGCACCAGAATACAGAAGCTTCCCATAAATAGGATTTCATAACCAGAAATGAATTCATAAGCCTGCTGTGCACTTTTTACAGGAATTGCATAACAGATCATCCAGTCGTTGTATCCAAGAGGCATATATGCCAGATACCGGTCTGCTTCTTTTCTCTCTTTGAGGCTAAGCTTCACCAGACCACTTTCGCCAACTTTAAAATCTTCCTGAACATCCTGAAGAGCATGCTTTCCTTTAAGATTTTTTTCTCCGTAATATTTAAAAAGATTGATTCCATATGTGATCTCCGTACCAGACGCCGAACCACTGTCAAAGGCAATGATCTCTCCATCACTTGTAGCCAGAAGACTGTTTCCCGCTCCATCAAAAAGATCATTAAAAAGCATATGGCTCAGCGCTGTAACATTACAGGATCCGCCCAACACACCGATCACTTTATGGTCTTTGTATACCGGCACACCTAAAACCACCCGCACCTTATGGTCCACACTGCTTTCCAGGGGATCGCTGATGGTCTGCTCTCCACTGATAGCCTCCTGAAAATATCTGCGATGAGAAACATTCTTGGTTACTCCATTGTCGTAGTATGCATCTCCATTCTTATCAATAAGAGCAGCCCTCTCCAGGTCTGTCTTTTCATAAATAGATATCAGTCGTTCTTTATTTTCTTCTGAAAAAAGTTCTTCTGATCTTCCCATTGCAGAGGCAATCTCATTCAGATATTGATAATTAATATCCAGTATCGTCCGCAAATGTTCACTTTGTCTCTGCACATTTATCTTCAATGTATTCTGAGAATTCACCTGTACAGCCCTCTGCACACACTCGAAAAAAATAAGAATCCCTGCTATAACCGCCAAGATAAAAACGCCGGTTGCCATAACATAATTTTTTAATTCAAAGTGATTCTTTTTCATACGTTTTCTCCTGATCTAACCTTTTTTGTCCTGCATTTTTATTTTACCATGATTTTTGTTTTTTCTCTATAACAAAAAATCTGCAGATTCCAATCATAAGATTGAAAAATGCAGATTTTTTACAACGATATCTGATTATTATGCCTTATTATGCCGCCTTCCGCAACTCACGTCCGGCTTATATTGCTGCAATAAGAACAACGTTATTTATTTTTCTTTGTGTTTACGATCAGCGGAACAATTTCTCCTTTTTTTACATCCACCAGTCCCTTATCAGTCAGCTTCAGTGCCGGGCTTACCGGTAATCCAAGTGTTGCCACTGACATGATCGGATTATTATGCACATATCCCAGATCTGTAAGGCTTTTTCTTACCGCCTTCAATGCAAGGCCATTCTCCCTGATTGATTTTTCGGATAAAAGCCCACATACCGGAAGTGCAAGTTCAGAAAGGATCCTTCCATCTTTTACTGTCAGAAATCCCCCCTGCAGTTCCCGGATCCTATTTACAGCAAATAACATATCATCCGGAGAGCTTCCTGCCACAAAGAGATTATGATGATCATGAAAATATGTTGTTGCCACAGTTCCCTTTTTCAAGCAGGAGCCTGTAAGAAATCCATAGCCGATATTTCCGTTCTTCCCATGACGTTCCACCACCATAGCCAGAAGACATCCGCTGTTTTCCCAGCAGATCTTTCCAGCTTTCACCGGCATTTCCACCAGTTTTTCAGTAGTATGGGTACGATCCGGATTGATCTCTATCACACGAACCGTTGCATATCCTTCCTGAAAAGGAGCATTCACCTGAAAATCCTTCAGAAAAATCTCCGGAAGCTGTACACTCCGGTAAAAATCTGCCGGAAATTCATATGTGGAAGCAGACAGCGGCAACTGCGGTTCATCCTTTGCATAAATCGGAACACCATTTTTGAATACAGCTTCCGGTTTAAGAACGGACGGATCTTTAAGCAGCATAAAGTCCGCAAGTTTTCCCGGTGCGATAGCTCCTCTGTCATAAAAATGCATCCGCTGACATGGTGTATATGTGGCACAGTAGATTGCCTGTTCCATCGGAAATCCCATATCGATCGCTTTCTGTACCACTGCATTCAGCGGTCCCTGCTCATACAAAACATCTGCCATAGTATCATCTGTTACAAAGGAACAATACTCGTAGAGCTGGTTCTGACAGATATATTCCAGGATTTCCGGTTTCAGCATTTTATCCTGGATCTCAAAAAACATTCCGTTTTCGATCCGCTGCTTTACTTCCTCAAGAGTATGTTCTGTATGATCACCATTAATACCCAGATAAAGAAACTTTGCAAGATCCAGATCCAGTAATGACGGACAGTGTCCCTCGATCACATATCCCGGATGGTCTTTTTTCAGATATTCCAGAAACCGGCTGATCTCCAAATCATTTTCCCGGATGATCTGCCGGTAATTCATGATTTCGCCTACACATACCACATCTTTTTCTTCCAGCAGATGCTTCATTGCACTGCAGTCAATGATCCCGCCTGTTGTTTCCAGCTTTTCACTGGTTGACGGAACGCTGCTTGGAATCCCGTAAAAAATATCGATAGGTGCATTCTTTGCCGCAGAGATCATTTCCAGAATCCCTCGGATCCCTTTGACATTGGCCATTTCGTGAGGCTCTGAAACCACCGTCGTCACACCATTTTCTCCTGCACATTTTCCAAAAAAAGCCGGTGTGGCCATAGAACTCTCAATATGCATGTGAATATCTGTCAGTCCTGGAATCATGTATGATCCCTTTGCATCAATCACATTGTCAGTCTGAAGATCCGTATCCTGTTTTCTGTCTATGTAATAAAATTTTCCATCTTTCACCGCAACATTGGCAGATATGAATTTCTTAAGATAGGAATTAAATACCTTTGCGTTTTTGATCAGCAGATGAACCTGCTCCATACCATTTCACCATCCTTAGATAATTGAATAAAAATACAACAGACAGACTGCTACCAGTACATACATGACCGGTTCAACCTTTTTGATCTTTCCTGCTGCGATTTTCATAACGAGATAAGCCGGAAGCGCCACGCAGATACCATTTGCGATATTATTTGCAAAAATCGTAAAGGTTACACATAAAAATGCCGGAATATACTCTGTAATATCCGAATAATCAATATTTCTCATAGCACCAAGCATATTGATGCCGATATAGATCAGCACCGGACCGGTTGCCGCAGATGGGATCACAAGAGCCAGTGGTGCCAGAAACAGCGAAAGTCCGAAGAAAATGCTTGTAAAAATAACCGTAAGTCCCGTTTTTCCTCCTGCTTCTACGCCTGCAGATGACTCCAGATAAGTAGTAAGACTCGGCATTCCAAACAATGCTCCAAAGCTTGTTGCAATCGCATCTACCTTAAAGCATTTATCAATACCCGGAAGATTTCCATCCTTATCCAGATAGCCTGCCTTTGCTCCCACTCCCAGAACTGTTCCGAATGTAGAAAAGAAATCCGGTACAAACAGAGCGATCAGAAATGGAATATAAGCAAAATTCAGCGCTCCCATAAAATCAACTTTCAGGAACTGATGGCCGATACCTGCCGGAAATGCAAAAATGGATTCCGGAGCATGTGTAACACCGAAAGGAATTCCTGCCAGAGTGGTCAGCAGGATCGCAAGAATCATACCACCCGGAATATTTCGTACCTTGATTACCAGAAGAATCAGAAATCCGATCACTGCTACGATCACAGATGGAGATGCAAGATCTCCAAAGGAAAGACAGTTTTTTGCATCATTTGCCACGATCAGTCCACAGTTTTTTGCACCAAGAAGTGCGATAAACAGACCAATACCGGCACTAACCGCTTGTTTCAGGCTTACCGGGATCACACGTACCACGGCTTCTCTCAGACCAAAGAATGAAATTATGATAAAAAGAACACCACTCCAGAATATCACACCTGCTGCGATCGGCATACTTACGCCTTCATTGGTAATCATAGACGCAATAATTCCAACGCTTCCAAGTCCTGGAGCCAGAGCAAACGGTCGATTGGTAACCAATGCCATTGCACAGCTGGTCACAATGATCAGAATGATCATAGCTGTCAGAGTCGTGTGTTTATCATAACCGGCGCCTGCCAGAATATTTGGGATCGTAGCAAGCACATACGCCATAGTTACAAAAGTTGTCAGTCCTGCCAGAAGTTCTGTTTTTATATTTGTATTGAACTCAGACAGTCTGAACTGTTTTTCCAGCCAGTTTTTCATTTATTTTTTCCCCCTTGATATGATGATAGGATGTATTGTAAAATATGCATATCAGGAAGTCAAATTCATATTATACATAAAAATTATACCAAAATGGAATAATTGGAGGAAAACATGAACTATCATGAACTGAAGTACATTCTCTGCATTGCCAAATATCAGAATCTTACAAAAGCCGCACAGGAGCTTTATATTTCCCAGCCAACCCTGACCAAGCATCTCCAGAAACTGGAACGAGAAATGGGGACCAAGCTGTTCAGCCGCAGCGGAAACAGCTATACACCTACCTTTGCGGGCCGCAAATATATGGAGTATACCCGAAAGATCCTGCAGATACAACAGGACTGGGAAAAAGAGCTGAAAGATCTTACAGAAAATAATGAAGGAGAACTGAACGTTGCTTTCCCACTGATGAGGAGTACCTGTATGGTTCCTCAGATCATGACCTCTTTTTTTCAAAAATATCCTAAAGTAAAGGTCAATATCCTGGAAGAGGCATATTCTATCCAGGAAAAACTTCTGCTCAATGATCAGCTTGATTTTGGCATTTTCAATGAAGTACATAAACACCCCAAGCTGGAATACGAACTGCTGAAAAAAGAAGAAATCCTTCTGATCATGCCTCCGGAGCACCCATTGGCTGCTGCCGGCAGTGTATCCACTCACGGCATATACCCGAAGCTTGATCTCTCACTTCTGGCAGAAGAGCCTTTTATCCTGCATTTTCCGGAACAGACTACCGGACAGCTTTCGCTGGAAGCATTGAAAGCTGCCCATATCAAGCCTTATGTGCCAATACAGAGCCGCAACACAGAAACCTGTGTCAAACTCTGCATGCAAGGACTTGGTATGTGTTTCACCCCGGAAACCTATGTCCAAAATATGGACCTCCCTGTAAAACCAGCCTGTTTTTCCATTGGTGAAGATGGCGTTTTCAGCACACTGACAATTGCATACCGAAGAGGTACCTATCTCCCACAGTACGCCCGGGATTTTATATGTACTGCGAGGAAGGTCCTGTAGTGTTTTGATCAACATATATTGAAGCAAAAAATCTTCTGTTCAGAGGGAATGTTTTTGTTGCATTATTCTGAATATTCCTGTATAATTAACACAATAATCAAAACTCAAGAGCGTAACGTACAAGGGCGTACAGCACATATTTCCTGTGTCTGTACGCCCTTGTGCTATTTCTGCAGTCCTGCGATATTTCGCTTTGAGAAAGGGAGGCGATTTCTATGATGAATGCAATCGGAAGTGTGATAAACCAGATCGACAGTCTGGTGTGGGGCTGGTGGATGATCATTTTACTTCTGGGCACCCATATTTTCATGACCATCCGTACCGGTGTGATCCAGCGTAAGATTGGTACCGCCATTCGCCTGTCTGTCACCAAAGATACCAATGCGGAAGGTGAAGTCAGCCAGTTTGGCGCCCTGACAACAGCCCTTGCTTCCACTATTGGAACCGGAAATATCATCGGTGTCGGTACTGCCATTGCTCTTGGTGGTCCCGGTGCAGTCCTCTGGTGCTGGCTTACCGGTGTCTTCGGAATCGCCACCAAATACAGTGAGTCTCTCATCGCTGTAAAATACCGCGTCAAAACCAAAGACGGCCGTATGCAGGGTGGTGCTATGTATGCCCTGGAGCGCGGATTAAATATGCGCTGGCTTGGTCTGATCTTTGCCTTTTTCGGTGGCTTTGCTTCCTTTGGAATCGGATGTGCTACCCAGGTCAATGCCATTGCAACGGTATGTAATGAGAACCTTCATATTCCGCCGGCAGCGATCGGCATTGCTGTGGCAGTTCTTACTGCCCTTGTTATTTTCGGCGGGATCAAATCCATCGCCAATGTATGTGAACGTCTTGTTCCGTTTATGGCATTTTTCTATGTGATTGGATGTATCATCATCCTGGGGATCAATTTCGATTTTATCATTCCCGCAGTAAAAACCATCTGCAAATTTGCTTTTACCCCTGGTGCTGCTGCAGGAGGTCTTGTAGGACGTGGTATCATGATGGCCATGCAGTATGGAATCGCAAGAGGACTTTTTTCCAATGAATCCGGTATGGGTTCTGCCCCATCGCCGCTGCTGCCGCACAGACAAGAAATCCGGTTCGTCAGGCTCTCGTTTCCAGCACCGGTACATTCTGGGATACCGTTGTGGTATGTCTGATGACCGGTCTTGTTCTGGTAACCAGTATTATGAAAAATCCTTCGATCGACATGGGAAATATCACTGATGGCGGTGTTCTTACTACACTGGCTTTTCAGCAGATCCCGGTTCTTGGTCCTGTGATCCTTGTAGTGGGTATCATTTCCTTCGCATATTCTACAGTCCTTGGATGGGCATATTATGGCGAGCGATGCGTGGAGTATTTCTCCGGCAAAAAGGGACTCATTCCCTATCGTGTGCTGTACATTGCGGTAGCTGCCATCTCCCCTGTTATTTCTCTGAACCTGGTATGGACCGTAGCGGATATCCTGAATGCACTGATGGCTATTCCAAACCTGATCGCAGTACTACTGCTTTCCAATGTGATCGTAAAAGAGACCAAAAAATATATCAACGACCTGGATGCACGGGATGACACACCGGTGGAAGTGATCGATAAATAAAAAAACGATAAATATAAGCATTTTATATAACAAAGTTACAGCTCCGACTGCTTCTCATATTACAAAGCAGTCGGAGCTGTCCGTTTACAAATGTCTTCTTCACTTTTTTATAATACATCCTGCGCTTTCATCTCTTCGGACACAGTAAGATATTCTTTGCTGTTTTCCACGATACCAAGCTTCTCTTCCCAGGTAAGGTTTCGTTTGATCCTGGCCGGACTTCCCATTACCAGGGAGCCATCCGGGATCACCGTATTTTTAGTCACAAGGCTTCCGGCTCCTATGATACAGTCATTTCCGATCTTTGCACCATCCAGGATCACGGCTCCCATTCCGATCAGTGTCCGGTCTCCGATGGTACATCCATGGATCACCGCATTATGTCCCACAGTAACGTTGTTTCCGATATGGACCGGCATGTTGTGGCTCACATGAATGGTACAGTTTTCCTGGATATTGGTTTCTTCTCCGATCACTACCGGCGCATCATCTCCGCGGATCACCGCATAATATAATACACAGCTGTCACGGCCGATCGTTACATTTCCAAGGATCACAGACTGCTTTGCGATCCTGGCACCTTCTGCGATCTTTACATTTTTATAATTCATTTTTCCTCCTGAATCTGCTTTTTTTCTGTACAGAACCCTGGTATATAATCTGACTATAGACTCCGTGCACAACAGCAATTTTAATGTTTATACTGACTTTTTAACCTATATTATATTTCGTCCGGATCACAATATCTGTATACTGGTATTCCTTTTCCGGTGCCTTGCTGTCAAAGAGAAGCTGGAACAAAATAATCACCGGAGAATGTCCCTGTACAGCCGCATCCTGACCAATAAGGAAATTGATCGTCCCCTCTTTCAGCCATTTCAGATTTTCTTCCAGGAAATCATTGGCGATCACATGCATGGTTTTATCCTTTCCAAGCTTCTGCAAGGTCTGGCAGACACCCTTTACACCATGACCCGTAATATAGATCCCGGTCAGCTCCGGATAAAGCTCCAGAAATTCTTCCACGATCTTGGATGCCACCCATTCGTCATCATAAGAATACCTTATATCCACGATCTCGATTCCCGGAAAGCTTTCTTTGATCTCTGTCGTAAATCCTTTCTGCCTGCTGATCAGACCAGGATTGGCAACCTGTCCGGAAATTATGGCAACCTGCCCGTTTCCGCCTGTCATCTCCCACATCAGGCCTGCTGCCGTACGACCGGCCTGAAAGGTATCCTGTCCCACAAAGCATAACCTTTTTGTATCTTCCAGATCCGCATTAAAGGTAACTATCGGAATTCCATACTCTTCCTGATACTGATCGATCCTCGCTCTCAAAAGCTGATCCTCTGATGGAGTCAACGCGATTCCATTAAACCCCTTTTCCCGGAGTTCTTCCATTGCAGCCATTACTTTTTCCGGTTCCACGCCTTCGATCTCATAAATCTTTACTGTTCCGCCAAAGCTCTCTACTTCTTCTTTTGCTTCCAGGACTCCCTTTAAAACCTGCTGCATAAAAGGAGTCTCCATATACTGAAGGATCACACCGATACGGATTTTCCTCTTTGCCATGGCAAGGGCACGACCGGCACGGCTGGGCTGATATCCCATCTCCCGGGCGATCCTTTTGATCCTTTCCTCTACTTCCGGGCGGATACGGCCTCTGTTGTTCAGTGCCCTGTCCACAGTGCCTCTTGAAACTCCTGCTGCTTCCGCAATCTGTTGTAATGTTACTGCCATATTTTACCCTCCAAAACCTCTCCTGTGTGCTTTGTGTTCACGCGCACGCTCTTTTGTCTCATTATACACATTTACACTTTCTCAGGCAATCCCTGATTTCATTATTTTTATAATTTTCCTTTACGATCAGACAGGCCCGGCATAAACAGGTGCATTCCCTCAGCCAAAAATGCTTCCGAAAAAATCTCCGGAAGCATTTTTATCATTGCAAAACTGGTTCCCTTGTCAGTCCAGAAGCTCCTGTACCATCTCGGGGGTAAAGGTTACAGCCTTCACATGATCCACCTCGATCTGATACAGGGCATTGGCCGCAATATGCTCCGCAGCCTGCTCCAGATCACGGATTCCTGTGGTATCTTCAAATTTCTTAATTACTGCGTCCAGCGCCTCATCCGTTACGATACATTCTTCCTGTTTCAGGCTCATACGTTTCAGAACCTTGGGAAGCGCAAATCTGGAAAAGATGATCTTCTTTTCCTCCGGTGTGTAATCCGGAATATCGATCACTGCAAAACGTGACATCAGAGGTGCGCTGATCTGTGCCTTATCATTGGCTGTGGCAATAGGATAGACACCAACTGTCGGAACCATACATTCCATATAGTTATCTGTAAAACCAAGGTTATCCAGCAGTGTCAGAAGCACGTCTGCCGGATTTCCGTTTCCTTTACCTGATGCAGCCTTGTCAAGCTCATTGATGATAAATACCAGATTGGATTCTCCTGCCATGGAAAAAGCCTCCATGATAATTCCAGGCTTGGCATTTGCATAAACACGAGAGCTTCCTGTAAGCTGTTCCGGATCATTGATCGAACTCATATCCAGGGTTGTCCACGGCATTTTCAGGATTCTTGCAACTGCATAAGCGATCTGAGATTTACCGGTACCTGCCGGTCCTACAAGAAGCAGTCCGTAAGCAGGAAGTGTATGAGTACGGTTGATCTGAATGATCGTCTCAATGATCCTCTGTTTTACACGCTCCATTCCATAAAGCTCCTCATCCAGGATACGGCGTGCTTCCTTCGGATCAATAGACTCAAAATAATTATGCTTCCACTGAATATTCATCATGATGGAAAGTGCTCTCTGGGCATGGCGTCTTTCCTCCTGAGAAACCTCATGAGAACGGGCAACTGCCAGATTTCTTCTTGCCCAGAGACGGATATTATCCGGCATAGTCTTTCCGGCACAGTTCATAAAGTCGGTGATACTCTGAATACTGGTAAGCTTCATATCGTCACCGTCTTCTTCCTCATCATCGTTCTCATTTTCTTCTGCCGGCGCACTGCTTGCAAACAGACGCTCGATCATAAACTGAAGAAATCCGTCCTCAGCAGAAAGCTTGGTGCCTCCGCCAAAAGCAATCTCGCGGATTTTGTAAACAGCATATCCTTCTTCTGTATTCTGTCCTGAAAGACGGATGTTGATATGATTTTCTCCGAGCCATTTGATCAGGCTTGTAAAACGGGAATCGATCTTCAGGATGTCTGCCGGGAAAACACCGTCCTCTTCCTTAAACTCAAATGCAGTCTGCTTCGCAGGATTAGAAAAATATCCGCAAGAATGATGTTTCCACTCTCTTTTGCTGTTATCCAGGATCAGCACCGGTTTCTCCGGTGTGGCTTTTGTTTCATTGGAACGAAACGTTGTATATGTGCACTGGCTTTTTGTCTCTTTTTTATCTGCCGGTGCTGCGCTGAAATCAAAAACTGGCATATTTTTTACTCCTCTTTCTCTGAAAAATATCTTCATTCAGTTTATCATGGATTGGAAATCTCAACAACTGCTGATATGGTTTTTTATGCATTTTTTATTCATTTTTTGTATTCGTCATTTTCCCGTAAGTTGTTTAAACAGTTCCACAGTTTGCTGATTGACACTGCCTGTAAACTATGTTATCGTGCAATCATGTCTGCTTTCATTTTTTACAAAAGCTGACACAGTTACCATGTATGTGATTTACTGTTTTTCACGTCATTGTAATTGTATTTTTTTGGAGGAGGAAATGAGAAATCAACTTTCACAGCGGGATGATTTTTATCCACAGATCGTTAAGCTTGTCATCCCCATCATCATTCAGAATCTGCTAAGTGCAGCGGTCAATTCCGCCGATGTTATCATGCTGAACTTTGTAGGTCAGTCATCCATCTCCGCAGTATCCCTAGCAGCGAATTATTCCAATGTCCTGTTTATGGTATATTACGGTCTTGGTACGGGAGCCACCCTGCTTTGTGCCCAGTATTATGGAAAGGGAGATTACAAAGCCATTCAGATCATCGAGGGAATCGCTCTTCGTTTTTCCATGATCATCTCTGTTCTCGTGGCGCTCGTTGCATTTACCATGCCGCAGATGATGATGAAACTGTTCACCAATGATCCGAAGCTTCTGGCCATTGGTTCTTCCTATATCCGCATTATGGGTATCACCTATATCTGCTGGGGTATGACGGAGGTTTATCTGGCTGTTCTTCGAAGCATTGGCCGGGTAACTACCAGCATGGCGATGAATATGCTGGCATTTGGACTGAATATCCTTTTGAATGCGACTTTTATCTTCGGATTGTTCGGAGCACCCAAGCTTGGTGCTACCGGTGTGGCTATTGCTACTGCACTTTCCAGAATGATCGAGCTGATCGCCTGTTTTATTGTTTCTGCTTTCAGCAAAAATGTCCGACTGGATCTCCGATGTATGTTCACAAAAAGCAAACTGCTGTTCAGTGATTTCGTGCGGCTTTCCCTACCGGCTCTTGGCAATGATATTTCCTGGAGTATTGGTTTTTCCATGTACTCTGTGATCCTGGGGCATCTTGGTACGGATGCGGTTGCTGCCAATTCTCTGGTTGTAGTAGTCCGTAATATCGGCTCTGTTTTCTGTTTCGGTATTGCCAGTGCAGGAGGTATCCTTCTAGGCAATGTTATGGGGCAGGGCGATCTGGAACGTTCCAGGCGTTATGCTTCCAAAACACTGAAGCTTACTGTTATTGCAGGTTTTTTGGGCGGACTTATCGTTCTTGCCATCACACCGTTCGTAATGAGATTTGCGTCCCTGACACCCACTGCCATGCATTATCTGAAATATATGCTTCTGATCAACAGCTACTATATTATGGGGTCTGCCGTAAACACAACCCTGATCGCCGGTGTGTTCCGGGCAGGTGGTGATACAAAGTTTGGTCTGATCTGTGATACCATTGATATGTGGATATATGCAGTACCCCTTGGATTCTTCGCTGCTTTTGTACTGAAGCTGCCGGTTATGTGGGTGTATTTTCTGCTCTGTACGGATGAATTTGTGAAATGGCCATGGGTGATCAAAAGGTATCTCAGTGGGAAGTGGGCTAAGAATATTACCCGTGAGAATATATTTGAAAATAAATAGAATACAGAAACATTTTAGACGGCTGGAATCTGCGTTATTTTTCAAAAATTCGCTGTTTGAGCGAAGAAAGTTTCGGACTTTTGGAAAATAACTTTAGCAGGTTCCAGCCGTTCGTTACTCAACTACCGCTGCAGTCCTTCTATCACCATCTCTGTCAGACGCACAACACTTCCCTGCACCTCCCGGATCTCTTTCTCCGAAATACCATCCTTATGAAATCCCCCGGTGCAAACCACTCTCTTTCCCAGCTCTTTCGAAACCTTCTCCGCCATCCACCGGCAGATCACCTCGTCCTTATGTCCCGGAAAATTCAAAACTGAAGAAGTCGCACTCACAGAACCATCCCCTGTCAGAGACACTCTCGGTTCCGTCTGCACCACACATCCCAGATGAGGTCTCTCTCCGCCTTTCAGACAGATAAGCACATCCTCTCCGATAAATGCAGCACTGACCTCCAGCTCACAGCCTGCAGTCTCCACACACTCTTTTATAATCCATTCCATCTGCGATACTCCTTTGCTTCGATCCCAAACGGTTCCAAAAGCTTTGCCGCAATATGATACACCATATCATCAATGCTCTCCGGTTTATGATAAAACGTCAGCATCGGCGGAATGATCCGCACTCCCGGAAGCATGGAAAGCTCATAAAGATTTCGGAGATGAATCCCGCTTAACGGTGTTTCTCTGGCTGCCAGCACCAGTGTTCTCTGTTCCTTGACCGTCACATCTGCCGCACGCAGAATAAGATTATCTGCATAGCCACTGTGGATCCCCGCGATCGTCTTCATGCTGCAGGGCACGATCAGCATCCCCTCTGTTTTGAAAGAACCACTGGCCGGTTTTGCCCCAATTTCTCCCGGTGCACATACATGATCTGCCAATCGTTTCACATCCTCCGGTTCCAGCTCCGTCTCCTGGCGAAGAGTCAGCTCTGCACTGGAACTCATGATCAGATAAGACTCAAAATCCGGATTCTCCCGGATGATCTCCAGACATTTTACAAGGAGCGGCAGGCCGCTTGCACCTGTCGCACCAACTATAATTCTCTTTTTCATTTTTTCAGCCATTTCTCCGGATCCAGTTCCATAAAACGGGCTCTGTGAAAATCTTCCTTCAGATCATAAGGCACCGTACAGTCAAAAATAGTCTTGCATGCAATTCCATGATCACGGATACTTGGAGAAAATGCAGGATCATTGGACGGATCAAGAGGATGACAACGGACACCCGGAATGGTGATCACATCCACATCCCCCTGGAATCTCGTATTCATCGCCCAAAGTACGTCATTCATATCAAAACAATCCACATCTTCATCTACCAGAAATACATTTTTCAGCTCACTAAAGGCAGAAAATGCAAGAAGTGCAGCCTGACGCTGTCTTCCCTCATCACTTTGAGAAAGCTTTTTAAACTGAAGGACAGCCATATACTTTCCACCTCCGGCACTGTTGCAGTATACGTTCTGAAGTCTTCCAGGCATTGCTTTTTCCACCATGCCATAGATGCTGGCCTCTGTAGGGATTCCCGCCATGGATACGTGCTCCTCACTTGGCCCGATACAGGTCTGCATAATCGGATTTTCACGATGTGTCACTGCTGTAACCTTGATCAGCCAACACTGATCACTTGCAGGCCCTGTATATCCCGGAAACTCCGGCATGGCGTATCCGGTATTGCTGTTCTGATCTTCCTTTACACGCACACCCGGGATCACTTCTCCCTCGATCACGTATTCCGCATTGGCGATGGCACGCTCGTTAACGGTTAAACATTTACAGAGTTCCACCGGCTCTTTGCGCAGTGCACCGGCTACAGACAGCTCATCATACCCCAGTGGTGTTGTAGGCGGCTCAAAACAGGAACCGATCTCAATAGCAGGATCAACTCCGATACTGATAGAAATCGGCAGCCTTTGTCCCAGCTCCTCAGCACGCTCTGCCATTGCTCCGATATGTCTGGCACCAGGTGTAAAGAAAATGGAAAGCTCATCTTTTCCCTGAATGCAGAGACGGTGAATGGTCACATCGTGAACTCCAGTATCCGGGTGTGTGGCGTAGCACATGCCAAGTGTGATATACGGGCCCGCATCATCCGGTGTGTTCGTTGGCGCAGGAACCAGCTTATAGAGGTCAAAATCCGGATCTGCTGCCTTATGCACCACCTGCTGACACGGTGCATCGCCTTCAAGATCGACCGGTGGAATTGGATTCTCCACGCTTTTGCAGAGCATCTTTCCAAGATTTTCCGGCTGAGTGTCAAGTAAAGCAGCAACTCTTTTTCTGCTTGCCAGAAGACCGATAGCTACCCTTGCATCCGGGTGTCCTTTTATACGATTAAAGATCATGGCAGGTCCTTCCTTTGTGGGACGCTTCACCGTTCCACCGGCTCCTACATAACGATATACCCCTGCAAGCTCTGCCATCGGATCAACTTCCACCTCTGTTTCGATCAGCTGATCTGGCATCTGCTCCAGAAGTGCCAGAGCACTTCTCAGATCTCTTACTTTTTCTGCCATAAAAAACCTCCTGCGTTATCTTTATATTACTGTTCACTCCGTTCTCAGTAACATCTTTATTTTCTTATGTTATTTTATCTCTTTTTTACATGGTGAATCAATTCTTTCTATGATATAATTGTTTCCAATATGGAATGATTCGTCACTATTTTCTAAAAGGCAGGTGTTACCATGACTCTTGAACAGATCGACTATTTTATCTGTGCAGCTCAATCCCGGACTTTTTTTGATGCTGCAGAAGCTATGCATATCTCCCAGTCCTCCCTTTCCAAGCAGATCATGAAACTGGAAAAAGAACTGGAGCTTACCTTATGGGACCGCAGCAAGCGTACTGCTGTGCTTACTCCTGAAGGAGAGTTTTTTTACAAAGAAGCACTTAAGATTTCCAGACAGTATCATCGTTCTCTGGAAGCAGTGTACCATTTTAAGGACAGTAAGCTCCAGGCACTTCATATTGGAACACTTCCTTTTCTTTCTCAGTACCATCTTACTTCTGTGATACACAGTTTTTGTGATACACACCCGGAGCTTTCTTTTTCTCTGAAGGAGGTAGAAGACGAAGAACTTCTTTCCGGTCTTGAAAAAGACTTTTTTAATCTGATCTTTGTACGAAAACACATGATAGACCCGGAGCTCTATACTTTTCATGCTCTCACAGCAGACCGTCTGGTTGCTGTTTTTCCTGAAGCTCATCCCTCCGCGTCCAAAAAATCGGTTTCTCTTTCCGACCTAAAAAAAGAGACTTTTATCCTGATGCCTCCGCACACCTCCATTTACCGTTTCTGTATGCAAAGTTTTCATAATGCAGGGATCCACCCTCAGCTTCTGCGTACTGCCCGCGCAGAATCTATTGTCAGCGCAGTGGAAATTGGCGAAGGGATCAGCCTTCTTACAGAAAGCAGCTTTCAGTTCTTTCGTCAGCCTTCGCTTGTTGCTGTCCCGGTTAATGGACTGAAAAAGCTATCTGTTGGAATTGCCCATAAAAAAAATATGGCTCTCACAACCTCTGCAGAATGTTTTCTGCAGTTTGTGAAAAGCCATATGTAAGGTATTTTTTCTATAATCCAAGCATCATTCCCACACCATGTACCGCAAACGCAACGATCCATGCAGTGGCACACTGTACTACTACAATACCGGCGGCAGCTCTTACAGTTCCCATCTCCCGACGCACAGTTGCAATAGCTGCAACACAGGGTGTATAGAGCAAGGTAAAGATCAAAAATACGTAAGCAGTAAACGGTGTAAACAAATTCTGAAGCAATGCCGTATTTCCGCCCAGAAGGACTGTCAGCGTAGACACAACGCTCTCTTTTGCCATAAAGCCCGTGATCAATGCGGTGGATACTCTCCAGTCACCAAAGCCCAGCGGAGCAAAAAGTGGTGCCACGATGCTTCCAATCTGTGCCAGAAGGCTCTGATCTGTGCTGGTAACAAGGTTAAGACCTGCATCAAAGTTCTGCAGGAACCACACGATCAGCGTTGCCGCAAAAATAATTGTAAACGCTTTCTGGATAAAGTCCTTCGCCTTTTCCCAGATCAGCTGTCCTACACTTTTTGCAGAAGGAAGTCGATAATTGGGAAGCTCCATGACAAACGGAACCGGCTCTCCCTTATATTTCGTCTTTTTCAGGATCAGCGCATACAGGATCCCGCAGAGAATTCCTGCAAAATAAAGGCTGATCATCACAACTCCTCTCCACTGCTTCGGGAAAAATGCACTGGTGAGAAGTCCGTAGATTGGAAGCTTGGCACTGCAGCTCATAAACGGAGTAAGCAGGATCGTCATTTTCCGGTCACGTTCACTGGATAATGTTCTGGTTGCCATAATGGCCGGCACCGAACAGCCGAATCCGATCAGCATCGGCACAAAGCTTCTTCCGGAAAGTCCGATCTTTCGAAGGAGCTTGTCCATAACAAAGGCTACACGAGCCATATATCCGGTATCTTCCAGGATTGACAGGAAGAAAAACAAAGTAACGATCGTAGGAAGAAATCCGATCACGCTTCCGATACCGCTTAAAATTCCATCCACAACCAGTGACTGCAGTACTGGGCTGACACCTGCCGCCTCCAGTCCCCTGCCAATAAGTGCAATTACCCAGTTCACGACCATAGTCATTCCGTCTGAAAGCCAGGCTCCCAGATAATTAAACGTCATCACAAATACAATTGCCATAATTCCCACAAAACAGGGAATTGCTGTATATTTTCCGGTAAGGATACGATCTATGGCGACACTTCGTTTATGTTCACGGCTTTCTGCCGGTTTTACCACAGTTTTCTCACAAAGCTTTTCAATAAAATTGAAGCGCATGTTCGCAAGAGCTGCCTCACGGTCCAGACCGCCATCCTTCTCCATAACATGTACCAGCCCATCAAGAACCTTTTTTTCACCTTCAGGCAAATCCAGACGTTTTTCGATCAGAGAATCTTTCTCTACGATCTTCGTAGCTGCAAAACGTACAGGAAGTCCTGTTTTTTTTGCATAGGGTTCGATCAGATGAACGGCTGCATGGATACATCTGTGAAGTGCGCCTACCGGATCCTTCGGTGACTGATTGTCAGTACAGAAATCAATTCTTCCTGGTGCTTCTCTGTATCTTGCAACATGGACTGCATGATCGATCAGCTCATCAATTCCTTCATTCTTCGCTGCTGAAATAGGTACAACCGGAATTCCTAAAATCTCCTCCAGTTCATTGATCCGAACAGAGCCTCCATTTGCCCTTACCTCATCCATCATATTTAAGGCCAGCACCATTGGGATTCCAAGCTCCATCAGCTGCATGGTAAGATAAAGATTTCTCTCAATATTGGAAGCATCTACAATATTAATGATTCCTGTCGGCTTCTCATTCAGCAGAAAATCTCTTGTTACGATCTCCTCGCTGGAATACGGGGAAAGTGAATAGATTCCAGGAAGATCCGTTACCGTTGCCTCCGGATGCCTCCGGATGCTTCCTTCTTTCTTGTCAACAGTTACACCTGGAAAGTTACCAACATGCTGATTGGAACCTGTCAGCTGATTAAAAAGAGTTGTCTTTCCACAGTTCTGATTACCTGCCAGTGCAAACGTGATCGGTTCCCCTTTGGGAATCGTATCACCGATCCGGTTCTTACGATAATCTCGAGCCTTTCCAAGTTCTCCCACACCAGGATGAGCAATCGGCTGATGCCGTTCATTTTCTTTCTTCGTTTCCGTCATGGATTCGATCGATACGATCTCAATCTTTGCAGCTTCCGCCAGCCGCAATGTCAGCTCATATCCGCGCAGCACAAGCTGTACCGGATCTCCCATAGGAGCTGTTTTACGAAGAGACACTTCTGTCCCCGGTGTAAGCCCCATATCCAGAAGATGATGTCTCAGCTCCCCCTCGCCACGAACACTGATGATTCTGCCACATTCTCCAGTCTTTAATTTGTCCAGTGTCATATTGTCACCTCATCATAAGTACAATTTACATGGTCAATACATATATCTGTATTATCCACTGGTACATCGTTTCGTAAATAACTATATCAATCGGATTCACAGACAAGTGAATGGTATAGTTATTTCAAAAACGATGTACTAATATAAATGTAACACAATTTAAGTTATTTGACAATAACTGATTAATCTGATAAGTTTCGTACAAATAATACCAATTCAAAAGTTATTTATCATTAACATTTATATTTTTTCTCACTTTAACACAATTCCTGTTTGATAAACAAACACCTTCATATTTTTTTTGCAGACATACAATAACATCCATGTATATTCCCGCAATAAAAAAGCGCAAACGACATATTATCTGTCGTCTGCGCCTTTTTATTGCGAGAACCGCTTCGGTGAATCCTTACTCACCAATTAACCAATTGTACATTTCCTCATACTGACGTGCGGAATTGTTCCAGGAAAAATCTGCAGCCATCGCGCGATCTACCATTTTATTCCATTCACGTTTCTTGTCATAATATACACTCTCTGCATAACGGATCGTAGCAAGCATTTCATGTGCATTGTAATTTACGAAGGAGAATCCTGTTCCGGTTCCCTCGAATTCATTGTACGGGACAACTGTATCCTTCAGACCACCGGTCTCTCTGACGATCGGAAGAGTTCCATAACGAAGGCTCATCAGCTGGCTTAAGCCACATGGCTCAAACAGTGACGGCATCAGAAATGCGTCAGATGCTGCATAAATTCTGTGAGACATTGCCTCATCATAGTAGATCTGTGCAGATACCTTGCCATGATACTTCCAGTCAAAATGACGGAACATATTCTCATAACGTTCCTCACCGGTACCAAGAGCAACGATCTGAACCGCATCCTGACACAGTTCGTCCATAATATAAGCGATCAGATCAAATCCCTTCTGATCTGTCAGGCGGGATACAATACCGATCATCATAGCTTTCGGATCCTGCTCAAGTCCAAGATCTTTCTGAAGCTGGATCTTGTTCTTGATCTTCTCCTTGCGGAAGTTCTTTGCATTGTAGTTCTTGGTGATATTCGGATCTGTCTCCGGATTGAATTCATTGTAATCAATACCATTTACAATACCACGCAGGCTGTTGGCTCTCGCATTGAGAAGTCCGTCCAGCTTCTCACCATAAAACGGTGTCTTGATCTCTTCTGCATAGGTATTACTTACTGTGGTAATGGCATCTGCAAATACCATACCGCCCTTCAGGAAGTTTGCGTCCTTGTATGCTTCCAGTTTATCCGGCGCAAAGTAGTAATCGGAAAGGCCTGTGATATCCTTAACAGTCTTAACATCCCATACACCCTGAAATTTCAGGTTATGTATTGTCATAACAGTCTTGATTCCACGGAAGAATTCATTCTCCTGGAAAGAATCGTGAAGGTAAACCGGAACAAGTCCTGTCTGCCAGTCATGACAGTGGATGATATCCGGTCTGAATCCGATCACCGGAAGAACCGATAACACAGCTTTGGAAAAGAAAGCAAATTTCTCAAGATCCCATGGTGCGCTGTCATATGGTTTCGGACCGCTGAAATAATATTCATTGTCAATGAAGTAAAACTGGATCCCGTCATACTGCATCTGCATAATGCCTACATAGCAGTTCTTAAATCCCAGATCCATATAAAAATGGGTCACATACTCCATTTTGTCTTTCCATTCCTGTTTCATACAGGCATATTTCGGTAAAATCACGCGGATATCAAAATATTTTTTGTCAAAGCACTTAGGCAGTGAGCCGGCAACATCAGCGAGTCCTCCTGTTTTGATAAAAGGTACTGCTTCTGATGTAGCAAACAGAATTTTTTTCATCTGTATTCCCCTCCCTGGGTACACCCGTTTTTATTTATGATTATACTCCAAAATTCATCTAATTTAAAGACCGATTTTTATATTCTAGTCTGATTTTATCTGCGATCAGTGCTATAAATTCAGAATTCGTGGGTTTCCCTTTTCCGGTGCTTACAGTATATCCAAACAATTCATCAATGGTATCCATCTTTCCCCGGCTCCATGCCACCTCGATCGCATGTCGGATCGCCCGCTCCACTCTGCTCGGTGTTGTCTGATGGCGTTTCGCAATGGTTGGATATAATACCTTGGTAATGGAATTGAGCATTTCCATGTCATTGACAGACAAAATGATCGCATCCCTTAAATACTGATACCCTTTGATGTGTGCCGGAACTCCGATCTCATGAATGATATTCGTCACATCGGTTTCCAGATTCCTCTCCGGCTGAGGCTTTTTGGTTTCTGTGATACCTGGCCTTGCAATCTCCCGCACTCTTCTGTCCCCGATCTTCCGAATATGTTTGATCCGGTTTAAAAGTGTAGTGTTGTCAAAAGGCTTCAAAACATAATAGTCTGCTCCAAGACTGAATGCATCCTCTGTAATCCTCTCCTGTCCAATTGCAGATAATACGATAAACACTGGAACTTTTTTGACATTTGCGTTATGGGAAAATTTCTCCATAACGGAAAGACCGTCCATCTTCGGCATAATGATGTCGAGAATTACCACATCCGGCTCCTTATCTTTGATTATGTTACAGATTTCTTCTCCGTTGTGTGCTTTTCCGACCAGTTCAAGGTCTTTATCTTCTTCGATCATCTGACCGAGCATGTCTGTCATTTTCGCGTTATCATCAGCAATTGCAACATTTAATTTGTCCATGAGGACCCTCCTAACTTCTATCTCCTTGGGTTTCCAGACATACCCCCGTCACCACGGCAGTAACCGACACTGTTAGCTGCCTGCGCTTTCCCCTTGCTGGCGACAAAATTATTATAGTAGAAATCCCGTAGTAAAATCAAGATAAAAGTAGTTATTTTATCACACTTTCGTACGATATTTTTCGACATTTTTTCTCTTATATATAACAAAATTCACCAAAATGCAGGTATTTCAATCTGTATCCGGCATTTTTCCCCATATAAAAAAGAGGCACTTTTCCCGGACTTTTTCCATGTTTTTTGTGCCTCTTTCCTCAACTGCAGATTATGCATTGCCTGTCATATTTTCAATAAAAATCCCATATCCGCCGGTAGAATCCTGCACGAATACATGAGTCACGGCACCAAAGAGTTTTCCATTCTGGAGCACAGGACTTCCAGACATTCCCTGAACAATCCCACCTGTTTTTTCCAGGAGTTCCTTATCTGTGATCTGGATCACGAAGCTTTTATTAGAATCCTCATGGTTCATATCGATCCTGGTGATCTCTGCGGCATATTCTTTTACTTCGCCGTCTGTGCAGCAGAGAACAGATGCGGGTCCAATTTTCAGATCCTGTTTGTAACCTACAGGAAGCTTCTTCAGATCCAGATTTTTCACCTGGTCAGCATCCACAGTTCCAAAAATACCGTTTTTACTGTTTTTGGAAATCTCACCCAGGATATTACCGGCTTCGTATCGGATCAGGCCGGATAGTTCTCCGGGATTTCCCTTTTCTCCTTTCCGGATCCCCAGGATCTGGGCATTGTAAAGATTTCCATCTGCGATGCTTAAAAGTTCGCCGGTATCCACATCGCTGATCCCGTGACCAAGAGCACCGAACTCTCCATTTTCATCCACATAAGTCAGAGTTCCGATTCCCTGTGTATCGTCCCTCACCCAGATCCCAAGCTTGTATTTTCCTTTCTCATCTTTCACCGGAGTCAGGGACAGGGGAATCGTCTCTTTTCCCCGGCGGACTTTCAGCGTCACAGATCCTCCGCAAAGATCTGCCATATCCTCCAGAAGATCCTGCTTGCACTGTACCCGATTCTGATCAAAAGCCACAATATAATCTCCCGGCTTTACAATGTCCCGGGCCGGTTCTTCCATCTCGCCACTTTCCGAAAGGATCTCGCCTGTATCAATGATCAGAACTCCTTTCGTCTGCATATAAATGCCTACTGCATCTCCGCTTGCATATACTTCTTTCGCAGTTATATTTTTCACTTTCACATCCTTAAAAGGAATCACTCCCAGGAGTCTGCAGTGTAACTTATAGCTGTCTTTCCCTGAAACTGTAATAGCATCATCAAAGCTGATAAAAGGGCGCTTAAGAATACTAGCTACTTCCCGGCTGTCCTCATGATCCACCAGGATCTGATCCGGGATCTTCCTGTCCAGAAGCCGGTATCCCAGCCATCCCATCAGAATCAGATCTAGCGCAAGAAATACAAGTAGCAAACATCGGTATTTTCTTTTTCTGTTCATCTTACGTCACATCCTTTGTAATTTTCTGATACAAGCAAATCCCCTCCCACTGCTTATTGCTTTTCGCAATTGAAGCAGGGGACTGACTTGATTCGGTTAAAAAAGAGGACTGACCTTTCGGTCGTCCTCTCTTAGTATGTAACGTATAAATTATTTCAGTCTTGTATTTTTTTGTTGCTGTGCCAATTCCTTCATCTCTCTTGCATTTCCAAGAACAGCCGGAGTGATCTGGGCACCGCCCAGAAGTCTGGCAAGCTCACGGACAGATTTCTCTCCTTCCAGAGGATGGATCTGGGTGATAGTTTCAGTTCCCTCTACATGTTTCTCGATTTCAAAATGGGTATCTGCCATTGCGGCGATCTGTGGAAGATGTGTGATACAAAGCACCTGCCTGTGCTGTCCGATCACTGCCATTTTTTCAGAAACCTTCTGTGCAGTACGCCCACTGATCCCTGTATCGATCTCATCGAAGATCAGTGTATCAATCTGATCTTTATCTGCAAGGATTGCTTTGATGGCAAGCATGATTCTGGAAAGCTCACCACCGGATACGATCTGTCCCAGCGGTTTTCTGCTCTCACCTGGATTTGTGGAAATCTCATATTCCACCGAATCATAACCATTATCTGTATAATTTTTTCTGCGGTCAAAACGGATAGAAAAATCCACATCCTCAAAATTCAGTTCCTTCAATCCTTCGATAATCTTTTCATCCAGCTGTTTACTGTATTTTTTCCGGATCTCTGAAAGTTCATGCGAAGCTTCCTCAAGAATCTTTTCTGCCTGCATAAGTTTTTCTTTCAGTAACCGGAAATTTTCTTCGAATCTTTGAAGTTTTTCTAATTTTTTCTGCTGTTCCTTCTGATAAGACAAAATTTCCTGGATCGTCTGTCCATATTTTGCCTTCAGATTATTGACCAGATCCAGTCTTTTTTCTGTTTCAAAAAAAGTTTCTTCGTCAAAAGTAAGACTATCCATATAAGAGGACAGATCACGGCAGAAGTCACCGAGAAGTGAATCGATTTCCGCAAGAGCTTCCTGTAAAGGTGCAAGATCCTTATCGTAATCTGCAATTCTTGAAAACTCTTTCAGGGCATTTCCGGTCATATCTGCGGCGCCCTGTTCATATCCGGTCATCCCACGGACCATTTGTGCTGTTTCCATGATCCTTCTGGCATTGCTCAGCTTCCGGTAGCGGTCCTCCAGTGTTTCGTCCTCTCCCGGAATAAGAGCTGCCTCCTCGATCTCATTGATCTCAAATTCCAGAAAGGCTTTTTCACGGTTGCGCTGTTCCTCATCCATATCCAGTGCTTTCAGCTGATCCACACAGTCCCGATACTCCTGATATGCTTTCCGGACCTTCTCCCTGGCAGGAAGGATCTGTTCTTTTCCGTATACATCCAAAATAGCCAGCTGGCGGTCTCCGTAAAGAAGCGACTGATGCTCATGCTGTCCGTGAATGTCCAGAAGACAGGCTGCTGCGGCTTTCATCTGGCTGACTGTACTTGTCTCTCCGTTGATCTTGTTGATACTTCTGCCGTCCATGATCTTACGGGACATCAGCACCTGTCCGTCTTCCGGATAGATGTCAAGCGCCGCAAGGGACTCTCTGGCTTTCGTGTTTTCAACCTGAAACAGCAACTCTACCAGGGCATAGGAAGCATTTTCACGAATCATGCTTCTGGAAGTTTTTCCACCCAGGATGAGCTGTATGGATCCTAACAGAATGGATTTTCCGGCTCCGGTCTCACCGGTTAAGATATTTAAGCCCGGTCCGAATTCCACCTCTGATTCCTCTATCAGTGCAAGGTTTTTTACATGCAGATGTACTAACATTGATTTCCTTTCTGGTATAAAGCATTTACATATTCTGTCATTTTATTTTCCTCTGGATAAGATCCCACCAAGCTTCTGAACTACACCCGGTGCCTGTTCAGAAGTTTTCACCACACACATAATGGTATCATCTCCGGCAATACATCCCAGGATTTCCGGCCATTTCATGGCATCAAGAGCTGCTGCTGCCGCCATGGCCATTCCCGGAATTGTTTTTACTACTACGATATTCTGTCCAATGTTCATAGCGATCACTGCATCTTTCAGAACTCTGGAATATTTATCACTTAACACATCCGGTGTATGTTCTTCCAGAATCGCATATCTGGACTTTCCGTTGCTGCCTGCAACCTTTGTCATTTTCAGAGCCCGGATATCTCTGGATACGGTAGCCTGCGTAACCTTAAAACCGGCCTCATTCAGTCTTGCCGCAAGCTCTTCCTGTGTATCGATCTCGTACTGACGGATCAGTTCGATAATTTTTTCATGTCTTGCTACTTTCAAAATTGAACCTCCTGCATCAGCTGTTACTCATTTTCTGTCTCAGAACCTCCACAAAGCTCAGATGATTCAGCTTGAGGATTTTTGTCCTGACTGTGGCTTTCCGGATCACGATCCGGTCACCGGTGACCATGGATATCTGGGTATCCCCGTCAAAAGAGGCCACTGCTTTCTCAATGGTATTATGCCTTCCCTCACCGATCTCTACTGTAACTGCCTCTTCCCCGGAAAGAATGATACTTCGGGTGTTCATGGTATGGGGAGCGATGGGGGTCATGATCATCATACTGGCACTGGGA
This sequence comes from Blautia sp. SC05B48, assembly GCF_005848555.1. NCBI lineage: Bacteria > Bacillati > Bacillota > Clostridia > Lachnospirales > Lachnospiraceae > Blautia > Blautia sp. SC05B48. The sequence continues at coordinate 2,748,466 of NZ_CP040518.1, read as the reverse complement.
GAAACCACGGGACCTCCCGCTGACAGACTATATCCGGTAGAACCGGTCGGCGTGGAAATGATGATACCATCTGCATTGTACGAATTCATATATGCATCATTAACATAATTCTTGAAACGGATCACACGGAGATGTCCTTCTCTTCCGATCACAATGTCATTTAATGCGATATCTTTTCCAATAAGTTCTTCTCCCCGATAGATCTTTCCTTCCAGCATCATCCGATCTTCCAGCTCATAGTCATCTGACAGAAGCCGATTCAGAGCCGGATACACGGAATTTTTGTCCACCTCGGCAAGAAATCCCAGAGTTCCCAGATTGATTCCAAGAAGTGGGATATCCAGATGCACCACATCCCTTGCAGCCTGCAGAAGTGTTCCGTCTCCCCCCAGTACAATAATGCACTGTGTATCCTGCGGAATCCCATCCGGATCTGTATAATGATACGGTCCTTCCATTTTTTCGGTGATCTTCTGCACATGACACCTGGCACCATGCTTCTCCAGATAGGCAATGATCCTATTAGAAAATGTCAGTTCCGGATCCTTGGCACTGTTTGGAATTATATAAAATCTGTCCATATTGCTTCAGTCCTTTCCAAACATCAGTCCAGCTGTCCGTGGGCTTCCTTTACCACATCCTCTACGGATACGTCAAAACTCACAGGTACTTCTGTTCCTTCCGGATGTTTTTTCAGATGAAGGAGATATTCAATATTTCCCTCAGGTCCCTTGATGGGAGAAAAGGAAAGATGACAGGGCTCCATAGAAATACTCATGGCATAATCTCTGACTTTCTCAATAACTTCTTCATGGACCTTCGGATCACGGACAACACCTTTTTTTCCGACTTTTTCTCTGCCGGCCTCAAACTGAGGTTTGATGAGACATACGACCTCTCCGTCTTCTGTGAGAAGGTTTCTTACAGGAAGAAGTACTTTTGTAAGGGAGATAAAAGAAACATCGATCGAAGAAAATGCTGCCGGGCCTTCCAGATCTTCCGGTACTACATAACGGATGTTTGTCTTTTCCATACACACAACTCTCGGATCATTTCTGAGTTTCCAGTCCAGCTGTCCATATCCTACATCAATGGAATAGACTTTGACCGCTCCGTTCTGAAGCATACAGTCCGTAAAGCCGCCGGTGGATGCGCCTACATCCATGCACACCTTATCCTTCAGCGTCACACCGAAATTTTTCATGGCTTTTTCGAGTTTCAGACCGCCTCTGCTGACATAGGGAAGGGTTTTTCCTCTTACCTCCAGCTTGGCAGTCTCAGCAAACATGGAACCGGCCTTGTCTTCCTTCTGACCGTTAACATATACTTCCCCGGCCATAATATATGCTTTTGCTTTTTCACGTGACGGTGCAAGTCCCTGTTCCACCATCATGATATCCAGTCTTTTTTTCATATTATCCTCCAACAGCCCGGCTCTTTATGTGCCGGGCTGTAAAATGCCTCACAGCTTCGTATTCTTCTGCAAAGGCTATGTCCTTTATTTTCTGTTATTCACAAGATCTTCCCAGCTCTGTTCTACCGCATCCAGGATTCCCTGTACATTTAAACCTGTTTTCATCCGCTGACGATCCACCGTTCCATGCTCAATAAAATGATCCGGTATTGCCAGTGGAAGAACTCTTACTTCCGGATGACATGCTTCCATATAAGCAGATACATGTTCTCCGAATCCACCGCTTTTTACGTTCTCCTCCACAGTAACCAAAAGACTGTGGTTCTGCGAAAGCCGGTCAAGAAGACCTGTGTCCAGCGGCTTTACAAAACGTACATTGACAAACGTAGCTCTTGCTATTCTGTGATCTCTTATTTCCTCACAGATCTTCTGACAGACAGAAACCATGCTGCCAACCCCAAGAACTGCAATCTCACTGCCCGGAGTGATCACTTCACTTCTACCCTTCTTAAGTGGCTCATGACATTCTTCCATATCGGTACATGCCGGTCCTTTCGGGTATCGGATCGCACAGGGACCATCCAGCTCTTCTACTGCAAATTTCAGCATCTCCTCAAGCTCTTTTCCATTCTTGGGAGCCATAACTGTCATATTGGGGATCATGGACAAATAAGAAAGGTCAAAGCATCCATGATGTGTTTCTCCGTCTGCTCCGACAAATCCTGCCCTGTCAATAGCAAAGATCACATGCAGATCCTGCATACATACGTCGTGGAGGATCTGATCGATCCCTCTCTGAAGGAACGAAGAATATACCGCAAAAACCGGGATCATTCCCCCGAGTGCCAGGCCTGCTGCAAAGGTTACTGCATGTTCTTCCGCAATACCCACATCAAAAAAACGCTCCGGGAATTTCTTCCGGAATCGGTTCAGTCCGGTTCCATCTGGCATAGCAGCTGTAATAGCAACTACCTTTCGGTTCTTCTCTGCCAAAGAACATATTGCGCTAGAAAAATGATTCGTATATGTCGGCGCTATTTTTGCTGCAAGGGGTCTGCCACTCTGAATGTCAAAAGGACCTGTTCCGTGAAAACGCTCCGGATGGGAAGATGCCGGTCCATAGCCTCTGCCTTTTTCTGTAAGGACATGGACAACAACCGGTCCCTCCACTCTCTTTGCCTCATTAAAAAGTTTCATCATCTGGCGCATATTATGGCCATCTACCGGTCCCAGATAAGTCAGCCCCATGTTTTCAAAAAGCATTCCGGGAATGATCAACTGCTTGATGCTGCTCTTGGTCTTTCGGACCGTATCTACCACGGCGGTTCCAACATGAGGAATCTTTTTGAGTGTTTTTGTCACGCCGATCTTCATTCCTGTATAAGTCTCAGCTGTACGCAGAGCGCTTAAATAGGTGGACATTCCTCCTACATTCTTGGAAATAGACATGTTATTATCATTGATGATAATAATAAAATTAGTCTTCAGCTCAGCCGCATTGTTCAATGCTTCATAAGCCATCCCACCGGTAAGCGCACCATCCCCAATCACGGAAACTACATGGTATTTCTCTCCCATCAGGTCTCTGGCACGGACATAGCCAAGTCCTGCGGAAATGGAATTGGAACTGTGTCCGGTATCAAACGAATCACAGTCACTTTCATTCCTTTTTGGAAAACCGCTTAAGCCTCCTTCTTTACGAAGATCCTTAAAGCCATCTTTTCTTCCTGTAAGGATCTTATGTGTATAAGCCTGATGTCCCACATCCCAGATCAGCTTATCCTGTGGAAGATCAAGCACATTATGCAGAGCAAGAGTCAGCTCCACCACACCCAGATTGGATGCCAGATGGCCACCTGTCTCACTTACACTCTGGATCAAAAAGCTCCTGATTTCCTCGGCAAGGCGCGGAAAATCCTCCAATGAAACTTTATGAATATCATTTGGCTTTTTAATTTTTTCCAGAATCATTCGTACCCTTCCTTTGTTCCTTCTATTTCCTGCGGCTGACAAGACTTTCCACAAGAAGATCCAGAAATCCGTTCTTCCTGTCAAGGCCTTCTAAAAGTTCTACCGCATGGTCAGAAAGTTCTTTAACCCTGCTGGCTGCTGCCGGGGTTCCAACAAGACTTACATAGGTAACCTTGTTGTTCTTTTCATCACTGTGGATCGGTTTTCCCAGTTCCTCCTGGGTGCTAGTCACATCAAGGATATCATCCTGGATCTGAAAAGCCAGCCCGATGTTTTCTGCAGCCTGTTCCACAACCTCAAGTTCTTTCTCAGATGCCCCTGCCAGCACAGCACCGGTCATCATGGAAGCCTCGATCAATGCGGAGGTCTTGTTTTTGTAAATGTAATCCAGCATCTCGTGTTCCAGAGGTTTACCATCATTTTCCACATCCACACTCTGTCCACCTAGCATACCGTTGATGCCGGTCTTATCTGCAATGATCCGCATGGCGGCTATCACACGGTCTTTATCCCCGGTCAGGTCAAAAGCGGAAAGCATCACTTCGTAAGCTCTGTTAAGGAGTGCCACGCCGCTTAAAACTCCCATGGCCTCTCCGTATACTTTATGCGTAGTCAGCCTTCCTCTCCGGTAATCATCGTTATCCAGTGCAGGGAGATCATCATGGATCAACGAATGTGTATGGATCATCTCCATAGCCGCCATAAAAGGCTCACAAAGCTTATCCTTTCCTCCAAACAGCTCGTAGGTTTCCCTGATCAGGATCGGGCGGAGTCTCTTTCCGCCTGCCGTCATACTGTAATTCATGGCCTCTGCCATGGTTTTTGCAAAACCGGATTCTTCCGGAAGATATTCCCGGATCACATGTTCTGCTTCTTCTGTTCTTCTTTTCAGTTCTTCTTTAAAATTCACGAAATGTCCCATCCTCATTCATCTGAAGCATCTTTTTTTCTACAGTATCCAGTCTTCCGTTCAGATTCTTAAGGAGCTCCATTCCCTGTCTGTAGAGACGGAAAGACTCCTCAAGAGGTGTTTCTTTATCCTCCAGCTTCCGGGCAAGCAGATCAAGCTCCCCAAAAGTATCTTCTATGGATTTCTCTTCTTTCTTTGCTTCTGTCTCTGCCATTATCGCTCTTCCTTCCTGATGCGATCCGCAACTGCTTCTATGACTCCATCGGTTACTGCAATGGAGATCCTGTCGCCTTTTTTTATCTGACTGATCTCTGTCACCGCATGTCCGTCTGAGTCGGACACAAATGCATATCCTCCATTTAGCTTTCTTAATGGAGAAAGTCCCTCAAACCGCTGGATCCATATTGCCAGTTCATGTCTTTTCTCTGTAAGCTTTTGTTCCATGGAAGAACGCAGGCATTCCTCCAGTTCCGATGCATACTGACGTTTTTCACGTAACATGGACTCCGGGCTCAGATACTGGAATCTGTTCTCATAGGCCTTAAGTTTTGCGGCAAAAAGTTCTGTCTTACTGTTCATAGCACGCTGCAGACGGTCTCCGTACATATGAAAGCTCTCCAGAACACTGCGAAAATCATCCACTGCCAGCTCTGCTGCAGCAGATGGTGTAGGTGCCCGCAGGTCTGCCACAAAATCCGCAATGGTAAAATCCGTCTCATGTCCCACTGCCGAGATCACCGGTGTCCTGCACTCAAAAATAGCACGGGCAACGCTCTCCTCGTTAAAGGCCCAGAGATCTTCAATAGAGCCACCTCCACGGCCGACGATGATCACGTCCACCCCTGCTTCATCCAGCTTCCGGATTCCCTTTACGATACTCTGCGCCGCTCCCTCTCCCTGCACAAGTGCCGGATAAAGGATCACCTGCAGATAGGGATTCCTTCTGCCTGCAATATTGCGGATATCCTGTACTGCTGCCCCAGTAGGTGCTGTCACCACGCCAAGGGTATGAATAAAATGAGGAATGGGCTGCTTATATTCCTGGGCAAACATCCCCATATCCTCCAGTTCCTGTTTCAGTGCCAGATACCGCTCATAGAGGGCACCAGCACCCTCCAGTGTGATCTCTTTTGCATAAAGCTGATAACGCCCGTCTCTCTCATATACGTCTACAATTCCGCCTGCGACTACCTTATCCCCGTCCTTCATACGAAAAGCAAGACCCCTGCGGTGTCCCGCAAACATCACACAGCTTAATGTGCCTGTTTCATCTTTCAGAGAAAAATAAATATGTCCGCTGGTATGGTATTTACAATTGGATACTTCTCCCTTTACATAGACTTTCCGGAGAAAGTAATCCTGGGTAAACATATTTTTGACATAATGGTTTACCTGACCGACAGAATAGACGTTTCTCATGCGTTCTCTTCCGGGGCTCCTGCTGACTTCTCTTCTGTATCAGCAGTCTCCTCCTCGTTTTTCTTCTCATCCTTCTCAGATGCGATCTTACCCAGTACTCCATTTACAAAAGAACCAGAAGCATCTCCGCCAAATCTTTTGGCGAGTTCTACCGCTTCATTGATAGCTACTCCTGTCGGTACGTCTGCATCATATTCCATCTCATATACTGCCAGACGAAGTGCTGCAAGATCTACACGGCTCATACGCTTTGTCTTCCATCCACGGCTTGCATTGTTCAGCTGTGCATCGATCTCTTCCAGATGTTCTTTCACATGTGCGTACTTCTTCTTCATATATTCCTGGTCCTGTTCTGAAAGTTCTCCAAGACCTTCAAAATAAAGAGAGAGCTGTTCTGTCATCTCTTCTTCTGAATTAAACTCTGTCATAAACATAAGTTTAAATACATGTTCTCTCTGTTCTCTTCTTCTCATAATTTCCTCCTAAGACGGAAAAAAGGAAAGGTTTACTTTCCTTTTTCGTTCTCCATATCCACGCTGGCAATATGAATATTTACATCTGCAACCTCAAGTCCTGTCATATTCTCAATAGCGGATTTAACCTTCTCCTGAACCTTCTTGCTTGTCTCAAGAATGTTTCTGCCATACTCGATATTCAGTGACAGATCCACGGTAACGACTCCTTCCAGAATGGTTACTCTCACGCCCTTGGACAGATTCTTCTTTCCAAGTTTACTTACCAGCTCATTGGTGATATTTCCTGCCATGGAAGCAACTCCATCCACATCTGTTGCTGCAAGTCCTGCAACGATCGCAACAACTTCATCTGCAATGTGAACTTCACCGATTCCACCCAGATCCTGTATCTTATATGTTGTTCTTTTTTCTGCCATGGGAAACCCTCCTACGGATATAATATTTTTGTTCGTAATTTTATACTATTATATCAAAAAAAGTTATGAAATAAAAGGGCTTATTTACTGAATTCTGTCAGTACCAGCTCAGGGTTTCTATCCTCAACCATGCCAACACTCCATGCATTGACAAAAAGCAGTAACGGATTTCCTTTAAGGTCTGTGACTTTCTTCATATCAGAAGTTCCCACGATCTTGTCTACTTTTACAGTCTCCTTGTTGGCGATCCAGCGGATATGCTCATATGGAAGTGTTTCCAGACGGATATCTACATTATACTCATTCTCCAGACGGTATTTCAGGACATCAAACTGCAGAATACCTACAACACCCACAATGATCTCTTCCATACCGGTGTTAAACTCCTGGAATATCTGGATCGCACCCTCCTGGGCGATCTGGTTGATACCTTTTACGAACTGTTTTCTCTTCATGGTATCGATCTGGCGCACACGTGCAAAATGCTCCGGCGCGAAGGTCGGGATTCCCTCAAAAGCAAATTTCTTTCCAGGTGCGCAGATAGTATCCCCAATAGAAAAAATACCCGGGTCAAAGACACCGATGATATCACCTGCATAAGCCTCCTCCACAACATGACGGGATTCTGCCATCATCTGCTGCGGCTGAAGAAGTCGCATCTTCTTGTCTCCCTGCACATGATAAACCTCTTTTGTCGCATCAAACTTACCTGAACAGATCCTCATAAATGCGATACGGTCTCTGTGAGCCTTGTTCATATTCGCCTGGATCTTAAATACAAAGGCTGAAAAATCATCACTCATAGGATCTACCAGTCCGCAGTCTGCAGTTCTCGGAAGTGGAGAAGTGGTCATCTTCAGGAAATGCTCCAGAAATGTTTCCACACCAAAGTTGGTAAGAGCAGAACCGAAAAATACCGGTGTCAGCTGTCCTTTGCTGACCTCTTCCTGAGAAAACTCCGCACTTGCGCCATCCAGAAGCTCGATTTCTTCCATCAGCTGCTCTTTCTGCTCAGGATCCATGATCTCATCTGCACGGGGATCATTAATATCAATCTCCTCTATCACACCTTCCTTGGTGCCCTTCTGTGTATCGGAGAAGGTAAGGATCTTCTTTGTATTACGATCAAACACGCCCCGGAATTTCTTACCGGAGCCGATTGGCCAGTTGATCGGACAGGTTGCAATACCAAGCTCTTTTTCGATCTCATCCAGAAGATCAAAAGTATCGTTGGCATCTCTGTCCATCTTATTGATAAAAGTAAAGATCGGAATGTGTCTCATAACACAGACCTTGAAAAGCTTACGGGTCTGTGCCTCAACACCCTTGGATCCATCAATGACCATAACTGCTGAATCCGCAGCCATCAATGTACGGTAGGTATCCTCGGAGAAATCCTGATGTCCAGGTGTATCCAGAATGTTTATACAATATCCGTCATAATGGAACTGAAGAACGGATGAAGTTACGGAAATACCTCTTTCCTTCTCGATTTCCATCCAGTCTGATACTGCATGGCGGGCCGTAGCCTTACCCTTTACACTTCCGGCCAAATTGATGGCCCCGCCATACAGCAGAAATTTTTCTGTTAATGTTGTTTTACCGGCATCCGGATGAGAGATGATGGCAAATGTTCTTCTTTTTTCTATTTCTTTCGTATACTTCGACACGTGAGCCTCCTGTATATTCTCTGATATCTCTATTTTACTATAACCTTTCCTATTCTAGTATAGACAAGGCTTTGCTGTCAAGGCAATTCAGTCGTAAATTCCCTCTGTATCAATAGTCTGATCGTTCTGGATATCTGCAGCCGTCTCTTCGTCCTCAGATGTTTGATCCGTCGGATCGCTTTCCACAGATGCAGCGGTATCCTGCACCTCATCACCTGTACTTTCCGCATTATCCTCTGCACCTCCCGTATTTTTTTCAGCTTCATCTGCAGTATTTATAACATCCGATGCATTTTTACTTTGACTCAGAGGCGTGATCACAATGCTCTCTGCTGCCACACCGGTTTTCCTCTTTACAATATCCTCGATCTGTGCACGTTTTGCATCCTCCAGATCTGCATCCGGCACCACAACATCCGCAGTTTCGCCCGTCAGATTTACGATCACATTTTCAAAACCCTTCGCCTCCAGAAGAAGCTCTGCAGCCGCCTCTTTTTCTGTAAAATCTGTCATGGAAACCATTGTGTTAATGGCATTCTGTTTTTCCTCATCGCTGATGTCTTTATTACTGATGATCGCCTGCAGGTCCGCTTTGTTCTGGGAACGCACCTGCTCCCTGCTGACTTTTGCCTGTGCTGCAAAATCCGAAGCACCGGTAAGTACGGCCTCGCCCGGGGATGCGGTATCCATCACCTCCGACTGGGTTGTGCCATCTGCCCCGTTCTCATCCAGAAGGGCTGTTTCATCGGTCAGGTCATAATTCACATCGTCCAGGATACCGCTGCTGTCCGTACTCGTCTCCTTATCCTTAAATCCCAGATCCACATCTGCGAAATTCAGATATCCGGCCACAGCAATGAGAATGGCCAGCGAGGTGATGATTACCTGATTTTTCTTCATGATCTTTTTCACTTCTACTCTCCTCATTTCATTTTCATTATTCTAATTTTATTAGCGTCGATCTGAAATAATGCCATAATTGCCTGCTGAATATTCTGGACTGTCACTGCGCTGCCTGCTCCCTGGGCCGCCACCAGCACACCGGTAACTTCATTATTGCCGCTTATGGAAAAGTTTTCCGTATTTCCCTCATCCCCGGTCATAATGATCACTTCCACTTCTCCTACTCCTTCCACATTGGAAAGCAGTTCCTCAAGACGGCTCTCCAGGCGGGTTTTCTCCGCATTCTGATCCTCTGCTGTTTTACTGTTCTTTCGGGTTACCGGAAGTCCTGCCACCAGAAGAAGGATTCCCAGAAGAAGGAAAACTCCCCACTCCTTCCATCCCATCCTCAGCAGCCAGGATCTGATACTGTCCTTTCCTGAGTCCGCAGATTCTTTCGAGCTCATTTTTCACCGCCTCCCTCTGTTTTTCTGTGACTGTTCCATAAAGTGTTATGGTCAGCTGAAGCTCTTTTTCCATATCTACTTCTGTTTTTGCCGAAAAAATCCCTTCTTTCCTGAGGATACCCTGAACCTGATTCTTCAGCTCCTGTTCATATGCGCCTTTAAGAAATGTTTCCCTTATTCCTTCTGCTTCTGTCTCCATACGTACCTGTTCTTCTCTCCCATAATTATTGCTGAATCCGGACAGAAGTTCCTCACTTTTTCCCACTACGGCAAATATAGGCGTACAGATCAAAAGCACCAACAGAAGCCCCATAAACAGCCGTATATACTGCTCATAACGCTTATCAGGCAGAATATGCAGAAGTGCTGTAGTAAGTACATGAAAAAAAGCCAGGCTTTTCATCCACTGATAAAGTTCTGTTCTCATCCCAAGCCTCCTCCTGCCATCAGGATCAGAAATGTAAGCATACATAAAATTTCCGCAGTAAACAGGATTCTCATCAGAAGTGCACATCCCTCTGCCATGGTGCCAAAGGCTTCTACCAGCCGTTTGTCTGATACAGGCTGCGCCGCAGCCGCCAGAAAGCGATAGGTCAGTGACAAAAGTCCATATCGGACCAATGGCCCCGCCCCCACCGCCAGGATCACCAGTAAAAGCGCAATGCCCAGACTGTTTCTTACAAGAACAGCTGTGGTAAGGACCAGTTCCGTAACTGCATTTACCGCGCTCCCGATCCCAGGAAGAGCACCTGCAGTTTTTCCCACAGCACTCCGCTTCAGAGAATCCATTACCGGAGCTACAAGCCCACGCACCACCTGCAGTCCTGCTGCCACTCCAAGTAATGTCCGAAGCCCCCAGGAGATCACAGTCTCGATCAGCTCAGCCATTTTTCCCAGCATTTCTTCCCTGGAAAGATGATTCACAAATCTCAGAAGAATATATAAACTCACTCCGGGAAGCAGTACTCGTTCCAGGATCCATTGAAAAAGCCACACCAGAAGCAGTACTCCCTGATAAAAGGCAGCTGCACTGGATGCACCTGACGCTGCTGCCACTGCCATAAAATACACCGGTGAGAGTTCCTTCATAAACTCCGTGATCCACGCAAGCATTGAAAGCAGTGATGCACTCAAACCGGAAAAACTGTTCATCAGAAGAGTAAAAACAAGAAGATACACCACATAAAAACTGATCTCTCCCACCTGCCCGTTATCAAAGGCACCGGCAAACCCGGAAAAAACGGCAGCGAACAACAGCAGAAGCAACAACTTCACGATCAACTCTTTTTCTCTTTCAATACCATAAAAAAGGAGACTGTGCAAAAATTCCTGCACACTCTCCTCCGAAAGCACCTCTTCCCCTGACAACAGTCTGTGAAACGCTTCTGTAACAGAAAATGTTTTTTCTCCAAGCATCTCATCTACCATGGACTGCAGGTCGGTAAGCTCCATCTGATCTGTGATCTGTTGTTCCGCCGAAGAAGCATAAACGATCACACCTCCAAAACAGCTTATAACTACAGCCAGAAACAGGGCTGCACAAATCTCTGACCAATATCTTTTCATGCAAGAAATCCCTGTATGGTATCCAGCAGTGCCAGAAGAACCGGCATACTTAAAACCATTACAGATAACCGGCAGAACAGTTCGATCTGTGCACCAGTGGAGGAATATCCTGCATCTCTGCATATACCGGATGAAAATTGTCCGATATAAGTGATCCCGATCATCTTCAGCAAAGTAGTGATGTAGCTTCCATCAATCGGGAGACTCTGTTTCAGTCTCTCCAGGGACTGGAACAGATAGCTGATCTTCCCTACCGCTAATCCCAGTATCACAAGACCTATTCCCATCGTAACAAGGCTTACATACTCCGGTGCGCGGTCTTTCAGAAGAATCCCCAGAAGAACCCCTGCCGCTCCCAGAACAGAAATCTTCAGAATATCCACGGTTCTTTCCCTCCCCTACAGTACAAAAAGCTGCTGGATATTTTTAAAAAGCTCATAAATATACGGCACGATCCAGAACAGTACTAAAAGAAGTCCTGAAAAACTCACCAGAAAAGCCTGTTCCTCCCTTCCGCTATGTTTCAGGATCTGAGAAAGAACAGAGACCAGGATCCCTACTGCACCGATCTTGAATATGATACTGACCTCCAAATGATCCCTCCTTTTCTTATGAAAGCCTGTCCTTCCTACTACTGTCTGATAAACAATACTATACCAGGAGAACCGCCAGCAGCAGGCCTCCAAGAATCCCAATTCCCTGGTACAGTTTTTTCTTTCCGGAAACCTCCGCTTTCCGCTTCAAAATCTCTGCTTCCAGATTATTTTCATACAGGGAAAGCTGCCGCATCTGCATTTCCAGATCCATATAGCCCAGATATTCTCCGAAAGAAAAAAAAGCGTCCTTTTCCCCATGGGTAAGGCAGCTTTTTTTCAGGGCGCTTTCCGCACATTCCCTGCATATCTGTGAAAGTTTTTCTCCTGTTCCCGCTTTCATCCTGTCCGCGGCACTGATGAGAAACTCTCTGTATTTTCCATTCATTCTTCCTGCTGCTCCATAAAAAGCATCCGGCAGTGATGCATTCCCGCAGCGGATCTCGCCTTTCAGGCAGATCACCATCTGAAGCAGTTTTTCCAGTATGCGGATCTGCTCCGAAAGTCTCATACTTCCGGAAAATCCCATTCCGGCTCCTGCAGCCACTACCAGAATACATCCTACAATCCGGTACATAGGCATTTCCCGTTTTCATCATAGATTCCTTCCACGATTCCTGCACGTTCATGCTTTCCCAGAAAAATATATCTCTGGAAAACCCGCGCTTCCCACAATTTCCGGAAAAACGGCTGGGATAATGTTTCTTCCATGGAAGCTCCATGTGCAGTTGCGATCAGACGACATCCACAGTGGATAACTGATTCCACAGCCTTGAAATCTTCTTCTTTTCCAAGTTCATCCACAGCAACCACAACCGGCGACATTGACCGGATCAGCATCTGCATCCCTTCTGCTTTCGGACAGCCGTCCAGGATATCCGTACGCATTCCAAGGTCATTCTGAGGGATCCCCTGATAGCATCCGGCCAGCTCACTGCGCTCATCGACTACTCCTACCGTAACACCGGAAATATTTCCCCATCCATTACTCATCTGCCGGATGATATCCCGAAGAAGCGTGGTCTTCCCACATCTGGGCGGAGAAACGATCAAGGTATGCATGATCTGCTCTCTTGTCTGGATATATGGCAGCACTTCTTCTGCACATCCCTGGATCTCATGTGCCAGACGGACATTGATGCAGGAAATATATTTCATCCCACGGATATGGTTTCCGTCCAGGATCACCTTTCCGGTAACTCCTACACGGTGCCCACCCTGTACACTCAAAAACCCCTGGCGAATCTCATCTTCATAAGCATACAGGGAATAGCCGCTGACATACTCCAGTGTTTCCTTAAGATCTTCCCGCGTAACCAGATAAGGTTCTGTATCTTTTTGCCGGAGGAAACATTCTCCCCCATCATAAGTGAGGAACAGAGGTCTTCCCACGCGGAGACGTATCTCATATAATTTATCATAATCAAGGTCTGCATCCACCAGAAGCTGGCGGACATTACTGGCAAACAGGTTCTGGATCTGGTTTGCGTCCATGTTTTCACCTCTTACACTTAAATATATTGCGGACATGCCGGATTTAGTACCTGTTGTCTTTTTTGATGCTCTCTCGTTTTTTCTTTATTCCGACAGAAAAAAAAGACTCTCTTCTTCGTCATAGGTCTCCATCTTCGAAAGACTCAGCTTCAGGACCCGATCCACAATATTTACGGAGGACGCACGGTATGCATAGGCACAGGATTCAAACATCACATAAAGGCTGTCACCCTCCACCACGATCTGTTCCAGTCGTTCCGGAAAACGATAAGTTCTGGCAGAATTCTCGTTTACATACAAACGCTTATCGGATTGTTCATAAAACACCAGCCTGGATGGCAGGATTCCAAAAGAATGAGAGATCAAAAGCTTATCATTATAAAAAGCAATTCCCTGAACCTGCTCCGATATGGTGGAATAATCCAACGGAACTGCCATTTCAAAATCCATGCCCAATTTCTCGTCCATGGTATTGATCAGTTTTCCCTCTTCGTCAACTCCGTATCGTGCAATTACACTTTCGTTATATTTTTCAAAGCAGCCTACATACAGACACCCCTCATAAAAGGTCATAAAAGAATCTCTCACGATCCCATAAAGACTGACTATCTGGAAAGTATCCACCGGCAGATGGCTGTCATCATAATCGTAGGCTTCTATTGTATCCATCTTTATACTCACTGCCTGTGCGATCCCGTTGATATTGGAGGAATACCATAATAACTTATGCTCCGGGTCATAGGCAAGTCCTCCCACATGAGGCTGTCCAGGCAGTATCACTTCTTTAATAAAATTATGTTTTTCCTTCTCAATCACATAAATGACCGAATTATGTTTCTGTGTGCTGCAGTAAGCGCTGACCAGCACATAATCCTCCGTAACCGCCAGTCCCTGAGGTGTCATGGATGTACACATGGCAGGAGTGGCACCTTTTTTTGTGAGCAGCGTCCTGGTATTCTTCAGCCCGGGAATGACATATGTTCCATATTCCTTCTCTTTTTCTCTCCCATCAAAGGCAAAATAAGAAAAATCCTCTTTCTGGGAAAGCATCTGTTTCTGTCCCCGCAGTGTATACACTGCAGCACCTCGGTTTGTCACCACAGCTTTTGTGGGCAGCTCCGTTTTTGCACGGTAAACAAATGCATATAAAAAATAACATATGCACAGCACAAAAACAACTGCCAGGATCTTCAGAATGAAAATCCTGAAGCTGTGTTTCATCTCTTTGTTCATTTTATCGTCTCTATTTGCTATTTCAAAATGATATCTTCGTATTCAAATCGTAATTCCAGGCTGTCTCTGGACCAGATCGCACCACTGTATCCCGGTTCCAGCTCCAGCATTATGTAATTTCCCTTATCCATGGAAATCGTACGCAGATCCCTGGACAATCCCTCTCCGGTCCATTTGATATATGCCTCTCTCAAAACCCACTGGGCAAAAAAGGCTTTCTCCATATCATCTGCATCCAGGATTTCCCGTATCATATCTGCCGGTACCAGTCTTTCAAGGATCCGTTCGTAATTTACCTTCTTGTGGATCTGCACATCAATGCCCACCTCTTCTCCGGCAAACAGACACATCACATATTTTCCGGAATGTGTGATATTATAATGAATTCTTGGAAGCAGGGTAAAAAACGGTTTCCCATGTTCCCCCTTTGACCGAGGCTCAAAAGCAAGCTTCCGTCCAAATTCCCGCTCAAGTCCGATTTCCAGAAGCTTTTCCCCGATCATATGCTCCATGTTCTTGCTGTTATATTCATCTCTGATCTTCGTATAATAAATAATCCCATTCATAATCCGGCCTCCTCAAGAAAACGGGACGGTTCCCGTTCCTTCTCATACTGCTGTCTTACATAATACAGGCAGAGTTTCTTCTTTGCCCGTGTCATACCAACGTAGAAAAGCCTCCGTTCTTCCTCCAGATGTGCCTCCAGGACTGCCTTCCGATAAGGCATGCTGCCTTCATTTACGTTCATGATATATACATTGTCATATTCCAGACCTTTGACCGCATGAAGAGTGGATATCACCACTCCTTCCCGTTTCACATCCTGTTTCTTCGCCTGTTCTTCCAGCTTTCTGGTATACTCGTCCATATAGGCCATCCATTCTTCCAATGTTTTCATTCCTCTGGCACTTTCATGGATCCGGTTCAGGGTTTCCATAAGCTCTTCCGGTTTTATTTTACGATACCTTGCATATTCCTGCAAGTATTCTTCGTATCCCATGCCATTCCGGATAAAATTAATGGCTGCATAAGGGGCCATGGTCTTTAAGATCCGAAGATGTGTCTCCATCGTTGTGATCCTGTCACACATCCAGTCCTTGTCTTTGTAAAACTCTCCCAATGCTTTAAAATCAACGTTTTTTTCTGTCAGAGCGTCTCTGGCTATGTATCGGTTTGGCCGGTTCATGATCTCCAGAAATGTACTGCGGCTCCGGTCTCCTTTTGCCATTTTCAAATAAGCGATCATATTCCGGCAGATCCAGTGTCGGAACAGGTTGGGCAGTTTTTCCTTCATAGTGAAAGGAACCCCATACTCCATCAACGCAGCGACTAGTCCTTCGGTTTCCTGATTAGTCCTGAAAAGCAGCGCTGTATCTTCAATATTATCCCCTTCTTCCATCCGGTTCCGCAGCAGGCCTGCAACTGCCATATATTCGTCTCTGGGATTTCGAAATTCTTTTATCTGCACCGGCTCTCCCGGTTCATTTGGTGTGGAAAGTTTTTTTGCATAACGGTTTTCATTGTAATTGATCACCTTCATAGCTGTATCCAGGATATTTCCACTGCACCGGTAATTGATATTCAGGATCACCGTCTCCGCATTTTTAAAATCTTCCGGGAAATTCAGCATGATCTCCGGGCGAGCGCCACGGAAATGATAGATAGACTGATCATCATCTCCCACCACAAACAGATTGTTCTCCGGTGCTGCCAGCATCTTCACGATATCATACTGAAGATGATTGATATCCTGAAACTCATCCACCAGAATATAGTGAAACTTTTTCTGCCATGCAGACAGGATATCTTTTCGTTTTTTCAGAAGTTCATAACAGCTCAACAGCATATCATCAAAGTCAAGTTTTCTTCTTTCATTCAGGACTTTTCGATATCCCTGAAAGATCTGTCGGAACACTTCATCCGGGCAGCAGGAAGAATAATAATGCTCCAGAGCGATCCTTCCACCCTTTACAACACTGATCTCCTTGGCAATATCTTCCACAAAATCCCCTTCCTGGGACTGCTCCGCAGCACAGTTTACCACCAGTTCTCTTAAGATCGCATATTTTTCTTCTTCTGACAGGATATTTCCTCCATTCAGACCATAAGCCTGTTTGAGGATCCCGTAAAACACTCCGTGAAAAGTCCCGAAAGTAACGCCGGTTCGCTGAACACCGGTAAATTTCAGAAACCGTTCTTTCATTTCCACTGCTGCTGCCCTGGAAAAAGTCACAACAAGAACAGAGGAAGCCGGTATCTTCCCTTCCTGGATCATATGTGCTGTTCTTTCTACTATGACGGAAGTTTTCCCCGAACCGGGGCCTGCCAGAACCATCATAGGTCCTGACAGGTGGGCGATCGCCCTTTTCTGAGATGGATTTCGTTTCATAACTGGATTATCGATCACACTCTTATTTATTTTCAAGCTTTTCGATTGCTGCATGTACACGTTTCAGTGTCTCTTCCTTGCCAATGATCTCCATGATCTCTGTTGCACCGGCCGGTGTCATCTGCTTGCCGGATACTGCTGTACGAAGCGGCCACATAACATAACCATTCTTATATCCGTGCTCCTTTACAAAAGCGCTTAAAGATGCATACAGCGGATCATTGGTATAATCCTCCTGTGCTTCCAGTACCGGAAGCACTTCCTTGAGAACTGCAAGAGAAGTCTCCTCTGTTGTTTTCATCTTTTTGTGGCGGTACATCGCACTGTCATACTCCGGAACTGCCTCAAAGAAATCTACAAGCTCCGGAATATCCGGGAATACTTCAATTCTGCTCTGAACCATTCCTGCGATCTTCTTAAGATCAAAGTCTTTTTTCAGAACTTCTTTCAGATACGGAAGTGCTCTCTCATAGAATGCCTCCGGATCCATCTTCTTGATATACTCACCATTCATCCATTTCAGCTTGGCAATGTCAAAAACTGCCGGTGATTTGTTGATATGATGATAATCAAATACCTCCACAAGCTCCGGAAGAGAAAAGATCTCACGGTTGTCTGCCGGACTCCATCCAAGGAGTGCAACATAGTTGATCACTGCCTCTGTCACAAATCCCTGATCGATCAGATCTTCATAGGAAGAATGTCCACATCTCTTGGAAAGCTTCTGATGTGTCTCGTCTGTGATCAGCGGACAGTGAACATAGGTCGGGATTTCCCATCCGAATGCCTCATAAATACGATTATACTTCGGTGAAGAGGAAAGGTATTCGTTACCTCTTACAACATGCGTGATTCCCATAAGGTGATCATCAATTACATTTGCAAAGTTGTAGGTCGGATAACCGTCAGATTTGATCAGGATCAGATCCTCCATCTCCTCATTGTTAACGGTGATATCTCCGTAAATAACATCATGGAATGTAGTGGTTCCCTCTGTTGGCATATTAAAGCGGATAACATGCGGCTCACCTGCATCCAGACGGCGCTGAACCTCTTCCTTGGAAAGATGGAGACATCTCTTGTCATAAATAGAGATTTCCTTACCCGCAACAGTACGTTTCATGCTTTCCAGCTCTTCCTTGCCGCAGAAGCAGTAATATGCATCTCCCTGCTCAATAAGCTGTTTGGCATATTTCAGATACATGCCTGTTGCCTGACGCTCGCTCTGTACATACGGGCCAAATCCGCCATCCTTGTCCGGTCCCTCATCATGGAGAAGTCCTGTTTTCTCAAGAGTACGGTAGATGATATCTACAGCTCCCTCCACATAACGTTCCTGGTCTGTATCTTCAATACGGAGGATAAAATCTCCGCCCTCATGTTTTGTGATCAAATAAGCATAAAGAGCTGTTCTTAAATTACCCACATGCATTCTTCCTGTAGGGCTCGGTGCAAATCTTGTTCTGATCTTTGTCATTTCTTTTCTCCTCGTTTTTGTTGTTTCTCTTTATAGGTGCTATTATATACCCAAATCCTTCAAAATGTCCATAGGTTTTCCGACGGAACCCCCTGCCATACCGCTCCCATATCTTCATATATACAGAAAAATCCCCTGAGACACTGTCGTCCCAGAGGATCATTAATTCCTGTTTATGCTTCTACGCCTTTGTTCTTAAGATAATCAATCACATCTCCAACTGTGTTCAGATCTGTAAGCTCCTCTGCCGGGATCTCAACATTGTACTCATCCTCAAGAGCCATAACCAGTTCAAACAGGTCAAGAGAATCTGCACCAAGATCATCCTTGAAAGATGTCTCCGGTGTGATTGTAGATGCCTCACAATTTAACTGCTCTGCAAGCATTTCTTTCATTTTTTCTAACATGTCTTATTCTCTCCTTTAATCATTACAGATCGAATCTGTTTCCTCTTTTTGAGCAAAGTATATAGTCTGCCAAAACAGTTGTCAAGAGGATTTTCCCAAAAAATGGCTCCAGAGCAAAAATATTTTGATTTTAAAACTATTTTACTCTTGAAATTTTATCTGACGGGCCACGCTGAGAGCTATTGCCATCTCCAGCATCAGAAACACAATGGACGTTCCTCCGTAACTGATAAAGGGCAAGGTAACACCTGTATTGGGCAGCAGATTCAGTACAACGGCAATGTTCAGGATCACCTGCAGCGCAATATGTATAAAAATCCCGGTAACGATCAGTGAGCCAAACAGATCCGGTGCATTCTGCGCAATAAAAAACAACCTGTACAAAAGATATCCGAACAGGGCCAGTACAAAAATCCCTCCGAAAATTCCAAGTTCCTCACAGATAATGGAAAAGATCATATCATTTTGTGCTTCCGGAACACTTCCAAGCTTCTGGATACTATTTCCAAGCCCGCGGCCAAAAAGCCCTCCGGAGCCAATGGCATACAATGCCTGCAGCGTCTGATAACCGCCTTCATCGGAATATTTCTCAGGCTGAAGCCATACAAGTACTCGCATAACACGGAAGCTGTCACTGTCCCTGGTCGTCGCAACCAGAAAAAGTACTCCGATCACAATAAGGATCACTCCTGCCGCTGCCACAGCAATAAACGGACGCATATCCGGATGTGCCACAAACACCATTCCAACTGTTATTCCCAGAATGATCATGGCTGTACTCAGATTATCTGTAAGTATATAAGCCGCAAGCGCAAGTCCTGCTCCCGGAAGTCCCAGGATCATACAGCTCTTTAAAGTCTTTACCTTTCGTCCCATTTTTCCGATCATGTAAGCCATCATGATAATAACTGCGATCTTTGCCAGCTCGGCAGGCTGGAAGTTGATCGGTCCGATATACAGCCATCTGGTAGCACCATGAGAGGAATGTCCCAGCGGAGTCCGCACAAGTCCCATAAGGATCAGCGAAGCCACATACAACGCAGTTGTAAAAGGAAGAAGGATATGATAATCCAGTATTTTTGAAATAAATAACGCTCCGATCAGACATGCTGCACTGATCAGTGCCTGTTTCTTAAAATAAAACATATCGTTGCCATAATTCACTTCTGCCATATATGAACTGGTGCTGTAAAGCATGACCAGTCCAAAGCACACCAGCAGTACAATAACAGCTACCAGATTATAATCATAATAATCAGCTTTCTTATTCTGCTTTTTTCTGTTAAGCAGAGTTTTTTTCATTCTATCACCATCGCTTTCTGTATCTGCGAAGAATTTCCTGATATCCACGAGTAATAAAGAAAGTAAAAAAAATTCCCGGAAAGCCGCATAAATGCTGTCTTTCCGGGACGTTCCATAAATGGACCTGAGGGGAATCGAACCCCTGTCCGAAAGCCTATCCCTTAAGGCATCTCCCATCACAGTCGCTGATTTAACATTCCCTCGGCAATACGCCCACCGACAGGCTTACTGCTTCAGTAGCTTCATGATACATCTACCGGGGCAAAGCTTACCCGGCAAGGTTTCTCACATGGTCGACGCCAGATTCCCGATGTGTGAGTGCAACGGGGCTGACGAGCAGCTTAGGCTGCTAACGCTAACTTTTCGTCTGCGTTTATATTTAGTTCCCGGTTGGTACGCAGTCCAGGAGTCTGCGGATGGCTTCCCTAACTTCAAAGCCCCCGTCGAAACCAGTACAAGCCCTTAAAAGACTTCTGTGACCGGATCATTCCCGGTCACCTCTGGTGGACAGACGAACTTCTTAGTCAGTTTTTTGACTGGGTTTAATTATACCAGAATGATTTTTCGTGTCAAGGATATTTCAAAAAAAGTCCAGACTGTACAGTTTTTTCTTACCTGTACAGTCTGGAATATGCATTCAAACTTTGGTATTTTAAATACTGTCAAAATGATCTTTTAATTTTATGGCACAAAAAAACCCGCTTACGCGGGTTTTTTGCTGCATTATACACGTGAGAGATACTCACCTGTTCTTGTATCGATCTTCAGTTTGTCGCCCTGGTTTACGAACAGAGGAACCTGAACCTGTGCACCTGTCTCAACAGTTGCCGGTTTGGTAGCACCCTGTGCTGTATTTCCTGCGAATCCTGGCTCTGTCTCAATAACCTCAAGCTCTACAAAAAGAGGTGGCTCGATTGCGAATACCTCTCCGTTATGAGAGCAAACCTTAACCATCTCATTATCCTTAACAAATTTCAGAGAATCGCCAACCTGCTCCTCTGTAAGACCAACCTGATCATATGTCTCTGTATTCATGAAGTAGTATAAACCACCATCCTGATACAGATACTGCATATCTACACGCTCAATACGTGCTGCCGGGAATTTCTCTGTAGGACGGAAGGATTTCTCTACTACAGAGCCTGTGATAATGTTCTTGTATTTTGTTCTTACAAAGGCTGCGCCTTTTCCTGGTTTTACATGCTGGAATTCAACGATCTGACATACGTTTCCATCAATTTCAAGTGTGATACCATTTTTGAAATCACCTGCTGAAATCATAAATATTTCCTCCTTAATATATGCGGTTCTTTTTCGCTATGGATTATTCTATAATACCTTTTGCCATTTTTCAACTGTTTTTTTGTTTAAGCCTTCAATTTTTCTTCAATTTCTGCGATCAGCTCATCAAAAGGCTTCACTCCTGTGACAACTTTAATGTCCGCAAACTTCTCATAAACCGGATCTCTCTGTTTCAGAAGTTTCTTGATCTTCTCTTCTTTATTCTCAGTTCCTTCCAATGTGGGATTGTTACTTCCTTCCAGACGTTTGATCAACGTTGCAGCAGATCCCTTCAGATAGATGATCGTTCCCATACTCTGGAGATATTTCTGGTTCTGCTCCTGAAGAGGCAATCCCGCACTTACAGAGATTACCTTCCGTTCGCTGTCTGTGGACAGTTCCTTGACTGCCATAGTCTCCAGCGCACGGTAAAATGCTTCTCCAAAGCGTTCAAATACCTCCTTTACTGACATGTTCATTTTTTTCACGATCAGTCTGTCCACGTCAATAAACGGAAGCCCCAGGTCCTTCGCCAGTCTCTTTCCAACTCGTGTCTTTCCTGAACCCATAAAGCCGATGATTACAATATGGTTCATGAATTCTTTCCCTCCTCTTTTTGGTAAAAATGTAATACTATTTTTTCCAGATATCGCTTCAGTACGATCTGGATCTCCTCTTTTGGATGAATCGGTTTCACAAGGATCGTCCGGATCCCTGCTCTCTTTGCTCCATAAATATCCGTAAACAACTGATCTCCTATAAAGATCGTCCTGTCAAGATCGATTCCGATCACCTGGCAGGCTTTTTTATAATTTTTCACAGCCGGTTTATGGGCATTTTCTATAAAATCCCCCTCTACTGCTTTGGCAAAGGGCTCCACACGAGGTTTCTGGTTATTGGATACAAAACAGTATCGAAACCCGAGAGCCCTCAGCTTTTCAAACAGTTTCTTTGCCCGGTCATCTGCCGGTGCCCCGTGGGGAACAATGGTATTATCGATATCAAAGAGCAGCCCTCTGTATCCTTCTCTGTAAAGCTTCTCATAATCGATCCCATACGCAGAATCCAGATATTCATCCGGAAAAAAGCATCTGAACATCTATTCCACCTCAGTCCTTTCCTATCGCTCGCAAAGAGGAATATACTCTGCTTCCGGAAGGACATTCTTATATGCGGGACGGATGATCTTATCCACATTGATAAGCTCTTCCATACGATGTGCGCTCCAGCCTACGATACGTGCAATAGCAAACATCGGTGTGTAAAGCTCCAGCGGCAGATCCAGCATGCTGTAAACAAATCCGCTGTAAAAATCCACATTGGCACTGACACCCTTATAGATCTTACGCTCCTCTGCGATAACCTTTGGTGCAAGACGCTCTACTGCAGCATACAGCTGATAATCCTTCATTCTGCCCTTTTCTCTTGCAAGCTGTTCCACATAGCCTTTAAAGACTTCTGCACGTGGATCTGAAACAGAATAGATCGCATGTCCCATACCATAGATCAGTCCACGTTTATCAAAGGCCTCTTTATGAAGAAGCTTCTTAAGGTATGCACTGATCTCCTCTTCATCACTGTAGTCATGTACATGTTTACGCATATCGTTAAACATTTTTACGACTTTGATGTTGGCACCGCCGTGTTTCGGGCCTTTCAGAGAACCTAGTGCTGCCGCGATCGCAGAATACGTATCTGTCCCGGAAGAGGAAACCACATGTGTAGTAAAAGTAGAGTTATTACCACCGCCATGCTCCATATGAAGGATCAGAGCAATATCAAGGATCTCTGCCTCCAGTGCCGTATACTTCTTATCCGGTCTTAACAGACGCAGGATATTCTCAGCTGTGGAAAGCTCCTTTTTAGGCTGATGGATATAAAGACTCTCGCCTCTCTCATAGTGGTTATAGGCCTGATATGCATAAACAGATAACAGCGGGAAAACACTGATCAGGTTGATACACTGACGGAGCACATTCTCCAGTTCAATATTATCCGGGTCTTTGTCGTAGGAATAAAGTGTCAGCACGCTTCTTGACAGAGCGTTCATAATATCTCTGGATGGTGCCTTCATAATGACATCCCTTACAAAATTCCGCGGAAGCATACGCTGGTTCGCAAGAATCCCGGAAAATCCATTCAGTTCTTCCTGATCCGGAAGCTTTCCGAAAAGAAGCAGATAGGTTACTTCCTCAAAGCCGAAGCGCCGGTCATTGATAAAACCATTTGTCAGATCCTTAATGTCATACCCGCGATAAGAAAGCTTACCTGCGCAGGGAACCTCTTTTCCGTCCACGATCTTCGTTGCCTGGACATTGGAGATCTGGGTCAGTCCTGCAAGGACACCCTTTCCATTCAGGTCACGCAAGCCTCGCTTGACATCGTATTTACCATATAAAGACAGATCCAGTTTGTCATTCTCACGACAGATCTGGGTAAGTTTCTCAATCTCAGGTGTCACTTTCATGTTGAATTTGCTCATCAGTTATTTCCCCTTTCGATTTCTGTTTTATTGCTGTTCGATAACGGTCCCTCCTCATTCCCCTCTCAAGCAATTCTGGTCTTATTTGTATATCCCGGCGTAGCTGGCCGGGATATTTCAGATATATTATAACATTTTTTTCGGTTCCGGTCTATGCCGAAAATATAACCGAATACCTGCTTTACAGTTTATCGGTTATGAGCAGGCAGCGAATGCGGATCGCAAATCTCTTCTTGTCTATCTGCGATCAGCCCTGCTTATATGTAGCAAAGAACTCTTTCATCTTCTTCATTGCCTTGTCAAGCTGGCGGATATCCGGCAGATAAACAATACGGAAGTGATCCGGCTGGTTCCAGTTGAATCCCTTGCCCGGAACAACAAGCACCTGTTTCTCATGAAGAAAATCCAAAGCAAACTGTTCATCATTGAAAATATTGAATTTCTCAGTATCGATCTTCGGGAATATATAAAATGCCGCATGTGGTTTTACAACGGAAATTCCCGGAATATCATTCAGTGCCTTGTAAATAAAGTCTCTCTGCTCATAAACACGTCCGCCCGGCTGCGTATATTCATTGACACTCTGATATCCGCCAAGTGCAGTCTGTACAATGGACTGTGCCGGAACATTTGAACAGAGACGCATGGAAGAGAGCATATTGATTCCCTCTATATAACCCTTCGCCTTACTTTTTGCACCACTTAAAATCATCCATCCGATGCGGAAACCTGCGATCATATGAGACTTGGACAATCCTGAAAATGTTACACAGAACACATCGGGTGCAAGGGATGCAATCGATGTATGTTTATATCCATCCATAACAAGACGGTCATAGATCTCATCAGAAAAGATGATCAGCTCATTTTCTCTTGCAATGTCTGCAATCTGTTCCAGGATCTCCTTCGGATATACTGCACCTGTAGGGTTATTGGGATTGATGATAACGATCGCCTTGGTCCTTGGTGTGATCTTGCTCTTGATATCCTCAATATCCGGATACCAGTCAGACTGTTCGTCACAGATATAATGAACTACATTTCCGCCTGCCAGTGTTGCAGTAGCTGTCCACAGCGGATAATCCGGAGCCGGGATCAGGATCTCATCCCCGTTATCAAGCAGCGCCTGCATACAGAGGTTGATCAGTTCACTGACACCATTTCCCGTATAAATATCATTAATGGTAACTCCCGGGATCCCGCGAAGCTGTGCATACTGCATGATCGCTTTTCTTGCAGAAAAAATGCCCTTGGAATCGGAATATCCCTGGGAAGTACGAACATTACTCAGCATATCCAGGATCACTTCCTGAGGTGCTGAAAACCCAAATGGATACGGATTACCAATATTCAGCTTCAGAATCTCCATTCCATCTTCTTCCATTCTGGCAGCCTCATCCACAACCGGTCCGCGCACATCGTACAGCACGTTGTCAAGCTTTGATGATTTCCCGAATGTTCTCATAAAAACCACTCCTCTTCTAATTTTCACTATTATTTAACCATTTTAATTTCATAGTCAAAAAATATTTATTCTATATCATCTCACATTTAGGCTTTCAACGCAAGAAATAAAAATTTAAAAAAATCAAATTTAGCACTTCCCTTTTTTAGCATGTTAATGTATAATAGCACTCGAATTTAGTTTTCAACGCAATTTAATATGTGATGAGGAGGAAACAACAATGTCTTACACAGAAGAAGTTTATGAAAGAGTTGTAGCACAGAATCCTGGCGAGCCAGAATTCCATCAGGCAGTTAAGGAAGTTCTCGATTCCCTTAAAGTCGTAATTGACAAAAATGAGGAAGAGTATCGTAAACTTTCCATCCTTGAGCGTCTTGTAGAGCCAGAGAGGATCATCTCCTTCAAAGTACCGTGGATCGATGATAACGGAACTGTACAGGTTAACAAGGGATATCGTGTTCAGTTCAACAGCGCCATCGGACCATACAAAGGCGGCTTAAGATTCCATCCTTCTGTAAATCAGGGTATCCTGAAATTCCTTGGTTTTGAGCAGACCTTTAAAAACTCTCTTACAGGCCTTCCGATCGGCGGTGGAAAAGGTGGCTCCAACTTCGATCCTAAGGGTAAATCTGACAGAGAGGTTATGGCATTCTGCCAGAGCTTTATGACAGAGCTTTGCAAATATATCGGCGCAGATACAGATGTTCCGGCTGGTGACATCGGTGTCGGCGGACGTGAGATCGGTTATCTCTTCGGACAGTATAAGAGAATCCGTGGCCTTTATGAGGGTGTCCTTACAGGAAAGGGTCTTTCCTTCGGAGGTTCCCTGATCCGTACAGAGGCTACCGGTTACGGTGTTGTATACATGCTCAACGAGATCGCCAAAGCTCACAATGATTCTGTAGAAGGAAAAACAATCGTTGTAACAGGTTCCGGTAATGTAGCTATTTACGCTGTTGAGAAAGCTACTCAGCTTGGTGCCAAGGTTGTTGCAATGAACGACTCCAACGGATATGTCTACGATCCGAACGGAATCAACCTTGACGTCGTAAAGGATATCAAAGAAGTAAAACGTGGACGTATCAAAGAATATGCAGACCGTGTTGAGGGTGCTACCTACACTGAGGGACTTGGCATCTGGAATATCAAATGTGATATCTACCTTCCATGCGCTACTCAGAACGAGCTTGGTCTTGACGGAGCTAAAACACTGGTTGCAAATGGCTGCAAATACGTCGTTGAAGGTGCAAACATGCCTACTACTCTTGATGCAACAACATACCTTCAGGAGAACGGTGTTCTCTTCATGCCTGGTAAAGCCGCAAACGCTGGCGGTGTTGCCACATCTGCACTTGAGATGAGCCAGAACTCCATGAGACTTTCCTGGACAAGAGAAGAGGTTGATGAGAAACTCCACCACATCATGATCGATATCTTCCACAAAGCTGATGACGCTGCTAAACGTTACGGTATGGAAGACAACTATGTTGTAGGTGCAAACATCGCCGGCTTCGAAAAAGTTGTTGACGCTATGAAAGCTCAGGGTATTGTTTAATTAAGTTTCCTGAATCATTAATGTATATTTATAGCAGGGACCGCAGAGGATTTTTCCCAGGCGGTTCCTGTTTTTTTGTATCCACTTTTACGATCTCTGAAAAATCAAACATTCATGTGTAAAGCGGACATTCGCAATCCGCTTCGCTACTTGCTCATGAACGCAGTCGCTTCGCGATCTGCGTTCAAAAAAGGCCGGTTGTCTTTTGACAATCGGCCTGAAATCTCCTGCATTTGCGGTCTATTCATTTAATCTCTTAATTGATCAGCTTCTTCAGCTCATCCATAAAGGTACTGACATCTTTAAACTCTCTGTATACAGACGCAAAGCGTACATACGCCACCGCATCCAGATCCTTCAGATGCTCCATAACGATCTCTCCGATCTTGGTACTGCTGATCTCACGGTCTTCTGACCGGAAAATATCTCCTTCTATGGAATCGATCATCTCTTCCACTCTCTCAATGGGAATGGGGCGCTTATAGCAGGCACGAAGAACACCATCCTGGATCTTGGAACGTTTATAGCTTTCCCGGTTCTGATCCTTCTTGATCACAGTCAGCGGAATCGTTTCCACCTTCTCATAAGTTGTAAAACGCTTTCCGCAGGCATCACAGAGACGGCGGCGGCGGATGGAATTGGTATCCTCTACAGGTCTGGAATCTACAACTCTTGTATTATCCTGGTTACAGAACGGACATCTCACGGAACTCTCCCCCTTTCCGGATCAGTAAATCATTACTAAATTCGTTTTTATTATAAAATAAATGCACATAATGTGTCAATAATCGGACTTGCATAAATTTTACAGATTTTCCATAAAATCATACCAGGTGATGAATTTATGCGCATCTGTGAGCTGAAACAAAAAGAAGTGATCAATATCCATACCTGCCGCAGTCTTGGCTGCCCTCTTGATGTGGAATTCTGCTGTGAAACCGCACGTCTGAAAGCCCTGATCATGCCGGAACCGGGAAAATTTTGCTGGTGTTTTTCCAAAGAAAATGAATATTCCATTCCATGGGACTGCATCCGCCAGATCGGCGAAGATATCATCCTTGTTGATTTCCGTAATGAAAAACTGCTGTCCGGAGAATAAATACCTCCTTATTGTCAAGGCCCTTTATTTTTTATATTTTCCCTGAAAAAGTATATTTCAACCGCCCTCTGAGAATCATCTTAATGTACTGACAAGACAAGGAGGATTCTAAGATGGCACTGAATAAAGTTGAAATCTGCGGAGTAAATACCTCAACCCTTCCCGTTCTCGATCAGGAAGAAAAGGCGGAGCTCTTTAAAAGAATCAAAGCTGGCGATGAAGAAGCCAGGGAATTGTACATCAAAGGCAATCTGCGGCTTGTTTTAAGCGTGATCCGGCGTTTTCAGAACAGCAGTGAAAATCCGGATGACCTTTTTCAGATCGGCTGCATCGGCCTGATCAAAGCGATCGATAATTTCGACACCACTCTTCAGGTAAAATTTTCCACCTATGCAGTTCCCATGATCATCGGAGAGATCCGAAGATATCTCCGTGATAACAACAGCATACGGGTCAGCCGTTCTCTGCGGGATATCGCTTACAAAACCATCTATACCCGGGAAAACTATATGCGGCAGCATCTCAAAGAGCCTACCATTGCAGAAATCGCTGATGAGATCGGTATCGACAAGGAAATGATCGTCTATGCCATGGATGCGATCCAGAGCCCGGTAAGCCTTTTTGAGCCCGTGTATTCCGAAGGCGGAGATACCCTATATGTTATGGATCAGATCAGTGATAAAAAGAACCTGGAAGAAAACTGGGTGGAGGATATTTCTCTTCGAGATGCCATGAACCGGCTTGGAGAGCGTGAACGTCACATTATCGATCTCCGCTTCTACGAGGGAAAAACCCAAATGGAGGTAGCTGATGAGATTGGTATCTCCCAGGCTCAGGTCAGCCGACTGGAAAAACATGCTCTTCGCAGTATGCGAAACTATCTCCGGAATTGATTCATCTCTCTTCAGACAAAAAGCTGCAGCAGAATATCTGTTATCCTGCCGCAGCTTTTATCTCTTATTTCAGCGCTTTCTCAATTTCTTCGATCACGATCCGAAGCGCCTTCAGCCTTGCATATTTCTTATCTACGGATTCCAGAATGTGCCATGGTGCATAAGCAGTACTGGTTTTCTGAAGCATCTCATCTACTGCTGTTTCATACTGATCCCATTTTTCACGGTTTCTCCAGTCCTCATCCGTGATCTTCCACTGTTTTTCCGGATTGCTCTGGCGGTCGTTGAACCTGGCAAGCTGGGTGTCCTTATCAATGTGGACCCAGAATTTCACGATCACAGCGCCCCAGTCAGAAAGCTCCTTCTCAAATTCATTGATCTCATTGTAGGCACGTCTCCAGTCATTCTCGCTGCAGAAGCCCTCCAGACGTTCTACCATCACTCTTCCGTACCACGTCCGGTCAAAGATGGCAATGTGACCATCCTTGGGAAGCCTTGTCCAGAAACGCCACAGATAATGACGGGCTTTTTCATGAGGCTCCGGACTTGCGATAGGATATACCTCAAATCCACGGGGATCAAGAGCCTCCGTGATCCTCTTGATATTTCCTCCCTTTCCGGCAGCATCCCAGCCTTCATAGGTGATGATCACAGGCACTCTTTTTCGGTAAAGACGGTTATGCAGGCTTCCAAGCTTTGCCTGCAGTTCCTTAAGCTCAGCCTTGTACTCTTCATCCCCCACTTCTTTTCCATCCAGAGGAATCTCGCTTAATCTGGGCATCTCCACCAGAGGAAAAACATTCTGCAGGATCGGCACTGCATGTTTGCTGTTTTCCATGGCAACCTCTATATTGCTGATCATGGTTTCCAGTACCTGCAGTTCTGCCCACTTCCGGTCACCGGCATCGACAATATACCATGGAGCCGCAGATGTATTGGTATCCTGCATATACTGGTCGAAAATCTTTCTGCACTTCTTATAATGATCATTCTGCCAGAGATCATATTCATTGACTCTCCATCTGGTATCCTTGCTTTCCAGAAGGATGCCCATACGTTTTTCCTGTTCTTTCCGGTCGATCTGTATAAAAAATTTCAGGAGTACATATCCATTATCCGTCAGCTGACGTTCAAATCTCCGGATACTGTCAATCCGTTTTGAATAATTGTCACCCTTCAGCTTTTTATCCATACGTTCACGACAGGTCTGATCCATCCATCCTGAATCCAGGAATGTAAACTTGCCCGCTTCCGGGATTTCCCTGAAATATCGGTAAAGAAATGGTTTCCGAAGTTCTTCCTCTGTAGGTGCTGACATAGTCGCAACTTTGAAGAAACGAGGATCGATATTCTTGATCACCTTACTTATGGTACTTCCTTTTCCGGAAGCTCCCCAGCCTTCAAACAGCACGATCACCGGAATCTTATGCTCTTTCAGAGCCATCTGCAATTCATATAATCTGGTTCTTGCAGCACTTAAACGCACTTTGATATCCTCTTTTTCCGGAATCTGTTCCGGGTTCCAGTTTTTCAACATCTGCATCGTCCTTCCTTGAATTTTTTGAATATTCATATTATACCACAGAAGATCTTATTTTACGATAATTTTTACATAATTTTAACCTTTAGCCTCACAAAAGCAAACAAATTGCACAACAAAAATCATTCATAAGCATCGAAAATCTTTTTAACCTCTTGACATTTTTGTCGCCGCTTCATACAATAGACGCTGATTGTTATTTTTTTAACTTCATAAAAAAGCAGTGCCTGAAAACTGTTGAAATAATAAAGATCAAGGAGCCGATCATGAAACTCACAGAAAAACTTCTGCAGAAAATGGAACAGAAAAAAGAACTCTATGGCGATGGCATCATCATGCCGGACGGGGATTACCGTCTGATCCAGGATGGACACTTAAAAACTCTCATGTCCCTTCTTCCATATACAGAAAACGAAATCTGGAAAATGATCCCCGATGATGATTCCGCACTTTTCTGGCTGGTAGAAAAAACAAGCTGCGTACTGACCGATGTCAATTCCACAATCGGAATGAAGATGACCCCCGCACAGCAGAAAACCTACGAAGCACTTTCCAGTCGCGGGATCATCTCTGATGAATATTATGATCTTACCAAACAGCGGGAAAAAGTAAAAGCTGCCCGGGCTAACGCCTGAGCAGCTTTTATTTATATCTGTCAGTCCTCATACCCTTCCAGAAAAGAATGTTTCACTCCATCTTTTTTGTATGCGATAACTGTATGAAGATTAACATTTTCCACACTTCGGAAAATATTACTTTCTACATGTGGATTTACCTTCTTAAGTTCTGCGATCAGATTCTTGATCTCCATTCTCTTGGAAACACTGGTACCATCTGTACGGCAGGTAGTACAGGTATCGGTAAATTTACATGCACACTGGATAAAATGAAGGTCATTATAATCTCTCCAGTGTTTGATATCTGCCTCCCGGATCAGATACATAGGACGGATCAGCTGCATTCCCTCAAAATTTGTACTATGGAGCTTCGGCATCATAGTCTGTACCTGCGCTCCGTAAAGCATTCCCATCAGGATCGTCTCGATCACATCATCATAGTGATGTCCAAGAGCGATCTTGTTGCAGCCAAGCTCCTTTGCCTTGCTGTAAAGATAGCCCCTTCTCATACGGGCACAGAGATAGCATGGGGATTTTTCTATATTATAAACCGCATCGAAGATCTCAGTCTCAAACACTGTGATCGGAATCCCGAGAAGCCTGGCATTGTGCTCGATCACCGCACGGTTTGCCTCATTATATCCCGGATCCATCACAAGAAACACCAGTTCAAAGGGAAACTTGTTATGACGCTTCAGTTCCTGGAACAGTTTGGCCATCAACATAGAGTCCTTACCACCGGAAATACAGACTGCTATCTTATCTCCCGGCTTCACCAGCTCATAATCGTTGATTCCCCTGGCAAATCTGGAAAACAGCTGCTTATGGAACTTTTTGCGGATACTCAGCTCGATATCCTTCCGCCGCTGTTCCATTGCATCATTTTCCTCTTCTTCACTGTTCTCTTTACCGGATTCTTTCTGCATCTGCTGAAAAAGCCATCCTGTATATCCACCTTTCAGGCTCAGTGCGGGAATTCCTTTTTCCCGGAGCATCTCTGCACCCTCCTGGCTGAAAAGCCCTCTTGTACAGTAAAGGACCGGTATCTTATCCCCCTTCAGTTCTTCTGCCCGCTCTTCCAGTTCCTGTTCCGGAACAGAGATTGCTCCCGGGATCATTCCATATTCTACAGTTACTTTATCACGGGTATCTATCAGAAGATATTTCCCCCGTTCTTTCTCTATCTGGTCAAAAGAAATCTCCAGTGTTTCTTCATTCATACTGCTATTATTCCTTTCCTTACATTTTCAAAGTTTCTGGTTCATATTGTAAGCCTTCCCGTCAAAAACCTCAAGAAGATTTTCCCGAAGGTTCCCGCGTTATTGGAATGCTGCTGTTCACTTTGTTCTCAACAACCCAGCCTGTACTTTTTTCTGAAAATCAGTTATAATATTTTTGTTTGTAAAAAAATTTTCACCAAGGAGGATACCGGAAATGAAAACACAGAATCAGACTATGCTCTCTGAGAATACACTGACATCCCGGCCCACAGATATTATTGCGGGATTTCCTGTACGTCCCGGGTTTTTTGAATTAAATGGCGCTACTCCTCTTTCCAACGGAGTCAACTTTACCGCACATACCCGCCACGGTACATCCTGCGAGCTTCTTCTTTTCCACTACGGAGAAGAGGAACCCTTCGCAGTCCTTCCTTTTCCCAATGCCTGTCGTATCGGTGATGTCTACTCCATGATCGTCATGGGACTGGACATCGAAGATCTGGAGTACGGCTACCGCATTGACGGTCCTTACGAACCGGAAAAGGGTCACATCTTCGATAAGACAAAGGTTCTTCTTGATCCTTATGCCAAAGCCGTTGCCGGTCAGCGTGAATGGGGCCAGCAAAAGATCGGAAGCTATCATGCCCGTGTGGTACGTGATTCCTTTGACTGGGAAGACATGCCGCAGTCCACCCGTAAGATCAGTGACCTGATCATCTATGAGCTTCACGTCCGCGGCTTTACACAGGATTCTTCTTCCGGTGTTATGCACCCGGGAACCTTTGCCGGTCTTCGTGAAAAGATCCCTTATCTCAAGGAACTGGGGATCAACGCCGTAGAGCTGATGCCGATCTTCGAGTTCGACGAGAATATGAATGCCCGTACTGTAAATGGCAAACGGCTTCTGGAATACTGGGGATACAATTCTGTCAACTTCTTTTCTCCAAACACCAGCTACGCTTCCAAGCCGGAGCATAACTGTGAGGGAACTGAGCTGAAAGAGCTGATCCGTGAGCTCCACGAAAATGGCATCGAAGTAATTCTTGATGTTGTATTCAATCATACCGCCGAAGGAAACGAGCTGGGAAAAACCTTCTGCTTTAAGGGCTTTGACAATAAGGTTTATTATATGCTGACTCCAGAGGGAAATTACTACAATTTCAGCGGATGTGGAAATACTCTGAACTGTAACCATCCCATTGTACGTCAGATGATCCTTGAATGCTTACGTTACTGGACCATCAACTACCGTGTGGACGGCTTCCGCTTCGATCTTGCCAGCATTCTCGGACGCCATGAGGACGGTTCTCCACTTAACAATCCGCCCCTTCTGGAGCTTCTCGCTTACGATCCGGTCCTTAGAAATGTCAAACTGATCGCAGAAGCCTGGGATGCCGGCGGGCTGTATCAGGTTGGTTCTTTCCCTGCCAGCCGCAGATGGGCTGAATGGAATGGCCGTTACCGTGACTGCCTCCGTTCCTTCCTGAAGGGAGATTTCTGGAATGCCTGGGACGCTGCATGGAGTATTTCCGGTTCCGGTGATCTGTACGGAGGCTTTTATTCTGATCATAATGACAATTATGCAGGATACAATTCCTGTGTCAATTTCCTTACCTGCCACGATGGCTTCACCATGTATGATCTTTATTCCTACAATGAAAAACACAACGAAGCAAACGGCTGGAATAACACCGACGGTTCCAACGATAACCGCAGCTGGAACTGTGGAGAAGAGGGCGATTCCACCAACCCCGAAGTGCTCTCCCTCCGCTTCCGCATGATACGAAATGCCTGTGCTGTACTGATGTCCAGCCGCGGAACCCCGATGTTCCTTGCAGGTGATGAATTCGGAAACACAAAACACGGAAATAACAATACCTACTGTCAGGATAACGAAACCTCATGGATCAACTGGAAGCTTCTGGAGAAAAATCACGATCTTTTTGAATTTTTCAAATTTATGATCCGGTTCCGTAAAGACCACCCTGTTATCTCCCGGAAGCTTCCCAACGCAGTATGCGGTATGGAAAATATCCACACTCATAACATTGACGCAAGGGATGTGACCATTCCAAGAGATGCCCACACCTTCGCTGTAAGCTTTGCAGGCTATGATAAGAGCAAAGGCACTGATGACCTGATCTACATTGTGATCAACGCATACTGGGAGGACGTAACGGTCACACTTCCGGAGCTTGCCCGTCCCGGTGCATGGTATCTCTGTGTCAACACGTTCGGTGACGGAAATGGCCGTTATTTCTACGAAAAAGGCCAGGAGCCACGCATTGAACACGATTTCTGCATGCGGCCCAGATCCGTTGCCATCTTTACCGGCCGCAATTATTAGAATTTATATCAGGGGCAAAATTCTTTTTGTCCCTGTCTGAAAGAAATGGAGTATTTTGAATGGAATTAAAAAACAGAACTTTGTCCAATTTTGCAGAACTTGTAGAAACAGGTGAATGTAAAAAATTCCGCGGTCGTCTGAAGACAGGCATAGACCTTGGTACTGCCAATACCGTTCTTGCCGTTGTCGACCGGAATAACCGTCCCATAGCCGGAATTTCCGCACCATCCCATGCGATTCAGGATGGAGTGATCGTCAATTACTATGAATCTGTCCAGCTTGTGACAAAGCTTAAAAATGAGCTGGAGGAAAGGCTTGGCACAGAACTTACTTACGGTGCTGCTGCCATCCCTCCGGGAGTTTCTGAAGGCAGTGTCAAAAGCATCGGCTATGTTCTGGAGGGTGCCGGTTTCGAGGTTACAAATATCGTGGACGAGCCTACTGCCGCAGCTGCTGTCCTTAAGATCACAGACGGTGCTGTTGTGGATGTGGGTGGCGGCACAACCGGTATCAGCATCCTGAAAGACGGAAAAGTTATCTACACCGATGATGAGGCTACTGGCGGCAGCCATATGACCATGACAGTCGCCGGTCACTATAAGATCCCTTATGAGGAAGCCGAAGTATTGAAAACTACTCCGGAAAAAGAAGACGAAATTTTCCCTGTGATCAAGGCCACTGTAGAAAAAATGGCTGTGATCACCGAGAAATTTCTAAAGGGCTATCAGGTTCCGGCTGTTTATGTAGTTGGCGGTTCTTCCATGTTTAAGGAATTTACTACCGTTTTTGAAAAGAGGCTGAAGCTTCCGGTATACCGTCCGGTCCATCCGCTTCTTGTTACGCCCCTTGGCATCGCATATCACTGTGAGCTGCCAAAAATCTAAGCTCTTCCCGGTCTGGTCCTACGATTCTCCAGAAGGCAAACAACCTCCACTGAATCGGTGAGCGGGAACATATCAACCGGCTGCATCTTCTTTACCAGGTAATCTCTCTTAGTAAGGCAGGCAAGATCTCTTGCCAGGGTTTCCGGGTTGCAGGATACATAAACAATTTTTTCCGGTGAAAGAGTCAAAAGGGAGTGAAGGAATTTACGGTCACTTCCGGAACGTGGCGGATCCATGAGAACAACCTCCACCTTCTCTCCCTCTGCTGCCATTCCTTCCATAAACCATCCTGCATCTCCCGGAACAAAACGAACATTACGGATCTTGTTTTCCCTGGCATTCATTCTGGCATCACGGATAGCATCACGGTTCAGTTCTACACCAATGACATCCCTGGCATTCCCGGAAGCGATGATCCCGATAGTACCTGTGCCACAGTAAGCATCGATCACCCTCTCTTTTCCTGTCATTGCCGCAAACTCCATAGCCTTTCCGTAAAGTACTTCTGTCTGCACAGGATTTACCTGATAAAAAGAAGATGGAGAAATACGGAAGGTCAGTCCCATAAGTCGATCTTTGATGAATCCCGGTCCGTAAAGTACGATATTGCGGTCTCCAAGTACCATGCTTGTCTGTCTGTCATTGACATTGAGAACCACCGTAGTGATCTCCGGATGCTCTTTACGGAGAGCTTTTACAAAGTTATTCTTAGATGGAAATATTGGAGAAACCGTAACTAATACCACCATGATCTCTCCTGTGGAAAAGCCTCTCCGCACAAGCACATG
Source organism: Blautia sp. SC05B48 (assembly GCF_005848555.1). Classification (NCBI taxonomy): domain Bacteria; kingdom Bacillati; phylum Bacillota; class Clostridia; order Lachnospirales; family Lachnospiraceae; genus Blautia; species Blautia sp. SC05B48. The sequence goes on along the minus strand of NZ_CP040518.1, from coordinate 2,712,209 downwards.
GCGGAGAAGTCCATATCCTGTATCCTCATCATAGGTCTTGATCTTAAAGGATTTCAGCATACCACGTATGGTACGGATGATTTCCTGACTTTTTTTATCTTCGATCATACAGTCATCTACGGAAACGATCCTATGACTCTTCTCCTCATAAATCCCGGAAATTACGTTTCCCTTCCGGTCACGGCCAAAAGCTGCATGAACTTTGTTTCTGTAATAATAGGGATCTTCCATTCCAATGATCGGCTCTACTTTTCCGAATTTTTTCAGAAGGCCTTCTGTAATTCTCTGTTTCCTGCGAAGCTGCTCCTGGTAGGATACACCCTGATAACGGCAACCGCCGCATTTCTTCGCAACTGAACAGACAGTCTCTTTCTGTTCCATTTTTATCTCTCCTCTTTTATGGGCACAAAAAAGATGTTCCCAGTTATTTTCACTGAGAACATCTTATCAGACCTTTTCTTTTTTTACAAGAAAATCCTTGGCCTACTCCTGATATGGCTCATTAAATACAAGAATATGTTTCTTCACATTCTCGTAAGTACCCTGGGCCATAGCCTCATTGAGGTCAAAGAAATTATGCTTGTCTGTTGATTCCATATATTTCTCCACATGAGCTGTCAGGCTGTTAAAGCTTGCTGTGGCAATATTCACCTTACGGATGCCAAGAGAGATCGCCTTCTGGAAATCTTTATCGGTGATGCCACTGCCGCCATGAAGAACCAGCGGAATATCCACTTTCTCATGGATCTTCTCCAATACATCAAAAGCAAGCGTCGGCGCTACCGGATAATTACCATGGGCATTCCCGATGGCAACTGCAAGCGCATCAATACCTGTCTCTCTTGCGTAAACGACCGCATCATCCGGATCTGTGCAGCGGATACCGTGGTCACAACTTCCATCCTCACTTCCGCCCACAAGTCCCAGCTCAGCCTCAACTGTAGCGCCGTATTTACGTGCTTTCTCCACAACGGCCTTTACTCTGGCGATGTTTTCTTCAAAAGGAAGCGTAGAAGCATCCAGCATAACCGATGTAAAGCCAAGCTCCAGAGCCTTGTCAACCGACTCAAAAGTAAGACCATGATCCAGATGGACAGCCACATCCACCTTAGCCTCCTTTGCAGCCTGTACCATCATCGGTCCCATCAGGTGAAGCGGAGAATTTTTCAAACGCACCTCCGCGATCTGAAGGATGATCGGAGTATCCAGTTCTTCTGCTGCGCGGATCGCACCTCTTACCATTTCCATATTACCAACACTGAAAGCACCGCAGCCAATATTTTTCTCTTCGGCACGTCTCAGCAGATCTTTCATTTTCACAAGTGCCATGATTTGGCCCTCCTGTCCTGTTTATCGTACACTGTTTGCATCTTACAGAAAAAAGCGGTGTCAAAGCACTACTGGCTGATACCGCTTTTTCTATGCAAAGCGGACATCTTTATTCCGCTTAACTGTACATCAGCATGCACCTATTTCCCTGTCGTAATTATAAGCCTGTCTTCTCAGCAATGAATTTTCTTGCACGGATCGCATACTCAAGCGGATTAGCCTTAGCCGGATCCTGCTCAGCCTCAACAACCATATATCCCTCGTAGCCTGCATCCTCGAGAACCTTGAAGATTGGATCATAGTTGATGCATCCATCTCCCGGAATCGTGAAGGCACCGGCTCTTACGCCTGCAAGGAAGCTCATGTTTTCTTTCTTAACCTGCTCAACAACTTCCGGACGGATATCCTTCAGATGAACATGTCTGATCCTGTGAACATATTTCTTTACAACCTCAAGAGGATCCTCTCCACAGTATGTAAAGTGACCGGTATCAAAAAGAAGACTTACATATTCAGGATCTGTATTCTCCATCATACGGTCAACCTCAGCAAGGCTCTGTACAACAGTACCCATATGATGATGGAAAGTAAGAGCAATATCATACTCCTCTTTTGCGATCTTACCAAGCTTGTTCATACCTGTGCAGAAGGTATCCCACTCTTCGTCATTCATCTCATATTTATGTCCGAAAATCGGAGTATCCATCTGGCCCTGAACACTGTGGCTCTGCTCAGATGCGCCGATCACTTTCGCACCCATAGCTTTCAGGAAAGCAAGCTGTGCACGGAACTCCTTCTCAACCTCCTCAAACGGTTTGGTGATCAGGAAGCTTGAGAACCACTGGTTACAGATCTCAACACCACGAAGCTCAAGAGCCTTCTTAAGAACCTCAGGATCCTTCGGATACTTGTTACCCACCTCGGAGCCTGTGAAACCGGCAAGAGCCATCTCACTGACGCACTGCTCAAAAGTATTCTCTTTGCCAAGATCCGGCATATCATCATTTGTCCATGCAATTGGTGCAATACCAAGCTTTACTTTATTCTTATCAAACATTGGTCAATTCTCCTTTTTATTTGAATTATTCCATAATCTCAGAAATCTTAACCGGTCTGTGCTCCTCGCTGGATTTCTTAGCTGCAAGACCCATTAATACCGGCTTCAGACCATCATAAACATTAAGAGGTGTTTCTTTGTCATTAACGATCGCATCAATAAATGCTGCAACCTCTTTACCATAAGCGTCCATGTATCTCTCAAGGAAGAAGAACATCGGCTTCTCGCCTGTAACACCCTCAGCATTGCTGATCACTGTGGAAGACTGGCTGTCATTGGAAATAGCAGCCATACCATCAGAACCGAAAACCTCAGCTCTCTGATCATAGCCATAGGAAGCTCTTCTGCAGTTATCGATAACAGCAATAGCACCATTCTCCATCTGAAGAGTGATAACAGCTGTATCAACATCCCCAGCCTCACCAATAGCCGGATCAACCAGATTTGCGCTCTGAACATAAACCTCTGTAGCATCGCAGCCTGCAAGATAACGAACCATATCGAAATCATGAATTGTCATATCCAGGAACATGCCACCGGAAACCTTAACATAATCAATGCTAGGCGGCTCAGGATCGCGGGAAGTGATCTTGATGATCTCCGGTTTACCAACCTTACCAGCTGCAACAGCCTGCTGAAGAGACTCAAAGTTATGGTCGAATCTTCTGTTAAAACCAACCTGATATTTCAGATTTGTGCCCTCAAGAGCATCGATAACCTCTTTGATCTTGGCAATGTCATGATCGATCGGTTTCTCACAGAAAACATGCTTGCCAGCCTTGATAGCCTCTACAGAAATCGGAGAATGAGTATCTGTAGAAGAACAGATCAGAACTGCGGAAATCTCAGGATCATTGATGATTTCCTTATAATCCTTAGTCGTGTGCTCAACACCCATGCTCTTAGCCCATGCAGCAGTCTCATCATTTAAGAAAGGATCTGCAACCGTCTTGATCACCGCATCCGGCACCCTTGTTGTGATACTGGTAATATGAACTCTACCAATTCTACCTGCTCCGATAATACCAACTTTAATCATAGTTTTGATCTCCTTTTGATTTATTTTCCCAATGTAATCTCCTTGCGTGTCCGAACACGCTCTTTATGCTTAATATAATATCATCGCAACACACAAATCGCAACCCCTAATATTGTACAATATTACCATCTTTTTTCTATTAAAAATGACGAGAACTATTTTTAGCCACAATATGTAATATTTTTAGGTCAACTTCACCGAAAATATCTCCAACACATTCCCATACAATCACCCTAATCATCCCACACACCACCCCCTCCAAACATCCAGCACAGCATCACAACTCACATCCCTTCAAGCATCCAGCACAGCATCACAGCTCACATCCCCTCAAACATCCAGCACAGCGCCGATGCCACACCCCTTCCAGCATCCAGCGCAGCGCCGATGCCCACAACTCTCCCGGCAAACAGACGCAAACTCAGCCCTTGCAGTCGTCCAGCGCAGCGCTGACGACCCACAACCTATCGTCAAACGACATTTTTTCTCGCTGGAAGCACCAGCCGCGGAAGGGGATGCTGTCTGGCTCTGCTTCTGCAGGAGGGGAGCTGATTCTTGGACGGCGGGAATCTGCGTTGTTTTTCAAAAGTCCGCTGTCTGAGCGGCAACAGGCCGCGAGTTCGGACTTTTGAAAAACGCTTTTAGCAGATTTCCGGCGTCCTAGAAGCCAGCCCCCGACGAAGCCGCAGACCAGACAGCATCCCCTTCCGCGGCGTCCCTCCGCACAAAAAAAAGGAGACACCCCACTTCAGTGTCTCCCCTCCGGAATCGTATACTCATTCCTTATATATATTTCCGTAAAAATCTTCGCCCTCTCCGGCGCTTCCCCATTAAACAGCAGCCGGAACAAAATCATCACCGGCTCATACCCCTGTATCCTGGCATCCTGCCCGATCAGGAAATGAATAAATCCTTCCCTCATCAGCTCATAATTCCGCCCCATAAAATCATTGGCAACCATCTTCACCTGACCAGCTTTCCCCGCTCCGGCAATTGCCTCACACACCCCCTCCTCCCCATGAGAAGTAAGATATATCCCGTCAAGATCCGGAACATCCTTAAATATCCCTTCCGTAATTTCCCTGGCCCTGCCATTCTCCTCAAAGCAATACTCCGGCCCAATGATCTCAATCCCAGGATACTTCCGCGCAATTTCCTCACGGAATCCAACCACCCTGCTACTCAGAGAAGTATTGGTACTATAGCCGGAAATCACAGCAACCTTTCCTTTTCCACCGGTCAGCTCCCCCATAAGCCCCGCAGCCGCACGGCCACACTGCACACCGTTCTGCCCTACAAAGCAAAGCCGTTTCGTATCCTCCACATCCGAAGTAAACGTCACCACCGGGATCCGAAATTCCTCCACAAACCGATCAATTTCCCTTTTCACACGTTCCTCATCCAAAGGAACCATGGCAATACCACTAACCTCTTCCATCCGCATCTTCTCCATGGCGAGAATAACATCCTCCGCATTCTGATGCTCGATCTTATGGACCAGGACTGTACCACCAAGATTATCCACCTCAGCGCACGCCTCCTGGATTCCCTTCAGAACTTCTTTCATAAAAGGTGTTTCCGCACCCTGCAGGATCACGCCGATCTTAATATTATTTCTGCTCATGGATAGAGCACGGCCCAGTTGATTCGGCTTATACCCCATCTCATCAGCGATGGCACGGATCCTCTCAGCAACCTCCGGACGGATCCTGCCCCTGTTATTTAACGCTCTGTCAACAGTACCTCTGGAAACACCGGCAGCTTCCGCGATCTGCCTTATAGTAACTCCCATACTAAGCACCTCTTTCTATGATAATCCGGATTCTTTTCTGTATTCCGCAGGACTTAAGCCCGTAAACTTCTTAAATATCTTGGAAAAATAATGATAATCTCCAAAACCGGAACGCAACGCCACATCCTTAACTTTACAGTTCGTCTCTGAAAGAAGCTTCTTTGCATAGTCGATCCGAAGCTCCTGCACATAATTGGAAAAACCGATCTTCATCTCCTGTTTGAAAAGATAACTGAGATAAGCAGGATTCACCTCCGCCGCATCTGCTGCATCCTGAAGGCTGATCGGCGCTTCATAATGTTCCCGGATAAACTCCAGAGCTTTTTTCACAGCAGCAGAGATTCCCTCCGGAACAGCATCCTCTTCCCCTACAAAAAGCTGTGAAATACAGGCACTGCCCTTTTCCCTGAATTTCTCAAAGCTTTCGATATCTCCATACCAGATGGACTCTTTCTCAATTCCGGCTGTCTGATTCAATTTCTTAAGCCACTGTACCAAAATTCTTCCGTCGGTATAGCGATCCTGACAGTCAGCGAGAACCTGTGTCCAAAGCTCCTCCGCTTTCTTTCGGTCTTTCCCTGCCTTCAACCTGGAAATCTGCCCTTCCAGCTTCTCAGCACTTTCCGGTAAAACACTGTCCGCTTTCTTCCGTCCTTCAAAATAAAGGATCTCTTTTTTCTCATAAAAATGCAGCTTCATCATTTCTCTGGCCTGCTGATAAGCCTGGCGGATCCCATCCTCTCCCATGCAGACACTGCTGACACTGATACCAAAATCACAAAGATCCTCCTGACAGTGCCGATAGCAGATCGCTGCTGCCTCAGTCAGTCTCTGCTGCATAGCCGATGTCCTGCAGTCTCCGGAAAGATCAAGAAAACAGCAAAAAATCCCTGCGCCAAGATAGACCACTTCCGTAAATTCACTTTCTGTCCCAAGAAGCTCCTCCGTACGTTCCAGCAGTCTGTGACGGAAATGATGGGAATACTGTTCCACTTCCAGCGGCGTCCATTGTCTTTCCCTCTCTGCCCAGTTCTCCATAAACATACAGATCACAGCACTGTTAAAATATTTCCCGGCGATTCCGGCTTCCACACGCTTTTCCTCACGTACCTGATTTTTCAGCATTCCCGAGATCAGTCCGTTAAAAAAATAATACTTCAGAGCGTGACTTCCCAGATGGATCAGCTTTCTCGTCCGTGCCTGTTCCTGACTTTTTTCTCTGCGCTTCTCGATCAGCCGGGCTGATTTTTCCAGAGTATCATAAAGACTATCCTCGTCCAGACTGTTCTTTAATACATATTCATCCGCCCCAAGACGCATGGCCTCTTTTACATATTCAAAATCATCATGACAGCTGAGCACGATAATATAGATATCCCTGTTTTCCTCACGGATTTTTCTGATCAGCTCAATTCCATCCATCACAGGCATGGTAAGATCCGTCACAAGAACATCGATTTTTTCTTTCTGAAGGAATCCATAAGCTTCCTCCCGTCTTCTGCATCATCCACGATCTCATATCCTGCTTTTTCCCAGGAATCCAGGGTTTTGAGATAGCTCCTTACAAGAAAATCATCATCTGCCACCAGTGTTCTGTACATTAATTTTTTCTCCCTTCTTCAGGCATATCATAGATCGCAGGCAGAAATACCGTGACCTCTGTACCGTTTCCACTGCTTACGTATTCCATTCCTCCCTGTGTCCCGTAATAAAGCTCCAGGCGTTCTTTTACATTTGGAATCCCCACTGCGGAAAGTCCGTTTGTTTTTTTTGCATGACTGTTAAAAAGATCTCGGATCTGCTCTTTTGTCATTCCTCTGCCGTTATCCTTTACTATGAGGATCAGCTTTCCTTCACTTACGTTTCCGCTGATCCAGATTTTTCCTGTTTGCCGTTTGATGTCGATCCCGTGAAGAAGAGCATTCTCCACAAGCGGCTGAAGGATCAGTCTTGGAATATAGCACCGGTATGCTTCCTCAGAGATCTCATATTTCACCCGAAAGCTTCCCTGATAGCGAAAATCCTGCAGATGGATATAATTTTTCAGTATATGGATCTCATCGGCAACAGAAAGGAAGCTTCCCTTTTTGTTGATACTGGCCTGCAGAAGCTCCACGAAATCTCCAATAAGCCCCGCCAGCTCTTTTTCCCCTTTCAGAAATGCCGCAAATTTGATGGAGTTCAATGTATTATACATAAAATGCGGTGTGATCTGATACTGCAGTGCTTCCAGCTCTGCATCTTTTTTCTGCTGTTCCTCTTCGATCACCTGGGCGATCAGAGCTTCGATATAATCCAGCATGTGGTTGAATTCTTTTCCGAGGGTTCCGATCTCATCAGCAGTAGTCACTTCTGTACGGAGGCTCAGATCTCCCTCACCAACCTTCTCAACCGTGCCAGTCATGGATCTGAGCGGTCCGCAGACTACTCTGGAGAGCCACAGTGCCAGCAGCACAGCTGCCACAAAAACTGCACCAAATATTCCGATCAGAAAGAGCCGCATCCGGGAAAGTCCGCTTAAAACTTCTTTTTTCGGTACCTCCAGATATAAGCCGCAGTCTGAAAAGCTACCTCTGCTGAAAAAAGAGATCACACCGTTTTTTTCTGCATAGCCTTCCATTTTGGGAGCATTCTGGTCTGTAATCTCCGGAAATGTTTTTCCAATGTCACTGTAGTCTCCGGATGTCACGATTTCATCATTTCTGTCTACCAGAACTATTCTGGTGATCTTTTCATCATTGACAGCTTCCAGATATTCGTAATAAATTGCCCGTTCCCTGATATCTGCGACAACATACCCCAGAATCTCTCCGTTATCATCCTCTACCTTCTGGATCACAGAAAGAAAGCTGCCGCCTTCATGGATCGGAGATTCCACAAGAACCGGAAAGGAATCCAGTTCCTGTATTTTTTCCAATTCCTCGATATGTTCTCCTGAAATCCCCTGCTTGTTTACCGGAAATTCCTCAGAAGTCACAGCCATTTTTTTGTCTGGAAAGACAAAGTAAAGGGAGTTGATATCTTTATATTCCCGACTGTGTTCCCGGAGAAGCCCAGCCATATTTTCCAGGCTGTTTTCATTTCCTGTACAGCTGTATTCCTTCGCATTATTCCGTATATCTGTATCCCAGGCAGTTCTCGTATTCACATAATAAATCTCTTTCAGGGATTCGTCCAGATCTTTTATAGTTTGCTGCATCCGTCCATACAGGATACCTGAATAATTTTCTTCGATCATCCCTGCTGCCCGAAAATAAAATACCCCCGTAAGAGAACAGGCAGTAAACATGGTTACTGTCAGGATCGCCAGTAATATCTTTGCCCGGATACTTTTTAACATAGAACTCCTCCCTTCTGTAAAGCGGATATATGCCTCTCTATGCTATATGCCCATAAACGCAGGAAACAGCAGGAGTATCCTACCCCTGCCTGATTTCCTGTTTGCGGTTGAATATATGTTTTACAATAAAATGTTTATAACTGTCCGTGTGCCTCGCGCTCGGTAAGCTCCTGCATGATCGCCGGATACATTTTGTCAAGCTTATATCCGAAAAGCGTTACAATGATCACTGCTGCAATGAGGATCGGTCCAAATTTATAAAGAGAAACGATCATCTCCAGTGCTGTTTCCGGCTGTGCAGTTATTCCTGCAGATGAGCTTACATATCCGGAACTGCTTAAAAGACCTGTGATCACTGCGGAGGCAAGACCTGCGCCAACTTTTGTTCCGATGGAACCACCTGCAAAGATCAGACTTTCCTGACGGATATGGTTTTTCCACTGTCCGAACTCTACTACATCACCAACCATACTGAATACAACTGCGTTCAGTGGAGCAAGTCCGATGGCACGTGTGACACAGCTCATAACCATGAAGCCGAAGCTGTATGGATTCAGGAAAAACAAAATCTGGCCGCCAAGTGCAACAAATCCGCCGACAAATGCGATATTTCTTTTTCCGAATTTCTTGATCAACGGTGAGCAGATGAAGATTCCCACTACCAGAACCAGGGTTTCTGTAAGGAACAGTGCGCTGTACATCCATGTATCATTGTTGAAAATATATTTACAGTAGTACGGAAGAATGGTTCCTGTGATCGTAAAGGATACACTCTGTACTGTCCACAGAAGCATTACTGCCCAGAAATACTGATTTGCAAAAAGTGCCTTCAGCATTGTCGGAATCGGAAGCTTCTCATCTTTCTTTCTTGCTTCGATCTGAACCTTTTCCTCACATTTGAAGAAGCAGAGAAGCAGAAGTGCAAGTGCAAGCACTGCCCATACACTCATAACCTTGATCCATGCAGCCTGATCATTTCCAAGAAGCTTTACAAGCGGCAGTGTACAGGTTGCTGCAACGATCTTTCCGATAGGTGACAGTCCCATTCTCAATACACTGAGTTTATCTCTCTCTGCTGATTCACGGATCATCATTGAAGAAAGGCTTCCATATGGAAGATTGATCGCTGTATAGCATATGGTCGTACAGAAGTTATAGGTTACAAAGAGATACAGAAACTGAAGCATCCCTGTTGTACGCGGCACTGTGAAAAGCAGTACTGCTGACAGCGCAAACGGAATGCTCATCCACAGAAGCCAGGGTCTTGATTTTCCCCATTTGGAATTGGTCCTCTCTACAATGACACCCATGACCAGATCGGAAAATCCATCAAAGCATCTGGAAAGTAACATTACCAGTCCTACTGTTGCTGCGCTTATCCCTACATAATCTGTGTAAAACAGCGTCAGCAGTGTTCCGATCATTCCGAACACGATATTACATCCTACATCTCCTCCAGCATAACACAGCCCTGTTGATACCGAAAGTTTTTTCTTCTCCATCTTATTATCCCGCCCTTTCATTTCTTTTCGTTTTTTTATTTTCGCTTTCCTTTTGATGATTCTATTTTATCGAAAATACGGGATTATCATAGTATGAGAAATTTTAGTTTTTTCGGTATTATTTTTACCTGACTGTTAAATCTGTACCAAAGTTTTTCTGGTTCTGATATCTCTACATCCTTCTTTTGTCCTATTTTTATGTTTTGTGTTTTATTTTTGGATACCAGCCTGACTTTTTACCGAATCAGTCAATGCCTCTGCCGGATTGTAAAAAATAATAAGCAGCGGATGGAAACCTGCTTGTATCAGGGATGAGAATGTCCGTCATCCTTCATATATGTATCAATATTTTCTTCGGTAAGCACCTGGGAATCCAGAATCTCATTTTCTCCTGTTCCCTCTCCCTCCAGATCCTTCACAATATACCGGATGGTTTCATAACCGATCTGATAACCGGACTGCGCGCCAAGCGCCACGATACGCCCATCCTGAACCGCTTTCAAGGCATCTTCCTGAGCATCTACGGAAACAATAGAAATCTCCCGTCCTTCAGTTGCCTCTGAAAGTCCCAGGGCCGTCACTGCACTTGTGGTCATGATTCCGTTAAGATCCGGATACTTCACCAGGATCTCATCCACATCCTTCTGGGAAACCCGCATATTGCTGTATCCGTTCCGAACCATTTCAATGGTGATCCCAGGCTCTTTTTCCATATATTTTTCAAATCCGGCAACACGCATCCGGTGTCCAGCCTGCTTAAAATCACCGGCGATCACGCCAATCTTTCCTTTATGATCCAGAGCCTTTGCAAGCTGCTCGCCCAGCTCATAGCCTAGTTTTTCATTGTCAATTCCAATATAAGGGATTTCTGAATCCTCTATGGGAGTATCACAGGCATATACAGAAATCCCCTTTTCTCTTGCGAAATTTAAATAATCTTCGCATTCATAGGAATCTATAGGAGAAACTGCCATCGCCTGGATATCGGTTTTCAGAAGATCCCGGATCATATTTTTCTGAACCTCTTCTTCTGTTTCGGAATCCGGAGACAGAATCACCACATCTGCATGATATTTTTCTGCCGCATCTTCCATTCCGTCGCAGACAGACAACCAATATTCACTGCTTTTAGATTTTGTAACAACACCGATCGTTACCTGCTCTTCTTCTGTTTTCTTTGCAGAAGACCCGCATCCGGAAAGGCTGCAAACTCCTATGACTGCCACCAGAATACAGATATACTTTTTTCTCATGAAGGATATGCCTCCTTTTCTTTTGCAGCTATATTTGCCACGGGAAAAAAGACTCCGGAGCCTTTTTCTCCGGTCCGGAGTCTTTTCCTATCTGGCAATGCAGGGTTTACATTTACATTTTACCAGAGTTTTCTGTAGATTTCTTTTACTTCCTCTTCTGTTACATCACGCATGGTATTCTGAGGACTTCCACTGTCCATGGCATCATGTGCCATTTTTTCGATGACGTTGAAGAACTCTTCTTTATTGATACCGAACTGCTCCAGAGTCGGAGTATCCAGTTCATTTACAAGTGACTCTACTGCTTTCAGGAATTTCTCAGCTGCTTCCTGATCAGAATCAGTTGCATCCGCCACACCAATATCACGTCCCAACGCTCCGAATCTGTCGTATGCTCCGGGAAGCGCAAAGGTAAGGCACTCCTTCAGAAGCATGGCATTGGAAAGTCCGTGTGCTACATGGAACAGTGCTCCGATCGGACGGCTCATTCCATGGATAATGGTAACAGATGCATTGTTAAATGCGATTCCTGCCTCAAGAGCAGCGACAGACATCTGTACACGAGCTTCTTCATTCTTTCCGTCTTTATATGCAACCGGAAGATATTTAAAGATCCTCTTTACTGCAGATACTGCAAAAGTATCGGAAAGTGTCTGTGCTTTTCTGGATGTATAAGCTTCCACACAGTGGCAAAGTGCATCAAGACCTGTTGCTGCTGTGATCTTTGGAGGTGCAGTCATAGTAAACTGTGGGTCGATAATGGCAAGATCCGGCATGAGAACTTTGCCTTTAAGAAGCATCTTGATGTCTTTTTTGGTATCCGTGATAATCGTGAACTGTGTTGCCTCAGATCCCGTTCCTGCTGTGGTAGGGATCGCCGCCATTGGCGGCATCTTTACATCGATCACTTTTCCCATGTAGTCGGAAATGCTTCCACCGTTTACTACCAGTGAGCCGATGGCTTTCATGGAGTCAATGGGGCTTCCGCCTCCCAGAGCTACCAGGAAGTCACAGTTCTCATCTTTATAGATCTGTAAGCCTTTTTCGATCATGGTATCTGTTGGCTCACCGCAGATGTCAGAATAAATGCTGTATGCAATGCCCTGATTTGTCAGCGCCTTCTCAACTTTTGCACAATTTCCCAGGTCGATCATTACTTTATCGGTTACGATCAGAGCTTTTTTACCAAGGAGTTTCAGTGCGTCTTCTGCCATGTCCAGTGCTCCGGAACCGGAAATAATTTCTCCAGGTACAATAAATTCTCTTGCCATTGTCAAAATCTCCCTTCAGTCAGTACAATTTTTTTCATAATAGCAGCAGGTCTACTGCCTGCTATTTACAACCCAGTATCAGTATCTCCGCATCCTTAAAACTCGGCGTCATGAAGCCAGGTATATCTCTCATCCTCGCAACGGTCTGTCTGCAGCCACGGATTTCCGTCAATGTGGCGGATCATCCAGCATGTATACATCTGATATCCAGGTGCAACTGCCTGCGGATGAAGCTCTCCTCCTGGAATTGCGGAAAAGCTCTCATCTGTGCTCTTAAATACCTGGTCACCGACAAAGCTTGCTCCGAATCCCTCCGGATGATCAAATTTGAAGAAGTATGTCTCAGGCTGCGGGTGTCTGTGCGGCAGGTATCCGGACCAGTTTCCTCTGTCATTGAGAACCTCACCAAGTACCATATTGGATTCCGGTGAAATGTCGTGATCAAAAATCGTATTTACTCTTCTCTTTGCCACGTTTCCGAATTTTCCTACACTGGAATATCCCCATGGAGCGTCTTCCGGTTTGTAAAGCCTTGCACCGAAATCTTTCTCATTCTTTGTGCACTGGACAAGGATCTGTGACTCCGCATTTGCCACAACTGCGATCTCAGTTCCTGTACATCCATGAACGCACCAAGGTCCCTCTGTGAACACATCTTTTCTGGTTGCTGCTGCTTCGTTTCCGTTCCATTTATAGGTGATATTTCCGGAAAGGAGGAGAACTGCTGTCTCCTCACCCTCTCTTAAAAATGTTCTTGTCTCCCCTGCCTTCATACGGTAAACACGGATGTCCATCATCATGGCCTTGTACTCATTATCGTATGTTGTAAGAATCTTTTCACCTTTTTCGTCATATTCAGGATAACCAAATACTTTACTCATTTTCTTACCTCCCAGATTAGTACAGTCTTGCCTCTTCACGGCCTTTCATAACTCCCTCGCAGGCCTTTCTTACACTTTCTTTCTCAGATGTTGTTGCGATTCCTACATCCCACCAGGACTCATATCCGTCTGTCATGGTCTTCGGGATAACCTTCAGATCAAAGAGGCATGCAATCTCCTGCTTTTTGGCATCTTCCAGAGCATCTACCAGTTCCTGGATAGTGCGGCAGGTATAAGTCTTCAGACCATAGCCTTCGCCAATCTTTGCATAATCTACAGGGATCAGGTCTCCGGTCGGTTTCTTGCCGTCTGTATAACGGAACTCCGTTGCAAGGCTTCCGATTCCGTGATTCATCTCAAGGTTGTTAATGCAGCCAAATCCGCAGTTATCAAATACCATGATATTGACTTTCTGTCTCTCCTGCATGATAGTCATGATCTCACTGTGGAGCATCTGGAAACTGGAGTCTCCAACCACACAATATACTTCGTTATCCGGCTCTGCAAATTTCACACCAAGGGTAGCGGCAACCTCATATCCCATACAGGAATATCCGTACTCTGCGTGATATCCGCCACGTTTGTCTGTTCTCCACATACGCTGCATACAGCTTGGAAGGGAACCGCCTGCTGTGATGATGGTTGCATCTTTGTCGATAGTTCTGTTGATCGCTGCAAGTGCTGCTGTCTGTGTGATCTTTCCGTTTGTAAGCTTTACATATTCCGGGATTGTACGAGGATCTCTTGCCTTGATCAGCGGCTCAAAATCATCTCCTGTGTACTCAATACTTCCAAGGCGCTCCATTTCTTTATCCCATGCAGCTTTTGCTTTCTCGATCTCATCTGTATATGCAGATTTATATCCTCTTGCACGAAGCTTCTCCGCAAGTGCTTCTACGGTAGCTTTTGCATCGCCCACAGCTTTTACTGCATCCATCTTGTATGCGTGGAATCTGCAGTTGTTGATGCTTACAAACTGAACATCCTCATTCTGGAACAGATGCTTGGAGCTTGTTGTAAAGTCAGACATTCTTGAACCGATAGAAATTACCACGTCTGCGTCTTTACCGATGATATTGGAAGCATAGGTTCCTGTTACACCGATACCGCCAAGGCAGTATGGATTGCCGGACTGGCAGGCACTCTTTCCGGCCTGTGTCTCGCCGAATGGGATCTTGAATTCCTCGCAGAATTTCTCAACAGCTTCTCCAGCTTCTGAGTAACGGACACCACCACCAACAACGATAAGCGGCTTCTTTGCTCCTGCGATGATCTCTGCCACATCTTCAAGCTCTTCCTCTACTGCAACCGGTCTTGTGATCCTGTGTACTCTCTTCTTGAAGAAGTACTCCGGGAAGTCAAAGGACTCACCCTCAACATCCTGGCAAAGTGCGATGCAGCATGCACCTGTTTCAGCCGGATCTGTAAGAACTCTCATTGCGTTGATCAGAGCTGTCATAACCATCTCCGGTCTTGTGATTCTGTCCCAGTATTTGCAGACCGGTTTGAATGCATCGTTCGTACTGATAGCAAGGCTGCTGCTCTGCTCCAGCTGCTGGAGAACCGGGTCAGGCTGGCGGGATGCAAAAGTATCTGCCGGGAATACAAGAAGCGGAATGTTGTTTACAGTTGCTGTTGCACATGCTGTTACCATGTTTGCAGCTCCAGGTCCAATGGAGGAAGCGCATGCAATGATTTTTTTGCGGTTGCTCTGTTTTGCAAAAGCGGTAGCAACGTGGCACATACCCTGCTCATTTCTTCCCTGAAGAACCTTCAGCTGTCCCGGATTTGTATCCAGCGCCTCGCCAAGTCCTACAGCAATACCGTGTCCGAAGATCGTGAAAAATCCTTCTACAAATTTTGTCTCCACTCCGTCCATGGAAACATACTGATTATCCAGGAATTTTACAATTGCCTGTGCAGTTGTCATTCTTACTGTCTTTGCCATTTTTTCCACTCCTTTTCTTTATACTCTTGCGATCATTTCGCCGAATTTTTCTTTTTCATCTTTAATAAATGCGTGAACCTCATCCGGTCCCGGAAGGGAATCAGAACAGTTGTTGCTCTTAACCATCATGGATGCCTCTGCTGAACCGAACTCCAGACAATCGATGATCTCCCAGCCCTGATACAGTCCATACAGGAATCCGGAGCCGTATCCGTCGCCGCCGCCGAAGCCTTTTCTTGCCTCAACCGGAAATGGCTTGATACTGAACTTCTGTCCGTCAACTGTGTAGGCTGTGGAACCCTTCATACCGTGTTTGATGACAACGATCTTTGCATTTTTTGCCTGCCAGTAAGCTGCGCTCTCCTCATCAGTCATACCCTCTTTGATCAGCTTCTCGGTAAGGTCAAACTCTTCTCTGGAGCCCATGATGATGTCAGCTTCCTTAGCTACGATGGAATAGTAGATGGAAATCTCATCTGCATTCTTCCAGTTGTACTCTCTGTAATCAATATCAAAAATGATCTTTGTGTTTACTTTCTTAGCAAGCATAACCGCTTTGATCGCTGCTTCTCTGGAAGGGCTCTCTGCAAGAGCAGTTCCGGAAATGAGGATTGCTTTTGCATTTTTGATATAATCCTCGTGGATGTCGTCTACATGAAGCTGCAGATCTGCGATACGGTTACGATACATGAGGATACTGCTTTCCTTTGGAGAAAGCATCTCGGTAAAGGTAAGTCCCAGCTTCTCTCCGTTTGTACATTTGGTGATCTGTGAGGTATCGATTCCTCTCTCATCAAAATAATCTACAACATACTCACCGAACTGATCATCAGAAACCTTTCCGATGAATCCTGCTTTCAGACCATGTTTGGTGACACCTACAGCGATGTTTGCAGGAGATCCTCCTACAAATTTCTCAAACATATGTACCTTCTTCAGGGGTTTGAACTCCTCCTTCACCTGATCGTTGTAAGCAGGATTGAAATCAATGGCAACTCTTCCAAGGAGCACCAGGTCCATTGGTCTGGATTCATCAAATTCGATATACTTCATGATCTTACCTCCGTTTGTTTGATGGTTTATTTTTACTTCTTTTTTGTGTGCTTTTTTGTTTTGCGTGCTTTTTCCTTTATTTAGCGTGCTTTCTTGCGTGTTTCTTATGATGTTAATATAGCACTGTTTTACAGTTTGGGCAAGTACTTCTTTTCATTTTCCTCTATTTCTGTTATTCTGTACAATTTTTGCAGTTTTCTTTTGTTTAAATTGGATATTGCATTAATGTGCTTTTGTGTGTATGTAATTTTAGCACGCATTACGCACGCGTTTTGATTTCTTTTTCCCATCAGCGGATTTTTCAGATTTTCTGCAATAAAAAAGCCTGCAGTTTTTTTCATCCTGCAGACTTTCCTTACTTTTCTATATGTTCTTTCGTTTAATACGTCATTTAAAGGTTATATTTCGTTTTGATCTTGATATCTGTAAAGAGATATTCTCTCTCCGGCTCCTGTCCTTTTGTCAGGATATCCGCCAGGATTCTTGGCGGTTCATACCCCTGGACATATCCATTCTGGTCGATCAGAAAATCCACATGATCATTCTTCAGTGCCCGTTCATTCTTCGGAGTCTGATCATAGATCACAACGTAGGGCCTGCGGTCAAGTCTCAGTTTTTCAAATGCCTTTCCCACTCCTTCCTGGCCTCCTGATACCACCAGGATTCCGCTGATCCCCGAAGTATTCATCATGGCATTTTCTATAATGTGCTCCACCTCAGCTGCTTCATCAAAGCTTCCGTGAACACCTGCGATCTCCAGATGAGGAAAAGCCCGCTTGACTTCCTCCACAAAGCCATCCACCCGCTGATTATCAACATGATTGCTGAAATATCCGGTGATGATCAGAATCTTTCCGATTCCTCTTGTCAGCATTCCAAGGAGTCCTGCCGCAGTACGTCCGCTCTTGCGGTTATCCATTCCCACAAAACAGGTTCTTCTCGTTCCTACAATATCAGAATTAAAGGTTACCACCGGGATATTCTTCTCTTCGATCAAAGCATTCAATTTCTCCCGGACAGCCTCACTGTCCACAGGCATGACCGCAAGTCCCCTGATTCCTTCCTGTTCCAGTTCTTCAATGGCCTGCAGCTGTTCCTCTTCATCAACAGAAAGACCCTCTTTCAGAATCAGCTGGATCCCTTTTTCTTTTAGTTCTAGGGCCGCCTTCACAATACCACGGTTTACTTCCTGCATAAAAGAAGATCTGGCAAGCTGTGTCACCACTCCGATCTTCAGTCTTTCATCTTTAGCTGTTCTGGAATGTTTCCGTTCTTTCTGTACATATCCCATCTCGTCCGCCAGACGGCAGATTCTCTCTGCCACCTCCGGATTGATCCGTCCTCTGTGGTTCAATGCTCTGTCCACGGTTCCCCTGGAAACCCCTGCCTGTTCGGCAATCTGCTGTATTGTTACCGCCATAAATCCTTCTCCTGCCTCTGCCTTACTGTATCATTGCCAACTGTTCTGTTCGGCAATGATCTTTCTATATACATTTATATAGTTTTTTCGAAAAGGTGTCAATATGTAAGTGCATTATACGCGGCCCCTCCGATCTTATCCCCGAACAGCCATATGATATGCTTCTTTATAGGAAATCCCTGTTTTTTCACAGAGTTTTTTTACGCTTTCGTATTCCGGATAAAAATATTCCTGTCCGTCAAAAGTGCAGACCTTCACTTCTACCTCCCCAAGCGGGGTTGTAACCGCTCTTTTCTCTCTTTTCAGAATGGTTCTCCCCATCTCCTGGCGACGGATCCCAATGGTTGTTGTTTCTCTGAAAATAATCTGCTCCATCACTGAAACCTGTTCTTCTTTACATAGAACGGTAAGCAGCCATGCCGGACGGTTTTTCTTCATAAATACAGGCATGTAATTGGCCTCTCTGGCTCCTGCCTCATACAGAAGCTCCATAACATAGCCAAGCGTTTCTCCTGTACAGTCATCAATGTTGGATTCCAGCTTTATAATGGTATCTGTTTCCGTACAAGCATCATTGCCTGAAGCCTCCTCCCCGGATCCCCGGATCAGCATGGCACGGAGAATTCCCGGGCACTCATACTGGCGCTTGCCTGCTCCGATACCGATCTTCCTCACCGTAAAATCTTCAGGCAGTTTTTCTGATGTAAGGAATGCCGCCACGATGGCTGCTCCGGTAGGCGTTATCAGTTCACCCTGCACCGATGTGATATGCAGCTTCAGCTGATGAGCACTTACAATATTACTTACCGCCGGTACCGGTACCGGAAGGATTCCGTGCTGACAGCGAATCGTTCCGCTACCCTCACAAAGTCTTGGAACGATCACTTCCTCCACATCCAGATCATCCATACAGATCGCAACTGAAAGAATATCCACAATGGAATCCACTGCACCCACTTCATGGAAATGGATCTGATTCACCGGTACATTATGGGCTTTTGCTTCTGCCTCGGCAAGAATCTTAAAAATCCTTTTTCCATAGGATTTTGCACGATCTGTCATATCTGTGTGGTCGATAATCTCCATGATCTCGTTAAGGCCACGGTGCTCGTGATGATGGTGTCCATGCCGGGAACCCCCATGATCATGATGATGTTTTTCATGATTATGACCGTGAAAATCCCCATCATCTCCATGCAGATATTTCATATCATGATCATGATTCTCGTGATCATGATCCAGCAGTACATCAAAATCACAGGCATCGATCCCTGATTTCATCACACGGCTGATCTTTATGTCGAAACCTTTTACCGGCAGACTTTTAAGAGTTCTCACCAGTTTTTTCTGATCTGCACCCAGATCCAAAAGGGCCGCAACTGTCATATCCCCGCTGATCCCAGAGGTACACTCCAGATATAATTTGTTTCTCATTTATTTCCCCTCCGCAAGCCGATTGATCTGGGTTGCCAGATATCCTGCCCCAAATCCGTTGTCAATATTTACTACTGCAATTCCGTTGGCACAGGAATTGATCATTGTCAGAAGCGCTGACAATCCATGAAAGCTGGCGCCATATCCCACAGAAGTAGGTACCGCGATCACCGGACGTTTCACAAGACCACCCATAACACTTGCCAGTGCACCCTCCATTCCTGCTACTGCAACCACGCAGTTAGCCTCCTGGATGGTATCCAGTCTGGAAAAGAGTCTGTGCATACCACTAACTCCCACATCATAGATCCTCTCCACATGTGTGCCGAAATACTCTGCTGTCTGGGCAGCCTCCTCCGCAACAGAAATATCTGCTGTTCCGGCTGTACACACTGCCACTTTTCCGATATGCTCCTTCTCTTTTTCAATCTTCAAAATTCCGGAAATCGGATCGTAGACCACATTGGGAAGAACCTTTTTTACCAGTTCATACTGATATTCCGACGCCCTTGTTCCAAAGACTTCTCCATCTTCCTCATAAAGCTTCTGATAGATATTCAAAAGGTGTTCGTCTGCTTTTCTCGCACAGTAAACTACCTCTGCAAAACCGGTCCTCGCTTTTCGGGTAGTATCCAGTTTCGCATAATCCATTTCCTCATATCCCTCTTTTTTCAGAAGGCCCTCTGCATGCTCCACAGAGAGCTGGCCATTTTTTACCTCTTCAAGAATCTGCTGTAAAGTCATCTTTTTGCCTCCCTGTTTTCTATAATAGAATAACACAATAGCCAGACATTTGCCTGCACTTTTGCAAATAGTCTGGCTATCCGCCATTCGGACCTTTCACTGTCCGGTTTTTTATTTATGCAGCTACTTTGGCCGCCTTCTGTTCTTTATCTGATCATCTCCGCATATTTAGCCGAGATCTCATCAATATCTCCATATGCGATCAATTTTCCTTTTTCAAGTATCATTGCTTTATTGCACAGGCGCTGTACCTGTTCCAAAGAATGGGATACGAACAGTACCGTAACGCCCTTATCAAACATACTTAAGACTTTCTTTTCACTCTTTTTCCGGAATTTGGCATCTCCTACAGAAAGGACTTCATCAAGGATCAGGATATCCGGTGATACCAGTGTGGCAATGGAGAATCCAAGCCTTGCCTTCATACCGGAAGAATAATTCTTAATAGGAACATCGATAAATTCTTTCAGCTCAGAAAACTCAACGATCTCATCAAATTTCGATTCCAGAAACTTCTTGGAATATCCGAGCATCGCACCATACAGAAAAATATTCTCACGTCCTGTATACTGTGAATCAAAACCGGCTCCCAGTTCCAGAAGAGGGACCAGACGTCCGTTTCGGACCACCTTGCCTTCGGTAGGCTTGAATACACCGGCAATTACTTTGAGCAGAGTACTTTTTCCCGCTCCGTTAAGTCCCAGGATTCCTACACGGTCACCTTTTTTCACCTCAAAATCAACATTCTGAAGAGCCCAGAATTCATTATATTTAATTTCTTTTTTTAAGAATTTAATCACGTAATCCTTCAGGCTGTCTACCTTTTCTTTACTGAGATTAAACTTCATACTTACGTTATCTACAACTACTGCAGGTTTTTCCATATTTTTCTCCTGTTAAATATAAAGGATAAAATCATCCTGTTTCTTCTTGAAACAGAACATTCCGATGGCGATCGTCACAAGACTGAATACCAGTGCGTATGCCGCATAATGAAGATTCATCGGCTCTCCGAACATTCCTGAACGAAAAACATCGATGGTACAGTACAGCGGATTATATTTCAGGATCCATGAAAAACCGCTCTTCAGCAGTCTGGACGGATAATAAAAGATCGCACAGGTATACATGATCAGCATCAGCGCTACTGACCACAGATATTCCATATCTCTGAAAAAAACGCCAATCGTAGCAAGGATCATTCCGCAGCCATAGGACAGCAGAAATACCAGGATCAACGCGATCGGGATCTGGAGCATATAGAGTGTCGGCTCCACACCAAGTACTGCTCCTACCGGAACCAGCACGATCAGCGAGATCAGGAAGATCACGTAGTTAAAAAGCACACTTGACAGCGGATAGAGATATTTTGGCACATAAACTTTCTTGATCATTGCCGAATTCGCTCTTACTGATTTCAATGCCGCTTTTGTGGCACTGGAATAGAATGTGTACAAAAGACGTCCTGTCAGGATATATACAGGAAATGTCCGATCCTTGTTTCCAAACAGGGTACCGAATACGATCGTCAGTACGATCATGGTAAGCAGCGGCTCAAGAAGAGACCAGATGATACCAAGATAGGAACGTCTGTACTTCAGTTTGATTCCTTTTTTTACAAGCTCTCCCAGAAGAAACCTGTAACGTATAAAAGTATTTACGTATTCTTTCATAGCATCTCCAATATTCAATTTTATTTTTTCACACGGCTGTAAATCATAATATACCATTTTTAGAAATCTGGCAACCTTATTTTCGCCAAAAAAAGAGGCTCCAAAGGGCGCCTTTTTGAAAAATATGCTACTTATCCCGCATCTCTTCCATCTGTCTGTGGTCGCATCCCGCATTCGGTCAAAAAACCAGGGCCGGAACAGGATTTCTCCCATACCGACCCTTTGGTACTCTTGGCTTATTTGTAACAAACAAATTTTATGGAAAACTTTTCTTATCTCTTAATATTGAAAGCCTGAAATCCCGGATATACTGCTGCATCACCAAGCTCTTCCTCAATACGGAGAAGCTGGTTATATTTTGCCACACGTTCGCTTCTGGAAGGAGCTCCTGTCTTAATCTGGCAGGTATTCAGTGCTACTGCAAGATCTGCGATGGTTGTATCCTCTGTCTCACCGGAACGATGAGAGGAAATCGCTGTATAACCAGCTTTATGTGCCATTTTGATAGCTTCCAGAGTCTCGGATACGGAACCGATCTGATTCAGTTTGATCAGAATGGAGTTTCCGCAGCCAAGGCTAATACCTTTCTCAAGACGCTCTGTATTTGTAACGAACAGGTCATCACCTACAAGCTGTACTTTTTGGCCAAGCTCTTTTGTCATGATCTGCCATCCTTCCCAGTCTTCCTCGTCAAGGCCGTCTTCGATGGAATAGATCGGGTATTTCTCGATCAGGGTCTTCCAATGCTCAACAAGCTCTGCAGATGTGAATTTCTTTCCGCATTTCGGAAGAACATACTCGCCTTTCTGGCTTCCTTTCCACTCGCTGGATGCTGCATCCATGGCAAGAACGAAATCTTTTCCCGGTTCATATCCTGCTTTCTTTACTGCCTCAAGAATGTACTCGATGGCTTCCTCGTCGCTTCCAAGGTCTGGTGCAAAACCACCCTCATCACCAACACTTGTTGCAAGACCTTTCTCTTTCAGAAGTGCTGCAAGTGCATGGAACACCTCTGTGCACCAGCGAAGTCCTTCTTTGAAGCTCGGTGCTCCCGCAGGCATGATCATGAATTCCTGAACATCAACAGTATTCGCAGCATGTGCACCACCGTTTAAGATATTCATCATCGGAACCGGAAGTCTGTTTCCGTTCACCCCACCAAGAAATCTGTAAAGGGGAATGTCAAGAGAAATCGCAGCTGCTCGTGCGCATGCGATAGATACTGCAAGAATAGCATTTGCGCCAAGTTTGGATTTGTCCTTTGTTCCGTCTGCATTGATCATGGCAGCGTCCACTGCATAAATGTCAGATGCATCCATTCCTGTCAGTGCATCGTTAATTACAGTATTGATATTTTCAACGGCCTTGGAAACACCTTTTCCTCCGAAACGGCTCTTATCCTGATCCCTCAGTTCAAGTGCCTCGAATTCTCCTGTGGATGCACCACTTGGAGCTGCTCCTCTTCCGATAGTTCCATCTGCCAGATAAACCTCTGCCTCTACGGTCGGATTTCCTCTTGAATCAATGATCTCTCTTCCAATGACTTTCTCGATCTCTAAATATTCCATTTGATATTTATCCTCCTGTCTGGCTTTTTCGCCCTGTCCGTAAATTTGCCCGGGCCGCATTTTGCCAGAGGATACGGCCCGCCACAATTATTTACGCAATAGTTAGAACCTGCTAACCATATATAAGTTTACTGTATCTAACTTTTATGGTCAAGGGGAGTTATTGTCATTTTTTTCTCATTAGAGCAGCTCCGTCTATTTTCAGAAAGCTTAATAAAAATGTGCAAATTTTACATATTGACATCCTTACGCTGATTATGATAATATAATCGCCGGACTTAAAACTAAATATGGTTTATGACAAAATCCTGTCATATATTGGAAACGCACATTCTCCTGAATGATTAACGAACAACACATGCTTTACGGTTTTACATCACCACTTAATCATTTTAAAGGAGGATTTTTTATGCCAAAAAACAAATTTCAGGAAGTTATCTTTACCATTATCATGGTATTTTTCATGGTTTACGCCATGATCTGCTACAACATTTCTCTGAACACTGGGAGTATGACAAACCATGTGTTCCTTGACGCTTTTCATGAGCTGGTGATCATGGGACCGATTGCATTTATCCTTGACTTCTTCCTTGTATCCAAACTTGCTTTTGGTTGTGCAATGCGCATGGTAGATTTCAAAAACTGCCATCCGTTCAGCAAGATTCTTGCGATCTCCGTTCCTTCTGTTGCTTTCATGTGCCCGTTAATGAGTCTTGCCGCAACCATTCTCTTTAAGGATGCCGGAAATAAGTTCGTAGCTGTATGGCTTCAAACAACCGCCTTTAACTTTCCGATGGCATTCTTCTGGCAGCTGATCTATGCAGGTCCGATCGTACGTTTTATTTTCAGACATATCTTTCCTGAAAAACAAAACGTAAAAGAAGCGACAGCAAATATGTAAAATAAAGAAAGCACATTGCCATGGTTGAACCACCCCAAAAGTCATACTTTCCGGTGGGGCTCATTCCATACAATGTGCTTTTTATTTTTCACACGGATCTTTCTCATCTGATTTTCGGATCTCTCAGACTGTTCTCTTTAATTCCGACATCCTAAGGATCTTCACGATCAGCGGGATCACCATAATGACCCAGACTATCGGTTCTGCCACGATCACGCCGGTATATCCGAGAAGCGGCACCAATGTCACTGCGATCACCACTTTTCCGATCATCTCCAGCGCACTGGAAGTCAACGGGATCACCATTTCTCCAAGTCCCTGCATAGCATTTCTGAGTACACTGATCACAGCCGTTACAAAATAAAAAAGCGTATCGAATTTAAGATAATTGGTGGCGTTTAGGATCACCGTCTCATTGTGGCTTCCTGTGACCAGATAGATCAGCTGTTTTCCAATGGTAAAACTGAAAATCACAGTCATCACGGACCAGATACAGGTATACAGAACTGCAAGACTGATTCCCTGGCGCACCCGGTCCATACGCCCTGCACCTGCGTTCTGTCCGCAGAAGATTGCCATAGTCTGCCCGAACACGCCAAACATGATCATAAACATTTCCGTGATCTTACGGGCCGCTGTATGTGCCACGATGATATCTCTTCCAAGTCGGTTGATGGAGGTCTGCAGTGCCAGTGTACCAAGATTTACCAGAGAATTTACAAGTCCCATGGAAAGTCCTGCACTCAGCATATTTTTCATCATATTTCTGTCAGGATCAGAAAAATCCTCTTTTTTCAGCCGTAGGATCTCATACCTGCGGATCATGTAAAACCAGCATACCAGAAAAGCCAGCGTCTGTGAAAGTACTGTGGCAATGGCTGCTCCCTGAACTCCTGCTTTTACTACCAGAATAAAAAACAGATCTCCTGCGATATTTAAAGTTACAGACACTGCCAGGATCACAAGGGGCGTCACCGTATCCCCAAGTGCACGCAGAGATGCCGCACAGGTATCATAAAGAAATGTTGCCAGCATACCTGCAATA
The DNA here is from genome assembly GCF_005848555.1 of Blautia sp. SC05B48. Classification (NCBI taxonomy): domain Bacteria; kingdom Bacillati; phylum Bacillota; class Clostridia; order Lachnospirales; family Lachnospiraceae; genus Blautia; species Blautia sp. SC05B48. Next base: position 2,686,959 of record NZ_CP040518.1, on the reverse strand, counting down.
ATGATAAAGATATACTGTCTGGCGATTCCCGTCAAATGATCAGGAACATTCAGGAACCTCAGGATCGGATGCAGAAACAAAAGTCCCAAAACAGTCAGAATCAGAGAAAGCACACTGCCCATTACAAGAGACAGCGCAAAGGATTTTCGCACTTCTTCCCGGTTTCCGGCACCGAATTTCTGTGCGGTGACAATGGCAAATCCATTTGCAAGGCCCATCAGAAAACCGATGATCAGCCCGCTTAAAGGACTGGTGGCCCCTACTGCAGCCAGCGCATCTTCTTTTAAAAAGCTCCCCACAATCCTAGTATCTGCCAGGCTGTACGTCAGCTGCAGGAGATTTCCCAGAAATACAGGAAGTGCAAAGGACAGGATCAATGTGGAAGGTCTCCCTTTTGTCAAGTCTTTCATGTCATCCTCCCTCAGTCAACGATATCATTCTGAAAACGGGAAAGATGCTCATAAGGAAGAATCATCCTTCCGCGGAACAGTCCGCAGCCATCATTGATCAGGCTATTATTTACCGCACCAAACATATTGACATCCAGTTTTGCAAGATCCAGTCCAAGAAGCCGCATCCCCCGCTCATAGGCCTCGTCAAAATAGATACATTCCCCCTGGGGAATCGCGTCCCTTCTCCTGCGTTCACTTTCCTGTTTTTTCTCATAGCTTAAATGGTTGGCGGAACCAATCTCCGCAACATCATCCATGTCTTTGGTCCGCAGCTGTACTTCCATATAGCTTCGGGAACTGTTATCATAAAACGTGATATGCAGGGACTGATAATCATCCTCACTGTTGTTACAGATGTAATCTCGGTAATAAGGTCTGACCTCCTCACTGAGCAACGGAGAAGTGCTTTCCTGTACCCCTCTGGCCGGCTCTGCGGTAAATCCTCTTTCTTCCAGAAATCCCGGAAGTATATTGGCAATTTCATAAAGATAACGAAGCTCTTCTTCTCTGACATTCTCTCCATTTTTCAGATGACATCTGGGCATGGCGATAACGATCCTGTACGCAATAAAATCCCGAAAACAACTTAAGCGCTCCTTGATCTGTGACACGGAAGGATATTCACCTTGTTCTTTGTAATAGTCATAAATAAACTCCACTACATATCCATTAAATTTTTCCTCCGCACGGATCAGAGATTTGATCCTTCCCTTGAAGGTAAACGCCAAAAACGGATATTCCCCTGCCATGTATTTATAAAATTCCCGGATTTTCTGAGACTGAGCAGTAAGGAAATCATTATGCTCCAGAAGCTCCTGGATCTGGATCAGAAAATTACAGTGTACCAGATCGATCTCGTTGTGTTTTTCCTTCGCCTCTGTTCTAAGATCCCGGATGTATTTCTTCAGTATCCGAAGAAGAGTATCTCCGGAATACAGATAATCATTTAATATTATCATTTGTGTTTCTCTTTTCTACTTTTAGTCTTTTCAGGATCACATATTTACAACAACTGCCGGATGATCTGTGCTCCTGTCTTTTATTTATTTCAGTTTTTCACGGAAAAATTCCGCAATCCGGTTCCATACCTCATCCTGAAAAAACTGGATATCTGCATGGTCTGCACCATCCAGTGTCAGCAAAGTGACATCACAGCCATTTTCTTCAAGAAGGACATATAAAGTTTCCGACTGAACATAAGGAACGACCTGATCGCAGTTGCCATGAATGATCATAAATGGCGGTGCATCCTTCGTAACCTTGGAAACCGGACTGCTCTGGTATGCCATTTCTTTATTTAACATGGAATTAAATCCAAGCAGAAGGGATTCTGCGGAAGAAGCACATTTTTCTGCAGATTCACACGGAAATGCAGAAAGATCCGTAGGCGGGTACCATGGGCAGGCAGCCTGTACCTTACTGGATTCTTCCAGATACCCTCCCACATCCAGAGCCGGATCATTGTCCAGCGCAGCCATACATGTAAGATATCCTCCGGCAGACTCTCCCATAACTCCTATCTGCTCTTTGTTGATGCGGAACCGGTCTGCATGAGCTTTCAGATAGCGGATGGCTGCCTTTACATCCTGCAGCGGCATCGGATACGGGCCCTGATTGGAAGTACGATACTCCACACTTGCCACTACAAATCCATCCGATGCCAGTCTGCTCAGATAAAGATTATGTGCGGATTTATCCATCATCAGCCATGCACCTCCGCAGATCCAGAGGATGCAGGGATAGGTTTTTCCATCTTTTGTTTCCGGGTAGATTATATCCAGTTTCAGATCCCGCCTGCAATGTCCGAACCAGGAATCCACCTGTGCGTAAGTAATATCATTTACTGTAATATACTGAGGCTTCTCTGCCGGAAGCTTCAGTGTCTTTTTTTCTGCTTTTGTCATAATCTATTTTCCTCTTTTCTTCTGATCATTTTATCTTTGAAATATTTTTCTTTTATTTTATCACAACACTGCTTTTTCTGCTTTTATTTTTCGGAGAAAAAGCACTCTTTTTCTGCAAAACAGGGTTTTGATCTTTTTGTTCATAAATCCCTCCTCTTTGTAAGTAAAATTGTTTGTCAGCAATAACAAAAAGCTGCTATAATAGATTTTCTCTATTGTAACAGCTTTGTTTTCCTACTTTTGGAATGGATTTATTATATTATAAGTTTTTTCTCTGTCAACGCCCGCAGACAATTTCACAGCTTTTCTTTATCAGTAAACCTGTATCCTGCTTTCTCAGATCTGATACCAACGAATCTCATTAGCTTCCAGATGAAGGTCAAAGCTCTTTCCATCCCCTGTGTAAACCGTAGTATCCTGTGGCTCATAGGTGTTGTTTACCACACAATACTTTTTATTTTTCACATAAGCATGTACTTCCACATTATAATTGGAAGAAAACCAGCAGAAAAGCTCATTTTCTGCTGCGGCTGACCAGAGCACCGCACGATAAAGGATACGACTGTTGCAGAAGCTGTACGGAAGTCCGCTGATGTAAACACCTCTGCCTTTTCCGAAGGTTTTTACTGCCATCTGGACTTCCTGATTCTTCTGGATAAGAATCTTTGTATCCGGAAGTGCGAAGATATTCTTTTTCCCCTCACCGAAATCTACAGTTTCGTCTGTATCCTCCAGGATAAAATGATCTTTATGCTCTTCCCAGTTGTATTTATCTGTATTAAGATTAAATCCTCTTTCTTCCTCTACACCAAGAATATCATCCAGCTGGAAGAATTTTCCCTGCCACTGATGAGCCGCTGGCTCGCCCACTCCAATGAATCCGCCTCCATTATAGACAAATTTCCGCACAGCTGTAAGAATCTTCGGATCTGCCCAGTTCTCGCCACCGGACTGCGCAGTGTCCGCATCACCTACATTGATGATCACATCAAAATCATTCAGCAGATCTTTATCCTGACGGATGTCATCAAAGCTGATAAAGGACACATCAAAAGGCGCACCACTTAATGCCTCGATGATTCCGAAATAGGAATAATTCTGCTTGTAATAGATGGCATGATGTACCATATGGTTTCCCCAGGAGCGCATTTTTCCCCAGCAATTTAAAACTGCCACACGTTTTACGCAGTACGGTGTGGTTCCCCGGATGTTGTCGTAGAGCACACGGAATTCCTGGCAGACTTCCTTGATATACTGTACAAAATCCGGAAATTCCAGAGCCAGCTTCAGATAACCGCCATATCCAATCCTCTGGATCGGGCTTCGAAGGATGGCTCTTCTTGCAGTCACCCAGTTTACTTTTGCCTCTTTTACAGGATCCCCTCCCTCATGGAAGGTATCCGGGAAAAAGTACGGCAGAAATCTTCCCTCCGTATATTTTACATGTTTAATATCACTGAACAAACGTAAGGTCGCACCGTTTCCAACGCTTCCCACTACCGCATCCAGCCCGATGGAAGCAAACTCATCCATAAAGGGCTCCATTCCGATCCAGTGATCGCCCATGAACATCATGGCTTCTTTTCCATATTCATGAACAATGTCTACCATTTCCTTTGCAAGCTTCGCCACTTCCCGTCTCTGAAAAGCCTGGAAATCTTTAAATTCTTTTGATGGGATCCGATAAGTGTTGTTCATGTATCCCTGATCAATGATAAACTCCGGACGGAACTTATATCCCACTTCCTGCTCAAACTGTTCCAGGATATATGGACTCACCGAAGCGGAATATCCGAACCAGTCTACATATTTTTCCCGTGCCATCTCATCAAAAATCAGTGTGAACTGGTGAAAAAAGGTAGTAAATCGTACTACATTCACATAATCATGGGAATCCAGAAATCTGCGGAGGCGATCCATAGAATGCGCACGTGTTGCAGGCTGACGCACATCAAAAGTGATCTGAGGCTCTACATCCTTCCAGTCATTGACAACTGCATTATACATATGTACCGGATCCCACATGATATATGCAAGAAAGCTTACCGTATACTCATGAAACCCTTTCGCCGGTCTGATCACAACATTTCCGTTTTTTTCATCGTATGACCATTCCTCTGTACTGACAACTTCCCCGGTAGTCCGATCAATGACTTCCCACCATCTTCTGATATCATCTCTTGTATTCACCGCCAGCATATCCGGATACAGATGATCCATCAGATGGATCTCCAGAGTATCCGACACTGCCGTGTGAAAAGATGTCATGATATACATCTGCTGGATTTCTTCCGGATGAGCCTTTGCCCAGGCATTATCCTTTCTGGTGGTATAATAAGTTGCATAAATCTTTGCGCCGGTTTTCTTCAGCTCTGCCGGAAATTCTGTTCCATCACAGTCACGGATGGCATCTGCCCCCCATTCGTCCAGCATTTTCAGTGTCTCCGGAATCACATCCAGATCTGTCGGAATAGTCACTCTTCCTTTTGTTTCGCTCATCGCTTTACCTCCATTGTAAAAACCTCTGTTTTTTATTTCTGATATTTTTTCACGATCGTCTGCATAGTGTCCCATTTCTGTTCCATATCTGCCACCAATTTAAACTGTGTGCGGCAGCGGTCCAGATTATGTTCTTCCCGGTCGATTTTAAAATAATGATCTCCCTCCAGATAATCAGTAAGAAAGCGAATGCCGCATTCATAGGTCATCACCTTAGCTCCCATGGGAAGCATTTCGATCTCTTTTGCACTAAGCTTATCTCCACAGCTTTCCAGAAAGCCTTTTACATAGATTTCATAGAGTTCCATATCACAGGATACTTTGCTTAAATCTTTCTCATCCTCCAATGCAGTGCTGGCCCCGAAACGAATGGAATCCCCAAAATCATTCATGGCAAGTCCCGGCATAACCGTGTCCAGATCCACTACACAGATTCCCTTTCCTGTTTCCAGATCGATCATAACGTTATTCAGCTTCGTATCGTTGTGCGTTACCCGAAGGGGCACCTCACCTTTTGCCAGAAGCTCACCGAATACATTTGCCAGATACTCATGCTGAAGCGCAAATGCAATCTCTTCTTTTACAGATTCGGCACGATGGCAGCTGTCCTTCTCTATGGCATTTTTCAAAGTCTGAAAACGTTTCTTTGTATCATGAAAATCCTTTATCGTTTCATGCAGAGTCTCTGCCGGATAATCTGCCAGCATTTCCTGGAATTTTCCAAATGCAACTGCACTTTCATAAAAATCCTCCGGTTTTTCCGCCAGATCATAGCTTACTGCATCGGTAATAAAAATATAAGCTCTCCAGCATTCTCCGTTTTCATCTGTCAAGAATGCCTTCCCCTCTTTCGTCGGAATCAGGTTCAGAACCTCCCGTTCCGGATCTCCTCCCTTCTGAAGGACTTTCTTTTTCAGATGTCCAGTGACTCCGGCAATGTTCTCCATCAGTTCTTCCGGTTTCTGAAAGATTTCCCGATTGATCTTCTGAAGGATCACCTTAATGGACCCCATATCTCCGATCCGATATCTCAGCATATAGGTTTCGTTGATATGCCCGCTTCCGCAAGGGCCGCAGGAAACCAGTTCTCCGGTAAATGCAAACTGATCCGCTATTCTTTTTATCTCTTCTTTTGCTGTACCTTTCATTTTACCTTCTCTTTCCCAGACAACAGTAAAAAGCATACCGTCCGAAAACAAATATGCTTTATACTTTTTGCTGTGATCATTTTTTCCGCTTTAAGATCCTGGTGGCAAGCGGAGCCATATTTTCATCCGCTGATCCATAGAGAACTTCGTAATCCCCCGGAACAGAAACAGTTTCTGTCTTTTCTCCGAAGTTCTGGATAAACAGATATTCCGTATCCTCATTTTCTCTGGTTGTCACAGAAATACATTCCGGTATAAATGTAATCGGCATCTTCACACCTGCTTCCTCTGCTGCCCTTCCCAGAAAGTCCTCATAAAAAGACGCTTCCATATCTGCCGCCACATAATAAACATGGCCCTTTCCGTATTTCTTGTGAGTCAGCACCGGATACCCCTGATAGAAATCCCTTCCATAACGCAGCAACACTTCCGCATCGGAAACCTTTGCAAGCTCGCAGAGATTTTTACAGGTATAGCTTTCTGTAAGTCTGAGATGATTTCCTGTTTCCGGAACACCTACATTTTCTTCCCAGTCATAAAGTGCATCGATTTCTTCCGTACGGATACCGGCTGCCTCCATCAGTCCGTGAGGGGTTCCCTCAAGATAGCATTTATCTGTTTCATCTACAATTCCTGACCAGTAGGAAAGTACCAGAGTACCGCCATTTTTTGCAAAAGTGCGCAGCTTTTCGGCATATCCATGATAAAACATGTAGGCCATCGGTGCCGTTAACAGACGGTACCGGGACAGATCATGTTCCATATTGATGATGTCTGTATTATAGCCTTTTCTTCGGAGGGCACGATATTGTTTCTGCACATTTTCCTGATAATGCATATCCTCGTTTCGAGGTCCCTGCGCATCCTTCAGCGCCCAGTCATTTTCCCTGTCATAGAGAACAGCCACCGGAGACTTCGTCACGCTTCCAGCAGTTTCCCGGATCTGCTCCAATGCTTCTCCTACCTCTGTCACTTCGCGGAAAATACGGGTATCATCCCCACCGTAGTGATCGATCACCGCACCATGGAATTTCTCAGAGGCTCCCTGACTCTGACGAAGCTGGAAATACAGAACACTGTCTGAACCATGAGCAACTGCCTGCAGAGAAGCAGCCAGATGTATTCCTGGTTTTTTCAGCTTGTTGACAGGCTTCCAGTTGGTCGCAGAGGGACAGGATTCCATCAGAAGAAACGGTGCTTTCTTGATGCTTCGCATAAGATCATGCTGCATGGCTCCGTCCAACGCTGTGGTATAATTGTCTTTTTTATGCCAGCTTGGGTAATTATCCCAGGATGCAATATCCATAACATCCTTAAATTTTTTATAGTCCAGTCCGTTGTAGTCATACATCAGATTGGCGGTTGCCGGAAGCTCGGAACCACCTGCACGGATCGCAGAAATTTCATACTTCATAAAATCCACAGTCCTGTCTGTAACAAAACGTTTCCAGTCCAGGGTAAGTGCATGAAGAGCATTTTCCCCCTTTGGCGAAGGACTTTCGATCTGATCAAAGCTGTTATAGGTATGGCTCCAGAATGTTGTGCACCATCTGGAATTTAAATTTTCGATGGTTCCGTATTTTTCTTTCAGCCATTCCCGGAATTTTTCCTGGCACAGAGGACAGTGGCATTCTCCGCCATATTCATTAGAAATATGCCACAAAAGCACTGCGGGATGTTTTCCGAAACGTTCAGAAAGCTTCTTATTAATATTGTAGACTTTTTCCCTATATACCGGAGAAGTATAACAGTGATTATGTCTTCCACCGAAAAATCTTCTTGTGCGATCCGGATCCATGCGAAGAACTTCTTCGTATTTATCTGCCATCCATTTCGGTCTTGCTCCGGATGGTGTGGAAAGTATCGTATAAATTCCTTCTTTATACAGATTATCGATCACCTCTTCCAGCCAGTCAAAATTATATCTTCCCTCTTCCGGCTCCAGCACTGCCCAGGAAAACATTCCCATGGAAACGGTATTGATATGGGCTTTTTTGAAATATTCGATATCTTTTTTCAGAATATCCGGTCTGTCCAGCCACTGCTCAGGGTTGTAATCGCCGCCGTGTAGATAATGGTCATATCTGATCTGCTCTGCCATTTTTTTATCTCCTTATAATTTGATTCGCATCAAGCGGACAAAAGCATCCGCTGCGCTGCGAAGCTTTATCCCAGACAACTGCTCTGGTTAAGAAAAGGATGCTACATAATCCAGTTAAAGCATATTATACAATATACCTAAAGATTTCAGCAGCATCCTTTTTGTGTCAAGCAGGTATTCGCAATCCACATTAGGTTAAGATTATTTTACAGCTCCCGTAATACCCTCCGCAAACTGTTTCTGCAATACAAAGAATACAATCATAGTCGGAATGGAACAGAATAATACACCGCACATCAGCATACCGTAATCTGTTACATATCCTGTGATCAGATTGGCGATCAGCATCGGCATTGTCATCGCCTTATTATCTGTCATGATTACCTTCGGCCACAGATAAGAATTCCATGCATTCATAAATGTGATAACTGCTGCCGCCGCATAAGTAGATTTCATAGTCGGAATAAACATCTGGAAAAAGATCCTTACCTCGCTTAATCCATCAATACGTGCTGCTTCAATGATATCAACAGGAAATGCTCTGGCATTCTGACGGAACATCATGATCATAAATGGTGTGGAGATGATCGGGAGAATAAAACCTACCGCTGTATTTAAGAGTCCTGCTTTGGAAAACATCTTAAATAAAGGAACCATCGTTGCAACCTGCGGAATCATCATGGCAAGAAGCAGGATGGAAAACAGTCTGTCTTTCCATCTGTCATGATATACCTCAAAGCCATAACCTGCAATAGAACAGATCAGAAGGCAGATCACTGTGGTAAGAGCTGCATAAAACAGAGAGTTTCCAAGAGCTCTCCACAGCGGCTGCTGTGCAGTCAGGTTTTTAAAGTTCTGCATAAAATATGTACCCGGAAGGATCCGACCTCTGGATACATCTGTGGATGTATTGGTTGCCGCAGAGATCATCCAGTACAGCGGAAATACAGAGATAAATGATACGATGATCAGAAAAATATATGTAGGGATCAATCTTCTCTGAATTGCGGATTTGTTCTTTTTCTCAGTCACGTGTATCACCTACTTTCAAATTGATAAAGGCCAGGATCGCTACCATGATAAATATGATAAATGACATTGCTGCCGCATATCCGAAGTTTGGCACGTTGATGAAGCATGTATTATAAACATAATGGGACATTGTGATGGTTGAGTTTGCCGGGCCACCTTTTGTCAGGTTGACAGACTCATCAAACAACTGCAGTGTACCATTGATCGACATAATAAATGTCATGATAATTGTCGGTTTCAGAAGTGGTACGGTAATTTTCCAGAAAGTCTTCCAGCCATTGGCACCATCGATCTTTGCTGCCTCGTATACAGAATATTCAATATTCTGAAGACCTGCCAGATAGAACACCATGTTATATCCTGTCCATCTCCAGATCAGTGCGATGATGATCACGATCTTTGCACTTGTGGAGTTACCCAGGAAGTTATAGCCAGTTGTTAAAATTCCAAGTTTGATCAGGATGCTGTTGATCAGACCGTCTGTTGCAAACATAGAACGAAAGATCAGAGAATAAGATACAAGAGATGTTGCACATGGAAGAAATACACATGTGCGGAAAAAACCTTTAAATTTCAGATCCTTGTTATTCAGAAGCTGTGCAAGCAGGATCGCAAGGACCAGCATGATCGGTACCTGAATAATAAGATACAGGAACGTATTGACGATGGACTGCTGGAATACCTTATCCATCATGATACGTTTATAGTTACTGAAGATCGGATCCGCAAACCTCATATTTGCTCCGGCACCTGTCTGTAAAGAGATGATAAATGCACGGATCATCGGATAAAAACTCATGACAGCGATCATGATCGTTGCCGGTGCCAGAAAGATCCAGCCCGCCGCTCTCTGTTTCGCCACCAGAGACATGCCACTTTTTTTGGAATTCACAGGAACTCCTCCTTTCAAACATCTAAACCTTTACATAAGACAGGGGACTGCATGCAGTCCCCTGCTCTGTATTTCATTAATATTTCAGCTTTACTCTGTCATCTTGAATGCCAGTGTATCCTGTGCCTCCTGAAGTGCAGATTCTTTGTCTGTACCATTTACGATATTGACAACAGCTGTATTGATGCACTCTCTTGCCTCATAATGATAAGGAGTTTTTGTGAATTCCGGAATATGTGAAGAGTACTCTACAATTGTTGAGAAGATCGGCTGGTTATTGAAGAACTCGCTTGGCTCATTGTAAACCTCAGACTCACCAGCCGGCAGGTAGCAGGAAATCGCACCTGTCTCCGGAAGGATTGCATCATAGAAGTCTGTGCTGGAACCAAATGTGCTTGCAAGGAAGTCCTCAGCAAGCTCTACATTCTTGCAGTTGGATGTAATGTACCAGGAAGATCCACCGTTGTTTGCATAGTTTGTAGCTGTATCAACGCCGTCAACCTTCGGCATTGTTGTGATCTGCCACAGCCCCTTCTGATCCTCTGTTCCCATCAGCGTAGCTGTGATCCAGTTACCGTTAACGATACCGGCAGCCTCTCCGCCTGTGATCGTGGAGATATACTCATCCCAGTTATTTACTAATTTAACAACATTGTTCTTTACAAGATCCACATAAAGATCTACACATTTTTCTGCTACATCATTGCCAACGATATAAGCCTCTCCGTCATCATTTACGAAGTTTGCTCCACAGGACTGGATCATCATCATCAGAGTATCGCCGCCTGTTGCTTCACTTGTAAGGAGATATTTACCGGTTTTTTCATGAACGTCTTTACCGATCTCCATGAATTTGCTCCATGTGATATCTGTAAGGTCATCAATGGTATATCCTGCTTCTTTCAGAATATCTGTACGATAGCAGGCAATTGCTGCACCGTTATCAAACGGAACTCCGTAATGTGTGTCATCTACCATAGAGTAGGACTGTTTCAGTTTTCCGAAATCATCCCAGTTGATATCCATATCTTTCAGATCTGTGAATGCGTCTGGATAACTCTTCAGATATTTCTGATAGCTGTTATCCTGCATCAGGACGATATCCGGAAGTGTACTGTAATCTCCGGCGTTTGCAGCTGTTGTAAGCTTGGTCTGGCAGTCATCGGAAGATGTCTCAACAACATCAACCTTAAATCCCTCGTGATCCTTTGCATACTGCTCACCGGCAATGTTCATAGACTTAATATTGAAATTCTGGTCCCATGCCCATACAGTCAACGTGTTGTCGTCATCACCCTTTGCATATACTGCTGTAGTTGTTGCGGCAAAAGACATTACCATGATACCTGTCATTAACATTGCGAGTAATTTTTTCTTCATTTACTTTTCCTCCTTTATTAAGCACTTCCCGTTTGCTTATGAGTAGATTATAGCATCCGCATTCCGGCCATAGTTTGCAGAACCGTTCATATAATATGCAATTTCAACCATTTTATCGATTATGCACTATTATCACGCTGTATTTCCATAAAAAATATGCACTTTGAGGATTATCTCTTTTCGCGTTCGTCAGAACGCAAAAAAAAAGCCTCCTTTTTCGACATTATACGAACATTTTTCGTCAAAAAAGAAGGTTTTTGTTTCTATTTCATAAAATTTCATATTGTTTTTCATACATTTTTCACAAACATTTGAATGTATTATGCAAAATAAACCTTTTCAGGAAACTGTGTTTTCATCGTATGCAGCATTTCCTCCGTCAGATCAAGAAGAAGTTTTATTTTGCGTCCATTTTCCCGGATGATCATTGTATAGTAAGGTACATCATCTTCATAAGAAGTATAATCGTATTTTTTCAGTTTCTCCGTTCCGGTATTCTTTTTATATTTTGCCACTTTTTCATGATAGTGAGGTACGGTCACTTCCATTTCCTCAAGATTCAGCACGTGAGCTGTTTTGCGATATTTTTTGCCATAGATCACATCTATAGTCAGTTGTCCGTTTTCCATGGTATATTCATAGTCTCTCTGGCTGAATATGTCATAAACAAAATAAAGCAATGCCAGAAGAAATCCCGGAAGCATGAATGCCTGAGAGATCGTGATACCCATCAGTACAAAAATTGCCGCAAAGATCACCATTACTTTTCTGAGAGCTCCTGACATATGTTTTTTTTTTCTGGAGACCTGCTCCACAATCCTGTAATCGTACATTTCTTACCTCTTTCTATCTGCCTGATCCGCATACAGTCTGATATTTCTATTCTGTCGTGTCAGATCCACATATCTGGTTTTGTTGTTTTACCAGCCTTCCTCTGAATGGATGTCAAACTTAAGAAGCTGCTGTTCATAGTTCTCCGGACGTTTTCTCCACTCCAGAGGTGTCATTCCCGTAACCTGGCGAAAATTCCGGTTAAATGTGGAATTGGTGGTAAAACCACACTTATGTGCTATATCTGCAATTGGCTGATCTGTTTTTTTCAGATAATCACAGGCCGCCTGAATACGGATCGTATTGATATATTCCAGCGGGCTCATCTTCATGTAAGTCGTAAATATCCGGCGCAAATGAGTTTCACTGATATGACAGTATTCTGCCAGTTCGTCAATACGAATATCCTCCATGTAATGATCAGAAATATAATCCTGGGACCTGGAGATCATATCCATGACTTTCCCTCTGCCTTCGCTGTAACGTTCTTCGCCTGAATCCCGGTTTATCCTTGCGATTTCCACAAGAAGCGATGCCAAAACTCCCTTAGCTTCTTCCAGATAAAATTCCTCTCCATCCCGCATGATATCCAGAATCTTAAGGATCTTACCTGCCATGGATCGGTTTTCTTTTTCATTCAGAAAAAGCGATCTGGAGTTGATCCGCTGAACGATTTTTTCTCTTTTTACTGAATTATTAATAAATTTATCCAGGAATCCTTCTACATCAATAAAAAGATACTCCCAGCGGCTGATAGTTCCAATATCACTGTTTGTGGTATGTGGATAATTGGCTGGGATCACCGAAAATATCCGGTCATGAAACTGTACCTTATCCTCTCCCAGTATCATAAATCCCTGTCCTTCATAGCAGAACCCGATTTCCAGATAATTATGAAAATGGAGATAATCGATATCGTTCCCATAATTCTGGACCCACTTCTGTCCGAGCAATGCAAGGATGGGACTCCCCTCCGGCATCTTATAATATCGCAGCTCCATTTTGGGTTTTCGTTTTTTTGCCACAAATATTCCTCCGTATGTTTTCTGTTCCGATATTTACTGATCTTTCTGTTATATTACAGCCATACATAAAAAAAAGCAACCTGCAGGATAACAATAATTAATAACTCTTGTTTCTGCAGATTGCAATTTTATTTATATCAGCTAGTTGCTTTTTATCTGTTTATTCCTCGTCCAGGTAATATTTTCCATATGCATCTGCCGCTTTAATTGTTGCAAATACAGTTTCCGGTGTAACTTCAAATGGCATGTTGTGAAGTGTATCATTCTCCGCACATGCAGTTCTGGCAACTTCCATAAGCTGCTCGTCAGTTACCTTCCCAGCTCCAAGCTCTGCCAGAGTAACAGGAAGTCCTACTTCAATGCACCATAAGATGATCTCTTCCAGATCTTCCTGAGGAATATTCTCCAGTACCAGCTGTGTGATGGTTCCGAATGCGACTTTTTCTCCATGATACATATGATGGCATTCTTCCAGTACAGTAAATCCGTTATGGATCGCATGTGCACCTGCAAGTCCTGCACTTTCAAAACCAATTCCAGAAAGAAGTGTATTAGCCTCAATCACTTTCTCAACTGCCGGTGTGCATACTCCTGCTTCCAGAGCTATCTTAGCTTTTACACCCTCATCCATCAAGGTATTAAAGCAAAGTTCAGCCAGTGCCATTGCAGCCTCTGTTGTCTTACCTCCCGCACAGGAAGTCGCGCCGCTTCTCTTGCATGCCCTTGCCTCAAAATATGTTGCCAGTGCATCTCCCATACCAGCCACAGTAAGACGAACCGGTGATTTGGCGATGATATCTGTATCCATCAGAACAAGATTCGGATTTGCCGGAAGAAACAGATATTTTTCAAAAACTCCTTCTTCTGTATAAATAACAGACAAAGCACTGCAAGGGGCATCTGTAGATGCGATCGTCGGACAAATAAATACCGGTGTTCCCGCATAATATGCAACTGCCTTCGCTGTATCAAAGATCTTTCCTCCACCAATACCAATGGTAAGATCACACTGCTCATCTTTTACGATCTTTACCAGACGATCGATCTCACTGTTACAGCATTCACCGTTAAAATAATCAAAAACCACCTCACAGGAACTCTCAGCAAAGCTCTCTTCGATCGTTTTGCCAATTCTTTTATATCCGCCTTTACTGATCAGAACCAACGCTTTTTTTCCGCTCTTTGCAGCATAAGTTCCAAGATTCTTCATTTCTCCCGCGCCCTGTAAATATTTGGACGGGCTGATTAAAATTTTCGCCATTTTTATATTTCCTTTCTTTGTTTTCAGAAGTCAGCCTCCGCATCCGGCTTTTGTATTTATATTATAATTGCTGTATTTTTTTATTGCAAGGAGTATTTGAGGATTTATACAGCATCACCTGATCTGAAAAGCTGTTAAGCAATTTTCTTTTTCTCCCAGTCAATCTACTATCCTGCATATGTCAGAAAACATTGCAGTGCCACCCAAATTTGCATCGTTTTGGAATTTACAGCTTACGACTTCTATATAAGGAACATGGTATGTTTCAGGGGAATTAATTGATTTGATCAAAGTGCAGTGTTTTATGATATTTGGCATACTTCCTGAATATGCAATTTTCCATCTTTTACTGTATATTGGCGCTTGTAACTGCTATTTCTGGAATCATACGAAGTACTCACTGTAAATCCTTCATTCTGATTCAAAATTTTCTGTCTGTTTGCTCTGTTCCTAGTAATATACTTTGTGATCACATGAAAATCAGTTACAGCCAGCTTTCCAGAACATCATTCAGCTTATTCATATCCAGCGGTTTCGCGATATGTCCATTCATGCCTGTATTTTTGGCCAGCTGTACATCTTCTGCAAAAGCATTGGCAGTCATGGCAACAATAGGCAGTTTTCCCTTTTCACCCGGAAGGCTCCTGATTGCTGCAGTTGCCTCATAACCATTCATGACAGGCATTTGGATATCCATAAAAACAAGATCATACAATCCTTCCGGAGAAGCTTCCACTTTTTCAACTGCAATTTTCCCATTTTCTGCCGTTTCCACTTTTGCACCTGTCATCTGCAAAATTTCACCAGCAATTTCTCTGTTCAACTCATTATCCTCAACCAGCAGAATCCTTTTTCCCGTGTAGTCTGATTCTGACAGCTTCTCCAGATAATTTCTTGCTGTTTTTTCTTTTCTTCCTGAAGTAAACTGCCGCAGTGTTGCCGTCAGCCTGGAACGGAACAGCGGTTTTGCAATAAAAGCATCTACACCTGCAGCCTTTGCTTCTTCTTCAATTTCGCTGAATTCATAGGATGTCAGTACAATGATGGGGATCTCTTTTCCTATCCGTTTCCGGATCTGTCTGGCAGTTTCTATACCATCCATCTCCGGCATCTTCCAGTCTAAAATAACAGCAAAGTAATCATCTTTCAACTCATGCCGTGCATAACAGCGCTCAACCGCTTCCCTGCCAGAGAGAACCCATTCACCCATAATACCGATTTCCTTTAATGTTGCAACTGTACTTTCACAGCATGTCCTATCATCATCCACAACCAGGACCGGCAGATTCATCAGATCTCTGTCCTGTTCTTTTTCTTTTTCCTGAAGCTCCAGATAAATTGTTACTGTGATTTTAGTTCCCTTGTGCAAGGTACTGTCCACTTTAATAGTGCCATTCATCAGGTTCACAATATTTCTGCTGATTGCCATTCCCAGACCAGTTCCCTGGACTCTGGTTGTCCGGTGGTCATCCGCGCGGCTGAACGGCTCAAACATGATTTTCTGGAATTCCGGTGACATACCGATCCCATTATCCTCAATCGTAAATTCATAGCATCCAAGTTCTGAAAATCCATTTGGCTTTTCCTCTATGGAAAAAATAATATTCCCGCCATCCGGTGTATACTTGATCGCATTACTCATCAGATTCACAAATACCTGCTGAATCCTCAAGCTGTCACCACAGACAGCCTCATGTTCAATATGATTGATGTGTATATCAAAATTATGTTTATGTTCATCAAGCACCGGTTTCGTAAGTGTAATAAGATTATCTACCAGCTCTGACAGATTGAAATCTTCCTGTGCCAGTGTCATTTTTCCACTTTCAATGCGTGCCATATCCAATACTTCATTGATCAGCCCCAGCAGATGGCGGCTTGATTCTGTGATCTTGCCGAGGCATTCAATGACTCTGTCCTGGCTCTCAACATTTGCTCCTGCGATTGCTGTCAGACCCACAATCGCATTCATTGGTGTCCGGATATCATGGGACATATTGGAAAGGAATTCTGTTTTCGCACGATTTGCATTTTCTGCGGACCGGTAAGCCTCTTTCAGTGCCTGACGGGATTCAATCTCTGCTTTCTTCTCCTGTGTCACATCCATGGATGCCAGCAATACCTTTTCCAGCTTTCCATTCTTCCATTCCAAGGGAATATAAGAAGCGATTTTATAAGTCTTTTCATCCAGGCTGCAATACTCAAACTTATAAATATCATTTTCACTTTTCAGTTTTTTCCGAATATTATCCGGGGCTATCAGGATATCTATAGCTTCCAATGGTTCCAGTGTCTTATATTTTTCAAGAACCTGCATCTGAAAATCATGATAAAATCCCAGAGGTTTATATATCATCTGTCCATTCAGATTGTAGAATTCATATCTGTCATTTTCCAGATCACAGACAACAAAGCGGTCAACCAGACGCACTATGCTCTGGATCAGCTGCTCCATGGAAGCATTATCTGCTGCCATCTGCAGATGCCGTGCGCTCTCTACCTTTGTCTCTGTGATATCACGCAGAAAGATCATGGCATATTCTGAATCCTCTATTTCGCCACGTATGACCACATTGCGGACCCATCGTTCTTCTCCATTCAGAGTGATACGGCACTCTAAAGCCAATTCGGTTTCCAGCCCCTTCAGCCTTTCTGCAATATAACCACGGTCGTAAAAAGAGGATACCGCCTTCTTATCTGTCTCCACAACATAGGAATCCACAAAATGCCGGATCAATTCATCCCACGTATGACTCTGTTCAAAGACGGTCATCAGGGACGGTTCAACCTTAAAGGTATCAAAAGTATTCGCTTCCAGATTCACATAATACTCGCACAAATCTGCTTTCGTAAAAGCCCGGTGGAAAGCAGCAGATTTTTGTGCCTGCATGATTTCTTTTTTCTCCCCATCAATGTTAATAAAAATCCCGGCAATCCTGCTGGCAGAACCATCCAGACGGCGTATTACTTCTGCCGATGCCCGAAACCACTGGTATTGATTATCCTTCATTCTCATACGATACTCTACCTGGTATTTTATCTGGTTCGTCTTATCCTTAATTGCCGCCTGAAGCTGCACCATTACTCTTTCTTTATCCTGTGGATGCAGAAGATCTGACCAGGATTCCAGTTTATTCGGAAAGTCCAGGGTGTCATGATAGCCAAGCATTTTTCGAAATTCATGACTCCAGTTTGCATTCACAATCTCACTGTTTTCGTCACAGTCAAAATACCAGAAGCCGGAACAGATAGCCTCATTGAGCAGTGCCAAATTTATATGATCCCAGTTGACCTGTACGGACATAACCCAGATCTGTCTGCCCGCCTCATCTGTCGCATCCTCTTTACAAAGCCGTACATTATTCACTGTACCGTCTGCTGCAAGGATCTGTGCTTCCCCTGTTCCGTGAAGCTGCAAAAAACGGTCTCGCTCCAGTATATCTTCCTCGTCATAAAAGAAGTTTCTCAATGAGCCTTTTGTCTGTTCCATGAAAGTATCGAATGTATATCCTGTACTATGCAACAGCAGATTATCCACAGACAAAATAGACAGGTTTTGGTCATAAGATCCTGTCATTATACCTACCCCGCCATTATTTTCCAGTGTTTTCTGTACGGCCTGTGACATGGCCTGTGTCTGCCCCGTTACAGTCTCACCTAAGGAATATATTTTGTCTTCATAATTTTTCATTTTATAAAAGTCCTCTCTCCGTCTTATGCCTTCTTCATCCTGCTTTTATCTGTATACAGAAAACCTGTCCCTGCTAGTTTTGTTACCCATTTTTGCATACAAAAAGGACATCTGCCAAAATCTGCCAGTGTCCCTACTATATTCTTTAAAATCACACATCTATATAGTATAAAAGGTATCGGAATCTCTCCTGTTCAAACATCTTTTCCATATATTATGATGATATGGAAACAGTGGCAACCGGCTGACATGGTCAAACTTTCTGACTTTAGTCCCTTCTGGCTTTGCGGCCCTGCCTTTCAACAGGTTTGCCTTTAAAATAATTTTCATTTTTTCCAAAAATAAAATACCATGTGGTTTTTCTTACGTCAATAATATTTTGGTGGAAAATTTACATATATTTTAACCGAATCAAGTAACTCCCCTGTGGAGGTTGCGAAAAGCAATAAGCAGTGGGTGAGGACCTGCTTGTATCAGGAAGAGTTCAAGCTCAATGTCATCAACTGAATATCTTTATCCGATAATGACTTACTATTTCATTTGACATGAGCGCACAACCTTCATTGAAGTCCCAAAATGAATGATTTGCATATCTATGTATTAAAACTTTGCTATCGCAGAACTTAATTCTACTATGATGACAATTAAAAATTGTATAATTTATTCTTCTCTACAACAAATAAATCTGATTGCTTTAATCCAAGCGCGCAAAAGCAGGAGGATGCACATATTTTCTGATCTGTCCTAACAGACCCGTCAGAAATTCCTGTGCCTGACCTCTTTTTTTGTGCGCTTTTTTCGCCTCTTCTATCCGAGATCCGGCACTGCCATGTGCATCCCCCTTTCGGCAATCGTCACGAAAGGAGTCCCCTATGGCAAAAAAATCCCAGGAAACAGCCGACGAAAAGAAATATTTTGTACTCTTTGAAACAGATGAAGAAGGCATCCGCCAATTTCAGTCCTGTTCTGATCAGGACAGATCCGCGCCATGCTCTCTAAGATGTGCATAGAAGGCAAAATGGTTCCCGCCCTCAAACTGGAAGTCAATAAAAAGCCTATGATGTTTTCAAACGAGAACAATGGATGCAGGAGCATCATTACAGAATAGAAAACCGCTGTATCGTCAGCGGTCAAAACGGAAAAGCAAGATTCTGCCTCATCAGAATCCCCAACCCCTCATACACTCCGGACAACGGGCAGCCCAAAACCTTATCTAACAGCTGTACTGCCTGTCCGTACAACAATAAGTTCAATCTTCTGAAAGGAAAAACCTGCTTTTCAACATTATCCGTCACGGATAATGACGGAAACACCGATTCCTACGAGCCAGTGTCCACCCGTGACATCAACTATACTGACCACTACCAGGAACTACTCACCGGATGGATCAGCTACATTCAAAAGAACTATCCCAAGTATAACAGATATATAGAATTAATTAAACTCCTAGGACAAGAATTTACCCTAAAAGAAGCCTCTGCAATCCTGCATAAGCCACAGCGAACGCTCTACGGCTGGGTACAGACACTTAGGCCAATTTTTAAGGAATATTTGCAGACAATTGATAATATTTAAACAGAAAAAAATCCACCTGTTTCAACTTATCGACAGGTGGATTTATTCTTTCATCATTTAATTACAAATTCCGTTTTCAAATTTTCTACCAAAGTAGCTGTTTTAGTAGATTCTGCACTAGTGATATCTGTTACATGCTTATCAATTAATTGCGTTAATTTATTTACTTCGTCTGTTAATTTCGAATTATCCGATGCTATAACTAAAATTTTCTCGCAAAACTTATTCATCTTATTTGCATTCATTTCAGGAATTTTATCATCAGCTAAATCGTATTTAATCAGCATTAATATAAAATATTTAAATTTTCTATATTGCGCAGGAATGCTTTTATTTCTAAATAGAAATTCCAAACGATATAATGTAAATGCACAAGTATAATATGGCAATAGCTGATGTCCCTCATTAAAAATTCCATCTATTGCTTTTAACAAACGACCATAATATCTACTAGCTAAATGTGGTTTATCGTAAAACATAGATGCAACCGCTTTAATTTGAGTACTTATAGAAACAATACGCACTTTTTCAATATCTGTTCCATAATTATATTGCTTGGACCTTCTCTCGTAATAGAGGCGATTGGCTCCCGTAAATGTTCCATAAAATGCTTCCAATTTTCTATGAAATTCGTTTAATGCTATTAACTGTTCATCAGATACCTCTGTTTGACGGTTTGTTGCCTTTATTATTCTGTTTACAGTTTCATCATCTTCTGTTTCTATTAATTTTATCGGTAACTGCAATCCATTTATTATATCATCTTTATTATTAAATATAACATGACTAGTTTGACATCCATTAACAATCTGATAATCTGTCAATGTAAATTTATTTCCTATATTCGACAATTCCTTACATATTACAGTCACACCATTATTAAGAAGAACGAATTTTTGTGAATCTGTTCTTAACGATTCAGACATTTCATGATTTACGGGATTATCTCCCTGAAAATCCCTTACATTGTCATAAAACACACTTTTACGTATTTCTCCATTTTCTCCTGTAATAAGTTTCAAATAAGATTCACTATCAATATATCCTAAATACGACTGAGTAACTCCAGGTATTTCTGGCAAAAGAATTTTATTACTAAATTCTATTTCTGTTTCAATCACATCTATTGTGTTTCTATAATATTTCTGCAATAAATCAGCACCAACCGGAATATATACTACATTGCTAAAAATATTCAAGTCTAATAAGTCACTTTTGACAAGCTCCATTCTCCCCACGCAATTCTGATCATTAACCCATTTTCCTGTGGTTATATAATACAAATAACATACAGGTTTCTTCTTTATATATGTAGCCTTTGAAAAAATATATTCAACGATTTTACTTTTTTCAATTATAGCCTCATTTCTTCGCATTTGTGGACTGTCTGAAAAGAAATCTTTTACTCCAGTTCCAAAAGTTCCCATATCACCATAGTCAAAATTTGATGATGTTTTTGCCTGTACAAAAACAAAATTTATTTCGGATAATTTCTTATTAATCTCAAGCAAATCATCTATTTCCTCTTTTGATGTAATCAGCAATCCATTCACTAATATTGCAATTGCATCTATTCCACAATCATCACCATCTCCTATTACAACATCTATCGGGTTAAAATTTTCTGAATACATTTGTTCTATAGCGCAATATGAAGAAAACATTTCAAATTGTTTGCTTTGATTTTTTTCAACTATATCCTGCGATTTTAAAAAAGAATCCATATAGCTCTGTACAATTCTATCCATAAATTATCCTTTCTCGTATGTTCACTAAGAATCACATTATTTTATCCACATAAGTCCTTTTCAGTTATAGCAATTATAATACAAACGCCAACTTACAGCAACACGCCTCATTCTTCTTTCATATATTCAGATTCATCATTTCTGATTTTCAAATCAAAAATCGTCTCTTCAACAACACGTACACACTCATCTGTATTCTTCTTAATATCCTTTCCCCAGAATCTAATCACCGTCCAACCCATAAACAGCAATTTCTTATTAATCTCATCATCTCTCTCTATTTCTGGAAATCTTCGCTAACCAGTATTCACTATTATTCCCTTTTTCAAGTCTTGGTTTTAAAACTTCCCAGTCTTTCCCATGAAAAAATTCACCATCACAAAAAATAGCAATTTTATACTTTGTAAGAACAATATCCGGTTTTCCAGGAAGCTCTTTATAGTTCTTTCTATATCTGTACCCTTTATCCCACAGTGCTTTCCGTAGTATTGTTTCTATCTTCGTATTATCTGAACGAATGTGTTGCATATTCTTCTTTCTTTGATCCGGTGTCAAATTATCCATATCAATTACCCCAAAAAGACTACATCATTGTGATATTCAAGAAATGATTTACCGGGCAAAAATTTATCTGGAAGATTGATTTGTGTACCTTCATACCCATAGAACCAATCTCTTGTTTGCTTATCCATTTCAGCATTTTTCATTTCTTTAGAAACTATCAGCCTTAATTTACTGTCTAACGTTATTAAACCTCTATCAAAGGCCTTATCATGTAATGAATTTAAACACAATCCATTACATGGATTTGTTCTTTCAGTTTTTTCATCACAAACATTCCAAGGTTTAATATGACTCGCAATTAACAAAGATGATTTTGACATTCCTGTTATACAGCATTTATTTCCGTATGAGCTTAAAACAGCCATTCTGAAAAAATATTGTCCAACACGCTTCTTCATTACTCGCTCTTTATATTCTCCCGGTGGAATATCATCAATATCTCCCACATCAATAATTTCCCTAACTTCTACATTTTGCATTCTTGCTCGAATTTCCTGAGCCTGATATGATAGTTCTGTCCAATCATTGCAAAATTCGCTAAATATTTCTCCATCCAGTTTACTGCCATGTGCCATTGCTGTAACATTTCTTTTTTTTAATTCCGGATCATAATGCGCTAAATTATGCATCTTTAATCCTACAGATCCAGGCGTTCTACCTAAAAGTTCTGCAAGCTTTTTTATTTCTGGATTTGACTGGCTAATTTTACTAAATGGTGTTCGACAATACAATTCATATGCTAAAATCGTTTCTTCCCGGCTCCATTTTACTCCATTCCGATTTGCCATATTATCTTCCTTATCTTAACGTGCTTTTCCAATTTTGATTTATTTCTTACACTCACTATACACTATATCACATTTTTACAGCCAGTTATTTTTTAATCGCATAAGTTCTTACAGTTCATATTTTCGCTGCTTTTTGGCAGCATTTTGTTAATTTTTTCATTGACATTAGGCAGCGTGCGTGATATACTTTCACAAGAGGTGAGAGTATGCCCAATTTAGGCCAATTTATAAAATCCAAAAGAGAATCTTCCGGATTATCTTTAAAAAAATTAAGTTCCGCAACTGGAATCAGCGACACTGAAATATTAAAAATTGAAAACGGTACCCGCAAGAAACCAAGCTGGGAACATCTTTGTAAAATTGCAAAGGCATTAAATTTTCACCCATTTGAGGTTTTGCTTAGTGCTGGGTACATATCAGAAAATGATATTCATCCACCATTATTGATCAGCGGACTGGAAGATCTGAATGAGCAACAACTCAATACAGTTCAACTGTTCGTTAACTTTATCAAAACACAGGAAAAGACCTGTCTGAACGATTAAGGAGGCTACTTATGCAATACAGATTAGGAGAATTATTTTGTGGTCCAGGCGGAATTGCATGGGGAGCTACCCACGCTGATATAGGCAATTCCGATTATTCAATTGTACATCAATGGGCCAATGATTATGATGCAAATACTTGCGAAACATACCGGCACAATATCTGCCCTGATGCACCACAAACAGTTTACCATGAAGATATCCGTAAATTCGATATGAGCAAGCTGGCACCAATCGACGCCCTGGCCTTCGGCTTCCCCTGTAATGATTACAGCGTTGTAGGAGAACAGAAAGGAATGGACGGTGTATATGGACCATTATATTCTTACGGAGTAACAGCTCTGAAAAGATTTAAACCACAATGGTTTCTTGCGGAAAATGTTGGTGGTTTGCGTAATGCTAACGACGGCACGGCTTTCACCAAAATCTTAACAGAACTCCGTGATGCCGGATACACGATTACTCCGCATCTTTATAAATTTGAAGAATATGGTATTCCTCAGGCACGTCATAGAATTATTATTGTCGGCATCCGCAATGACATTAATGTAACCTATCACGTCCCTTCTCCTGAACCATATAGTGAGATAGACAACACATGCAGAAATGCTATTCAAAACCCGCCAATCCCTGCAGATGCACCAAACAATGAAGCTACGCGACAGTCAGCGACCGTAGTTGAACGTCTCAGACATATTCGTCCTGGTGAAAATGCATTTACAGCGGATCTTCCGCCTGAATTACAGCTTAACATTAAAGGTGCCCGAATCAGCCAGATTTACAAAAGACTGGATCCAGAAAAGCCATCTTATACAGTAACCGGAAGCGGCGGCGGCGGAACCCACATTTACCACTGGGAAGAACCAAGAGCATTAACCAACCGCGAACGTGCCAGACTCCAGACATTCCCAGATACTTATGAATTTCAGGGAACCAAGGAAAGTGTACGTAAACAGATTGGAATGGCAGTTCCTTGTCGTGGAGCTCAGATAATCTTTGAAGCGATTCTTAAAAGTTTCGCAGATATTGATTATCCATCTGTCGAAGCTAATATCAATGAATAACAAAAAGTCGGAAGTTTAGCAGCTTCCGGCTTTTTATTATTCATCACTTTTCTTCAACAGAAAAGTCCATATAGTACTGTTCTTCATCTATCTTGTAAAAAGTCACATCTGTTCTTCCATACGCCAAAAGATCATCTTTTTTGACATATGCTCCATTGCATAATCCAAGCCGGTTTCTAAAATATTCTCCCAACAACGCATTACTGGCAGGAGTAGTAATTGCTTTATCATTCTGCTGTTCTACTCTCAGCTGTAACGTGTGATGATCATCTGTAACTACTAAAAAATGCTGTTTATCCAACGGGAAAAATCCAGATTTCGCAATATGCGATGGCAACGGAATATAAGCCTCATTTCTGTTTCTTTTATTCCTCTGTCCCCAGTTTAATCCAGATCTAGTTCCAGTTTCTCCGCCTCGTGCCAAGAGTGACAAATGCACACAATTCTCAGCATCTGTTTCCATTTGTTCCCTTGTCGTATCTTCTGCTGACCGCAAAACAACATATTCATCTACTTCTGCATATGTACAATACATCGTCCTTTTCTCGGCATCTGTATATATTCCATACGCCCGAACAGCATCCGTCTCATTTACATTCTCTTTATCATCATGCAAAAGATATTGCTGCGTAAAAGGTCCTGAAATCTTATACGCCCTTACCGGTGTGTCTCCATTCAACCAAATATAATAGCTGCTATTTTCAAATGCTGGCGGATATGTCAAATAACTACATGAAAAATTCCCCCATGTATCTGAATATCTGGTTCCATGCAGTTCCTTAAAACTTTCATGAGATCCTTTATCTATTCCCTTATTCAAAGTATCACCGATAATCAATTTAACTGTCACATCGGAAATTCCAAGTTCCTCATAGCTTTTTAGCAGCCATGAAGCCATACTCGGTGTAGCTTCTGCTGTTAAAATACACAGCCTGTCTACGCCCTCTTTTATTGGATCAAACAGAATTTTTCCTGCAATTCCATCCGGATATTTTAAATCACCGCTCATCAAGCATCCTCCTCAATGACATCATAATACATTGTATTACTCGGCAATTTTATATTCGGAACCCAGAGTTTCTTTCCGCCCCATCCTTTTGTTCCAGTTATCTGATACATTGTCAGAACCACTTTATCTGTAAAAGTTCCACCCAGCTGCCAATCATTAGGTGACAACAATGCACCTGTACCCTGAGCAACATTTCTTTCCCGGCGTATAATCAAAATTCCCTGTCCTGTCGGATGCTCTGACAAAATAGTATCTATAACAGAGCAAAATGCCTGGAGTTTAAAATCAGGACTCGGAATAATATGTGCCAATATTTCTTTCATTAGACGAAGACTCACCTGATAATACGGCTCTGTTTCAGAAAATGCCTCCAGAAGTTTTGATATATCTTCAATAGAATCATTATCAGGATTAAACGGATAATAATTTGTTCCTCCTGAAATAATTTCCACGTGGTCATTATCCAATACATTTTTACGTGTTGGATTAAGCCCCTCTGGATAATATATCTTCACATCCTCAATGCCCTTTTCAACCTGTGCAATTATAGAATTATTGGTAGCGTTTATATCTGCAAACAATTTATACAGATTTTCATCAATGTAAACCTTCATCATGCCCGGATCACGATCATATCCAAACATCCTGCTGTGCTGCCACATTGTATCTGCCTGCGGTTTTTTACTCGTTCTCGTATAGTAAATAGTCTGTAATCCCGGAAATGTTACGCCACGGCCCAATGTATTTCCGCCAACAACGAAATTGCAGCCAGCTTCATAATCTGAACTCTCCACATCATTTTTTCCATTCATAACAAGAACTCTGAACTGATTTCCAGTTAATATTTCTTTAACTTTAGCATACAAGTCTTCCAAAGAACACTTTTGAGATCTTGACGGATTCATATCTGCGTACTGTCTGCTTAATTCATTCTTTAATTCTGCATCAAGATTTTCAATACACCATTTTAGTTCCTTCTGTATATCTCCTTCAATCTTCTTATGTACAGCTACCCTTACGCTCGGATGAAACAAGCAGTTAGATACTTTACCGCCTGACAAAAGAATCTGAGCAGACACCAACAGATGTCTTACAACCACTTCTCTCATAGGCATTTTAAGCTTTTCCAAAAATGATACACAGTCCGGCTTTCCACTTGAAGGGAAGAAAAAATCACCTCCAAGATAAGCATCTCCCGGCTGAAAATAATATGTAAAATATGGATGCCATCCAGATGCAAGCGTCTGTAAAAAGATTGCCTGCGGCGTTCCTGTCACCTGCAGATATAAACTGCTTGATGCACCATTTTTTATGCTGTCCAGATATTTATTAATTGAAGACTGCCAGTTTCTGTTGACCAACGTATTTAATGAAGCCGCATCAGCCTCATCATCAATGATGAACAGCGGATTTCCTTTCATAAAACCTGTTGAATTAAGAATATTCGCCCACAATTTCAGCATCCGCACATTCTTCTTTAATACAATAATTACAGGATCCATCAGACTGTTTTCATTGAAAAGTGCCGCATCATTTTCTCCGCAAATACAGAATCCATCAAGATCTGTTTTTACTCGATCCAGAGTCTGCTGCTGAAGAACAACATTGTCTGTGGTCAGTAAAACAAATACCGGAAATCCTAAATCTGCCGCCTTGCATATAATTCCAAACATCTGTCCAGTTTTACCGGATTGAACATTTCCCAGCAACAGACCAATTTCATGACTGGAAAAAGAAAATGTTTTTATATGCTTATTTCCAACATCATTTGCTGTTTTTTCAATAGATTCTGCAAGTTTTGTATTTCCTCTATCAGTTATTTTTTTAAGGTAGGTTTTCAAATACTGCATATACTTTTCTCCTATTCATCTTCGGATCCAGCTGTAAATGAAAGCATCCAGACATCCAGCGGATTTCCATCTTCATCCAATGCAGTCTGACCTGTTTTCTTAAATTCCAGCCTGTCACATCCATATTCCTGAAGCATTTCTTCTGTAATCATTCCCAGGCGATCCGTATCAACTGCCGTATTATTTACTGGCTTTACTATACCTGCCGCTGCCAGCCTTCCTTTCAGCCATCTTCCCATTATCAATTCATCGCCAACTGCACTAAACTGTTTATTATTATCACTTGTTGTATGTGCTTTGAACCAATATCCATCATCTGTCACTACAAAAAATGGTTTATTCTTCTCTGGATAACCTTCCATACGGTACACATCTGCGCCAACTGTCAGCTGAGTTTCATACCAGTCTCTTGCCTTTCTCTTACTTCGCGGTGCTGCATAACAGACATTAATATTTGACTTTGTATAATGCTTTCCATCATCCAAATGACGCTCATCTTTCTTAGGAACTTTCAGTTTCAGAAAGAATGAAACATACGCTTTACATCTTTCATAAAACTCCACATTTGATTTTGGTACAGATGTAACCAGTTCTATTCCATTTAATGCAGTATTAACTTCTCTCACAAGCGGCATATTCTTTACAAGCGCAATATTCTCTGAGCAGTTTTGCATTTTCAACTTCTCAATGTGTTCTGCAATCTCCGCCACTTCCTGTTCAGTTGTTGTAATAGCAGACATCTCGTACTGCCTTCTATTGCTTGCTTCCAATTTGATAACTCCAAGATTTGCAGATCCGATAATTGCCGAAAATGGTTTTCCGTCTTTATAAAAGCAAAACAGTTTTCCATGATACTTGAATGCCTTTATAACTCGAATCTCACCAATATCTGATTTCTGCCACTTTTCATTGATTTTTATTGCTGTATGATATGCTCCTTCTGGCATACCTTCAATAAAATACATCCCTATATTTAAGCAAACTTTAGAAATACCACATTTATCCACAAGCCTGTCTAATTCGGCAAGTGATGCATTAGAAGTATATCCAACTGCGATTTCGACTCTGTCAGCTATTTTCATCTGTTCATTAAAGCAGTCCATTATTGTTTCCTGATCATCCTCTGTTCCTAATGGCAGAATATTTGAATATAATAATTCCATCCTGCACCCCCTATAAACTCTTAATGTATTATTCAATTTTACTGCAAAACAGCTGATAATGCTAGGACATAAATGTATTTTCAATTTGTATAGTAAATTGTTTTCAAAGATATACACCAAACATAAAAAAGACGCTACCATTTCTGATAACACCTTTCCAAACTATATCAATTTGTAATCTTTCTTCCACCCAACTGCCATTTATCATGTTTCTTAATGCTCCGCACAGCCTGCCGCAGTGTATTACTGCGGCCATGCTGATGATACGGATGGGACACCTTATGCTTATGAAATATGATACAGGATCCCATCAATGGATATTCTGGATTATGTATATACCACATATGCCTTGTATTCCGGGGACATGATGGTTACATCCCGGTCATCCATATAAATAATCTCAAAATACCCCGGATCCAGACATTCAAGATCTTCTCTGCTAAACACCTGTTGCCTCCTTTCCAAAATACCCTTCCAATGCCTTCTCCATAATCTCCTGCACTGCTCCGGCATCCATCTGTGCAAAATACTTCTCATACAATTCCACCGGCAGTTTCACTGACACACTCTGCGGCTTCTTCTTTTCTTTACACGCCAGAACACTCTCAACCGTCTCTTTCGTAATCTCCTTTCCCATCTTCCGCAGTTCCACTGCCTACTTCGGTTTCAGTTTCTTTCCCTCAGCCTCTGCCACCTGCTGGATCATCTTCTGCATCTTCACATTCAGATAAGACAAATCAACAGCAACTACCATTGCCAGTGTCCCCTTATCTACTGCATCCTTAAATTCCGGAATCAGCCGGTCCAGTCTCATATATCTGGCAATATTCCTTCCAGTCATTCCATATTCCTCACCAAGTCCATCACGGCTCTTCTGTGACTTGTGGACATCATGTCCACAGGTTCTCTGTCTGGACTTGTGGACATCGTGTCCACAGGTTTTTTCCAAAGCCTCAATTTCCTACCGGATATCATTCCGTTTCCCCTGACTGCTTATTTTTTCATAACGTGCCACCAGCACTGCCGCCTTCTCTGATGGAAGCAGTTCCGCAAAGGATCTCTGCAACAGGTTTGTCTCGATCACGTACACATAAGCATCCTCATCAGACAGATCCGTCTTCACTATCGCCGGCACCTCCGTCAATCCTGCTATCTTTGCCGCATTGGTTCTGTTATGCCCTGCAAGCATCTCATATCCCCTTGCAGCCTTCCTCACGATCACCGGATTCAGCACACCATGCTCCCTGATGCTCTGTACCATATCTTCGAGGCGGTCTCCCTCATACAGCCGGAATGGATGATCATGAAACGGATGGATTTCCTCAACAGGAATAGAAACAATCCCATTCACAGCCACTGGCGTATCCTTCACCGGATCCTCAGCAAGAAGATCCAGTGCGTCCTGAAATACTTTTCTTTTTGGTGCATTAGCTTTCATCCCCAACCACCTCCTCTGCCAGATTTCGGTATGCTTTACAAGCCTTATTCTCCGGTGCATACTCCAGAAGCGGCTCACTGTAATAAATTGATTCTCCCACCTTTACTGTGTTTGGTATGATGTTCTTAAAAATCCGGATCTGTCCATCAAAAGTATCCGTCAGCTGTTCTGTGATTACCTTGCAGAGATTTGTTCTGGCATCACACATAGTCAGCAGAATCCCTGCAATCTGCAGGCGGTCATTCAGTCTGCTTCTGACTTTCTTCACTGTCCGGATAAAATCCTGCAATCCCATCATTGCCAGAAGCTGTGGATTGACAGCAATAATCACCTCATCAGCCGCCGTCAGTGCGTTAATCGTCAATGTTCCGAGCGATGGACAGGTGTCTACAATAATATAGTCATACAGCCCTCTCAGTGGCTCCAGAATGCCGACCAGCATCTTCTCTGAACCCATTTCCATCCGTAGCTTACTGTCCACTGCCGAAAGCATCATGGATGATGGAATAAAGTCCACACCGTTTCTGCTCTGAATAAATTCTGACGGATCCGGCACTTCCTCATCTTCCAGCCGATTCATCATCAGATGTCCAATCGTCACCGGTACAGCCGCAGGATCTTCAATTCCGAAGCTGGTAGTCTGATTTGCCTGGCTGTCAAAATCAACAGCCAGAACCCTTTTTCCCATCTCAGCCAGTGAATAAGCCAGGTTCCAGGAGCTGGCAGTCTTGCCAACTCCCCCTTTAAATGATCCGCACATAATAATCCTTGCCATACTCTCTCCCCCTCTCATGCTTTCTTTCCATAACAGCCGGCACTCTGCTCCGCCACATATTTTGCAGTAATTTCTTCTTTTTCATTCTGGTATCTGATTTTCAGTTTCTTAATCTCCTCATCCATAAATGCTGTTTTTGCTTCCTGCTCCTGTGCTTTATTCACATCCGGTGTGATAATCAGCTGACCATTTTCACATTTCACCTGTACATAATCTCCAAGATGAAATCCAAGTTCTTCCAGCCATTTTCCTTTTAATGTAATTGTCGGAACCGTCTCATATTTATAACCGCTCTGTCCACAAACCTTCATATTTCTTACATTTTTCTTTGCCATAGAATTGACTCCTTTCAGATTTGACTAATAGATTTTCAGATAAAAAGAAAAAGCCGCTGACACGTTATCTTCTAACGCATCAACAGCTTCTGTCTTGCTTTGTTTCAGTGTATTATTTGGTTTTATTTAGGCTCTTTACCATCTTTAATACGATAGTAATCATCCATATCCACGCTGAGTTTTACCGTGGTATCTGGTTTTCGGTTGCTCAAGAGGCACACAGTCTCTACATGCGGTGAAAGTTACTTCTTATACTAAATAGCGAAACCGTCACCTTTTGCGAAAATGTTTGTATCACTATTAGGGGGATAGCATTTACCCCGTCTAATCAACTTTCCTACACTACAAGTTTTAGTCCGAATCATTCAGCTTTTAAACGAGAGGCAAAAAGTGTGCCATATGTCCCAGACCCCAACCGACTTAGTTCTCCGTCATTTTTATACCTGCGATTGTAGCAGGAACATATCACGCTTTATATCCATCACAACTATAATAATTGATTTATTATCCTTTCAACCCCCTCAATATATTCATCCATTCGTTTTCTTTTATAAACGTAAATATAAGATGGATGGTGAATTGGTACATAATAAGTCCCTTCATATTTTTTATAATGATATTCAAATTCATCCCATTTTTCAAAATTGATTTTTAAATGTTTTCCAACAGATGAATAAACTTTTTCTCCCAACAAAAAAACTATTTTCGGAGACATTGCCTGAATTTCACCAACCAAATGTTCAAAACAACTATCGATTTCTTTTCTATTAGGATAACGCAATTTTTGTTCCTCTGTTAAAGGAAGGCATTTTACTAAATTTGTTTTATATGTGATTACCTCTCCACACAATTCCTCTATCTTTTGAATCAACATTCCTGTATTGGTTTCCGGAGACAACGGGACTTCTTCATCAGATTCCATTTTTTTTGCCGAAAGACCTACCCAAAAAACCTGACATTCTTTTTCTGTATCTAATAGCGGTTTTTGGTTAAAACACAAACCGCACTTTTGACATCTACGTATTTGCTCAATCATTGTTCTTCCTCTGTAAGTTTCTGTGTTTTTATAATATATTCATTTAACATTTCATCTATCTCCGCACTATAATTCCCAAATTCAAAATTGAACTGTGATCTTCCCTCAAATTGACTTATTGATTTATTAAATTCACACCCATGAATAATTCCAGTGCTTTTTACTATTTCATTATATAACTGCGTTCCATGATATGGTCTAAATTGGAACACACTGGTTCTAAATGTTCCAGGAGTCTTAAGCGATATTTCTTTTATTTTAGAAGCCAATTCATATGTTTTTTGAAAATCTTCTTTTGTTTCTTCTGGAAAACCATAAATAAAATACCCCTTCAAGTCAATTCCATTCTCCAGAATTTCTTTTGAAACAGTTATAACATCATCTGAACTACCAAGCTTATTTATTTTCTTTCTCATTCTTTCTGAACCAGATTCGATTCCAATAAACAATTCCCTACACCTTCCATTGTGGAGATCCTTCACTTTTTCAATATTTCCAATTAGAGACAACACATGAACCATTCCTCGCCAACTCAACTGTGGAAATTTTGAAAAAATATTATTTGCCATATCTATACTTTTACCATTTCTTAAAAACAAATCATCTAAAATTCGAATGCTTTGTATATCTGGATATGTAGATAGTATTTCTTTGATTTCCATTATAACACTTTCTTCTGTGCGAATTCTGGTTGTAACATCTTTATTTAAGCTCCTGGCCCCTCCGCAAAACGCGCAATCAAACGCACATCCTCTCGATGTAATGATTGCTATTTCTTTCTCACCATAATGATTGTCTACTATCTCGTTTCCCAAATACCTCCTATCCAAAAAGACATTTGAAATATCCTCTGGAAAATATTCCGAATCTTTATTAACTCTATATACAAATTTTTGATTCTTTTGTTCCTCTGGAATCTGATTGCATAATCCTAAAACAAGGGCAGGTATTATAAATTCTCCCTCACCAATAATTATGTTCAATCTATTTTGGGTATCCCATTGAAGTATATCAAAATAAATACTCTTAACGGCTTGTCCTCCGATAAAACAATCACATGGGATCTCAATACTTTCAATAATAAACTTCACCATTTCGTAATTTTGCGTAAAAATGTTTATTCCAATATAATCTGGATGCATTTTATTAATAAAATTCGCTATATCTGTTACAGATTTTCTTTCTTTTACGCAATCTACAATAGTAACATCTATTCCCGCTTTTTCTAAATATGTTGCTATATATCCTAATCCCAGTGGTGATAAATACTGTTCTTTCTCTTTTGTGGTATCCCAAAATATAGGAGAGTTAAATAGAATAAATTTTTTCATACCTTCCTCCAGTTATTAACTACATAAGAAACCACTTTTTCTACATTTTCTTCCAAATTGTCATTGTTATAAATATTCATAACATCGATATTATATTTCCTTAATTCTATAATCCCTCTCTCCATAAAATCAAGTTCACTTTTTGACTGATTCCCTTTTTCAAATCTAGTCAATGTATCTCGTTCTGATAATCTTTTTTGCAAAACCCTTTCATCTGCAAACACTGCCAATTGCAAATCCGGCTTTATTATTTCGGAATTTGCAGTCAACACAAAAGTAGCACTAACACCATCCATTTCTTGCAATATTAGTGATGAAAGTATATACCTATCAGAAATAACCAGTTGTCCCTCTTCTAATGCAGGTATAATTTCATTGGTCATATGCTCATATCTATCTGCCGCAACCAAACACGCCAAACTTATCCCTGAATGTTTTTCTGCAAACTCTCTTAAGAAATTTCCCAGTTTAGTATCCGTGGGCTCCCTTGTTATATATACAGCATATCCCAATACTTCCAATTTATTTTTTATAGCCTCTATTAGTGTTGACTTTCCAACACCATTAGGACCATCTACAGCTATAAAATAACCGTCTAGTTTTTCCTTCTCTAACATATAACCACCATCTCTATTGAAAAGAAAATATGTGTATCACAGTATCAATATATTTATCATCACTTTTGTTTATAATGGGATTTTCCAAAAGATTTTACCCCTGCTACAAGGCTTCCTGTCTCTGCCTTTCTAAAATTTCTGTATATTGTTCATACGCAGCTGTTTGGAACATTTTAAGTATTTCCTCCTGCACATCTAACATTGCCGGATGAAGACTGGTCCTATGTCAAGATTTAGTACGAGTTAAAATGAGAAATTTCTCCCCATTTTAACCTGCCAGAAGCTCAGCCTCAGTGTGCGTTCTTTCATACACTCGTTCGAATTCGTTTGGCGACATATAGTTGCAATGGCTATGAATTCGTTTCGTATTGTAGAAAGCTTCCAGATATTCAAAAATCAACTGGTATGTCTGCTTATAGTCGCGAATTTTAAAGCGATTGAGCCATTCACGTTTGATAATAGAATGAAAGGATTCAATGCATGCATTATCCCACGGAAAAGCTTTCTTCGAATAACTGCGCTACATATTTTCGGTTGCTTTTTTATATTCCTTTGCAACATATTGGCTGCCACGATCCGAATGGATAATTAATGGTTGATCGATATTTCGGCGAACTTGGGCTTTGTTTATAGTATCAATCACGCAAGATACTTCCAGTGTTTCTGAAAGCGTCCAGGCTATGATTTTTCTGGAAAATAAATCCATAACACTGGTCAGATAGACAAATCCATCTATTGTCCAGATGTAGGTAATATCCGAACACCAGACTGCATTCGGACGATCAGGATTAAATTGCTCATCAAGGATATTTTGTAATTCAGTGCTGAAATCGGAATCTTTTGTGGTGATCGTCCATGGTTTGCTCCACTGAGCACGGATCCCCATTTGGCGCATATATGTACCAACGGTTCTTTCCGAAATGACTTCACCAGTTTTTCGAAGTTCTACAGTGATTTTCGGAGCACCGTAGTTCTGCTTGGAATCATCATAAATATCCTGTATTTTTGCTTTTACAGCTTTACGACGTTTTTCTGTATCAGAAGGTACGTGGTGGAGCCATGCAAGATATCCTGAGCGAGAGACACCTAAAAATTTCAACATTCTGGAGACGGAAACCCGGCGTCCAGCCTTTTTGGCAGCTTCCGTCTTCTCAGACACTTCAAGATAAATGGCTTCCGTCATTTTCTCAGAATGTTGATTGCTTTTTTTAACACATCAAGTGCATCTTGGGCATCACGTAATTCACGTCTGAGACGGGCAATTTCCTTCTGCTCATCAGATGCATAATTACCAGAACCACGAACAGGAATATCACCTGATTCCCGGAAGTCTTTCAGCCATTTTGTTAATGTGCTGTATCCGATGCCAAGATTTTCTGCACATCCACGTACTCCGAGATTTTTGTGATCCTGATAGTACTGGACTGCATCAAGTTTAAATTGTTTGTCATGTTGCTTTGCCATATGAGATCCTCCTTCAGCATGCCTCTATTATATCATGCTTATGTGTATTTGGAATTTCTCATTTTGGCTTGTACTATTTATATTCTAGCACCATTGTCATAATTAAGAAAAGTAGACTTGCCACTAAATTGGTCACCTGTGATATCTATAATAATATGTTTGTCTACCATCAGCCACGCATGAGATGTCCGTTTTCATCCGGTTTACCCCAATATGTTCCACAGACATAATCTGTTTTGATACCTTTATCTAATAAATACTGGGCTAACAAATCACTCGTATCTCCGCAACAAGCACGTGGAAATCTGCGATATATGCTGTCATTATCAAACTCCCCTGCTTCCAAAGCCAAATCAATCGCTCTTCGAAATTGGGTTGTGAACTGTTTAATTTCCTTCATCATACGCTCCTTTAACAAAACCACTTTTGCCAAAATGTATATCTCTCATTCCCCAAATCCTATCCCCTGGGGTAAATCTCCGATTATATCATCACTCTTCGGAAACAGAAACACACATCTATTTTTCTTCCAAAATCGCAGAAACCTTTGATTTATTGGGATTTTCTTGACAGAAGGCAGACTGTTTCAACATGGACTCCCTGCGGAAACATATCCGTAGTAGAAACCCGCATCAACTCATAATCCTCCGCACACAGCACCTTCAGATCCCTCGCCAGTGTCGCACTATCACAGCTCACATACACAACCCTCTCCGGCTTCATTTTAAGGATTGTATCCAGAAGCACCTCATCACAGCCCTTCCGTGGCGGGTCTACCACGATAACGTCTGCATAAACGCCATTCTTCTCATACTCTCTCGGCAGCACTTCCTCTGCTTTTCCGACAAAAAACTCTACATTCTCAATGCCATTGAGCTTCGCATTCTCTCTTGCATTGTCAATGGCCTGTGGTACGATCTCCACGCCGCGGACGAATTTTGCTTTCTGGGCCAGGAACAGGGAGATAGTTCCGATTCCACAGTACAGATCCCATACAGTTTCATTTCCCGTAAGGCCGGCATATTCCAGAGCCTTTCCATACAGTTTTTCGGTCTGGATGGGATTAACCTGGAAAAAGGACAGGGGAGAAATCTGATAGGAAATATCTCCGATGCTGTCCGTTATATAGGACTGTCCCCAAAGGAGACGAAGCTGATCACCCAGGATCACATTATTCCGTTTTTTATTAACATTGATGGTAATGCTGGTCATTTCCGGAATTTCACAGAGTGATTCCACCAGAGCCTTTTCTGCAGGGATCTTATCTCCGTTTAAGATCAGACAGACCATCATCTCATCTGTATGGAAGCCATAACGAATCATAATATGACGTACAAGACCTTTTCCCGTAGTCTCATCGTAAGGCTGTACATGATATTTTTCCATGTGTCCGATCACACGATCCAAAACCTCTTTATTCTGTTTCACTCCCAGAATACATTCCCGGTTATCAATGATGGAGTGGGTTCTTCCTGCATAAAAGCCTGTGATGATCTTTCCGTCTTTATTTTTTCCTACCGGAAACTGTGCCTTGTTTCGATAATGATAGGGTTCTTCCATCCCCATGATCGGTTCCATATCAAGATTCTGAAAACCTCCGATTCTTTCCAGATGTCCACGAACCTTTTTCTCTTTAAATTTCAGCTGCTGCTCGTAGGATAATGCCTGAAGCTGGCATCCTCCGCACTGGCGGGCAATGGAGCAGGCAGGCTTCACACGGTATGGAGACGGCGTGATCACCTCCATCAGGCGGCCATAGCCGTAGTTCTTTTTTGCCTTGATGATCTTGGCTTTGATCCGGTCTCCGATCACGGCGTCTTTCACAAAAACGGTGAAGCCATCGGCTTTCCCGATACCTTCACCGTCAACTCCGCAATCCTCTATATCTAAAGTGAGTATATCGTTTTTACGGAATTCCATGTATTAAATATCTCCTGTTCTTCTTAAATTGGACTCAAAAAGCCGGTTGAAACCAAGCCATTCTTTTTTGCCTTTGTCTGCGTGGAAAATTTCTGTCAGAGTCTCCATCCTTGCATCTGTATTGTCTGCCAGATTCAGGGCAACTGCCTCCGCAAGTGCCGGTTTCTTGGGAGAACCGTACTCCAGCTCACCATGATGTGCAAGAATACAGTGGATCACCTGATTCTCAATCTTCTCCGGAAAATCCGGAATCTCTTTTGCAAGATCATGTACCATCTGCGCCCCGATCACAATATGTCCCAGAAGCTGTCCCTCATCTGTATAATCATTCATCGGAAAAGCAGAAAGCTCCTTAGTTTTACCCACATCATGAAGAAGTGCAGTTGTGATCAGAAGATCACGGTTTAAAACCGGATATGCATTCGCCATGTAATCACAGAGACGTGTCACTCCAAGAGTGTGTTCCATCAATCCACCGATAAAGCCATGATGTACGGTCTTGGCCGCAGAATGTCCCTCAAATATCTTCATAAATTCCTGATCTTCTACAAAAAGCTTCTTCAGAAGCTGGGAAAGATAGGGATTCTTCACACTGTTGATAAGCTCTCGCAGCTGGCTCTGCATATCATCCACACTGTTCTCACTGGTAGGAAGATAATCTGCCGGATCATACTCCCCTTCTCCTGCCTTGCGTGCTCTCTTGATATTCAGCTGCATGGCGCCTGCAAAGCTTGTCACATCTCCCATGATCTCAATGTAATCAAGAGCATCAAAATCATCAATTCCCAGAGAATTGGGATCCCAGATCTTACCATCGATCACACCTGTTTTATCCTGAAGGATCAGATTCTCATAAGGCTTGCCATTCTTCGTTGTAGCTGCCTGTTTCTGTTTGCAGAGATAGATCCCGTTTACTCTGTCTCCTTCATGTAATTCATTTAAAAAACGCATAAATTTCTTGCCTTTCTGTTCTTTTTACTTTCAAAGCGGACATACTTACGAACGCATCTACTTCACACTTTGCATTCACAACCAGTCTTTCTTTACGATCTCTGGCTGTACCCCGGTCCGAGCTTCCCTGCATTTCTGCGCGGTTTCCATTTACTTCCGGGCTTTATTCAGTATCATAACACATTTTACTTTCCTTTGCTATGGAAATCATGTAAAATAGGAAACGAAGTGTTTTTTTGCATATCCTGTGTTGCGCAGAAAAACACAGAATCAACAGAAGTAACAAAAAGGAGTAACTACAGCAACAATGAACAAAAAAGCATACAAAGCACTTGAATACTATAAAATCATAGATCTGCTCACAGACAAGGCCTCCTCCCCCATGGGAAAAGATCTCTGCAGGAAGCTCACCCCTTCCACGGACATTGATGAAATCCGGTCCATGCAGTTACAAACACACGATGCCCTTGCCCGCCTGTTCAAAAAAGGCGGCATTTCCTTCGGCAGTGTCAAGGATATCCGTGGCACATTAAAACGTCTTACTGTGGGCAGCGCTCTGAATGCACCGGAGCTGCTTTCTGTCTGCAGTCTTCTCGAGAATACCGGTCGTGTAAAGGCCTATTCCAGAAGTGATCGTGATGACGGAATGACTGATTCCCTTGATGGAATGTTTGCGGCACTGGAGCCTCTGACGCCCCTTAGTACAGAGATCCGCCGCTGTATCCTTTCTGAGGATGAGATAAGTGACGATGCCAGCAGTACACTTCGTCAGATCCGCCGCAGCATCAAAGCCACCAACGACCGGATACACACCCAGCTTTCTTCTCTGGTTGCAGGAAGTGCTAGGAATTATCTTCAGGATTCCGTTATCACCATGCGTGACGGTCGCTACTGTATCCCAGTAAAGGCTGAATATAAAGGCCAGGTTCCCGGTATGATCCACGACCAGTCAGCCACTGGCTCCACCCTTTTCATTGAGCCCATGGCTGTTGTCAAGCTAAACAACGACATCCGCGAGCTGGAGCTGAAAGAGCAGAAAGAGATCGAAGTGATCCTTGCATCCTTAAGCCAGCAGGTAGCTGCTGAGCTGGAAGCTATTCACGCAGATCTTTCCATCATGGTACAGCTAGATTTTATTTTTGCCCGTGCTGCACTTGCCATGGACATGAACGCCAGTGAACCTATTTTCAACACAGAAGGCCGGATCCGGCTTCGCCAGGCCCGTCATCCACTGATCGATAAGAAAAAAGCCGTTCCTATTGACATCCGTCTCGGGGATGATTTTGACCTCCTGGTTGTCACCGGACCAAACACCGGTGGTAAAACTGTTTCTCTGAAAACCGTAGGTCTTCTTACCATGATGGGACAGTCGGGTCTCCATATCCCGGCGCTCGATCGTTCCGAACTTGCACTTTTCCGCGAGGTTTATGCTGATATCGGAGATGAGCAGAGCATTGAACAGTCCTTAAGTACCTTCTCCTCTCATATGACAAACGTGGTTTCCTTCCTGAAATCCGCAGATCAGGATTCCCTGGTCCTCTTCGATGAGCTTGGTGCCGGTACTGACCCTACAGAGGGTGCCGCTCTTGCCATTGCGATCCTGTCACATCTTCACGAGCAGGGTATCCGTACCATGGCGACCACACATTACAGCGAACTGAAGATCTATGCCCTCTCCACTCCGGGTGTGGAAAATGCCTGCTGTGAATTCGATGTAGAAACCTTACGTCCGACCTACCGCCTTCTGATCGGTGTTCCGGGAAAAAGTAACGCATTTGCCATTTCTTCCAAGCTAGGGCTTCCGGATTTCATCATCGACAAAGCAAAAGAACAGATCAGCGAGCAGGATGAATCTTTTGAAGATGTTCTGACATCCCTGGAGCAGAGCCG
Source organism: Blautia sp. SC05B48 (assembly GCF_005848555.1). Classification (NCBI taxonomy): domain Bacteria; kingdom Bacillati; phylum Bacillota; class Clostridia; order Lachnospirales; family Lachnospiraceae; genus Blautia; species Blautia sp. SC05B48. The sequence continues at coordinate 2,646,680 of NZ_CP040518.1, read as the reverse complement.
TGTCACCATCGAAAACGAGCGTGCTGAAATTGCTCGTTATAAAGAACAGGTAGAAGATCTGAAAAAATCCCTTCAGGAAAAAGAAGAAAAGCTGGATGAACGTAAAGAGCGGATTCTCAGAGAAGCCAATGAACAGGCACATGCGATTCTCCGCGATACCAAGGAATACGCAGATCAGACCATGAAGCTTTTCCATAAATTCCAGAAGGATCACGTAGATACCGCTTCCGTGGAAAAAGAGCGCCAGAACCTGAAAAAACGTATGTCAAAAGCCGAAACTGGAATGTCTTCCAAACAGCAGAAGCAAAAGCCAAAAAAACAGCTGAAACCATCCGATCTTTCTCTTGGCGATACCGTAAAGGTGCTCAGCCTGAATCTCAAGGGAACAGTTTCCAGTCATCCGGATTCCAAAGGATATCTCTTTGTGCAGATGGGTATCATCCGTTCCAAGGTTCATATCTCCGATCTGGAGCTTGTGGACGAACCGGTGATCACCACTCCGTCCATGCAGCGCACCGGTGCCGGAAAGATCCGTATGTCCAAGGCAGCCAGCATTTCCACAGAGATCAATCTTCTCGGAAAAACCGTAGATGAGGCAGTTGCAGAGCTGGATAAATATCTGGATGACGCCTATATCGCACACATGAAATCCGTCCGTATCGTTCACGGAAAAGGTACCGGTGCCCTCCGCAAAGGTGTCCACAATTACCTGAAGCGCCAGAAGCACGTAGCTTCCTTCCGTCTCGGCGAATTCGGAGAAGGCGATGCCGGCGTGACCATTGTAGAATTCAAGAAATAAAAAAGGAGCTGAAACCATGGCTACAAAACAGAAAATCCTCATTGTTGACGATGACAACAACATTGCAGAGCTGGTTGCTCTCTATCTCACAAAAGAATGCTTTGAGACTAAGATCGTAAATGACGGCGAGGAAGCCCTGAAGCAGTTCCATATTTTTCACCCGGATCTGATCCTTCTGGATCTCATGCTTCCGGGCATTGACGGATACCAGGTATGCCGTGAGATCCGTCACACCTCCGATGTACCGATCATTATGCTTTCCGCCAAGGGAGAAACCTTTGACAAAGTCCTGGGACTGGAGCTTGGAGCGGATGATTACATCATCAAGCCTTTTGACTCCAAAGAGCTGGTGGCACGTGTCCGTGCGGTACTGCGCAGATTTCATGTAAAATCTCCGTCTGCCGCGCCAAAGGAAAAATGTGTTTCCTATCCGGATCTGGTGATCAACCTAACCAACTATTCTGTAACTTATATGGGACACCAGATCGATATGCCGCCAAAGGAGTTGGAGCTTCTCTATTTCCTGGCAGCTTCTCCCAATCAGGTTTTCACAAGAGAACAGCTTCTGGATCACATCTGGGGCTATGAATACATTGGTGATACCAGAACCGTAGACGTTCACATCAAACGTCTCCGTGAAAAGATCAAGGATAACCCAAACTGGGCTCTTTCCACAGTCTGGGGAATCGGTTACAAATTTGAGGTAAAGGATTCATGAAACTGCATCTTTATACTAAACTGCTGATCCTGTACTTTATGCTGGGCGGAATCTGCTTTCTGCTGCTTTCCTCCGGCGGCTCCTACCTGGTAGAAAAAAGGCTGGAGCGCTCTACCGGAGAGTCTCTTTACCGCACTGCCAGCCAGCTGGTTTCCAAAAATGAACTTCGTCAGGCTGTAAAAAGCCCCAAAAACGAATCCAGCATCCTGGCTCTTTCCTCAGCAGCAGCCTTTCAAAATGCAGATTTCTGGGTTATGGATACAGATGGGACCGTTCTGATAAACACAAACCAGCAGTCCTCTGATTCCGGTGCTATCACCGTCAGGAACTTCCGGCCGGAAGATTACGAAGATACCTGCTATTCTTCCGGTACGTTTTACGGGACATTAAAAACCGCACAGTTAAGCACAGTTGTTCCCATAAAAGATACAGATCTGGTGATCGGTTATCTGGTGATCCACTATTCTATGAAAAACCTCTACGAAAGCCGCAGCAATATCGTAGAGGTTATGGTACTGATCTTTATTGTGATCTATGCACTGTTTTTCAGTTTTCTTCTGATCTATTTTTACAGGGTCCATAAACCTCTGAAAGAAATCTTAAAGGGTGCCCTGGAATTTGCCAACGGAAATCTTTCCTACACGATCCCCGTAGATTCTGAAGATGAGATGGGATATCTTTCCCACTCCCTGAATTACATGGCAGACAAGCTGAACAAAAACGGAGAGTATCAACGGCAGTTCATTTCCAATGTGTCCCATGATTTCCGATCACCTCTGACCTCCATCAAAGGCTATGTGGAAGCCATGCTGGACGGTACCATCCCACCGGAAATGCAGGACCGTTATCTAAGGGTCATTGCTTTTGAATCCACCCGTCTGGAGAAGCTTACCCGAAGTCTCCTTACCTTAAACGAACTGGATGTCAAAAAGCGTATGATGCATATGCGGCGTTTTGATATCAATGAAACGATCCGTACCACAGCCGCCACCTTTGAAGGAACCTGTTCGGAACGAAACATCCGTCTGGAGCTCCTCCTTGCGGGAAAAGAGCTTTTTGTCCGTGCAGATATGGAACAGATTCAGCAGGTACTGTACAATTTATTGGACAATGCAGTAAAATTCAGCAGTGACAATTCTTCCATCACACTGGAAACCACCGTCAACCATGGCAAGGTTTTTGTCTCAGTCAAAGACCATGGAACCGGAATTCCAAAAGAAAGTCTTTCCAGGATCTGGGACCGTTTCTATAAGATCGATGCCTCCCGTGGAAAAGACCGCAAGGGTACCGGACTTGGCCTTGCCATTGTAAAAGAGATCATCAACGCTCATAAGCAGAACATCAATGTGATCAGCACCGTAGGTGTTGGAACAGAATTTATCTTTACACTGGAAAAATCAAAATAAAACATCAAAAAACCTCTGATCCGGAAGGCTGTAAAAGAAATATCTCTCAATATCTCCTACAGTATTTCCAGATCAGAGGTTTTTATTTACTCTTTGCAGGCTTATTTCCAGTCGTAATTTCTCAGATGACCTTCCAGATTCATATGCGTGAAATTATGCTGTCGCAGCGCCTCATAAAGCACAATGGCAACTGAATTGCTTAAATTCAGGGAACGGATATCTCCGATCATCGGGATCCGCACGCAGGTTTCCTGATTGTTTACCAGAATATCCTCCGGGATTCCCGCACTCTCCTTGCCAAACATAATGAAACAGTCATCCTCATACTGCACATCTGTATAAGTCTGAGGTGCCTTGGTGGTTGCGTAATAAATCTTTGCTCCCGGATTCTTTTTGAGAAAATCCTCATAGTCCAGATATCTGGTCACATCCAGTTGTTCCCAATAATCCATACCTGCACGCTTGATGGCCTTTTCATTCAGGCGGAAACCAAGCGGTTCGATCAGATGCAGCCTGGTTCCTGTTGCCACACAGGTTCTGCCGATATTTCCTGTATTTGCCGGAATTTCCGGCTCATGGAGCACAATATTCAAAACTCCCATTTATTATTTTCCTCTTTTCTACATAACATTAAATATACAAAATATGCATTCGCACTCCGCTTCCGCTTCGCTGCTTGCTCATGAAATCAAAAAGCCAAGCTTTTTGATTTCATCTTCTGCCGGCCGTTCCAGATATCTGGCATTTCCGCCGCTGTAAAGAAGCCTGTCATTTCCGGAATCGGTCTGTCCGATCACTGCTGCCATGATCCCCTCTCGCCGCAGCTGCTGCACAAACGCATCGCCTCCACGGATTCCCAGAAGAATACTTCCGCTGGAAAGGAGCTTGTACGGATTCACATCAAAGACCTCACAGATCTCTATGGTTTCCTGTCGGATGGGCACACTCCGAAGATCTGCGCTAAGACCTACTCCGGATGCCTCCGCTATTTTCCAGAGGGCAGCAAGAAAGCCACCTTCTCCCATCAGATATCGGGCACTGGCTCCGGATTCTTCCGCCATTTTCCAGATCTTATTATTCTCTTTTTCTGTTCCTATTCCGTAAACCTCCGGAAGCTTCACAACATCCTCTAGAAACCGTTCTGCAAAAACATCCCGCAGTCTGTCATGATAATTCTTTGTGATCCATGCAGTTCCTTCTGCAGCCACAGGGCCTGCCACGATCAGCTCATCTCCCGGCATAAGCCGCCCGTCTATTTCTGCCTGAAGCGCCTCCAGTGCCTTTTTTCCAAGTTTCATAACTGCCGCCTTAATAAATGATAAGCGAAAGCACAGTCGGAACTACCATTGCCAGTACCAGAATAACTGCGATGATCGCTGTGATCACTTTCCTTTTTTTCGGATCAAACATTCCCATAATTATTATTCACCTCATCTGTAATATCCGTTAATTGTGCATTGTTGGTCAAAGGATCCCTGTCTGTATAATCAAAAAGAAGCCTCTTTCCATCCCGGAACACCTCGATATGGGCGGTTTTCGGGATTTTTTTTGCTTTCCGGTAATCCCAGATCTGCCGCTCATACGGCTTCTGGTCTGAAGCAAAGGATGGCCTGCTCTTTAAATTCTCTCGAAGATACAGATCGAGGAGCATTACATCGGAAAGTGCTTCCGGCGGGATCTCTTTCTGTTCTCCGGCAAACTCCATAAGAATCTCATAGCGCCTCATTCTGGAATGAGAGATCTCCGAGTAACCTTTTTTCTCATAAAATCTGCCAAGTGCCTCATACATCCGGAAAGGATCGTCAAAATACTTCTCCAGAAATACAAGGGTATTTTTGAACTGCCCACTATTATAATACACTTCCACCATACTTTCCACCATTTTCAGCCTTAAAATCTCCTCGTAGGTCAGCCAGGCTGTGGAAAGTACCTCATAGGGTTCCCGATCCTTATAAAGAATCTGATATTCCCCTGTCATTTCCATCATGTGTGATCCCTTCAGCACCTTCAGAAAACCAAGCTGAAACTGTTCCGGATGCAGTGTGTAAACATCGCAGAAGGACTTGTGGAAGCTATCATAGCCCTCATAGGGAAGTCCTGCGATCAGATCCAGATGCTGGTGGATATTTCCAAAGCTGTGGATCTGCTCTACAATCCTTTTCAGCTTTTCAAAATCCATGGTTCTCCGAATGGCTTTGATGGTCTGAGGATTGGTAGACTGTACACCAATCTCCAGCTGGATCAGACCCGGACGCATGGTTTTCATCAGCGCCAGCTCCTCCGCACGGAGAAGATCTGCTGAAATTTCAAAGTGAAAATTGGTGATCCCGTTGTCATGCTCCGTAATATACCTCCAGATCTCCATGGCATGGTCATGCTTGCAGTTGAAAGTACGATCCACAAATTTGACCTGAGGAACTTTATTATCAATAAAAAACTGCAATTCCTTTTTTACAAGCTCAATATCACGGAACCGAAGCTTCTTATCTATGGAAGAAAGGCAATAGCTGCAGGAAAAGGGGCATCCCCTGCTGCTCTCATAATAAATAATGCGGTTTTTAAACTCTGTAAGATTGCTGTATGCAAACGGAACTTTACTTAGATCCATCAATTCCCGCCAGCCCGTGTGTACAATATTCCTGTCTTTGTTTTCATCACGAAAAGCCACTCCACGGATCTCGCTCAAAGTTTCCGGTTTTCTTTCTATATAATAACCTGCCAGTTCATGGAAGGTTTCCTCTCCTTCTCCCACCATCACTCCAAAAAACGCAGGATTCTTTTTCAGAAATTCCACCGCATCGTAGGATACCTCCGGGCCTCCTGCCCAAAATTCCACCTGTGGAAGAATTTTCTTAAGATCCGGCACTAGTTCCCTGACAAAGGAAATATTCCAGATATAGCAGGAAAAGCAGATCACATCCGGCTGCTCCAGATAAATATCTTTTAAAATGTCATCCCTGATCTGATTGATCGTGTACTCTTTGACCACAACCCTGGAGCTGTATTCTCCGGAACAGGATTTCAAGTTATATACCGCAAGATTGGAATGGATATATTTTGCATTGCATGCTGCAAGTAAGATTTTCAAATTTTACATTCTCCTAACTTCTGCCGGATAATTTCTTTCCCCGGCAGTTTTCATTATTTCTCTGTTGATCCTTTTCGCTTTATGATTATAACGTTCCCTCCACCGGATGTAAATAGAAAAACAGGGGTTACTGTTCACTGGTAATATTCCGCGAGGTGTTTTTTGTGAGCGAAGGTCACAGAAAACCCGAGACATACCGCGCGAATTTATGCGATCAGCATAAATTCTGTGCATCGCGAAGCGTGTTGCTGAGAACGGAGTGAACCATAATAAACAAGGATTTCCCTCCTGCCGCAAAAATGCCGTTTTTGTTGTATTTCCATCCAAACAGCGTTAAAATGAGTACTATATATTTTTATAAAGGAGTAATCTTTTTATGGATCGAAACAGCTGTCTGAATTATTTTCAGGCGTTTCCCTTCTGGGAACATATGACTGAAGAAGATCGGAATTTTCTTCTTGATAACATTCGCGAGCTTCATTACCCGGCAGGTGCTGCCATACAGTCTGAAGAGCGCCAGTGCCTGGGAACTCTTTTTCTTCTGAAGGGAGTTCTCCGTGTTTATCTACTGTCCGCTCAGGGAAAAGAGGCTACCCTGTACCGTTTAAGGGACAGTGATATCTGCACTCTTTCCGCCTCCTGCATGCTTTCTGCCATTACATTTGATGTACAGATCGATGCAGAAACAGACTGTGATCTGCTTCTGCTTCCGGCAGTTCCTTTTTCCCGGCTGATGAAAAACAATATCTATCTGGAAAATTTCATCTACAAACGGACAACTGAACATTTCTCAGATGTGATTGCAGGAATCGAACGGACATTTTTTATGACCCTGACTCAGAGGATCGCAGCCTTTCTTCTGGATGAAGCTGCAGATACCGGTTCCGATGAGCTTGCTCTCACGCAGGAAGCCATCGCCCGCTCCATCGGAAGTGCCAGGGAAGCTGTCAGCCGCAGCCTGAAAAAAATGAATAAAGACGGCTCTATCCAGATCTCACGGGGATCGATCCGCATTCTGGATAAAAGACGTCTTTATGAAATGATGAATCTTTTTTAATTTGAAGCTATTTTTGGTGCCGGCTGCAGAATCCACCAGAACAGCATCGGCATAATAGTCATTACCGGCCACATATAACGGATCATCCCATTTACAGGAGAAACAAGACATATCAGTATATTCAGCACCGGTATGGCAAAGATCAGGATTTTTTTCCATTGTTTCTTCACAAGAAGATATCCTATCAGCAACAGGGTAAGCCATGTATACGTTCCTGCACTTAGGATAAGTCCCAGGCCAGGTGCGCGCATCCATAATTCATCATAAAGCCGGAATATATACTGGATTTTTTTTGGTCCAACATAACTGACATCGATCCCGGATTTCTTCTGATACAGTTTATCTATGTAGAACCGGTACACGCCCTGCTGTCCTCTTCCCATATGGAACGGATCATTATAACTGTAAATATTATTCAATGTCGCCTGGATATATACTCCCGGATGACGACGGAACATGGCAAACCAGGCTTTAAAATAATCCTTCATGTATCCATCCAATTTAGGATCATCATCATTATCTCTGAACCTGAATGTAATTTTCACAGGATCCGACAGTTCCGGATTATACTTCTCGGCAAGAACATCATAATCCAGGATCCTGTTTATCGCTTTCTTCTCACTTGCGGTTACATCATCCGGATATTCTCTCAGATATCGGGCAGTCTGCTGAAACGGTACCGAAAGCATTTCACATCGGGATCCAGGTGCCACGCCAAGGGCAGGTGCTGCCCCCTTTTCTACGCCCAGATAACAGGCAAAAACACAGACAGCCACAATAAATGCATATTTCCTCGCGCCCTTTACCAGGAAGAAAAACAAAAGGATCAAAGAAGGCAGGACTAGATGAATGCCATTATTTCGGGTAAGACAAACACTGATTCCCAGAAGAAATAAATATACTGCCTTTCTCTTGGAAAAAGAATGACAAATATCTATATACACTGCAAAATACAAAGTAATGACTGCCGTATATAATCCATCTTTGATCACTGCCTGCGCATAGCTTCCAAATATGGGAACAAATGCAAACAGCAGAACAGTACCAAAAAGTATCCATTTTGGAGCCTTCCATCTGTACAGATAGCGGACTACCGCACTGTAACACCAGATTTCCACAGAAGTAAACACAATGACGATCAGAAATACTCCAAAATTATAACACCAGATAGTTTTTCCAAGTGTCAGCAGTCCACCCATGATCATCGTCAGGACCCATGGATGATGATTGTCCAGCGGCATGGCTCCCAAAAATACATCCAGCTGCCGAAATCCATCCGCCGGGATCGAGCCTGGGAGAAACGCCAGGATAAACGGTGTCCATCCAATGATCATAGATATCTTTGCCAGGCGGAACCACATTACTTCTTCCTCTCTGGCCGGGATACGCCCGCAGGCCTTTCGGAAAAACTCCATCTCAGGAATCCTCCAGAAATAAGTGATTCCCATATCACAGATAATATAAAATCCTATAAAGCATCCGGCTGAGATCAGGATCTGTTTCTTTGCGCCAAACAGAAAATCCCAGTTTCCATTTGTAAAATAAGAAGTTCCAAGAAGCATTCCCGCTGAAAAGATCACTGCCAAAACATGTGCCTGCCAGTTTCTGTATTTCCGGTAGCCCTCCCATCCTTTCACGTATAAAATAAGCAGCAGGATCCATGCAAGTAAGCTCGTGCATCCCAATCCATTATAAACATTGCTCATTTTCTCTGCAGAAGTATTGCCATCCATTGGAAGGCCCGTAAAAGAAAAGGCCAGTGCTGTGATCATTGCCGCGATCACAGGCACTGCATTCTTTTTTATTATTTTCTCATCCATATTTTATTAACCCTTGTTTAAAATTTTCAGTAAGCCAACAATGCTCTGGAAACCGTTTCGGTTCCCAGAGCTGTATCTGTTTTTTCTGTTTTCTGTTTTGGTTACTGAAGCGCTGCCTCAAGCTCTGTCTTTGATGTCAGTCCCACAAAACGTGCGGTCTCTTTTCCTCCTTTGAATACCAGCAGTGTAGGGATACTCATGATTTTGTACTGCTGTGCCAGTGATGGCTCTTTGTCTACGTCAACCTTGCCAACTTCATATCCGGCTTCTGCAAGTTCTTCCACGACCGGAGCCTGGCGTCTGCATGGTCCGCACCAGGTTGCCCAAAAATCTACCAGTACCGGCTTTTCTGCATTTAATACCTCAGTTTCAAAATTGTCTGTTGTAAAAACTTTTGCCATGATAAAATTCCTCCTTGATCCTGTATTTGTTTTTTTTAATTTCAGCTTATGCCTCCGCTTTCAAAAGCTTCCGCACATACCGACAGGCGGAAAGTCCTGCCTGGGCACCGTCATGAACAGCTTTTGCCACCTGGAGAAGTCCACCGGTGCAATCACCTGCTGCATACAGCCCCGGAACTGTAGTCTCCATCTCTTCATTGATCCGGATATTTCCTTTTTCATTCAGCTCCGCGCCGATCTGGCGGGCCATCTCCGAGCTTCCGGCTGTACCAAGCGCTACAAAGACTCCCTCTGCCGGCACAAAAGAATCTTCTCCGGCACCTGCCTCCTGCATGGACACATCACTTTTCAGGCGGATGCCTGAAACACGTTCATCCCCTTCGATTGCCTGGATCTTCATGGTATTAACCGGAAGCTGATTTTCTCTTGAAAATTCCGGTTTCTTTCCATCTGTAAAGATCGTCACACGGGAAGCGGTATGAGAAAGTTCTTCTGCTTCATGAAGAGCAAAATCACTGCTTCCAAGCACTGCCACTTCTTTTCCTCTGTAAAAAAATGCGTCACATACTGCGCAGTAGCTGACACCTTTTCCCTCAAATTCCTTTACTCCCGGAATCCTGGCAGAAGCTCTCCTGCTTCCGGTTGCCAGGATCACGCTGCGTGCCTCAAAATCTCCTGCGGTAGTTTTCACCTCAAAAGTATCAAAACCACCCATTCCCACAACCTGGGCATCCAGGATCCGTACTCCAAGTGCTCTTGCCTGGGCAAGACCTCTTTCAAAAAGCTCTCTGCCGGACAATGGATGCTCCAGTCCGTAATAATTCTCGATCTTCTCTGCTTTTTCCAGTGAACCGATCCCTGTATTTATAATCAGCGGATCCATATTTCCCCTTGCCGCATAAAGTGCTGCCGAGATTCCGGCCGGACCTGCTCCTATGATAATGATATTCTCCATTTCAGACACCTGCTTTCTTCTTCATTTGGATCTGTTCTATAATATACGCTTCGCATTGGTCTGTTTCTGTGATCAGGTCACTTTTCCTTCACAGAAGTCATTATACCACATTCCCCCAAAATTACACCCTTTTTTCAATAGCTTTTATTTGCGTCTGTTTCTCTTCTATGCTATTATTATAACGTCTTTAAACCAATTAAATGAACCAAGATGATACCCCTGCGGATCATAAAAAGGAGCCTAATCTCTATGAGAAATTTTGAATATTTTACCCCTACCCGGGTTATTTTCGGGAAAGATACACACCTTAAGATCGGCACTGTTCTAAAAGAGCAGAACTGCAGCAAAGTACTGATCCATTATGGCAGCCACAGTGCAGTAAGCTCCGGTCTGATCGATGAGATCCGATCTTCTCTGGATGAAGCTGGTATCTCCTATGTCACTCTTGGCGGTGTGGTTCCCAATCCCCGTCTCTCTAAGGTACGTGAGGGTATTGAGCTTTGCCGCAAAGAACAGGTTGATTTTCTTTTGGCTGTTGGCGGTGGCAGCGTTATTGATTCCTGCAAGGCCATCGGCTATGGACTTGCCAATCCGGATACAGATGTATGGAACTTTTTTCTCCGCACCGAAACCCCAAAATCCTGTCTTCCCGTAGGCGTTATCCTGACGATCGCAGCTTCCGGAAGTGAAATGAGCGGATCCTGTGTGATCACCAATGAAGATGGCTGGCTGAAACGGAGTAGTGCCCGCAACGATCTGTGCCGCCCACGTTTTGCTATTTTAAATCCTCGACTCACCTATACCCTGCCGCAATATCAGACCGAAAGCGGCTGTGTGGATATCCTGATGCATACTATGGAACGGTACTTTGTAAATATCGAAACCATGGAGATCACTGACAGTATCAGCGAATCTCTGATGCAGACTGTGATCTATAACTCCCGAATCCTGATGAAGGAGCCGGATAATTATACTGCACGGGCAGAGATCATGTGGGCCGGCAGCCTTTCCCACAATGGACTTACCGGCTGCGGAACCGGCGGTGGTGACTGGGCCTGTCACCAGCTGGAGCATGAACTGGGCGGCACCTACGATGTAGCTCACGGAGCTGGTCTTGCCGCTTTGTGGGGAAGCTGGGCACGTTACGTTTATGATGCAAATCCGGAACGCTTTGCCCAGTTTGCAGTCAATATATTTGACATTCCCTGCAGTACTGACTTCAACAAAACTGCCCTTGCCGGCATTGAAGCCATGGAAGATTATTTTCGTTCCATCCAGATGCCTACCAGCCTTCATGAGCTTGGTCTTGATCTTACAGAAAAGGAGATCCATGATCTGGCGTTTAAATGCAGCTTTGAAGACACCCGTACCATCGGTGTATTCAAACAGCTGAACATGAAAGATATGGAAAAAATCTATCTTGCTGCCAGATAAATCTGTAGCCATAATATTGCAGATGTTTTTTTGAAAATCAGATTTTTCAGAAAAACATCTGTTTTTTTTATTTTTCCCTTGCATTCTCTACATAAATGTGTTAAAGTAACAAAGTACTCGAAAGAGACATGCCCAGATAGCTCAGTTGGTAGAGCAGAGGACTGAAAATCCTCGTGTCGCTGGTTCGATTCCGGCTCTGGGCATTATTTTTTTACTCTGATCGCAGAATAGCCTCTGCTGGTCAGAGTTTTTTTATACAAAAAAACTGCTGCAAATCCCTTGTGGAATCTACAGCAGTCTTTTTCTGATCACTGAAGCAAATATACTTCTGTATAAAACACACCCTTCTGCTCTGCTTCGGAATGTGTTGCCACATATACGTCGATACAATTGGTCCGGATTGCTCCTCCACAGTCCTCTGCAACATAAACCTGGCCATTGATCACTACTTTGGAACCGTATGGGATCTGACTCGGATCCACTGCGATCGTACGGTTGGTAGTGGCCGTTACTCCTGTGGAAGTAATTCCATTCGCCCATGGTCCGCAGCAGATGCTGCACGGACAATAATGCGTGATCCGGAATGTTCCCAGTGGTTTCAGTGTCGCGTCAGAAGATACTGATACCGGCGTTCCGATCTGTACGCCAGCTGCGGTACTTCCGGAACCACCTGTGGAAGTTACACCATCCACTGCATCCGCAAAAATCCCCTCCCCGGAACTCTTGGTAAGGGATCCTGCTTTTGTGTTCTTTTCCTGCTCTGCCTTGGCCACTTCCGTAGCCTGATAACCTTCCAGACAGCTGGTCGGAATATATCCGACGTGATCTGAACCACTGTCATCTGTGTAAACGATCCTGCTCCAGATAGCATCTACCGTACCTGTTCTTTTCAACTCATCATCCTGAAGGACCTCTCCTACAACCTCTCCGTCTTTCTTGCCGGGATAATCCAGGATATCACTGTCCTGTGCCGCTGTAACTGTATCCGTAAATTTATTTACGATCTCTGTATCACTGAGCACGCTGTCCGAAACATAACCGATGATCTTGTCCTCACCTTTCTTTTGGAAGGTCACCTTGCTCCAGCCATTGTCACAGACTGCAACTCTTTCAAGCTTCGTTCCCAGGATCACAGAACGCAGCTCTGTACCACTGTCTCCCGGATTGGACCGGATTAACGTATTTTTCGCTGTAACATAAAGCGTATCATTCTTCGCCAAAACATTTACTGTATTTCCCGCCCCATCATCAATCTGAAACTGCTGAGGTGTTTTTTTCTCCTGTGTATATGTATCCAATGTTGCTTCATATCCCAGTACCTCTGCAGATACTGATACAGGGAAAAGCATAGAAGCACATAAAATAACTGCCAGAAGCTTTTTTCGCATGAAATCTTGCCTCCTTTTTTCCAGCATTCTACGGTTTGTCCCGACTATCATAGCATATCAGATCATATTTTGCAATTTCACAGGACAGTCTTCAGAAATTTTTAACAAAAAGATCATATTTTTTAACTGGTCAAATCTATCCGTAACGGATACAATACATATATGAATACAAAACACAAGAAACCAACCCTTACTAAAAAACAGCGCCACAGACTCCGTGTACAGCAGGTACGCAGGCAAAAGATCTTTCTGACATGTCTTTTTCTGCTGATCGTGGGCTGTATCCTTCTGCGTTTTCCCAGATTTTCCGGCAGGCAGGAGGAAACCCATCAGATCAATGCAGCCTGTGAAGCTTATCGCGATGAGGTTTCCAGCGAAGCAGCACAATATAATATGTCCGACTATGTAGACCTGCTCCTGGCTGTGATGATGCAGGAAAGCTCCGGACAGGGTACCGATCCCATGCAGTCCTCAGAAGGAGCCTACAATGCCAGATATCCTCAGCAGCCCAATGGTATCACAGATCCTTCTTACTCTATTTCCTGTGGCATCCAAGAACTGAAATATGCTCTGGATAAAGCCGGCTGTACCGGTCCGACTGATCTTTCCAAAATCCGTCTGGCTCTGCAGGCATACAATTTCGGAGCCGATTCCTATTTTGCTTATCTGGAGGAGAACGATCAGACTGTGTGGACGGCCCAAAGTGCCCAGGCCTTTGCCCAGATGGCAAGCGGCAACACACAACGTGATGAAGATGATCCCCTTCACGATCCTGCAGGTCCATGGGACTATGGTGACCAATACTATCCGGATCATGTTTTGCGCTATTACCACTTAGACAATAACTCATAAGCCACCGAAATATTGTCATATACAAGGTCTGTTTCAGATGTCTGGAATAAACTTTATATGTTGTATATAATTTCAAAAAAATTCCAAAAAACATTTGACAGAATATAAAATCTATGCTAATATATGTCTTGTCGCTGAGGGAGATACTTGAGGCGATAAGGCATATGCGATAGTGGCGTAGTTGGTAACGCGCGACCTTGCCAAGGTCGAGACCGCGGGTTCGAGCCCCGTCTATCGCTCTTTAGAACTCTGATTTTTCAGAGTTCTTTTTTTTTGCTGATTTATACCTGCTTTCAATCATATGGACATTCACAGCCTGTTGAAAACTATCCTCCTTCAATCAAAAAGTCCCGAATCTGATTTCTTTTTTCCAGAAATTCAGATTCGGGACTTTATATTTTTTATCTTTTATTTCAGCCGCTTATCATGGTCATGATATATATCTTTTAGTGGTGGAAAAGGCGGATTCCAGTAAATGCCATCACCATTCCATACTTATTACATGTATCGATAACTGCGTCATCACGGACAGATCCGCCCGGCTCTGCAATATATTTTACACCGCTCTTATATGCGCGCTCAATATTATCACTGAACGGGAAGAATGCATCGGATCCCAGTGTCACACCGGTAAGACCATCCAGCCATGCTCTCTTCTCTTCTTTTGTGAACACTTCCGGCTTCTCTGTGAATGTCTTTTCCCACGCACCATCTGCAAGGACATCCATATATTCCTCACCAATGTAAACATCAATGGCATTATCTCTCTCCGCACGTGTGATCGTGTCTTTAAACGGAAGCTCCAGTACCTTCGGGCACTGACGGAGATACCAGTTATCTGCCTTCTGGCCTGCAAGGCGTGTGCAATGTACACGGGACTGCTGTCCTGCACCAACGCCGATAGCCTGTCCGTCCTTAACAAAGCATACGGAATTGGACTGTGTATATTTCAGGATGATCAGAGAAACCTTCATATCTCTCTTGGCTTCTTCCGTAAGCTCTTTATTCTCTGTTACAATATTGGAGATCAGCGCATCATCAATTGCCAGCTCCTGGCGGCCCTGCTCAAAAGTGACTCCAAATACCTGTTTGTGCTCCAAAGGTTCCGGAACATAGTTTTCATCAATCTGGATCACATTGTAATTGCCTTTTTTCTTCTGCTTCAGAATTTCAAGAGCCTCCTCTGTATATCCAGGTGCGATCACACCATCAGAAACCTCTCTCTTGATCAGTATTGCGGTATCTTTGTCGCAGACATCAGAAAGAGAAATAAAATCACCAAATGATGACATACGATCTGCACCTCTTGCTCTTGCATACGCACATGCAAGCGGAGAAAAATTCTTCCAGTCCATATCGTCTACCCAATAGATCTTTGCCAGTGTCTCATTCAGTGGGAGTCCGATGGAAGCACCTGCCGGAGATACATGCTTAAATGAAGTTGCTGCCGGAAGTCCGGTTGCTTTCTTAAGGTCACGTACCAGCTGCCAGCCATTAAAAGCATCCAGGAAGTTGATGTATCCTGGTCTTCCGGAGAGTACCTGGATCGGAAGCTCACTTCCATCTGCCATATAGATCTTTGATGGTTTCTGATTTGGGTTACATCCATATTTTAACTGTAATTCTTTCATGAAAAAGCTCCTCCGTTCTCTGTGATATCCCTATTTTCTTATTTATTCTTGTTTACAATCCTGGATTCATATTTTCCTGTCTCAATGTCAATAAAACGAACAAAGAGAGAAACTTTATTATCCTGGTTCAGGCTCTTCCAGAGGAGATCCGCAAATTCATCAATATCGCTTGGGATCTCTACCAGCTTCGGCTCTCCCTCGAAACTTGGAAGTGGATTTCCATCACATTTATAAGTATGGATAAAACGTCCCTGTCCTGCTGCCGCATTCTCATAGGCGAATGTATAACGAAGACAGGAATCCGGATTTCCGTTATTGCTCTTTAAAATAGACATCGCATAATTGAATTTACCGTTTTCAACATGAAGAACGCCTGAAATACGAGGTGTATAGTTCGGCGCATCCGGCTCAAACTCTCTGCTGCGGAGAGACTGTTCAAAGGTAAGCTGTCTGTCCATTCCCTCATAGATCGTATCTGTCTGATCACCATTTGTTACAATGGTCTTATTTCCAAGGACACGTACCGGTGCATAGATGATCAGGCTCGGGTCTGTAAGCTTGGATGGATCAAAAGCCTGTGTACGGATTCCTTCCCCATCCTCAACAAAAATACGGTTTCTGCTGTTCTCGCTTCTTCCCATAATAAAATATGCAGTAACTGCATGTTTCCCGTCAGCGGAACGTCCGATCACAATTCCTCTTCCCGGATAGGAATTTTCTTTCAGTTCTTTTTCAAGTGAAAATGTCGTCATTTTTCACAGTCCTCCTTGTCTAATGTAAGGCCCAGGGCTTATCCCAGGATATGAACGGTAACAAAAAACCGCCTGGACACCCCTTATCAGGCTGCCCAGGCGGTCGGCTTCTCACTTCACTGCACTCCCTGTAGGTGATCCTACTTTCCGCCAGTCATGCAGCTTCTGCTGTTATACTACAATACTTCTTCTTAATTTTCAAGCCCCTATTTTCAGAAATTATTTTTCCAGACTTCTTGTTGCTCACAAAATAAACAATAACACTTTATTTCCCCTGTAATGCATAATCTGTCTGGATCTGTGCGGCAATGTCTGATTTCATCTGGATCCATGCATCGGGATTCTCCACATAATACTTCGGACAGTCTTTACCTGTAACATCATAATGACGGATCACCTGATCCGAAGTCAGCCCAAAGCGTGTACAAAGCCACGCTGTCAGCTTTACCGTCGAATCATAGGTTGCTGTATTAAACTGCCCTGTTTCATCCGGATGGCAGCATTCAATGGATATGGTATCTACATTTCTGGAATTTGTGGCATAGGATATTTCCGAGGTAGGAATACATTGTACCACTTCTCCCTCCAACCCTATCACAAAATGACTGCTGACTTTGTTGTCCTGTGTTGTCGCAAGATTTTCAAAATAATTCCGGTTGGATACGGCAGTAGATCCCGGATTGGCCGTATAATGAATGGCTATATAATTTACCTGTTCGATAGAAATCTGTGGTCTGGAATAGGAATTCGGTGTCAGAAGCTCCACATCAATAAAAGGCGCTCCTTCTGCCTGCCATTGTTCCGGCCCGCCATTTCCGCTGGCATTCCCGGATATTTCTTCCTGTCCGTACTGAGTTTCACTCTGTTCCATGCGCATCTCCAAAAATGCGTATCCTAACACACACGCAGCAAAAGCAACGATCACAATGATAAATATCAGCACAACCCTTTGCAGGATCTTGATCGGATTCTTTTTTCTCAAAGACTTCTTTTTTCTTCTGGAAGACTCGGAGGAAGTTTTCTTTACGGAAACAGGCCGCCCGCTATGGGACGGCCTGGGTGACTTCTTACCGGTCTTACCTTTTTTTCCTTTATTATTCATCTACACTGTAGTTTGGAGCCTCTTTTGTGATGTGGATGTCATGTGGATGTGACTCTTTAAGAGATGCAGCTGAAATCTTGATGAATCTGCCTGTTGTCTTAAGCTTCTCAATATTCTCTGCTCCACAGTAACCCATACCGGATCTTAAACCACCGATCAGCTGGAATACGGTATCCTCAACGTGTCCTTTATACGCAACACGACCCTCAACACCCTCCGGCACAAGCTTCTTGGCATTCTCCTGGAAATAACGGTCCTTGCTGCCATTCTCCATAGCTGCGATAGATCCCATTCCACGATATACTTTATATTTTCTTCCCTGGTAAAGTTCGAATGTTCCCGGGCTCTCATCGCATCCTGCGAACATACTTCCCATCATGCAGACATTGGCACCTGCTGCGATGGCCTTGGTGATATCTCCGGAATATTTGATACCGCCGTCTGCAATGATCGGGATTCCGTAGCTGTTAGCCACTTCATAACAATCCATAACTGCAGTAACCTGCGGAACACCAATACCTGCAACAACACGTGTTGTACAGATAGATCCCGGTCCGATACCAACTTTGACTGCATCTACTCCGGCCTCGATCAGAGCCTTGGTAGCTTCGCCTGTTGCAACATTACCTGCGATTACCTGAAGTTCCGGATATACTGTCTTGATCTCGCGGACTGCTTTTAAAATGTTTTCTGAATGACCATGTGCAGAATCAATTACGATCACATCTACATTAGCCTTCACAAGCGCATCAACACGCGCAAGCACATTTGCTGTGATACCAACCGCAGCACCACAGAGAAGTCTTCCCTGTGCATCCTTGGCTGCAAGCGGATACTTGATCTGTTTCTCGATATCCTTGATGGTAATGAGTCCTTTTAAATTAAAGTCATCATCTACAATGGGTAATTTCTCCTTACGGGATTTCGCAAGGATCTTCTTGGCATCCTCAAGTGTGATTCCTTCCTTAGCTGTGATCAGTCCTTCTGAAGTCATGCACTCCTTGATCTTTCTGCTGAAATCTGTCTCAAATTTAAGATCACGGTTTGTGATAATACCTACCAGTTTTCTGCCTTCTGTGATCGGAACACCGGAAATACGGTATT
Organism: Blautia sp. SC05B48; assembly: GCF_005848555.1. Lineage (NCBI taxonomy): Bacteria > Bacillati > Bacillota > Clostridia > Lachnospirales > Lachnospiraceae > Blautia > Blautia sp. SC05B48. The sequence goes on along the minus strand of NZ_CP040518.1, from coordinate 2,628,173 downwards.
TCGCCATCAGATCATTGGCATCCTTCAGTGTATGCTCTGCTGAAAGATAAAACGGATCGGTGATAACACCGTTCTCAGAACGTTTAACTTTGTCAACCTCTTCTGCCTGTGCCTCAATGGACATATTCTTGTGAATGATACCGATACCACCCTGTCTGGCCATAGCAATTGCCATTCTGTGCTCTGTAACTGTGTCCATTCCCGCACTCATCATGGGGATATTCAGCTTTACTTTCTTGGTTAAATACGTTGAAACATCAACCTGATTCGGAATTACTTTAGAATAAGCCGGAACCAGCAGGACGTCATCAAACGTAATGCCTTCACCAATAATAGTACCCATTGCATTTCCTCCCTTTGTGTAAGATATTTTAAATTTGTGAACTAGTGTAACAAAAAACAAGATTCATGTCAATCCAAAAAAACTTTACTCGGTGCAGAATTTTTCATGGTATTGGCAAGTTCATCATCCAGCTCCAGGATCACCTTGCAGGTTTCTCCGCTGTCTCTTACGATCATGGCATAGCGCTTATGATCCTCAATCCCTGAGGAAAAGTCTATGGTTTTCATCTTCTGATTTCCGTTGTAATAATCCATTCTGTGGGATTTCAGAGGTGCCACAAGATCAGCCTCCGCAAGCTGGAGTGATTTTACTCTTTTCCTCTTTGACTTGGACATGATCATATCAATATCCAGTTCCCCGTTAACAAACAGATATTCATATTCCAGGTCTGTTTTCGGAATCACAAAATAACATGCAACACCAAGAGCGATAGCCGGAACCAGAAGAAGTGCATTCAGCACCAGACCTCCCAGAACCATGATCACGGTCAGTGCAATAAGACCGTATTTTACAACAAGATCCTTCCCTGTCTGTTTCTTCTTTACCAGAAGTTCTGAATATAAGTCACTCATTTGCTTCTTCCTTTCGTAATTTACTGATTTCTTTTGATTATAACACAAAAAGAGAGCCGCGTCCATGACGCAGGCCCTCTCATTTTGTAAATTATTTACCTGCCTGATTGAAATTACATCATTCCCATTCCCGGGTTTGGTGCCGGAGCAGGAGTATCCTCCTTGATCGTGGAAACTACAGCTTCTGTTGTAAGGAGTGTAGATGCAACGCTTGTTGCGTTCTGCAGAGCACTTCTTGTAACTTTAGCCGGGTCAAGAATTCCGTTCTCAACCATATTTACATATTTCTCATTCAGAGCATCGAAACCAGTTCCAACCTCAGACTCTCTTACTTTGTTGATGATAACAGAGCCTTCCAGTCCTGCATTTGCGGCAATGTGGAACAGCGGAGCCTCAAGAGCTTTCATGATCACAGCTGCACCTGTCTTCTCGTCTCCCTCAAGTGTTGCAACAAGTTTTGCAACTTCTTTGGATGCATGGATGTAAGCGGATCCGCCACCTGCGATGATACCTTCCTCAACAGCTGCTCTTGTTGCTGCAAGAGCATCTTCCAGACGAAGTTTTGCTTCCTTCATCTCTGTCTCAGTAGCAGCACCTACACGGATAACAGCTACGCCGCCAGCCAGTTTTGCAAGTCTCTCCTGAAGTTTCTCTTTATCAAACTCAGATTTTGTCTCCTCGATCTGTGCACGGATCTGAGCAACACGTTTTGCGATGTCTTCTTTATCTCCAAGACCATCAACGATAACGGTGTTCTCTTTTGCAACTTTAACAGATTTTGCACGTCCAAGCTGCTCCATCTTAGCTTCTTTCAGGTCAAGGCCAAGCTCGTCGGAGATTACCTGTCCGCCTGTCAGGATTGCGATATCCTGAAGCATCTCTTTTCTTCTGTCGCCATAACCAGGAGCTTTAACAGCTACTACCTGGAATGTTCCTCTCAGTTTGTTAACGATCAGGGTTGTAAGAGCCTCACCCTCAACATCCTCAGCGATGATGAGAAGTTTTGCACCTGCCTGAACGACCTGCTCAAGAAGCGGAAGGATCTCCTGAATATTGCTGATCTTCTTATCTGTGATCAGGATGTACGGATCATCAAGAGTTGCCTCCATCTTCTCCATATCTGTTGACATGTATGCGGAAATATATCCACGGTCAAACTGCATACCTTCTACCAGATCAAGCTCTGTATGCATTGTCTTGGACTCCTCAACAGTGATAACACCATCTTTGGAAACTTTCTCCATAGCGTCTGCAACAAGCTGTCCAACCTGCTCATCACTTGCAGAGATTGCAGCTACATTAGCAATCTGAGCTTTTCCGTTGATCGCCTGGCTCATGTTTTTGATTGCTTCTACTGCAACATCTGTTGCTTTTTTCATTCCTTTTCTGAGGATAATCGGGTTTGCGCCTGCAGCCAGGTTCTTCATTCCCTCATGTACCATTGCCTGTGCAAGTACGGTTGCTGTTGTAGTACCATCACCAGCTACATCATTTGTCTTGGATGCAACTTCTTTGATGATCTGGGCACCCATATTCTCAAATCCGTCCTCAAGCTCAATCTCTTTTGCAATGGAAACACCATCGTTTGTGATAAGCGGAGCACCGAAAGATTTGTCAAGGACTACATTCCTTCCTTTCGGTCCAAGTGTCACTCTTACTGTATCTGCAAGTTTATTTACACCAGCTTCAAGTGCTGCTCTTGCTTCTGCGCCATATTTAATCTCTTTTGCCATGATAAAATGACCTCCTATTTATATTGATATACGATAAGATGTTTATATTATTTAATGATTGCCAGGATATCTTCCTGCTTTACAATAATATAATCAGTTCCATCCATCTTTACTTCTGTTCCTGCATATTTGGAATAGATAACAGTATTTCCGACTTCTACTTCCATTTTTACTTCTTTCCCGTTTACAACTCCGCCAGGTCCAACTGCAATAACCTCTGCCTGCTGTGGTTTCTCCTGTGCCTGTCCCGGAAGCACAATCCCGGATGCTGTTGTTTCTTCTGCTTCAACCTGTTTTAATACTACTCTGTCGCCTAAAGGTACTAACTTCATGATCTATGTTCCTCCTTTATAAGTTCCATCTTCGTCTGCTAGCACTCACTTTCTACGAGTGCTAATCACTATGGCTATATTAGTGAATTTCACATATTTTCGCAACCCTTTTAAGATATAGTTTTTCTATATTATTCTAATTTTATCTCTTTAATACTCTTTTTTTCTCTTGTTTTCTTAATTTCATTATTTATTTTGATTTTATGAAACAGACAAAAAAGAGACTCCCACGATAACGGGAAGTCTCTTTTGTCACGTTCTTTATCTTATATCAAGCATCTGACAGTGCTGATCACATTATGCCTTCTTGCTTCTCTGTGCTTTTATCTCCTCAAGCTCATCAAAGATCACTTCATTAAGAACTTTAATGTAAGTTCCCTTCATACCGGATGAACGGGATTCGATCACACCTGCACTCTCGAATTTACGCAATGCATTTACGATCACAGATCTGGTGATACCTACACGGTCAGCAATCTTGCTGGCAACCAGGATACCCTCATCCCCATCCAGCTCATCAAAGATATGGATGATCGCCTCAAGCTCTGAGAAGGACAGTGTACTGAATGCCGATTTAACGATCTGCTGTTTTCTGTCTTCTTCCGCGTTCTCATCATGAACCGCACGCATCATTTCCAGGCCTACAACTGTTGTACCATACTCGCTGACGATAATATCTTCAATATCATAGGGATGATCATTGCGGTACATGAATAACGTTCCCAGTCTCTCACCTGCAATATCGATCGGATTCACGATTCCCTGATAATTTCCGGGTACATGCTCAAAGCCAAGTGTCTGGAGATTGACATTCTCCTTTGTGGAAAGAACACCAAGAAATCTCTCATTTAATAACGGGTCGATATGTCCGCCAATCTTGTCATCGATCAGCTCTGTGATCTCATCCACACCCGGGCAGATACTGACTCCCAGAACCTTACCTTTCTTACTGAGTACCAGGATATTGGAACTTAAGGTTTCCATGAGCACCTGACAAATGTCGTTAAACACTACCTTGCTTGAGCTGCTGTTATGCAGAAGCTTATTGATTTTTCTAGTTTTATCTAGCAACTGAACGCTCATTTTTCCTCCTTTCACTTTCGTACCTTGAAAGAAATCGTTTTTCTAGTCTAATATTACACGTTATTCTGGAAATTTACAAGACATTTTTATATTTTTTTTATTTTTAACGGGATTTTCTGAAAATTAATAGAAAAGCATTTTTTCGATCAATCTTCATCTTTTGGTTTTTGTTCCACATATCCACAGGTTTCCTGGCTACAAACCAGTTTATTTCCCTTTTCGAGCATATAATTACCACATTTCGGACATTTCTTTGCAGAAGGTTTCTGCCAGGACATAAAATCACATTCCGGATTATTCTCACATCCGTAATATTTTCTGCCTTTTTTCGTTTTTTTCATGACAATTTCGCCGCCGCACTTCGGACATGCAACACCGATTTTCTCATAATATGGTTTTGTATTACGGCAGTCCGGAAATCCGGGACATGCAAGAAATCTTCCATGAGGACCATACTTGATCACCATGTTGCGGCCACAGTTGTCGCAGATCACATCCGTAACCTCATCCTGTATATCAACTTTCTCAAGTTCTTTTTCAGCCTCATCCACATCATGCTTCAGATCCGGATAGAAGTTACGTACAACCGTTTTCCACTGTACAGTACCAGCTTCCACGCAGTCCAAAAGCCCCTCCATAGTTGCTGTAAAGTTTACATCCACAATACTTGGAAAAGCCTGTTTCATAATATTATTAACAACCTCTCCAAGCTCTGTGACGTAAAGATTTTTCTGTTCCTTGGATACATAGCGTCTGCTGATGATCGTTGTGATGGTCGGCGCATACGTACTTGGACGTCCGATTCCAAGCTCTTCCATGGTCTTTACAAGTGACGCCTCTGTGTAATGTGCCGGCGGCTGTGTAAAATGCTGCTCCGGCTTCAGCTCTTTCAGCTTCAGCTCCATACCCCTCTCCAGACTTTGACTTAAAACATTGCCCTTTTTGTCATCGCCCTCTTCTGTGTACACAGACATAAAACCATCAAAGGCAACCTTGGATGCCGCAACCGTAAACACATACTCACCTGCTCCGATCTTGACAGACGTGGTCTCATAACGTGCCGGTGCCATTCTGCTTGCCGCAAAACGTCTCCAGATCAGCTGATATAAACGGAACTGATCCCTGGTCAGGGATTCCTTCACCAGAACTGGTGTCCTCGCAATATCTGTAGGACGGATTGCCTCATGAGCATCCTGTATCTTCTGTCCGTTTTTGATTGCCTTCTCTGTCTGAGAAACATAATCTAAACCATACTGCTCAGAAATATAAGTTCTTGCTGCTGCATCTGCTTCCTCTGAAATTCGAGTGGAATCTGTACGCAGATAGGAGATCAGACCTACCGTACCACTGCCTTTTACATCCACACCTTCATATAACTGCTGTGCCAGGCGCATAGTCTTCTGCGTAGAAAAATTCAATGTCTTGGCAGCTTCCTGCTGCAGAGTACTTGTGGTAAACGGAAGGGGAGCGTTCTTGATCCTCTCACCTTTTTTTACTTCTGTGATCTCATATTTACAGTCTTCCAGACTTTTCAGAATCTCATCCATTTCCTGACGGTTTCTGATCGGAAGTTTTTTATCCGTTCCATAGAACTTGGCTATCAACGGCTTCTTCTCACCCTTTACCTGAAATTCACCCTCCAGGCTCCAGTATTCTTCAGGAATGAATGCATTGATCTCATCTTCTCTGTCACAGATGATACGCAGTGCCACAGACTGTACACGGCCTGCACTTAAGCCTCTTTTTACCTTGGCCCAGAGCAGCGGACTGATGGTATAACCTACCATACGATCCAGCATACGCCTTGCCTGCTGTGCATCTACCAGGTTCATGTCCAGTTCCCTGGCCTGCTTGATGGAAGCCTTAACTGCTGTTTTTGTTACCTCGTTAAATGTGATCCTGTGCATCTTTGCAGTATCTGTCTTCAAAGCCTGCATCAAATGCCAGGAAATTGCTTCTCCCTCACGGTCAGGGTCAGTTGCAAGATAGATCTTATCTGCTTTTTTTGCTTCTTTGCGAAGTTTTGCAAGAAGCTCACCCTTTCCACGTATTGTAATATACTTCGGTTCAAAATCATTGTCCACGTCAATACCAAACTGGCTCTTTGGAAAATCCCTCACATGACCGTTGGACGCTTCTACTGTATAATTTGCCCCCAGAAATTTCTTTACTGTCTTCATTTTAGCAGGTGACTCTACTATCACCAGATTTTTGGCCATTTTACCTCTCCTAATCTCATTCTGCCTTCCTGTCCGGCTTAAAAGCTCCTGCCAAATCTCCGGGCAAAAAAGCATTTATTCAAGTCTGATATAATACTGTCTCCCGGTTTCCTTCACAAGCCCCATCAAAATAAGCTGTCCCAGGATCCCGGCTGTTTTTCCCGGTGAAAAACCGGTTTTTCTTATAATATGATCCAGATTTTTTGGTCGTAAATCGAGACAACTATACACCAAATCCAAATCCGTTGCAAGTCCTAACTTGCTTTTTTCAGACAAATTTGTCTTTTTTTTCACAGATAATCCCCACTCATCCAGAAGTATTTCCGGAGAGTATGCAATTCCTGCTCCGTCGTAGATCAGCTTGTGACAGCCTCTGCTCAGAGCATCATTTACTGCTCCCGGAATGGCATATACCATCTTCCCCTGTTCCAGTGCACAGGCAGCTGTGATCAGTGATCCGCTCTTTTCTTTTGCTTCCACCACAAGCACCAGATCTGCCAGTCCGCTGATGATCCGGTTCCTTGCCGGAAAATAATATGCCCTGCCTTTGGTACCTGGTTCATATTCGCTGATGATCCCTCCGTTTTTTTCGGGGATCCTCCGGTAAATACCTCTGCTGGATGAAGGATAACAGATGTCCACACCATTTCCCAGCACGGCAAAGGTCGGGGTACCACCTTCCAGAGCACCCTTGTGGCCCTCAGCATCAATGCCGGCCGCCATACCGCTGATCACCTGTACACCATGTTCGCTTAAGAATTTTCCGTAATTAAAGGCCTGTATCCGTCCGTAAGGACTGCACAGCCTTGCTCCCACGATCGCCGCTGTAGGTTTGGCATCATCCGGAAAGCTTCCAATGTAATATAATTGTTTTGGCATACCGGGAAGTTCCTTAAGTCTTGCCGGATAAACACTACTGTCCTTCCGGGCACACCGGATCCTTGTTTGCTGTATTTCTTCCATATAAAATACCTTCCTTTTTTCTGTTTTATGACCAGTATTTCTTGTCATATGCCCGGTAAGCCAACGCCTCGCAGATATGTTCTTCCTTTATCTTTTCGGAAGATTCCATATCCGCGATGGTCCTGGCCGTTTTCAGGATCTTATGATATGCTCTGGTACTGAATTGAAACTGCTCATATGCCTGCTCCAGAAGTTTGTCTGCCCCTCCCGTCATTACACAGTATTTCTCCAGTTTTCTTCCGTCAAGCTCCCCATTGAAGCAAAATTTTTCCTTTTTGTAACGTTCTCTCTGGATCTCCTGTACTGCTTCCACCCTCTTTCTTATTTGAGCAGAGGATTCCCCTGCAATTTTCTTTTTCATTTTTGAAAAACTCACTGCCGGAACTTCCGTGCAGATATCAATACGCTCCAGGAGAGGCTGGCTGATCTTTCCAAGATAATGCGTGATCTCCCCTGATGTACAGCGACATCTGTTCATATCCGGGTAAAATCCGCAGGGACAGGGATTCATCGCTGCCGCCAGCATAAAACTGGCCGGAAAAATATAAGTTCCGGCAGCTCTGGACAGATGGATCTCCTTATCTTCCAGCGGCTGACGCAGGATCTCCAGGCTTTTTCTGGAAAATTCCGGCATCTCATCCAGAAAAAGCACACCTCTGTGTGCAAGAGTGATCTCCCCCGGTCCCGGTATCCTGCCGCCACCTGCCAGAGCCTGAGGGGAACTGGTATGATGCGGACTTCGAAAAGGCCTCTGCCGGATCAGCGGATCTTTTTCCGTGAGAAGTCCTGCCACACTGTATACCTTGGTGATTTCCAGGCTTTCCTCAAATGTCATCTCCGGCATAATAGTAGGCAGACGTCTTGCCAGCATGGTCTTTCCGGATCCTGGCGGTCCGATAAAAAGAATATTATGAAAACCGCTCACTGCGATCTCGGCCGCGCGCCGGGCTCCTTCCTGCCCGCAGATGTCCGCAAAATCAACATTTGGTTTTTCCGGTTTATTTTCTGTTTTTTCTTTTTCCTGATACTCATTTGTATAAGTGTTTGGGTCTCTCAGACATCGGATCATGTCATTCAGACTTTTTACTCCAAACACCGGCATATCCTTCACCAGATTCCCCTCCCGGATATTTTCCTCCGGAATAACGCAAAAGCGTAAGCCCATCTCTCTTGCGCGGATCACCCGTGGCAAAACTCCGGCAACCCCATGGATCTCTCCATTCAGACTGATCTCTCCTACGATCATAACTCCTTCCAGAAGATCCGGTTCCAGAATTCCGGCAGCCGCAAGTACTGCAGCCGCCACAGGCAGGTCAAAACCGGCTCCTTCCTTTTTCATATCGGCAGGTGCAAAATTTACAGTTACTTTTTTTGGTGGCAGACAAAGTCGGTTGTTCTTAAATGCAGTCCGGACTCTTTCCTGGGCCTCTCTCACCTGGGCAGAGGGAAATCCTACCATAGCAAAAGAAGGCAGACCATCACTGACATCTGCCTCAACCTGGATCTCACGTACTTCCATTCCGTAGATCGCTGCTGATAAAACACTCGCAAACAAATACATTCCTTTCTGCGAAAAAAACGGATCCCGATCTTCCATCTTTTCGTCTTTTCAGGTCAGGCGGATATTCGAAATCCGCATTGGTTAAAAACAAGGGAATTTTCAGATAGACATTTTCTGAATTTTAGAAGATAATAAATTTAGTATAGTCCATTTTGCTCTCTTTTGCAAGGGTGCATTTCGTTCTGTTTTATACTTTCAATAGAAAGAAGAGGTGAGCACAATGAAATTTCAGCGTATTCAGGATTTACGTACAGACGCGGATCTGTCCCAGAGAGAATTAAGTGAGATTCTTCATATCAGTCAGCGTTCTTATTCCCATTATGAAACGGGATCCCGTAATATTCCTATCGAAATGCTTATCCGGCTGGCAAATTATTACGACACCAGCATCGATTATCTCGTCGGCCGCACAGACCGCAAAAAAATGATCAAATAAAGAGATCCCCGGAAATGTGGAACAGTTTCGGGAATTCCTGTATCGGGATTCCCTGATTGCCAAAATCCGGGGATTCTTTATTTTACCGTGTTTTATTTTTTTTGATCATTCTGTATAATAGGTTTCTTCTTCTCCGTAGGGAATCTCATATTCTTCTGTATTTTCATCAGAAGAATCTTCACTGCTTTCGCTGTAGGATTCCTGTTCATAGGAACTTTCGTTGCTTTCATTATAGGAAACATCTTCTTCGGAATTTTCGGATACTTCCAGGGATGGCTCCTGCCGGGTCATAATAGACTCTGTTTTCGGATAGGTCAGAGATCCATCTCCCCGTTCATATGTTTTTACCTTCACATAAAGCTCACCACTTTTATCGAAAACAAACTCTCCTTTTGCCTTATTCCCTTCGGAATCCTTAAAACGGAACTGTGTGGCATTTCCTGCTACCTCTGCAGTCACATCTGCTTCTGCGGTCATGGAAGGATCTTTTCCATTCACTCTCTTATAGGTAAAGGAAACAGATTTCAGACTGATATCATAAATATCGATCGTTGTCAGCCCGTCTTCGCTGTACCAGATTCCCTGATAATTTTCCGGTTCAAATGCCGGAAGGATTGTCGGGACCGGTGTCAATGACGGTGTCGGCGTCGCTGTCGGAACCGGTGTTGCTGTTGCTGCCGGAGTTGCTGTCACCTCCGGAATACTGTCCAATGCAGCCAATGCGGCCTCTCTTCGTTGTTCTTTTTCCACTTTATCCCTGTGGGAAACATACAGCATCCCTCCCAGTCCTGCCAGAATAAACAGAATGATCAACAGGATCAGAACTGCTCTCAGCCGTTTTTTTCTTCTTTTGTTTTTTCTCATCTGCATTACCTCTGTTTACTATAGCATACAGGAAACCCTTCTTGTATTTCTCAATTCTGCTTATTTTTTCTCTTTGATGATACCTTTTCTGTAAACTTCCAGAAGCTGGATCAGCTCACTGATCCTTTCCTTCAGAGCAGTTCCGGTATCGGTATCACCGACCAGAGTACGTTTGTTATTGTAGTGAACTGCCACCCTGTTGGAAACAATATCCTGCTCCTTGGCTACCGCTTCTTCCGCAGAAGTAAAAGGCTCATGAGCAGACAGGATCAGCCCGTAGGAATTATAAACCAGTGTATAACCGGCAATCCCCGTAACCTTCTGATATGGTCTGGAAAAACCGCCGTCGATCACAAGAACTTTGCCATTGCATTTTACAGGACTCTCTCCCTCACTCTGGTGAACCGGCACATGCCCGTTGATGATGTGACCTTTTTCCGGATCCAGTTCGAATTCACGGAGCAGATCATCTACAACATCCTCATTTTCCAGAAGATGATAGTAGGCATTTTTAGTTTCTTTATGTGTTTCCTTATCTTTAATAAAATAACGCTCAAAGGTGGTCATCTTGTCTTTTCCGAACAGCGGTGAATTCGGAGCTGCCCAGATATACCACATAATATCTCTGCCTTTACGCTTTTCATCCTCATTTACAGAGAAAAACGCCCGGCGCACATAAGTCTCAAGAACATCGTACAATTCTTTTCCTTTGTAGGTTTTTCCATAAATCTGGACTTCTTTCAGACTTCCATCCTCATTAAGCGGAATACTTCCATGGAACAGAAGATTTCCATTATAAGTTTTATAAAGGCCTCCCTTGTCCAGAAGAAGCCGGACATGATTCTGCAGTTTCTCGCAGTTTCGGAACGCGGAATCCAAGCGTTCCATTACATCCTTTTCCTCTGTAGTAAGTTCATATGGCTTTTTCCAGTCAATAGTAGGAAAATATGTATCGGTCAGCGGATATTCTTTTCCGTCCGGAAGTGTGATCATTCCCTTTTTCGGATCGATCCTATGAAGCAAACAACGATTTTCCATATGGAATTCTTTGTGCCGGCGGATCAGCTGCCCCTCCAGCTTAAACTGGATAATGGCAATAGCCTTGTGCATTTTCCGTCCAAGCTCTTCTTCCAGAATACTATAGTTATTGGCATCTCCCTTCATCTCAAAAGCAGTACATGGATCATCCTTATAAGCCTCCATTGCAAAGGTTGCCAGGGGCATGAGATTGATCCCATATCCATCCTCAAGAATATCCATATTTCGGTAACGGATGCTGTTCCGGATCACCGTTGCAATGCAGGCTTTCTGTCCTGTAGCAGCTCCCATCCAGACCACATCATGATTTCCCCACTGGATATCCAGCGAATGATATTTCATCAAACGATCCATGATGAAATGCGGGCCCGGACCTCTGTCATAAATATCTCCCAGCACATGAAGATGATCCACAACAAGACGCTGGATCAGTTCTGCCAGGGCAATGATAAAATTCTCTGCCCGGCCGATCTCAATGATCGTATTGACGATGGCATCGTAATATGCTTCTTTGTCCAGAACTTCCGCTTTCTCTGTGATCAGCTCCTCGATCACATATGCATAGTCTGCAGGAAGTGCCTTACGGACCTTGGAACGGGTATATTTGGATGCCGTTGTCTTGCATACTTCGATCAGACGATAAAGTGTGATCTTGTACCAGTTCTCCATGTCTTCTTCCTGTTTTTTTACAACCTCCATCTTTTCCTTCGGATAATAGATCAGTGTGGCAAGAGAACGTTTGTCGCTGTTGCTTAAGGTATGTCCGAATACATCATCGATCTTTTTTCGTACAGCCCCTGATCCATTCCGAAGAACATGGGAAAACGCATCGTATTCTCCATGAATGTCCGACATGAAATGCTCGGTACCTTTCGGAAGGTTTAATATAGACTGCAGATTGATGATCTCTGTTGAAGCCTTTGCTATAGTAGGATATAGCTCCGCAAGTCGCTGCAGGTATCTTAATTCTTCTTTTTTCATAGTATCTGGTATCCTCCTGGGAGTTCTCACTGCCAGATCAGCCTTCAGGATAAACGGCAGTATTTTTTATTTATTGTAAGCCCTTCCGGTATCATATATCAACCCGTAAAATCAAACAGTGACATCTGATTGGACTGCGGGATATCTCCAAAAAGATCCATATCATCCATCAGATTGATAACGGTCTTGCTGACCTTGGTACGATCACGGAAATCATCCTTGGAAAGGAATCTGCCTTTTGCGGCAGCATCCACAACTGCCTCTGCTGCCTTATCTCCAAGACCCTCTATGGTATCCAGAGCAGGCATCAGTTTATCCCCGATGATCTGGAACCGGTGTGCCTTTGCCTTATAAAGATCGATCGGCACAAAATCAAAACCTCTGGCGTACATTTCCTGTACGATTCTCATATCCTTCAGTGTATCCTGTTCCTTCTTGGATGCCTCATCACCTTTTTTCCGGATCTCCGCCATATAATATTCCAGACGTTCTTTTCCCATGCACATCAGTTCATAGGAAAAGGAAGTGGCACGGATACTGAAAAATGCTGCATAATAAGCCAGTGGATGAAACACTTTATACCAGGCGATACGATACGCCATCATAACATAGGCTGCCGCATGGGCTTTCGGGAACATGTACTTGATCAACTTACAGGACCAGATATACCAGTCCGGAACATCATGCTCTTTCATAGTCTGGATCCATTCCTCACGAAGACCCTTTCCCTTACGGACACTCTCCATGATGGTAAACGCCAGACCACTTTCCACTCCTTTTCCGATGAGATAGATCATAATATCATCTCGCGTACAGATTGCTGTGGAAATGGTAGCTGTACCATTCTGGATCAATACCTGGGCATTTCCAAGCCATACATCCGTGCCGTGGGAAAGTCCAGCAATACGTACCAGGTCGGAAAAATATTTCGGCTTGGTATCGATCAACATCTGCATGGCAAAGTCTGTACCAAACTCCGGGATCCCGAGGCATCCCAGCCTGCAGCCGCCGATATCCTCCGGGCTGATCCCCAGAGCCTGCGTTCCCGCAAACAGGGACATGACATCTCTCTGGTCCAGCGGAACTGTTCTTGCACTGATGCCGGTCAGATCCTCCAGCATACGAATCATGGTCGGATCATCGTGTCCAAGTATATCAAGCTTCAGAAGATTTCCGTCAATGGAATGGTAATCAAAATGTGTGGTGATGATATCACTGTTCACATCATTGGCTGGGTGCTGCACAGGTGTAAATTTCTCAATCTCCTCACCCATAGGCAGTACGATGATACCTCCTGGATGCTGGCCAGTGGTACGGCGGACACCGGTACAGCCCTTCACGATACGGTTGATCTCACAGTAACGCTTGTGCTGCCCCCGTTCCTCATAATAGTTCTTCACATAACCAAATGCGGTTTTTTCCGCAAGGGTACCAATGGTTCCCGCCTTAAAGGTCTGCCCTTTTCCGAAGATAACCTCTGTATACCGGTGAGCATTGGCCTGATATTCACCGGAAAAGTTCAGGTCGATATCCGGCTCCTTATCACCTTTAAAACCAAGGAATGTCTCAAAAGGAATATCAAAGCCTTCCTTGTTCATCCTGGCACCGCATTTCGGACAGATCTTATCCGGCATATCACATCCTGCCATACCCGCGTATTTTTTCACCTCAGGGGAATCAAAATCACTGTATTTACAGTCCGGATTCGGACAGAGATAATGAGGCGGCAGAGGGTTTACCTCCGTGATACCGGACATGGTCGCTGCCAGAGAAGAACCTACAGAACCACGGGATCCAACCAGATAGCCGTCCTCATTGGATTTCCACACAAGCTTCTGTGCAATGATATACATTACCGCATAACCATTGGAGATAATAGAATTCAGCTCCCTGTCCAGACGGTCCTCCACGATCTTCGGCAACGGATCTCCGTACATTTCGTGGGCCTTCGTGAAACAGATATTCTTAAGATCCTGCTCGGAGTTCTCAATGACCGGTGGAAATTTATCCGGATGGATCGGTGATATCTTCTCGATCATATCCGCGATCTTATTGGTATTGGTGATCACCACCTCTTCCGCCTTTTCACTTCCCAGATATGAAAATTCCTCCAGCATTTCCTCCGTTGTACGAAGATAAAGCGGGGCCTGGTTATCTGCATCAGAAAATCCGTTTCCTGCCATGATGATCCGTCGGTAAACCTCGTCCTGAGGATCCATAAAATGCACATCACAGGTGGCAACCACCGGTTTTTTGAACTGTTCTCCAAGTTTTACGATCTTCCGGTTTATCTCTTTTAAGTCTTCCTCAGAATTGATCATATCATGTTTTTCATCCGCAAGCATAAACGCATTGTTCCCAAGAGGCTGGATTTCCAGATAGTCATAAAAATTTACCAGTCTGGCGATCTCCTGATCCGGTGCATTGCGAAGAAGTGCCTGATAAAGCTCTCCTGCCTCGCAGGCACTTCCCACCAGAAGGCCTTCCCTGTATTTTTCCAGCACGCTTTTGGGAACCCTTGGTCTTCTGTGATAGTACTTTAAATGGGACTGGCTTACCAGCTTGTACAGATTGATCCTTCCGGTCTCATTTCTTGCAAAAACAATAGCATGGTATGTGGGCAGCTTTCGGATGGTATCCGGTGAAACCGCACCCTGCCTGTTCATCTCATCCACATCAAAAATATCTCTTTCTTCCAGCATCTTTACAAACCGCACAAAAATCTCTGCGGTACATGCCGCATCATCCACAGCTCTGTGGTGATGATCAAGAGAAACACCTACTGCCTTGGCTACCGTATCCAGTTTAAAACGGTTCAGGGCAGGAAGAAGGAATCTAGCCATACCAACGGTATCCACATAAGTAAAATCATCCGAAATCCCCTGCCGTTTACAGTTTTCAATAATAAAGCTCATATCAAAGTCCGCATTATGGGCCACCATCACGCAGCCCTCACAGAATTCCAGGAATTTCGGCAGTACTTCCTCTATCAAAGGTGCATCCAGGACCATGGAATCATTGATGCTTGTCAGCTGCTCAATACGGAACGGAATGGGCACTTCCGGGTTTACAAAGGTGGAAAAACGATCTGTGATCTGTCCTTTTTCCACTTTTACCGCGCCAATCTCAATGATCCTGCAGGTTAGTGCTGAGAATCCCGTAGTCTCAATATCAAAAACAACAAAATCTCCATCCAGCCGCTGCCCTTTGGAATTGGTGACCATACCCTTCAGATCGTCTACCAGATACGCTTCCATTCCATAGAGCACCTTAAAATCAGACTCCTTTGGAACACAACCGCCCCAGGCATCAAAGCAGTGATTTGCCTCCGGGAAGGACTGCACCACGCCATGATCCGTGATAGCGATAGCCTTATGTCCCCACTCATAGGCACGTTTTACCAATGCCTTTGCATCGCTGACACCATCCATATCGCTCATCTTGGTGTGACAGTGAAGCTCCACACGCTTCTGAGGACTGGTATCCATTCTTGTGCTGGTAAAATTGGCGATTTTCTTGATACCTGTAATATTTCCAATAGTAAGCTCACTGTCAAAACGGTCAATGGTGGTAACTCCCTTCAGCTTCAGGAATGCGCCTTTTTTTACACTTTCCGTCACTTCCGGAACCTGCTCGTTACGCAGAAACATCTTCACAACAATACTGTCCGTAAAATCGGTCACAGGGAAGATCAGGATCGTTTTCTCATTTCGGATCTCACGAGCTTCCACATCCATAACCTGACATCGGATGATAACCTCACCCATCTCACCGGTAATGCTCTCCAGCGGAATCGTTTCTCCATCAAAATCTCTGCCGTAAACCACATCCGGATTGCTGTCCCTGCGGAATCCGAAGCTGCCGCGGAAATCCCCCTTCTGAACCTTCTGCTGTTTTTTGTCAACGGATTTCTTCTCGTTTGTTTTTTCGCCGCTCTTATCTCCAGAGGTTTTCTTTGTCTCTTCCCTGGCTGTATCCTCCTGCTTCGGTTCGCTTTCCTGATCCCCGCTGAGTTTGGCATGCTTCAGGACATTTTCCACTTCCTGTTTGATCTGAAGTGCAGCATTTTTCCGGTATTTACTCTCTTTCACTTCCACAAAATCCAGTTCCACTTTCAGATCCATACCGCAGCGTTCACAGAAAACCTTATGAAAATATTCAACAAGTATTTCGCTTTTCTGTCTGGAAATAACCGTATCCGGAAGCTCCATACGCAAGGTATCTTTTCCTGTAAAAATGATTTTTGATCTACGGAACAGATTGTACTCCAGCATGTTATAGTTGCGCAGCTCCATCTCCATACTGGAACGGTAGCTTTCCAGAAAGTTCTCCGGTGTATACTGCTCGGAAAGATGAAATTTTTCCACAACTGTTACAGTCATGGGAATCCCCGGAAAGCACTGCCGTTCGATCTCATCCTCCAGCGCAAAAATATTCTTCTTGTGTATCCAGCGGCTGCTTTCGATATAAACCCTCAGATGAGTTCTTCCGGGGTTCATGGAAACCTTTGTCACAAATACCATGTCCAGAAGTTCTTCCAGCTCTTTCTTCACTTTAAGATGCGGAAATACATCAAAAAAATCTTTCTCCATTATGACTCCTGCTCATTCCAGGTAAGAAGTTCCTGACGAAGTGTATCCAGAAGATCCGTTTCCGGTACTTTTTTTACAACCTCTCCATGCCGGATCAGAAGACCAACACCATCGCCTCCTGCAATTCCGAGATCTGCTTCCTTTGCCTCTCCCGGTCCGTTTACCACACAGCCCATAACCGCAACCTTGATATCAAGAGGAATATCCTGTACCATGGTCTCTACCTGGTTTGCAAGGCCGATCAGATCGATTTTTGTTCTTCCGCAGGTCGGACAGGAAACAACCTCCACGCCTCCTTTGCGAAGTCCCAGCGTTTTCAGGATCCTTTTGGCTGATTTCACTTCTTCCAGCGGCGCGCCT
Source organism: Blautia sp. SC05B48 (assembly GCF_005848555.1). Lineage (NCBI taxonomy): Bacteria > Bacillati > Bacillota > Clostridia > Lachnospirales > Lachnospiraceae > Blautia > Blautia sp. SC05B48. The sequence goes on along the minus strand of NZ_CP040518.1, from coordinate 2,611,096 downwards.
GTCAGAGAAACACGGATGGTATCTCCGATTCCCTGATACAGGATGATCCCAAGTCCGATAGCTGATTTGATATTTCCCGAATACAGAGTTCCTGCTTCTGTAATTCCCACATGAAGAGGATACTGTGTTTTTTCTGCGATCAGTTCATGGGCTCTGGCGCACATGAGAACATCAGAAGATTTGATGCTGATCACAAGATTGTCATATCCCATCTCTTCAATGATGTGCACCTTATCAAGAGCACTCTCCACAAGTCCTTCGGCTGTAACACCGTGATATTTTTCTACCAGTTCTTTTTCAAGGGAACCGCTGTTTACTCCTACACGAATAGGGATATTCCGTTCCTTTGCTGTATCCACAACTGCCTGGATCCTCTCATTGGAACCGATATTTCCCGGATTGATACGGATCTTGTCCGCACCGTTCTCCATGGCTGCAATGGCAAGGCGATAATCAAAATGGATGTCCGCAACCAGCGGAATATGGATCTGTTTTTTGATCTGGGATAAAGCCTTCGCAGCTTCCATAGTAGGAACTGCGCAGCGGATAATATCACAGCCTGCTTTTTCCAGTGAAAGGATCTGCGCAACCGTTGCTTCTACATCTTCAGTTTTCGTATTGGTCATGGACTGGATAAGGATCGGATTTCCTCCTCCGATAACACGATTTCCAATTTTTATTACTTTTGTATGATCTCTGTACATAAAAATCTCCTTTATGAATCCTGAAAGGCAGGTGTCTTCAAACGCCCTGCCTTTCCTTTCCGAACTATCTTTTTACTCTTACTCCTAACGTCGGATCTCCAGCAGCTTTGTTTTCAGTTCGTTTTCCATACGTCTCATATCTGCCTCTGCTGCCTGACGTTTTTCACGGCCTTCCTGCTGGATCTTCATCACATCATCCAGTGTCTGGATCAGTTCCTGATTGGTTTTTTTCAGAGTTTCAATATCTACAATACCACGCTGGGATTCCTTTGCAGTTTCCACAGATGCCAGGTGAAGCGTTTCCGCATTTTTCTTCAGAAGTTCATTGGTAAAATCCGTAACCTGCCGTTGTGCCTGTGCGGCTTCTGTGGAGTGCGCGATCCCTAGAGCCAGCACCATCTGGCTTTTCCAGAGAGGAATGGTATTTACAATGGTTGTCTGGATCTTCTCGATCATCGTCGTATCATTGTTCTGGATCATGCGGATCTGCGGTGCAGTCTGCATAGAAATGGTTCTGGTAAGCTCCAGATCATGAAGCTTTTTCTCAAAGCGGTCACATTTGCTTTCCAGATCATTGGCAGCCTGTGCATCTTCCGGAAGTCCGCTTGCCGCTGCCTTCTGATGCAATTCGTTGAGCTTGCCTTCTCTGACTTCCCTAAGCTTCTTTTTACCCGCAAGAATGTACATGGAAAGTTCTTTAAAGTATGCAAGGTTCTGCTCATACATTTTATCCAGCACGGCAGAATCTTTCATCAGACGCATCTGGTGCTGCTCCAGAGCTTCCGTGATCTTCGTCACATTTCCCTCGGCCTTTGTGTAACGGTTTTTCAGAGTTTCCACCTTCGCTGTCTGTTTTTTGAAAAAGCCGAAAAATCCCTTTTCCTCTGTGGCATCAAAATCCTTCAATTCTCCTACCACATTTGCAAGAAGCTCTCCTGCCTCCCCAAGATCCTGTGTCTTCACATTTACCAGCGCTGCATCAGAAAAATCTGCCATCTTCTTCTGAGTGCCGGCTCCGTACTGCAGGATCTGGTTTGTATTTTCAATATCGATCTTTGCTGCAAAATCTTCTACGATTTTCTGTTCCTGGGGAGATAACACCGGTTCCTCTACTGCAGGCTCCTGGGGTTTCTCCGGTTCTTTTTTTGCAATTTCTTCTTTTTCTTCCGTGAGATCCGGTTCCAAAGTCAGCACCGGTGCTTCTACCTCAAAGTCTTTAAATTCTTCTCCCATAAGCATTCTCCTTGATCAACTGTACCTTCCGGCAGATGTCTGTATTCCAGCTTCTGATCTGCTCGTTGTACTTATTTCATTTCCGCATTCTGTTTCATTTTTTCGAAATCATCCTCTGTCAGCCCTTCCTGTGCCAGAACTGTATGCAACACAGAAATATCGGTGGATACATCCCATGCGGTATCCCGGAATATGGAATCCAGAAGTTTCTCAAAAGCAATATTCAGTGTATCAATGGTTTCTTCAATTTCTTTCTTGGAAGCCGTGATATTCTCGCCCTGTACAGGCTGTCCATCCATATCCTCATAAGCATCCAGAAGCTTCACAGTCATGGGCAGATAGTAATCCATCATTTTCTTAAGATCCGGAATCACCTCCGGATGCTCTCCTGCACGCTCAAAAATTTTCTGAACGATCATTTCCATCCTGGAAATCTTTGCGGAAATTTCTTCCCCGGGAATGGCGTCATTGCTCTCACGGATCTTTACAAGAAATTCATTTCCTTTTCTCAGGACTTCCTGGGCTTCCGGACTCATGTTCTCCTCCAGCTGAACCTTAGGATCTGCTTCCTGTTTACGAAGTTCCAGCTGCTTCTGTGTTTCCAGATACTGCTGATAGGTCTCATTACTGGTGATCAGACAGGTTCCCTGCTCATCCACATGGCCTTCCAGAAACCAGCCCTTCTGGATCATTCTGCTGATATCTTTTTTTACAAATTTCTCGTTCTTTCCTGCTGCCTGGGCAAGCTTCTGAAAATTACAGTAGGTGTGGTCTCCCAGCGCACGGATATATTTCTGGAAACGTCCCAGTCTTCCGAGACGGCTTGTTCCTGCTCCCAAAAGAGCACCGCCACCTGCTGCGCCTGCACACATCACTCCAAGCACACCTGCTGCAAGTGCACCGCTGTGTCCAATGCCCATCCAGATCAGAAGCACCATGGCTCCAAGCCCCATGCCACTTAAAAGTATCCCACCGGAAACTGCCATCATCATGCCTTTGAGATTCTCACCGGTAGTCTTTCCGTAGAGCAGTTCCGACTGTTTCCTTGCAGCCTGCTGCTTTGCTTTTCTGCTTCTTCCGTAATAAGGGCTCTGGTATGTATAGCTTTTCTTACGGAATTCCGGATCAGCACCCGGATCAAACACGGAATTCAGCGCATTTTTCAGCGCTTCGCTTCCGGAATCAATGGCCTTATTTACTGTCTGGTTGATCGTATGGCTTAATTCGTGATAGCTGTTTGAATTCACTGCATTATCTACAATATCCTGAATCTTTTTTCCAAGGTCTTCAAATTCGTGATTGTCCATTTTTCCCTCCAGTCCATAGATAATTTTTATTATATCGAAATCATATTAAAATTACAAGCAAATGAAAAAAAGGAAGAAAAAACTATTGAAGTCATCACGTAAAAGTTTTACAATGGTAAAAAGTAAAAATTGTAAACGGAGGAATCGTTATGGAAAAAAAGAACATCGACTGGTCCAGCATCGGATTCGCTTACATGCCAACCGACTACAGATACGTGTCTAATTTTAAAGATGGAAAATGGGATGAGGGTACTTTAAGCACAGACCCTAATATCGTACTCAACGAGTGTGCTGGTGTGCTTCAGTATTCTCAGAGTGTATTCGAGGGTCTGAAGGCATACACAACAGAAGACGGACATATCGTTACTTTCCGTCCTGACCTGAACGCAGAGCGTATCGCTGCATCTGCAGCAAGACTTGAAATGCCGGTATTCCCGAAGGAAAGATTTATCGACGCTGTTGAGCAGGTTGTTAAGGCAAATGCTGCATGGGTTCCGCCATATGGTTCCGGCGCAACACTTTATCTTCGCCCGTACATGTTTGGTTCCAACGCCGTGATCGGTGTTAAACCGGCTGACGAATATCAGTTCCGTATCCTTACAACACCGGTTGGTCCGTACTTTAAAGGCGGCGCCAAACCGATCACGATCCGTGTCAGCGACTATGACCGTGCCGCACCTTGCGGAACCGGTAACATCAAGGCTGGCCTGAACTACGCAATGAGCCTTCATGCTATCGTAGATGCTCACAAACAGGGCTTTGATGAGAACATGTACCTTGATCCCAAGACTCGTACAAAAGTTGAGGAGACAGGCGGAGCAAACTTCATCTTCGTTACTAAAGACGGCAAGGTTGTAACACCGAAGTCTGACAGCATCCTTCCTTCCATCACACGTCGTTCTCTGATCTACGTTGCAAAGGAGTACCTTGGACTGGAAGCTGAAGAGCGTGAGGTCTACTTCGATGAGGTTAAAGATTTTGCAGAGTGTGGTCTTTGCGGTACTGCTGCAGTTATCTCTCCTGTCGGAAAGATCAATGATCACGGCAAGGAAATCTGCTTCCCAAGCGGAATGGAGAAGATGGGACCGGTTATCCAGAAGCTGTACGACACACTGACCGGTATCCAGATGGGACGCATCGAAGCACCGAAGGGATGGATCCACGTAATCGAGTAATTACCGGATTTTCGTCATTATACATAACATTAAGCACAAAAAAACAGACCGCCGTATTTTTTTCGATGGTCTGTTTTTTTATTATTTCTTCATTGTTTTTCTGTACAAAGCGGGCATTCTCATTCTGCTTTATGATCTGTGCTCACATTATCTATCTTTTCTCTCGTATTTCACAAACGCATATTCCAGATCAAAGTATGTCTGTTCTTCACTCTCCGCTGTGATCTCCCAGTCCGGGTCCTCATCCAGGTTTGGGAAATACGCATCCGCTTCATATGCAAAATCGATTTTTGTCACATGAGCTGTATCACAGTACGGAAGCATCTGTTTGTAAATACTGTCTCCGCCGATACAGTACACATCCTCTGCCGGATATTTCTCCACTTCCTTCAGTGCTTCCTCGATGCTGTGAACGATCACCGCACCTTTTACCTGATAATCCCTGTTGCCGGTGATCACAATGTTGGTTCTGTTTTTCAGAGGAAGTCCGTTTGGAAAAGACTCCAGTGTTTTTCTTCCCATAACAACCACTTTTCCTGTAGTTTCCTCACGGAACATCTTCATATCTGCCGGAATACTTACCAGAAGTTCATTATTTCTTCCGATTCCCCAGTTTTTATCTGCTGCAACAATAATATTCATTCTTTCTTCCTTTCTTTATGCAATTATACTGCAATGGGAATATTTTTGATCTGTGGCCATGTCTCATAATTCTCCACGATCAGATCATCGGTGGTGAATTTATAAAAATCCTTTATCTCCGGATTCAGTTTTACTGTCGGTGCAGGATACGGTTTTCTGGAGATCAGTTCTTTAATTACCGGAATATGACGATCATAAATATGGCAGTCTGCGATCACATGAACAAGCTCTCCGGCTTCCATATCGCAGGCCTGTGCGATCATCATGAGAAGAAGAGAATACTGACACACATTCCAGTTGTTTGCAGCCAGGATATCCTGAGATCTCTGGTTCAGCACCGCATTAAGGACCAGCTTGTCTTTTTCGGGTTCCTTGGTTACATTGAAAGTCATGGAATAGGCACATGGGTAAAGATTCATCTCGTGGAGATCCTGATGTACATAAATATTGGTCATGATCCTTCTGCTGTACGGATTGTTCTTAAGATCAAAAAGAACTCTGTCTACCTGATCCATCATTCCCTCTTTATACTGATGCTTCACACCTAACTGATAGCCGTAGGCTTTTCCGATGGAACCGTTCTCATCTGCCCAGCTGTCCCAGATGTGGCTGTGAAGATCATGGATATTATTGGATTTCTGCTGCCAGATCCATAGAATCTCATCCATCGCACTCTTTAACGCTGTTTTTCTTAAAGTCAGTGCCGGAAACTCCTTCCGGAGATCATAACGGTTCACAACACCAAATCTCTTGATGGTATAAGCCGGAGTTCCATCCTCCCACACAGGACGTACCTTCTCACCTTCTGTGCTGGTTCCGTTTTCTATGACATCTTTGCACATGTCAATGAATATATTATCTGCAAGACTCATTTGTTGATTTCCTCCTGTAATTTTCTTCTATTCGATCCCGGGCTGCTTTTTTCTTAAAAATGCCCCTGAAATTTATTTTATATTCTAACACATTTCAGTCCTTACTGTCCACTTCCCCTTTAACCTCCTATCCCATTTAACCTTCTCTCCCTGTTTTTCCTTTTCCCTGTTCTTTTTCTGTATTTTTCTGGACTTTTCCATGCGGGAGTGCTATATTAAGAGCCATGAAAATACTGATTACATTATTAAAACCTTTTTCTTTTGCACCTGCGATCCTGATGATGTGCGTGATCTACTCTTTTTCCGCACAGACCGGAGATGTTTCCGGTGCCCTGAGCTATAAGATCAGCTACCAGATCGTAGAAACCAAAAACGAAATATTAGCTTCCGGCAAAAGCCTGGAACAGCTTTCCCAGGAAGCTGCAGATATCGAATTTTATGTCCGTAAGGCTGCTCACATGACAGAATACTGCCTGTTGGCCATATCTATTTCCTTCCCCCTCTATGTATACGGAGTTCGGGGAATCTGGCTGATGCTCCTTGCCGGATTTGTATGTGTGGGATTTGCCGGACTGGATGAATACCATCAGTCTTTTGTAGAGGCCCGCGGACCTTCCGTAAGGGATGTAGGGATCGACAGTTGCGGAGCAATGATCGGAATTTTGCTGGTACAGGCATTCTGCTGGTCTACCTTACATACCCCCAACAGAAAAAAATCTCGAAAAAAACGCAGAAACGCGCAAAGACGCAGATAACTGTTTTGCGATCTGCCTGATCTAAAAAACGGAACATACATAAGGATTTTTTTGCCTTATGATGTTCCGTTTTTGCTATTACTAATCGTCATATCTCAGCAGGCATTTTACTCTCACCTGCATCCGGTTTTATTTTTCGTCTTTCTCCTCCGGTGCGTCATCCAGATTTTCCGCAAGATGCGCCCGCTCCGCAATTGACATTTTTTTCTTTGCCACGGTTTCCGGATTTTGAGAAGCTTCCTCTGCCGCTTTTTTCGCAACAGCTTCTTCTATCTCATGTTTCTGTGCGCCAGCCTTTGCAAGATTACGGATCGCCATGATCAAAAGCACTGCTCCGATCACAACAAAAATACCTCCCGCTGCCAGAAATACCACACCGGAGTCTTCTGCTCCGCTTATGACACTGGCGCAGAGACGATATCCTGTATACACAAGATAGCCTCCTGCAAAGATCCACAGAAGACTGCTTCTTGTGGAAGAATTTCCCTGTCCGGAATTCTTTTCCTCAGCAGTTTCCTGCTGCAGCTCTTCCTTATTTTCTCTTTTCTGTTCTTCCATGATGTATTTCTGTCCTTTCTGATATCCTTATATTTCTCTATTTGTCAGATATCTTTTCCCTGTCAGCTTCTGTTTTTTCCTTCTCTTCCGTTTCTTCTTTTACAAGTCTTCCATAAAGCTTTGTCATTTTATAAATCTTCTGAATAATTGTTTCATTGAGCTGGCCTTTTTTCATACGCCACTTCCAGTTGTCACCAAGAGTTGACGGTTCATTGATCCTTGCCTCATTTCCAAGGCAGAGATAATCCTGTACCGGGATCACACAGCGATCTGCAACACTGGACATCGCCGCACGTATCATGCTCCACACTGCCGCAGTCTCATGCTTGCCCTCACAGCCAATATAGGCCCTGGCAAAATTTCGGTCATGCTGGCTCAGATTGCGGAACCATCCTCTTGTTGTCTCATTGTCATGAGTACCTGTGTAAACAATGCAATTCCTTTCATATCTGTGCGTCAGATACGGACTGTCCTCATTCTCGTCAAAAGCAAACTGCAATACCTTCATTCCCGGGAATCCGGATTCTTCCACCATCTCGATCACACTGTCTGTAAGGAGACCAAGATCCTCTGCGATCACATCCAGCTTTCCAAGATTCTTTTCAAGCGCACGGAACAGATCCATTCCCGGTCCCTTTTCCCAGTGACCGAACTGGGCAGTTTTATCTCCGTACGGAATGGAATAATACTCATCAAAGCCTCTGAAATGGTCGATCCTTACCACATCATAAAGCTTCATACAATTTGCCATTCGGCGTGTCCACCATGCATAGCCTGTTTTCTTGTGATATTCCCAGTCATAAAGCGGATTTCCCCAGAGCTGCCCTGTGGCGGAAAAAGCATCCGGCGGACATCCGGCAACGCCGATCGGAATATTTTCCTTATCAAACTGGAACAATTCCGGCTGTGCCCAGGCATCCGCACTGTCAAACGCAACGTAGATCGGGATGTCTCCGATCATCTCCACTCCCTTAGCATTTGCATAAGCTTTCAGTGCTGTCCACTGTTTAAAAAAGCAGAACTGCTGGAAGCAGTAAAATCCCACTTCTTTTGCAAGCTTCTCTCTTTCTTCAGCCAATGCAGCTTTTTCTCTGTTTTTGAGTTCCGTAGGCCATTCGATCCAGCTGATCCCATTCAGGCTGTCCTTGATTGCCATATACAGGCTGTAATCTTCCAGCCAAGCAGCATTTTCTTTTACAAACTTACGGTACTCCTGATCTGTCTCACAGTCATAATTTTCAAAGGCTTTTCTCAAAAGCCGAAATCTGGAATTATAAATCTTCTCATAATCCACATAGCTCTCGTTTGTACCCCAGTCACAGTCCTCGCAATCACTTTTATCCAGATATCCCTCTTTTACAAAAGCCTCCAGATCAATAAAATACGGATTTCCCGCAAAGGTAGAAAAAGACTGGTATGGTGAATCTCCATATCCGGTAGGTCCGAGAGGAAGAATCTGCCAGTATTTCTGTCCTGCTCTTGCCAGCTGGTCTACAAACTCATATGCTTCCGCAGAAAAGCATCCGATTCCATATTTCGATGGAAGACTGGATACCGGAAGTAAAATCCCACTTGCTCTCATAATTTACGAATCCTCCTGTTTTCTCAGTAGTTGCGCCCTCTCACAGATGTCTGCAGGAGCACTCAGATTTTTATTATATCACTCTGTCACAGAGCGTTCAAAGTCCTTTTTTGCAGATATATGTAAATATATCATGATAAACCTTTTCCCTGTCTTTCTCATTCAGGATCTCGTGGCGCATTCCCGGATATAATTTTCCCCGGACATCCCGGTATCCTGCACAACGCATGGCACGGACAGACTTCGCAAACTGTCTCACATTTCCCATGCAGGGATCCTCCGCCCCACTGATAAACAGCACCGGCATTTCCGGCTTTGTACACTTCCAGTGCTTCACATCATAGGCTCTTTTCATCAGGTCAAAAAGTGCCAGATATGCATCATCCGTAAAGGTAAATCCACAGTATTCTGAATCCGAATAATCCTGCACAACCTGCGGATCAGAGCAGATCCAGGAAAAACGGTTTTTTTCTTTTTTAAAGTGCATTGCATAGCTTCCAAAAGACATCATCTCGATCAGACCCGCACTGTGTTTAGGCCCGAAAACAGTCTTTCCCGCTTTTGCCAGAGCTACTCCGACCGGGCGAAATACATTATAGCTGGGTGAGCCGCAGACGATCAGCATATCCATACAGCTGTCATGATGCGCTGCATAGGCACGAACTGCCAGAGAGCCCATGCTGTGTCCGAAAAGGATCAGCGGAATACCTGGGAAATGATCCTTGATCAAGCAGTTCACCGTATGGATATCCTGCAGCATGGCATCCGCCCCACCACCGTACATATACCCAAGATCCTCTTTACTGCGTACGCTTTTCCCATGGCCACGGTGATCATGGATCACACTTATATATTTTCGCTCTGCCATATATTCCATAAAAGGAATGTAGCGTTCCTTGTACTCACTCATTCCGTGAACGATCTGTATGATCCCACGGTATTTCTCATTACGTTCCAACTCCGGCACTACTGCTAAGCAGGAAATTTCCAATCCGTCTGCTTTTGAAGGAAATGAATACTGAATTGTCCGTAACATATATTTCACCTCACCTTTTCTGCTGCATAAAGCGGGCATTCGCATTCCGCTTTGTCACCTGTACTCAACCACTTTTTCTGTGTCTTCCAGTATATCATAACACAGGGGGTTTCTCAAACAGTAAACCTATGATATAATCGTTACGGTAACATAGGGTGATGCTGTTTGCCCGCAAATGCAAACAGATATCCTCTGACTTACCCACCCGAAAACCAGAATGACTTATTGTAAGGAGGAATAATGAATACAGAAGACAATAATGATTTTTATGACGATGAGCTCTCCAGATCATTGATCTCCAATGATTTTGAAGGCGACACTCCCCACAGAAAGAAAAAAAGCAAAAAGCCTCTCGTGATCTGTCTGATCATCCTTCTGATCGCTGCCGCAGCCGGCGGAACCGCCTGGTATATGATGCAGCGCCATAAACCGGTAGAAGCCACAGAAGAATTTCTCACAGGCATGCAGAACATGGATTTTACCACAATGGAGAACCTTCTCCAGAGTCATGATCTCAGTGCTCTGGATGATGCAGATATCCGTGATTCTGCTTACACAGATTTCTTCACTACCGTCAACAAAAAAATGACCTACAAGATCACCAAAAACAAATTTGACATCCAGAACGGAACTGCCAGGATAACGGTTCACATGAAATATATTGACGGAACCAATATCTATGCAGCAACTATTCAGGAATACACCCGTAAGGTTGCTGTCGCAGCCTATGCCGGAAAGGAAATGACACAGGATGATATCCAGGAAATGCTCGCTGCACTTCTTGCCGAAAATGCTTCCACAGCTGATGAGAAATACAGTGAGATCGATATTACCTATCCTCTGATCAAAATCGGCAGCGACTGGAAGATCGTTTCTCTGGATGACACCACAGTCAAGGTTATGTGTGCAAACTTCAAAAGCGTAAAAGACGAAATATCATCCCAGCTTACGGATGACAGCACAGATAGCAGTTCTGCCGCTGCAGAGGATTCTTCCACCCCAGGCAGCACGGCCTCTGCTGAGGACACAAGTGCATCCATTGATATTACAACTGACAAATTCTCCGTCCGTTTCAAACAGTTTGCGATTTCCAAGGACTACGGCGGAAATCCCTGTCTGATGATCTACTACGACTATACAAACTCCGGCGATTCCCAGTCCAGTGCATTTGTAGACTTCACCCTGCAGGCTTCCCAGAACGGAGAAGTTCTGGAAGGAACTTATCCGGAAGCCAGCGATGATGCTGTAGATAACTACATGAGCACCATTGATCCCGGAAAAACCGTCACTGTATGCCAGGTATTTCTTCTGAAGGATACTACCAATGATGTAACGCTTCAGGGCAAAGAAACTCTGAATGTAAGCGGCGGACAGACAACCTCTCAGATTCTGAAGCTGAAGTAAGATATCGGAATCGCCTGGCGGATATTTACGATCCAAATTCGATAAACCGGAAATTTACATTTTATCTTGCATATGAAAGGAAAACGGAAATTTCTCCTTCATGATTTTTTCATGGCTGGCAGAAATTTCCGTTTTTCTTTTTCTCATTCCTGTGTATATTTTTTCGATTCCATGAAAAACTATTTCCTGTATAACGAAAGGATGGTGACTTATGTCAAATAAATGTCTGCAGTACTTCACCCTGACCATTGCTGTGGTCGGTGCCATAAACTGGGGTCTGATCGGCTTCTTTAATTTTAATCTGGTAGCATTCCTGTTCGGAAGCATGAGCTGGCTCTCCCGGATCATCTACGGACTTGTAGGCTTATGCGGGCTTTATCTTCTGACCTTCTATACTCTGATCGATCAGGGTGAAACAACTGAATAAGCTACGCAGTAACACATAACGCAAAAAATCCTCTGCTGCATAAAAATAAAGCAGAGGATTTTTTCGCAACAAAAAAGAACTCTGATCATTCTCAGAGTTCCGAAGAGCGATAGACGGGGCTCGAACCCGCGGTCTCGACCTTGGCAAGGTCGCGCGTTACCAACTACGCCACTATCGCACAAGCGGGTGATGGGAATCGAACCCACGTATCCAGCTTGGAAGGCTGGTGTTCTACCATTGAACTACACCCGCAGTTATGAAATTATAAATCTTCATCCTTCGATGAGAGCGATAGACGGGGCTCGAACCCGCGGTCTCGACCTTGGCAAGGTCGCGCGTTACCAACTACGCCACTATCGCATAAGCGGGTGATGGGAATCGAACCCACGTATCCAGCTTGGAAGGCTGGTGTTCTACCATTGAACTACACCCGCGCATCGTCGCTTCGGTGATTACCGACTGCTTGACCGCTGCAACGATGATTAGTATATAGCAAGCTGTTTTATTTGTCAACAGTTTTTTGCAATTTTTTTAAACTTTTTTATTTATTGGATTTTTATCAATACTCCCATACATTTGTGGCAGAAACCTGGGCCTTCGGTTTCTTGATCACAAGCTCCGGACTTTTTGCACTGACCTTGGTATTTGCAGGAATGGATTCTGTGATAAAGGTATTACCACCTATAATCGTATTCTCTCCTACAACCGTCTCACCACCGAGCACTGTGGAATTAGAATAGATCGTTACATTATCACGGATCGTCGGATGACGTTTTACATTGGCAAGCTGCTGTCCCTTTCTTGTGGAAAGCGCTCCCAGTGTCACTCCCTGATACAGCTTTACATTATTTCCGATCTCTGTAGTCTCACCTACAACCACACCGGTACCATGATCGATAAAGAAATACTCTCCGATGGTCGCTCCCGGGTTAATATCAATTCCTGTACGGCCGTGTGCATATTCTGACATCACACGTGGGATAAACGGAATTTCTTCTTTATAAAGAATATGAGCCAGACGATATACATAGATTGCAAACAGTCCCGGATAGGAAAAAATAATTTCTTCCTTACTCTTGGCTGCAGGGTCTCCGTCAAAACCAGCCTGCACATCTGTCAGAAGCAGTCTCTGGATCTCCGGAAGCTGCTCAAAAAATCCACATGTGGTTCTGTCTGCACGAGCTGCTGCCTCTTCCGGTTCCTCTCCGTGATAAAGAAGCGCAATCTCGATCTGATTCTTCAATCTGTCATAAATGTCATTCAGTCTGTGTCCCACATAATATTCCGGAAATACGGTAGCACTGGTATCCGTACTGAAATATCCCGGAAATACAATTGATTTCAGATCTCTTACTATATCAATGATCACCGAACGATTCGGCAGCCGTCTGCCGCTCTTCGGCATAAAAAGTTCTTCTGAAGCATAATTCTCAGTAAGCCCCTTCGCTGCTCTGAGAATCGCTGATTTCTTATCGCTCATAATTCCCTCCATTTCTGCACATCCACTTCTGTCTGTACACTTTATCTCATTATCATATTATAGTCCGGAAGATTCGTCAATAATACAAAAAAGAAAAATTTTAAAAAAGATTGACCTTTCTCCGGATACCTTATATAATAATAAAGGTTTTCACGAAAGCTGCTGAAAAGCTCTGAAAACATCCGGAGATGTACCCAAGTGGCTGAAGGGTCCGCACTCGAAATGCGGTAGGTCGGGCAACCGGCGCGAGGGTTCAAATCCCTCCATCTCCGTTTTTCTGCCGATTTATGACAGGAAGAATTTTTATTTATATTTTATTATACAAAAAAGCACTCTCATCTCTTGACAATTGTATATTTTATATGTATAATTGCAACAGTGATGAAAACACAATTTAATATAGGGGATTGGTCAAATGGTATGATAGGGGTCTCCAAAACCTTTGGTGGGAGTTCGATTCTCTCATCCCCTGCTCTTAGGAACGCTGGAAAGCCTTAATTAAGGTTTTCAGCGTTTTTTGTTGTATGACAGAAAAAGTGACCGCCCGGCCTGTGATATTCAACATCTGGGTGATCACTTTTCAATATTTTACTTCTCACTACTTCATATCGTGAAAATCTCTGCACGTATCTACCTGCGCTTATTTCTCCAGATTATCCGGTCCAAATCCAAATGGCAATAGTTCCTTTAATGTGAAGATATCATATTTATCTCTGCTGACTGCCAGTATGATCTGAAAGGTTTCCGGATCACAGAACTCCATCATAACCTGTCTGCATACTCCGCAGGGTGCTGCATACTCTGTAGGAACACCATCCTTGCCGCCAACGATACAGATTGCCTGAAAGTCTCTCACGCCTTCACTGACCGCTTTGAAAAAAGCAGTTCTTTCTGCACAGTTTGTTGGCGTATAGGCAGCATTTTCTATGTTGCACCCGGTATAATAGATGCCATTTTTGGCAAGAAGCACAGCCCCTACATGAAAATGTGAGTATGGCGCATATGAATAGTCCATCTGTCTGATCGCCAGATCGATCATTTCTTCAATCTGTTTCTTTTCCATGATTTTCCCACCTTTCCTGAATCAGGTGCATAACCGTTATTCTTACTTTTTCTGTGTCTGGTAGTCTGCACGGATCAGTTGCCGGATTGCCTGCAATGCAACATGGATTGCCTTATCGGTATCATGTACTACCGGATTTTCCAGCCCAAGTTTTTCTCTTTCCTGATTCGCCATTACCAAAAAGCAGGAACCCACTCGCACTTTTAAATAACTCGCCACTACAAAGAGAGCAGCCGATTCCATTTCTGAAGCAAGGCATCCAAGGCGCTTCCATGCTTCCCATTTATTCACCAGTTCATAGCTGACAGGTTTCGTTTCCGGCTCATGCTGACCGTAGAATGCATCTTTACACTGTACCACACCTGTGTGGAATTCACAGCCTTCTTTTTTGGCTCCTTCCACAAGTGCATTGATCACTTCCAGATTTGCCACAGCAGGAAACTCGATAGGTGCATACTCTTTGCTGGTACCTTCCATACGGATCGCACCGGTTGCAACAACAATGTCTCCGCTCTTTACTTCCGGCTGCATTCCACCGCAGGTTCCGATCCTGACAAATGTATCCGTTCCGCATCGATAAAGTTCTTCCATTGCGATCGAAGCGGACGGTCCGCCGATTCCGGTGGATGTCACACTTACCTTCACTCCATCCAGTGTTCCGGTATATGTTACATATTCCCGGTTATCTGCTACAAGAACCGGATCGTCAAAATACTGCGCGATCTTTTTACAGCGTTTCGGATCTCCCGGCAGGATAACGTAACGTCCTACTTCTCCTTTTGCCACCTGAATGTGATACTGTCTGCTTGCATCTTCTGAATAATTTTTCATATCCGTTTCCTCCTTTTCCAGCTAATGATTTTCCCCGTTTTTCTGTCTCTTCCGGACAAAAAAAGGACTGCACTTTCATACAATCCAGTCCCTTATTCTTTTATTTCAGCTTTCCTTACACACATCAACCCAGCCTTCAGCTCCGGATATCTGTTCCAGTTCTTCGATGGAAAGCTTCACTGCGCTGTGGTCATCTCCTGCTGCCGGATAAACGATGTCAAACTGCCGCAGGCTCTCATCCAGATATACATTCACGCCTTCGTTGATTCCGAACGGGCAGACGCCTCCAGGTGCATGTCCGATACAGGTTTCTACCTGCTCAAACGGAATCATCTTTGCTTTTACGTGAAAGGCATCCTTATATTTCCGGTTGTCGATCTTTGCGGTTCCCTCCGTCAGTATCAGTACCGGCTGGTCATCCCGAAGAAACGACATGGTCTTTGCGATCATCTCCGGTTCCACACCCAGGGCCTGAGCTGCCTCCACGACGGTCGCCGTAGAATCTTCCAGCCGGATCACATGATCCAGCATTCCTTTGTTTTTCAGATATTCTTCTGCTTTTTCCAGTGACATTTCCTGTACCTCCAAAATATCTATTTTATGTCAAAAATCCCTTGCAAGACCCGTTCATACATTTTGTATTCCGTCCAGCCAGTGTCCTCATAAAACATGTCTTTTGCCTGGACAAAATCTCATCCACATCACATTCAATATTCCACGGTACACCTGCATATCCTTCATTACAGACACTGTTCAGGATCACGCTTGCACAAAGCTGCCCTTCCTCTTCCAGCACAAAAAGTTCTCCTCTGTCAAGACTTTCCTGTAAAAAAGAATCTGTAGGATAAATCCCTTTCTTCCATCCAATCTTATCATTCTGATCGCTCATCTCATCAATAAGATCCCAGTAAAACTGTCTGATCCTGTAGAAATCTTCCAGGTTTACCTTCTTAAATAACATCGTTCATTCTTCCTTACATTATAGTCCAGTTTATTCATAAAATATAATGATCTTCTTACAATGCTCACAACGATAAGCATCGATCCGGTCACCATAGATCATTTTCGACAGGCCTTTTTCTGTGTTTAACCGTATGGACTCACCCCTGGTTCTCCATTCCATTCCCGAATTAAATGAATGGATCTGTCCCTCACTCATCTCTCTTCCGCAATAGGGGCATTTCACCTTCATTTCTTCTGCGTCTACGTTCTCCATCTCCGCGATGATCTTAAGCGCCTGTTCTGCCTCATCACTTCTCACCAGCACATCCACACCGTATATTCCAAATCCCGGAGAACCGTACATCGTAGGATTGCCGCCTGCTTCCTGGGAAAAAGCAGGAATATGATTTTCTTTCAGCAGTTCTACGATCTGCTCTGCTTCAATGATATTCTGTGCATTGTAAACTTTTGTACATTCACTCTTTGATTCCCCGGTGTCTTTCGGTACCGCTTCATGATTCCGCTTGAAAAAACTGCTGATATTCTTCGTACTCATATAATCCTGCCACCTTTCTGTATGCGATCAGCAACTGCCAATCTTCTTTTATTGCATCCATTATAACATAGATTCATTTTCTCCACGACAACAATCTTTCATAACTCCTCTATAAAATTTCAGGGGCCGTCCATGACGAACAGCCCCTGAAATCTTTTTTATTATAAATCAAATATTCACATACCGGAATTTACTTCTTACTGCTCAGAAAGATTCTCCTTGCAGAAAAGTTTAATACAGTTCTCAACCATCTCCTGGTCATACTCTGTAGAAATTCCGGAGCCAAGCCAGTAAGCATAGTCCCCTTTATCATACTGTCCCAGAGCATCAAGATCGCTGTCATAACGTAACTCAATGTGATAGGTGGTATCATTTGTATCCGGTGCAATGTAGAAATAAGTAAACTCACCGGAATCTTTATCATCGCTCTCATACTCATACAGGCCACGTGTCTCTTCCATTCCTGCATAGTAGTATGTATGGGAAAACAGCTCTTTTTTATCTTCATCATATCCTTGCAGTTTTCAAGCCACAGCTGTTTATACTGGTCATCAAGGATTACCGGACACAGTTCCTGATAAGAACCTGTAAGGTCTTTCATAAGCTGTTCGGCATCTGCCTGATTCTCTTCCTCTGTCTTCTGGGTTTCTTCTGTGGAAGTTTCTGTTTTTGCATCTGTGGAATCACTTGCTGCAATATGCCAGATGCATGTCGTTGTAAACCAGTTCAATTCCGGGAAATACCTGATACAGGGTAATATTCCCTACCCCACTTTCATTTTCAAGATAAAAACTATTACAGTCCTCATCATCTTTATCTTTATTCTCCCGTTGTCGCAAATCTATCCAAACAGAATTACAATATTCCAGTATCTTCCACGGTTCATTTGTATGGAAATGGATTTTTACCAGATATTGATTAATTTTCATCCCACTGCTTATACTCATCCAACCGCTGGATAAATCCGGAAAATTCCGGAACCGTGAAATCCAGTTCTTTATATCTTACCGGATAAATGATCCCCTTACTGATCAGCTGTGCTCTGGTCGTAGATATGGAACTGACACTTTTGTGAAGATTTTTTGCTACATTTGATATCGTACAGGGCAGCTCTCCACATTTTACCATTGCGAATATAAATTTTTTGTCACTTTCCGCACATCTTTCATACCTGGATCTGAAAAATCCGTCATCCAGCATTTTCAGAAATTCATCAATTCCCTGATCTACGTCAGAATACTCTATGACACTTGAATCCGTTCTTTTATAAACGATCTGACAGAGCTGCTGAATAAAAAATGGATACCCCTTTGTTATCTCCACGATCTTTTTTATCGCATTTTCTGTATAAGATACATGGAATTTCCTGACAGGTTCCTCAATTGCTTTTTTTGACTGCTCATATGTCAGAGAATCAACCTGTTTATACACAAACAGTCTCTCTGAATAAGATTTCTCATCAGAAAGCATTTTATAAATTTTAGGCAGTCCAGCTCCCACGATCATTACCGGATACCCCAGCTGATTGGTCCTGTGTAATGCTGCGATCAACGATCCCAGCTGATTCTGTTTCATATACTGAATTTCATCAATAAAAAAACATATCGGCGTTTCTGTTTTCTGAGCAGTCTCTCCAATTGTTGTAAAAACATCCGTCAGACTCTGCGTTAAGTTATTTGAAAGATATAAATCTCTGTCCTGCAATATAAACAGGCATTAACCCGGCACCAGGTCTGTATGGATTTATCTTAAACATATAAACACCTCCACGTTTAACTGATCATACCAGAAATTATCTTATTCCTATTTTACTGCATCCAGAGGTTTTATTCAACATTCCACCGCATCATATCGCAGAAAAATCCCTATAAACACCTATATCTTATCCCATATTTCTTCCCATACACTCCCGGAATGCAGCCAGAAGTTTTTTCTCTTCCAGCGGCTTGGTAAGATGCCGATCCATACCGGAAATACGGCTGTTGATGATGTCTTCCTCAAATGCATTGGCACTCATGGCAATGATTGGAATTGTACCGGTATCCCTTCTTCTCATGGAACGGATCTTGCGTGCCGCATCCCAGCCTGTCTGCCATCTTTCTGGCGATGGCAAGGCCAAGGCCTGTTTCTTCATATCTGGATCTGCAGGTTTCATTTTCCTGGGAAAACATCTCAAATACATGAGGAATAAAAGCTTCACTCATGCCAATCCCATTATCAGAACAGGTAAATTCATATACCACATGGTCATGATCTGCTTCTTTTTCCACACACCACACCTGCACACAGCCACCTGGTTCCGTAAATTTCACTGCATTGTCCGCAACTGCTGTCAGAATTCTTTCCAGATAAACCGGATTTCCTTTCAGACCAGTATGCCTCATATCAGATTTTTCCCAGTCTACTACAAACTCAACATTCTTTTCCTCTGCAAGGATCTGTTTACCGGTGTTGGCTCTGCTCAGAAGATCCGCCAGATCAAATGAAAGTTCCTGATCAGAAAATTCCTCAAACTCCAGCTTGTTCATCTCCAGTATATCGCTTACAATGGACACCAGATATTTCGATGATTTCATGACCTGATCCCTGCATCTCTTCTGCATTTCAAGATTATCGGGATAATGGCCAGCCAGCTCGATCATACCCATGATCCCATTTACCGGCGTACGGATATCGTGGCTCATATTAGACAGAAATCTGGATTTCAGGGCCACATCTTTCTTTGCCTCCGCTACCTGATGATGTTGATTATTTTTTTATCAGATAAGAATATTTTCGAATCTGATAACGCAACAATTCCCTGATTCGATTACAGATTTCTTCAGAATACATCCCATCAACGGAATCCAGAATGGCATTTACATCCTCAATGTTAAAATTAAAATCTATCTGGGTTCCATATAATTCTTCTGCTGCCTCAAGCTGAATGTCAAAATCCATGCTAAAAGGTTTTGATTCTATTTTTTCCAGGCAAGCCTCGTAGGATAATTCTAGTGGATAGTCCACACTGGTATCTGCAAATATGCAAAGTCCCTGGTCAAATAAAGGGCTGAGCGAATATCTCTGTGTTTTTTCATTATAGATCACAGCAATATTATTGGTATGTCTGTCCTCATTTACAAAAAAAGCATCAATCTCCAACATTGCCGTAATATACTTGCCAAAACCTTCAATCTCAGTTATACGTTCAACCTGTTCTACCATATACTGAATTCTTTCCGTAACTTCTTCAAAATCAGTCAGCCTTATAGCCAGGCTTTCCCCCATATATTGGCGATACAATTTCTCAACTGGAATCAGAATTTCATTCTTTTTTAAAAAATCCTCACTAACACAACCAGATATAACCTGCTCTTTATATTCGATCTGAACCGGTTCATATCTTACAAACGGATAGCTCAATTCACTTCTGTCCAGAAGCTTCGAAACAAGTACCTCTGCCAGGCTCTCATATCCCATATAATCCGCCTTGTACCACAGGTTCTCAATCTTCCATTTACGTTGATCACCTTTTGATGTATGCCCTGTCTTATGCAAAGGAGAATATTTATCAAGTTCAACTTTATCCATAAAAATCATCTCTCCTTTTTTACCATCATGATCCATTGGTGATCCCCTTCCATATATCCATCTGTTTTTTCAATAATCAGAAGTGGATCATAAAAAGGAATTCCTATATCTCTCAGGATTTCTTTTGCATGATCACGTGTCCTGGGAAAACATCTGTCCTCCAGAAAATACTCAAAATCATTCCAGCTTGGATTATCCACAACTCCAAATGCCCTTAATGGTATCTGATCCGTATAATTTTTAATATAAATTTTTTCGTGTAAAAAATCTATATCTATCATCGTGCACAGATAATCCCTGTTCATAAAATACATCCTCATTTTTACATCTGGATCTTCACTGAAATTATGCACACGTTTTATCTGACTGTAGATCGTCTGTCGGGATACATGGTATTTTTTTGCAATTTCTGTAATCTTCACACCCTGTTTCTGCAACGCAAGGATATTCGCAAGCTGTGGATCTGTAAAAGAATTTTTTCTGCCGGCCGGATTCCTGTTTGCAGAATTTCCTTTTTTTCTGTAGCATGCTGCATCTTCTGCGATCTGCCTTAACTCTTTAACATCTGTTGTACCAAAAATCGCTCTGATCTGTTCCGTTAAGTCTGGTTCTTTTTCTTTCATATAACCACCTCAGTCTGACTATAACATGTAAAAGAAAGAAGTGTCAAGTTTTTATTTCTTGACACTTCTTTCTTACGCAAATATTAGCTCTGTCAGGTTTTATCAACCATATTCCTTTTGACTTTTCCTGAAATTTATGATACCGTTAGTTAGTAGAATCTAACAGTAAATCAATATCAAGGAGACGTTGCTATGACCCCTGAAGAATATAAAAAACTTTCTGTCAAAGAATTTACACAGGCAGCCAAGATCTATGACAGTGGACACGCCGGCATTTATGAAATGTGCAAGGACGATTATCCGCCGATCCTGGCTGAACTGAAAAAAGAGCCTTTCTGCGATGTTTTGGACTGTGGATGTGGAACTGGCCCGATGATCGAACTTCTTCATGAAAAATATCCGGAGAAACACTACACCGGTCTGGATCTTACTCCTGAGATGATCCATGTGGCCCAGGCCAAGAATCTCTCCAACACGGAATTTCTTGTAGGTGACAGTGAAAATCTGCCCTTTGAGGATGATTCTTTTGATGCCGTTATCTGTGCAAACAGTTTTCATCATTATCCAAATCCCCAGGACTTTTTTAACAGTACCTACCGTGTCCTGCGTAAAGGCGGTCGCCTGATCCTGCGCGACTATACTTTCTCCAACTTCGTTGTCTGGCTTATGAATCATCTGGAGATGCCCTTGGCTAATCTGTTCGGACACGGCGACGTAAAGATACACAAACCTGCAGAATTCATCACCATGGCAGAAAAAGCCGGATTCACAGTACTGACTATGGAAAAGCAGAAAGGCTTCCGCGCACATCTTGTTGCGCGGAAATGATTTATATGTTTCCCAGAAAATCCCGGATCACTTTTACATAATCATCCGCTTTCAAAATCGTAGAAAGATGTCCACCCGAAACATACTGGATTGCAGGATCATGCATCAGCTGTATCAGGTCTTTCTGCATCTTTTCGGAAAAGAAATCCTGCTTCGGAAGTATCAGAAGTATTTTTCCCTTAAGCATTCTAAAATCAGCTTCCGTAACCGGCGTCTGCTTCATCAGATCAGCCAGCAGGCCGGAAATATGCACATCTTTTTCCTGGGTATAATCTTTGAAAATAGTTTCAAACATATCTTTGGCATATGCAATTTCTTCTTTACTCTCGTTCCGGCTGTGTCCCATTCCGACTTTGATCAGTTTCGGTTTCAGTTTCTCATAATTACAATGTTTCATATAAAATAGCATCAGCGGTGCCAAAAAATATTTCTTCCTGAGACTTTTTATCGTCTCCGCATCCATACCGCCTGTTGAGATCAGAATAAGCCCCCCAGCTTCCCCCGGATACGCCTGCGTATAGATCTGGGCAACCATGCCGCCATCACTTGCACCTATAAAGACCGGCTCTTTAATCCCCAGCCTTTCGAAAAAAACATGCATCCCTTTTACCAGTTCCTGGTTGGTCCGAATCTCCTGGGGATAATTAAAAAGCAGTACCTGATACGTATCAGACAGCGCATCTATATATCGCATCCACATTTCCAGTGTATTCATTCCTCCATTTAACAGTATCAGCGTCTTTCCACCTTTTTTCCCACTCAATACATAATGAAAAGTACTTCCGTCGACTTTTATATCCTTATATGTATGGGTTGCTGCAAATGCTCTCAGTTCTTCTGAATATGACATCTTTTTCCCTCCGTAAGTTTAATTTTCATTATAAATTAGTTTCTTCTAACATATTTTTTTCAAAAAACCGTGCAAACTTCTTTCAGTTCACACGGTTATTCCATTGGCCATAAACCTTTTGTTCCTTTCTCTGTATTCTGATCTATTTTTTTACATCTCTTATCACTTTTGCCGGCACTCCTGCCACAACTTTATTGGCAGGTACATCTTTGGTGACAACCGCTCCTGCTGCAAGCCCAAATATCAGATACAGCATTTTCTCCTGTACCCAGTTTCCATAATTTTTTTTCTTTCATGCTTCTTACCTCCAATTCCCACATGTTCCGCCATTTTTTCAGTTTCTCTCAAATCCAAGAAATCTCGTTCCCTGAAAACTTAATTCACCAACATCTCCCTCTGCCATCTGACCATATTCCTTTCCTGTGACAGCAAGTTCCATCCGATCGCCACTCTTCACTTCAAAAGTCACATAGTAACTGGTAGATGTAGTGGTGCTAAAACCGTCAAACTGCTGATTATGGAAAACCTTCGTTCGCTTTGCAACAATCTCTGCTGTGACCGTTAACCTGGGAGAATTGTTATTTTTATTCCATGTACTGATATTTTTCGCAAAAATATAAACCATCGTTCCCAAAACGCAAAAAAATATAATTGCAAATAAAATATTAAATACCTGGTCAAATCCATAAAACATAATTTCTTTCCCCTTTATCTGCCTATTTTTACTACATTACTAACACACCAATCACTGCCAGCACCGCTGAGATCACTGCCATTCCAACAGTTCCTGCAATCCATTTTTTGCGTTTATCTTCGCTGGTGATGTACGGCCTTAAGTCTTCTGTTCCCGGAATGATCCATGCTTTTGTATGACCTACCCACCAGTCATCCACAAGAAAACGGTCTATCACATTCATCACTGATAAAATGACAAACATCTGCCAGAAGCCGGACAGGAAATCCTCTGCGCCATTTATAGCATATACACATACGAGAATATACAGTATGTATCCCGGAATACAGATGATCTTAAACATCTTACTGTTTTTGCTGATTTTCTCATGGGTTGTCAGTCCCAGTTCCACACAGCGATCTTTTACATCCTGATGATAGAGATGCAACATTCCCACTGCGCCCTTTCGAATCCCGACGGCGCAGATCCCCATCAGCAAAATCCCAAGTATCAAACCCTCCAGCAGCACCTGTGCTATCATATTCTTTTTCCTCCTTCGTTCCGTGTTAGTCTCGATTTACTTTTATTTTATCAAATTCCTGTTCTAACTTCAAATCAGATTTTACGGATCTGTGATGGCGGTTCTTAAAGTCGGAATCCCCTCTGCCATTCAGGGTGCTGTTTTCTGCTTTGCCAATATTTTTGTACAGGCCTCTGTGAATGGCTTCGGCTCTTCTGCAATTGCAGGCAGTACCATTGCCATGAACTTTGAATATTTTACCTATTATGTGATCACTGCCTTCGGCCAGACAGCGACCACCTTTACCAGCCAGAACCATTCTGCCGGTCAGGATCACCGATGCAGAAAAATCCTGCGGATATGTATGATTTTCTCTGTCTTAAGCAGTCTGGTCCTTATTGAACCCTTTGTCATATTCCGGAATTTTTTTGCAGGAATTTTTTCTGCAGATCAAATCGTTATACAGAATGCCTGTCTTCGTATCCTGTGCATTCTTTTTTCGAACCGCTGTGCAACCTGTACGAAATTCCGGCAGGCGTATTAAGAGGCACCGAACATTCCCTGTACCCGGCTGTTGCTACCATTAGCGGGACCTGTTGTTTTCGCATTGCATGGATATGCACGGTTTTCAGACATTACCATCAGTTAAACATTCTGTATTATGCATTTCCGATCTCATGGGTGTTGACGATACTCCTTATTGCGATCGGATTTATTGCAAAAAAGCCAGATAAGATGTTTTGACTTATCTGGCTTTGGAGCATCATATTCTTCCCTGCTTCCGGATGTTATCTCACTTACACAATTTCCCTTCTTTATAGTGTTTTCTGCAAAGTGCCACATAACTTTCATTGGAACCCAGCATGATCTGTGCGCCTTCCCGCACGATTTTTCCGTTGGAATATCGTGTATTGCACTGTGCACGTTTCCCGCACCATCAGAATATTGGCAGATTTCAAGCTTCCCATCGCCCCGTATCTGAAATATAGTTTTGCCATTTTTTTGTTTCTCCTTTATCGATCATACTGCTCTCTGTCATCTGCTTTTGTATTTGCAGTCGGGACTATGATCAGGTCTGCACCTTTTCTTGCACAGGTACGGATGCTTTCCGGCACAATCTTACCAGTGCATCATTATCCATATCTATACAGTAATGGTCCACACATACCTTGTGATACTGCGGAAAAAACGGTGTCAGCTGTATTTCCGGAAAAAAGACCAGATCACAGTTTTCTGCCATATCACAGTATTTCAGGCTTTTATCAAGGTTCTCAGATATTTCTTTTCCCATACTCATCTGTACAAGTGCAATTTTCATTTACCGTTCCCCTTCACATCATTCATTTTTTCCAGAAGTTTGCTGTAAACATGCTCCACAAACCACGGTTCTGTAGATTTCTCCAATGCTTCTTCTGGTGAAAACCAGGCTACGCCGCTGTTTTCATCTGCTTTTATGGAAACCGCTTCTTCCGGGTCTGCCTCAAGGAGATATGTGATATTAAAGTGCAGATGGCTGGATACATATTTTCCTTTTTTCACATGACCATCTACAGTCAGGGATTCCATGGAAAAAATCTCCTCGGACACCGGATGAACATTGGAAATTCCGGCTTCTTCCTTTACCTCCCGGACTGCAACAGACAGAAGATCCGTCTCCCCATCCGCATGTCCTCCAAGCCAAGACCAGGAGTTGTAAATATTGTGATATACCATAAGAACTCTGTTTCGTTCCTTGTTCACAACCCAGGCGGAAGCTGTCATATGGGCTACTGTATTCTCTCTCAAAAAAGCATTCTTATTGTTTCTGATCCAGTCCAAAATTAAGATCTTATCTTTTTCTTCCTGTTCATTGTAGGGCTTGTATTTTTCTATCTGATCGATCAGTTTCTGACAGTTCATTGTTATCCTTTCCTTTCGACTTTATCAACACAGTGTCAATATAGCACTGGTAAACCACGCATCCTGTACCTGCTCACAGACAAATAACCCTTTTGCTTATCTGGATAGCCTCATATACAGAAGCGGATACGGATTCCCTTTCTCATCATGATCCGTTCTTTTATATGTCTGAAATCCCATGTGCTCATAAAAGTCGGCTGCCCGGGGATTCTGTTCGTTTACGGTGAGTTCTTGAATGTTATAAATTTCGATACCGTACTGAAGCAGCTGCTTTCCAAGCCCGTTCCCTCTGGCCTCCGGAGAAAGGCAGAGCAGCTCAGTCTGCACTCTGTCTGTTTTTCAGAAGCAGAATTCCCACCAGCAAAAATACAGGGAAAATAACCCCTGCCAGAATTCCCCTTTTCAGGTTATCCGATAATATCCCGGACACAAAGCCAACTAACGTCGGGCCTCCGGAACATCCTACATCTCCGGCCAGTGCCAGAAGTGCAAACAGGGATGTTCCGCCTCTTCGCAGTGCCATGGACGACTTGCTGAAACTTCCCGGCCACATGATTCCCACAGAAAATCCGCAGATGGAACAGCCGATCAGTGACACAAATGCAGATGGTGCAAGGGAAATACACAGATAGGAAATAATACAGAGAATGCTGCTGCCGATCATAAATTTGTCCAGATCAATCCGGTCTCCGAATTTTCCATAAAAGGCTCTGGAACTTCCCATCAGGATTGCAAATGCCATAGGGCCTGCAAGATCACCGATGGTCTTACTTACACCAAGTCCCATCTCCGCAAATGTGGACGCCCACTGGCTGACGCCCTGCTCGCTGGCGCCTGCACACAGCATCATTAACATCAGGATCCAGAATGTTTTATTTCTGCATAATTCTTTTATGGTCATTCCTGTCTCACCCTCTTCGATGAGTGTTGCGATAGGAACTTTTGTAAATGCAATACCATTTACAACCGGAATGATCGCCCAGATCAGTGCCATGATCTTCCAGTTTTCAATTCCAAATATCCGGAAGAAAATCGTGGAAAGCAGAACCACTGCCACATGACCCCAGCAGTAAAAAGAGTGGAGAAGGCTCATTGCCTTTTCTTTGTTGTCGCTTGGGCAGCTTTCTACAATGGGGCTGATCAGCACTTCGATCAGTCCTCCGCCTACGGCATAGATCACTACGGAAATAAATAATCCCGCAAATGCGTTGGGCAAAAGATCCGGCAGGATCACCAGACAGATCAGTCCTGCTGCCGAAAATACATGTGCCAGAACAATGGAAATCCGGTAACCGATCCGGTCTACAAATTTTGCTGACAGAAGATCGATCAGCAGCTGAATCCCGAAATTGAATGTGATCAGCATTGTGATCTGGCTCAGTGGAATGTGGTAACTTTTTTCGAATGTCAGAAAAAGCAGCGGCACAAAGTTATTTACGATCGCCTGTACGATGTAACCCGCAAAACAGGCGTATACCGTTTTCCGGTATTTGTCTTTCATTTAAACATCCTCCAATGTTATTTAATACCCGTCCTTTAACCGGACAATATTCTTTAATTCTTTTCCATTCACATATCGTTCCAGATTTTCCATACAGATGTTCCAGATCATGTCCTGGACTTCTGCGTTTCCTCCGAAACTTGGACCTGCGATGTGTGGGGTGATGAGGATGTTTTCCATATTCCAGAGAGGTGATGTCTCCGGCAGGGGTTCTGTCTCAAATACATCCAGGACTACGCCTTTTAAATGCCCCTCCTGTAATGCTCGGATCAAATCTTCTGTTGGAATGAGACTTCCCCGTCCTATGTTGACCAGAATTGCTTCTTTTTTCATGGAATGCAGCCGGTCATAATTCAGAAGTCCTTTTGTTTCCGGCGTTCCAGGGAGACAGCCGATTACGATATCTGCTTTTTGAAGCTGCTGATCCAATGCTGTCAGATCGTATATCTGGTCAAAATCTTTCAGCTGGTCTGAATGTTCTGAGACTGCAGTTCTTTTTATTCCAGTCACACGGGTTTCAAATGCTTTCATTCTGTGAGCGATATTTTTTCCAATGTCGCCGGTTCCCAGGATAAGAACATTTTTTCCGTATATAGTGTCTGATAATTTATTCTGTACCCAGAGATGTTCCTTCTCGTTTTTCCAGTAAACAGGAAATCCTCGGTACAGGGCAATGATGTTCCCGATCACATATTCCGATATGATTTTTCCGAATGCTCCGGAAGCATTAGTCAATGTAACTCCTGTCGGAAATGTTTTCATTTTTGTATACTTATCCGCACCGGCCCATGTCAGTTGAACCCAGCGGAAGTTTCCGGCTTTCTGAAGTTCCGATTCTTCCGGTTCTCCGATCACCACTTCCGCTGTTGTGATAGAATCCCTGGTTTCATTTTCCTCAAAAACAAACTCACATTTCTCTCCAAATTTTGTTATAAACCTGTCCCGGATTTCCGCGTCACACTGTGGCTTTACCAGGACTTTTATTTTCTTCTCTGTATTTCCCATGATATTCTTCTCCACAGGCAGTTTTTCAGGACTCATTTACCAGTTTCCCGGTTATATGTTCCGGTTCCAGCTCCAGACAGAGAACCTGGGAGCCGAAATGTTCCAGTTCGTATTCCACATATGTCTCATCATCCGTGAACTTTTTGCATAAATTTGTGCATATTTCTGTTACTTTTTCCGGTTCTTCCACTGTGTGAAGGCGTCCAAATACAATGACGCTTCGGATATTTAATGCCCATTCGCCCTCATTCCGGTATCCCTTGTCCATAACACAGAATGAAACTTTATCACAGTTTCTGATGGCATCGATCTTATGACCGGATTTCGCTCCGTGGAAATAGATTTTTCCATCTTTCTCATTATACCAGTGGGTCATCGGCATTCCATAAGGATAGCCTTCCTCTCCCTGCACAGAAAGTACGCCTCGCGGTTCTTTTTTCAGGATTTCGATACATTCTTCTTTGGTTAATTCCTGTTTGGATCTTCTCATTTTTCGAAACATAAACTGGTCCTCCCCTTGCTCTGTATCTAATCTGTTTTCTTGCTTCTATGACTGTTTTTCTGTTATCTTTACTTTATCTTTCAAAAATAACTTTATATGTTCCCAGCCCCTGTCTGCATGGGATTTTTGCTGCATTTTCTGCTGTGAAGGCTTCTCTGGAATATATTGTTTTTTGTTCTTCCGAGTAGGCTGGAAGGGTTTTACCGATGCTGACACCATGGGCATCATTTTCAGTAAAATTCCAGATAGCCATTTTTATTATCCTGAATCTCTGCATTGATCCTAAGGACCGGACGCAGAGAAACAAATCCCTCCGGAATGATGTAATCATTCAAAATATCACTTTTTTCTGCCAGAGCATTATATACCTTTTCTGCACTTACACCCAGTTTTGCTGCTACATTTTCAATACAAAATATCGCAAATTCCAGTTCTCTTGACTTTTCTATATTTTGTTTCATCATTCCCAAGGCCTCCTGTATCAGATATCAGCACCCAAACAACTTCGCAGTTTTCTCCATCCTTTCTGCGATCGGCACGCCGAACGGGCAACGGGTTTCGCATTCCTGGCAGCCGATGCATTCGGAAGCTTTGTGCTCCAGAAGTTCGTAGTGGGATTTTATAGTTGCCGGGACTTCCGGCTGCATGGTGGCAAGATCGTAGAACTTATTGATCATGGCAATATCCAGCTCTGCCGCACATGGCTTGCAGTGTCCGCAGTAAGTGCACTCTCCTTTATAGGAATGGAACGGGGCATTGGCGATCACAGATGCGTAATCTTTTTCTTCCTCCGTTGCTGTTTCATATGCTACGGCATCATTGACCTGCTCTTTTGTGTCATAGCCGCACATGATGGAACAGACTGCAGGTCTTGTAAGTGCGTAATGGATGCACTGTACCGGTGTCAGGCTTGCACCGAAAGGAGAACGTTTTTCATCAAAAAGTCTTCCCCCTGCAAAACCTTTCATAACTGTGATACCCACATCATTTTCTTCGCATGCTTTGTACAGGCGAGCACGGTCTGCATCGATTCCTTTTAAGCTGCTGTCAAATTCTTCCGCAAACATGGTATCAATATTTTCACTTGCAGGAAGCATATCAAAAGCCGGATTGATACTGAAAAGGATCATTTCCACATATCCGGATTCCGCTGCTTTTTTCGCTACTTTCGGGTTGTGGGAACTCATGCCGATGTGACGGATCACGCCGGTTCTCTTCAGTTCCATCACGTAATCCATATATTCCGAATGCTGGAGATTTTCCCATTCCTCCTCAGAGTCCACATAATGGATCATGCCAAGATCAATATAATCCGTCTGGAGCCTTTTTAAAAGATCCTCAAATGCAGGACGCACATATTCCATCTCTCTGGTACGGTAATACTGCTCGTCCTTCCATGTTGATCCGATATGTCCCTGAATAAACCATTTGTCACGGTTCTCCCTGATTCCCTCCCCAATGATATTTCTGGATTTCGGGTCCGGCATCCAGCAGTCCAGGATATTGATCCCCTGTGCAGATGCATAATGGATCAACTCAATACTTTCTTCCTCCGGATGGCGTTCCAGCCACTCTCCTCCAAAACCGATCTCGCTGACCTGAAGCTCTGTTTTTCCTAATCTTCTTGTTTTCATAGCTGTTCTCCCTTCTGATAACCGTCTCCTCTTCGACATCCTCATCATGCCTGTTAGCTATATACTATCATAGTTAACAGGTATTTGCCATTCCTTCTGTTTGGATGTATACTTCATTTATATGAATAATGTACATACAATACACCAGTTTACAACTTTATAAATGATAGACTTGCTTATAAATCAGCTATTTTAAAGCCTTTGTCATATCATTTGATTTTATATGTACTTCAACATTTTTCACGAAAGTGGCAAAAAATATCTGACTGCGAATGCCTTGACTTAATTCAAAACGAAATTCCTGTACGCTTTTTGTGCGGTGCTTAGAAAAATGTTCGTTCTGGCTGAGGAAAAAATCTCATCCTTGCTGAGGCCATGACCATCTGGCATATGCCGATCTACAAAAAGCTCTGGGAAACTGTCCGCAGCGGTTCTCTTGGAAAAGTCCAGATGATCACCATGAATTTCGGAAGTTTCAAAGAACACAATATGAACAACCGTTTCTTCAATATGAACCTGGCAGGCGGTGCCATGCTGGATATCGGTGTTTACGCGCTCTCCATTGTCCGGAGCTTTATGGATGAAAAGCCGGATGAGATCTTAAGCCAGTGGAAACCTTCTCCTACCGGTTCTGATGAACAGGCTACCATCCTTCTTAAAAATCATTCCGGCCAGATGGCAACCGTCGCACTTTCCCTGCATTCCAAACAGCCGAAACGTGCCATGATCAGCTGTGAAAAAGGTTATATCGAGATCATGGAATATCCACGTGCAGATAAAGCAGTGATCGTAGATGCAGAGACAGGAGAAAAAACTGAGATTTCCTGCGGTGACACTTCCGATGCACTGCTTTATGAGATGGAGGATATGGAACATGCAGTTCTTACACATGATAACTCCGGTTTATATCTGAATTATACAAAAGATGTTATGGATATCATGACTTATCTCCGTAAAGAGTGGAACATGAAATATCCGGATGAAAACTGGGACTGATCTTCTTCGGTTACTTCTGTTTATTTCTGCCTCTGATACCTGGTCACTGCCAGGATCATGCAGACAAAAACTACCGCAAACATAACTTCCAGTCCAATGCCTTTCCACACCGATACAGCTGCCTCACCTGTAAGGTGGCTGTAACTTCCAAGAGTCTCATTTACGTTTTCATACCAGTACACAGGAAGAAACTGAGACACCTTCAGGACGTTTCTGTCCATAATATTCATGGGAACAAACACACCACACAGAAAGCACATTCCAAGAGACAGAATATTTGCGATCCCGCTTAACATGTTGCTGTTTTTTACAAAAAGACCGATCAGATAAGAAAGCGAAAGTGCCACTGCCATCATCACCAGAGTGTTCAGTACATAGTATCCGAAATTTTCTGAACTGAGAAATGTTTTTCCATACATAAGGATGGCTCCAGCCATACCGATTCCCCATAAGCCCCCGCCCATGATAAACATGGCCAGAAGCCCTTCCAGACTCTGCCGTCTTGCAGAAACCGCAGATGCCTGCATTCTTTTTGGTATATCGTCTTTTTTGAAAGCCATCAACACGTAGCCCATCACATAGCAGAGTAATGCAAGAAACAGATATGGAATATATCGGAAATAATAGAGCCATCCGGACGTACCACTGTTTTCATCTGTATCCAGCATAGTGACTTCTCCTCTTTTTTCATCCAGGATTGCTGTTGCCGCTTCCTTCTGGGAAAAACCGGCTTTCAGATATGTCCTCATTGTATTCAGGCAGCTCTCCAGCTGCTGATCCACATAATATGCCGAGTAAGATCCGGGCACCTTTGTCACAGAAATGCTCTCTCCGTTTACCATACAGTTCTCATAAAAATCCTCAGGGATCACCACGATGTACTCTACATTTCTGTAAAAAAGCTCTTCCTGAAGCTTCTCCCTGTTATCCTCCAGCATGGTCACGTGATGCGTACCTTCAAGCCATTTTACCAGTCCTTCTGCAAGTGGTCCGTTGTCTTTATCCACCACTCCGATCTTTATTTTTTCGCTTTCATAGCTGGTATAAGTTTCCTTACCGGCCGCTGCCTGAAGTGCCATTGTCACTCCGAAAAAAATGCCCAGATACAGGAGGATCAGACCTGTATTTTTTTTCATGATCCTCATATAGCCTTTAAATACTGTCATAACGTTCCCTCCTGACCATGAAAAAGGATGCCAGCGCCAGCACCACACACATTACCGCCAGTGTGATCAGATTTCTATAATATCTGATCATATCATCATACACATTAATACAGTAAAACGCATCTGAGATCAGTGATGCAGGATTGATCCGGTTCACAATCGGAACACTTTTTTCCACGATATCCTTCATATTTCCGTTCATCAATCCTGCAAGGAAACTGCTTACCATGGAAATTCCCAGTATGATCCCGATTTTGGCACCTTCCTGCATTTTTCCGAAGCTGCCTATAAACATTCCCATAGATACACCGATGAGACTTCCGAAAAAAGATATCACCAGCATTTTTCCCATCTGTCCCTGAAAATCCAGATTAAGAATATACCGGAGATACAGGATCAAAATGATCACGTCCATATAGCCCAGAGCAAAAGATGTCAGCTGGTCTGTAAGGATCAGCTTCAGCTTGTGGGTCGGCGTTACACACCGTCTGGCTGCCAGAGGTGTGATATTGGCCTGGATCCCGATTGCAGAGCCAAAGCCAATGAAACCTCCGTACAAGCAGGCCATAGCGATCAGTGCGTAAAAGAACTGCATATTTCCGTCAATGGTCCGACCACCAAGAGAGACCTCCTTTACCAGACTGTCAGTGCTTAACAGGTTTGTTATGGTTTCTATGTCCATCTCCGGATTTTTTTTCATGATGTTGGTGATGGTCGTTCTGGTGTTTTCACAGCTGTCGAGAACAGTCTGGAGGATGCTTTCTTCCATTCCGGTTCCTGCTACTGTAAGGGAAGGCTCTTTTCCCACGTAATAAATTCCTTTTATTTTTTTATCCTGTAATGCTTCCAAAGCTTCTTTTTCCGGCATTTTTTCTGCCTTTAAAAGATCCGGACTGCTTTTTTCCACTTCATCCAGATAGGTCATAAAAAACGTATCTGCCGAAGCTTTCTTCACCACTGCCACAGGAACCGTCTGAAAATCTGCTTCATTGATATTTCCGAATGCAAAGTAGAAAAAGGTTCCAAGCACAAGCGGAAAGATCAGCGGCCAGAATACAATGTTAAAATTCCGGATCTTGGAAAGAAAACTGTATTTCAGTAAATGCAACATCTCCCATCCCTCCTAATCTCTCAGCTGTTTTCCGGTGATCTCCAGAAAGACATCATTTAATGTGGGCAGCTCGGAAAAGACTCTTCCAAAAGAAATATCCTGACTTTGCAGATAATTAAGAAGACGGATCAGGTTATGCTTCGCATCGGTACAGCGCACGACCAGCACCTCTTTTTCATACTGCACATCAAACACATGCTCCAGTGTGCGGATATCCCGGAGATTTTTTTCTTCCAGAGCAATGGCTTCTACGGTGATGGTCTCTCCTGTTTTGATCATCTGCTTCAATTCTTCTTTTGTTCCCTGAGCGATGACTCTTCCGTGATCCATGATGGCGATCCTGGTACAGATCTGCTCCACTTCTTCCATGTAATGAGATGTGTAGATAATGGTGGAGCCTTGGTGGTTCAGCGTCTGGATTCCTTCCAGAATCTTGTTTCTGCTCTGTGGGTCTACAGCTACCGTCGGCTCATCCATGATGATCAGTCTTGGCTTGTGGGCAATCCCGCAGGCAATGTTCAATCTGCGCAAAAGGCCTCCGGAAAGCTTCTTCGGGTACATTTTGCAGAAATCTTCAAGACCTGTAAATTCAATGGCATCCTCCACCAGCTCTTTTCTCCGTTTCCTGTCTCGTATGTAAAGGCCGCAGAAGTAATCTATATTTTCCTGCACTGTCAGCTCATCAAAAACGGCTACATTCTGAAGAACGATCCCGATCTGTTCCTTGAGCTTATAGCTGTCCGGCTTCATCTCTTCTCCGAATATTTTTATTTGACCTCTGTCATATTTCAGAAGTGACAAAATGCAGTTGATGGCCGTTGTCTTTCCCGAGCCGTTAGGACCAAGTAATCCGAATATCTCACCCTCCCGGATATCCAGTTCCAGATGATTCAGTGCGGTAAGATCACCGTATCGTTTTACAAGATTTTCTATGTGGACCATACTCTGTGGCATATGTTTTCCTCCCCTTTTCCTGTCCGTTAAACAGGTCTTTCCTTTTTTACTGCAGAAATTCATATTTCTTCTATGATCTATTATATCTTTTTCTTCTGTCTGCTCCAAGTGTTGGATGTCATTATCTGCGAATGACAAATGTCATGTCTTTCGCAAGAGCTCAGATTTTTCTTTGCAGGGAAGGAACCGGTATATTATAATATAGACACATTGATTTCAGAAATTTGTGCGGCGAAAGGGGTTCTCCCGGAACAGGATGCGATAATTTTAGCCGGTTATCTGCATGACTTTCGGAAAATGCTGTAATTCTGTAGTAGAAAGGGTATATTTTTTATGCGTTATTTTACAGATTCCATCCTATTGTTTTTATACAGTACTTTGACGTTTTTTTATGTGCCTGCAGATCAGTCTCTTGTGTTTGCCCTCCTTTTTGCGGTGATCCTTTGCTGCATTACTTATCTGTGCAGGATATGTAGAACATCCTGTTCACGCAATTCTTTGCCAGTGTTAAAGCGCTCCGGAAATATCATTCCGGTTCTTGCCGGAAGTTTTGTGATCTTTGGATTATGTTCCCTGTGGTTTTCGGATCTTCTTCTGTTTTTCCCGCTGCTTCTGTATCAGACTTTATCTGCCGAACTTTTTCCTCTGGCAGTGGCTGAGCTTCCACTTTGGGGATTTCTGGTTTTTCAGATCAACAGATTTCCGGCAGTTCTTTGTCTGCTTGGGATTTTTGGATTCATTCTCTCATTTTTTCTCTGGCTCTATGCAGGAAAATATCAGACTCTTTACCAGGATTTCCATCAGATCCGGGATGACAGTGAGGAACATACGCTTCTTCTTTCTGAAAAAAACAAGGCACTTCTGGAAAAACAGGATTACGAGATCTATGCAGCTACATTGCGTGAGCGTAACAGAATTGCCAGAGAGATCCATGATAATGTGGGACATGTACTATCCCGTTCTATCCTTATGACTGCTGCCTGCAAAACCATCAACAAAAATGATGCTCTTGATCCTCTGCTCGGAAATCTGGAAGAATCTCTGAATGGGGCCATGAGCAGCATCCGTTCCAGTGTCCATGATCTTCATGACGATGCGGTAGATCTGGAAGATGCCATAAAAGGACTTGTAAAGGATTTCACCTTCTGCCCGGTGAAGCTTACTTATGATATGTCCAGGCAGATTCCAAGAGAGGTGAAATACAGTCTGATCAGTATTACAAAGGAAGGGCTTTCCAATGTGATGCGGCATAGTAATGCAGATTCCGTAAATATTCTTCTGCGGGAGCATCCTGCACTTTATCAGTTGTGCATTGAGGATAATGGAACACCGGGAAATGGAATTCCGGATATTCAAACTGAAGCAGACATCAATAAGGAAGGAAATACTTCCGGTGGTATGGGGCTATCCAATATCCGGGACCGCGCAAAGGCGCTGGGCGGTACAGTCCAGATTACGCAGGAGAATGGTTTTCGGATCTTTGTGACGATCCCGAAATCTGTTTCTAATTGAAGCAGACAGATATTTCTCACTCTGCCGGAAACCTTCCCTGTTTGATCAAAGTACTTTCCCGGCATATTGGATTCGTCCGTTTTTTCTGATCTGTAAATTTATTTTTTATAACTCATAAACAGGAGATTTTGACATGAAAATTATAATCGTAGACGATGATTGCCTGGTTGCAGGTGCATTAAAAACCATTCTTGAGTCAAACCCGGATATCGAAGTGACTGCCACCGGCTCTGATGGTGAAGAAGCCTGTACTCTGTACAGAGAATATCTTCCGGATATTCTTCTGATGGATATCCGTATGAAAGGAATGGACGGACTGGAAGCTTCCAGAAAGATACTGGATGAATTTCCGGAGGCTAAAATTCTTCTTCTGACTACTTTTTCCGATGATGAATATATTGTAAAAGCCCTCCGCCTTGGCACAAAGGGTTATCTTCTGAAGCAGGATTATACCAGCATTTTTCCAGCTTTGCAGGCAGTCTATTCCGGACAGACTGTATTCGGCACGGAGATCATGTCCAAGATCCCGGAGCTTCTGCAGTCTTCCGGTGGATTTGATTATACTTCCCGGGAGATCAATGAACGGGAACTGGATATTATCCGGCTGATTGCCAACGGATACAGCAATAAGGAGATTGCCGCAGAACTGTTTCTCAGTGAGGGAACTGTACGAAATTATCTCAGTTCCATTCTGGATAAACTGCAGCTGAGGGATCGGACACAGGTTGCTGTGTTTTATTATCAGCATAAATAAAATCCGATTACATCCACCGCCGCACCTGCAACTGTCCTATATTACAGAATATAGATGTCTTTTCAATGTTTTACTATAATCTATAATCGGAGGATTTCTCACAATGAACCGCTATCTTACTATCCATATCCCGGAAACAGCTGTTCCAATACCTATCTCCCACTTTCTTCGCACTCAGGCTGGTCTTACAAAAAAGCAGATCAGCCAGGCAAAGTTCCGTCCCGGTGGTATCCGGAAAAACGGACAGCAGTGCCGGGTAACGGAAACAGCTTATCCCGGGGATCAGATCACAGTATGCCTGGAAACGGACGATGTGGATTCTGCCCAGCTGGAATCTGCGACTTTCACTGTCAATTCAGACCGTCACAAATCCTGTTTCCATCATTCTACAGGCTTAACCTTCTGTTCATATTCTAATTCTGATTCCTGCTGTTTATCAGCTTCAACTTCACATTTTTTTCCTGAACTGGAAATCCTCTACGAAGACCAGGATATTCTTGCCATAAACAAACCGGCTGGAATAGTCACTCACCCTTCCGGTTCTCACTACAGTGACAGTATCTCCAACCAGGTGGCTTCCTATTTCCGGTCCAAGGAAGAGCCTACCAAAGTCCGGTCTATCGGACGATTGGATAAAGAAACCTCCGGTATCCTGCTCTTTGCCAAGAACCAGACTGCTGCAGCCAGATTACAAAATCAGCGTGCGGAGGGGCTTTCAGAGAAAACCTATCTGGCTGCAGTTTCCGGTTTCATGCCTGTGGATGAATATGGATCTTTTCACAGGATCTCAATTCCACTTGCACCTGACCCGGATAACCGTCTGAAAATGGTCGTATCCACAGATGGCACGCTTCCCGGAAGCAAACATGCAGAAACCCTTTATTCTGTCCTGAAATCTACCGGCCCTGACGCAGCAGCTCCGGCTTCCCTTGTAATGCTCCGTCTGAAAACCGGCCGTACCCATCAGATCCGTGTGCACATGGCATCTCTCGGGCATCCTCTTCTGGGTGATTCTCTGTACTGTTTATCGGACATGTCGAACCATTTTTCCCGAGCTGCACTCCACGCGTGGAAGCTTAAATTTCAACTTCCATTTCCAATTGATGAAATTGCTTCCGACACCCCGTCTTCCATGTATCATGACAAAAATGCAAAAAAAGAAATCTCCCTGGAAGCACCCCTCCCGGAAGATTTCAAAAAATTCTATGAAACAATATTCTGAAGCCATACGCCTTTTTTTACAAGGATAAATCCAATGACACATTTCATCATATCCGCAGCCTGGACCATTGCGTAGATCACAAGTACAGGCAAACCTGTAAAACGGCTTAAGGTAAATGCGATCGTCACACTTACCACCCAGATAAACACACTGTCAAACAGAAATGTAACAATGGTCTTTCCGCCGGAACGCAATGTAAAATACGTTGCATGCAGGAATGCATTCTGCGGCATGAAAAATGCTGTGATCATAATAAAATATTTCGCCAGAGTACGAGCCTCAGCATTGGTATTGTAAAGCCTTGGAAACAGTGGTGCCATCACAAACATCACGGCTGCCACGCAGGTACAGCAGAACACAGAGAATGCGATCATCTTGTTGTCCGTATCTCTGGCTTCCTTCATCTTACCTGCCCCCAGAAGCTGTCCTACAACAATGGCTACCGAATCTCCAAGTGCGATAAATACGATATTAAATACATTGTTGATGGTATTGGAAATATTTAATCCCGCAACCACGTTCAGTCCACGGACTGAATAACACTGTGTCAGCATGGCCACTCCGGCTGCCCATAAAGTCTCATTCAGAAGCAGCGGGGTTCCCTTAATAAGTATCTTCTTTGTCAGGTTCGCCGGAACCTTTAATGTTGAATACAGCCCCTGTGCAAAAATATTCTTTTCTGTATGCTTATGTGTCCAGCTCAGGACAATGCAGGCTTCCACATATCTGGAGAGCACTGTGGCAACAGCCGCACCTCTTACTCCCATTTCCGGGAAGCCGAATTTTCCATAGATCAGAAGATAATTAAATATCAGATTGATCAGCACTGCCACAATCCCGGCCTTCATTGGAAGTACAGTCTCACCGCATTCACGTAAGGTACTTGCATAGACCTGCACCATCATAAATGGCGGAAGTCCCAGAAGCATGATCCATAAATACTGTTTCCCATAAATAAGAGTATCCCTGATTTCCTGTGCGGTTCCGTCACCTTTTAAATACATGCTGATCAGTGAACCCCCTGCTGTCAGAAACAGTATAATGGTGATCGCTGTCAGAATCACTGCCATCCACAGTTTATAACGAAGTGTCTGGCGGACACCCTCATGATCCTTCTGTCCGAAATACTGTGCTGTAAAAATTCCCGCTCCGGACACCCCGCCGAAAATGCATAGATTATATACAAAGATCAGCTGATTGACGATCGCTGCTCCTGACATCTGTTCTGTACCGATACGACCGATCATAATATTGTCCAGAAGACTGACAAAATTTGTGATTCCGTTCTGTACCATGATCGGTACCGCAATAGACAGGACCATCAGATAAAATCTCTTATCTCCTACGAACTTTCGGAAAAAAGAAGATTTCTCTTTTACCTTCTCCATAAATTCTTCCTCCTTGTTTTTCGTTTTCCTTCATCCAAAATTCTCCACAAAAAGAAGACTGCCCACCCGAAACAGTCTTCCCTTTCGTAAGCGTTGTAGCTACTACCTTACTACAAACTTCTTTTATTTTCAATAGTCTTTATAACGATAAATCCCCGTTTTTTTGTATCTTTTTACTCCACCATATGACTCTCATCTGCAATATATTCGAAGAAGTCAAAGTCCGCACATTTTTTGTGGAGAATGCGATCTGCACAGGTGATTCCAACCATGGTTCCTGTAAATTCTCCGTACTTACAGTACTCATCAGAAAATCTTGTGGTGTCAAAGATACGTCCAATCTTTTCATAAGTTTCTCCGTCATAGCTCCACTCAAACCAGGATTTTCTTCCCTCTATATAAAGTCTCAGATAAACTGGTTTATCTTCTACCGGAATTCTGGTGTTCAGAAACTCTGTTTTTTCTCCGTTTTCCAGATGGATGATGGACAACGCACTCTGTCCCAGGGTTTCACTGTAATATTTACGAAGATTAATGTAATTCATGTTGTCGTAATACAGGATCAGACCTGCGCTGTGCTGATGTACTTCCGGTGTGAATTCCATCTTTGTGGTGATCCGCGCATAGACACTTGTGAGCTTTCTGGCCAGAATACTTACCTTGTTGAGAGAGGTTCTTGATTCCTGTCCACGAATACGCACATAGCCTTTTCTTACTTTCACATCCGCAAAACGCTGAGGCATGAGCCTTGGGGAATAATAAAAGTTTCCAAGTTCATCCCCATCAAAATCATCAAAGTACGGAGCTTTTTCCACCGGATATTCCGGAAGGGATGTTTCCGGCACCTCAATCTTCGCCAGATTGCTTCCATCTGCCATGCGAAGCCAGTTATCCTCAGTCCACATCATTTTCTGAATTGCAGTTTCTCTTCCAAGTGTACAGCGGAGCTCCGGTACAAACGGTCTTGCACAGAGATGAACCAGATAAACCTCTCCTGTCGGAAGTTCCACATAGCTTCCGTGACCGGATTTCTGAAGCACAGAGTCCGAATTATAGTACTTTGGTTTCAGATGATCTGGATCCTGACGCTCATAGGATTCTCCGGGAACACTGGTAACGATAGGATTCTTCGGATCTTTTTCATATGGTCCCCATACATTTTTGGACCGTCCCATTGTCACGCAGTGATTATAACCTGTACCGCCTTCTGCACACATAATGTAATAATATTCCCCACGTTTTGTAAGATGCGGTGCCTCAATGCATCCCCGGTCTGTACCACCTCGCCAGATTCTCTTCGGATAACCGATGATCTCTTTTTTCTCAGGAGAATATTCTACCATACAGATAGCGCCTGGCTTCTCATAGCCTTCTCTTGTCTCCCACTCCAGAGATACCACATATTTTTTTCCGTTGGTATCGTGAAACAGAGAAGCATCAAAGCCGGAAGAATGAAGATAAACCGGCTCACTCCACGGTCCGCGGATATCTTTTGCACAGATCAGGAAATTGTCCACATCAAAATATCTGGCGTTCATGGAATTCATTACTCCATAGACAACATAAAACATGTCCTCTTCCTCGCAGTAGGTCAGGCACGGAGCCCAGATTCCCTTTGCGCTTGGAAGTTTCTTGAGATCTACTTTTTCGTCATCTGTAATAACATGTGTATACAGTTCCCAGTTTTTCAGATCTTTTGAATGATAAACCGGAATTCCCGGAAACCATTCAAAAGTAGAAACTGCCATATAGTAATCATCGCCTTTCCGGCAGATGCACGGATCCGGATTGAAACCCGGAAGTATTGGATTTATAATCATATTATTTTTCTCCTTTTCCGGCCGGAAACCAGCCAAAATCAACGCACCGTCCCAGATCCCAGCTGTCCCAGCCGATCCAGCCCGGAGTATTCACGGTATCTGTAAGCAGTTTATAGCTCCAGTAAAAATATCCGCTGCATTTATCCCAAAGCTCCAGCTGTGCCTTCGCCAAAGCCGCATAGATTTCTTTTTTCTCTTCTGTGGAAAGACTTTCCCGTTCGCTTCCTTCCACTCCGTTGAGCACACTCTGTCCGCCTTTTGTATCACAGCCGCATGCAAGGGAATTGAAGAGACACCATTCACCGCAGATCACCGGGAAATATTTTTCCATCTCCGTAATCTGTGGTTCCAGCTCCTCACGCACATATTTCAGATATCCCTCGATCGTCTGACTGCAGCCTCTTGCCTCTGCCACCATCAGATACTGATGAGTATCCAGAATCACATTGGAATATTTTTCTTCCTGCATAAAGTCCTTCCACGCCATCAGCTCAAAGCCGTCGTGGAGCACAACGTATTTTTCCTTTGGCATGTAAGTACTGATCCGATCGTATGCTTCCAGATAAAATTTTCTTAAGAATTCCATGGTGATCGGGGCTGAGCCTTTTGCTAGCTCCGGATCTGCCGGTGCATAACGGTTCTGCACATCCATAGTCTCCCACATATTCTCAGTTACAGGTTCATTCAACGGCTGTATGCCAAACAGACCTTTTCTATGACCGTATCGTTTTGCCAGACGTTCCAGAACTCCAAGAACAAATTCTACCTCATCCGGATTCTGTGCCCATTTACACACGCCGCTGATTCCACCGTTATCAAAACCATTCTGGCTTAACGGTACAGTGTGAAGATCGATCAGAATGGTAAGTCCGTACTTTTCCGCCCAGTTAAATGCTTTATCCAGTTCTTCAATGCAGCCGATAAATGGCTTTCTGTCCCCAAATATAAAATATGGTACCGGAATACGGACAGAATCCATTCCCATTCTTTTTATGGTTACAAAATCTCTTTCTGTGATGTACTCCGAACGATGGATTTTTATCCTTGCTTCATATACCTCCGGTGAAAGCTGCGTTGGAAGATAATACTCATCTTCCGCTGTTGTTCCCTCAAACAGGGCCGGGTTCATCCATTTCTCCAGAACCAGCCAATTTCCAAGATTTACGCCTTTTATATTCATATCCGGTACTCTCCTTTTACTTCTGTGTACGCTTTTTCAGATCTTCGATGATTCCGGCAAATTCCTTGTCCAGATGATAAAATTTCATGATCACAAGTCCGCATACATAAACTGCGATCGGAATCCATACAAAGCAGATCTTAATAGAAGTCAGTGCAGATTCTGTCTGTACAGCTGCAGTTCCCACATAGCCGCCGATTTCCAGAATCAGTCCGAGAAGTGCAGATCCTATTCCATTTCCGATCTTATATCCAAAGCTGCAGGCACTGTTTACAAGGCCCTCTGTACGGCAGCCTGTTTTCCACTCACCATAATCGATCGTGTCGGAAACCATTGCCCACATAGTTGCACCGCCACAGGCATTACCAACACCACGGATCACACTGGAAATCACAATGATTGCCATGGAACCACCGGAAAAATTCAGTACCAGCATTCCAATGATATCCAGGATAAGACCAATAGAAAATACATTTCTCTTTCCAAGTTTCTTAACCATCATGGCAATAAAGAACATTCCGCAGATCTGTACAATATTAAAAATACCGTTGATCGTACCTACCAGATTTTTGTCGCCGAGAATATCTTTTGCATAATATACAGTCGCACCACCGTTAACAGAATACATAAGGAAGAAAAGGGCAAGCATACCTGTCATCATGATCCAGTATTTGTTTTTGAAAAGTGCTTTGATACCTGTTACAAAAGGCACATCCTCTGCCTTTGTCTCTCCGCTGTTCTCAGATGCACGTACACGTTCCTTTGTTCCAAAGAAAGTAAATAAAAATGCTACGATTGCCACAAAGCCAAATACTATAAATGTTTTAGTCCATGCTGCTGCATTGTTTCCGAAGTGCTCCACCAGCGGAAGTGTAAATGTATTGATCGTAAGTGTTCCGGCTGTTGCCAGAAGATTTCGGAAAATACTTAAAACAGAACGCTCATACGGATCCTGTGTCATCAGTGCGTTCAGTGCAGAATACGGTACATTGATCGCTGTATAAATCACTGTAGATACCAGATTATATGTGATAAATACATACACCAGCTTCGGTGTTGATGCCCAGGAAGCCGGAACGGAAAACAGAAGGATTCCGGATATTGCAAACGGAATACACATACGAAGGATCCATGGCCTTGCTTTTCCATACTTGGATTTTGTACGATCAACGATCACACCCATGATAATATCACTGATTCCATCAAAAATACGCGAAACCATCATAATGGTTCCCACTGCTATCGCACTGACATTGGCATAGTCCGTATAATAGAACAGCAGAAACGCTGACATTGCTGTATAAATAATGTTACATCCGAAATCACCACAACCATAAGAAAAACGTTCCACAATTTTTCCAAAGGTCAATTTACTCTTTTGATTCATATTTTTTTACTTCTCCCTTTGTTTTATTTCGCATTTCCATGACCATGAAGCTTTGTTTTATGGTATTATACTATCATAACGATTCTGTATCTATTAGGTCAAAAAAGCTCCAATATATAGGTCAATATTCTCTTTTTGCAGGAGGGTTTTATGGATAAAAAAGAAATTTCCTATGAGATCATAGATTATTCGGGTGTCACCAACGTTAAATTTTACACTTCTACAGACAACGGAAGCTACATTCCGTCGCACTGGCACAGGGCTGTTGAGATCCTTTATATGCAGGAAGGCGCTCTTGATGTCACCATAGAAAATACCAGCTTTACCATCCACCCGGGAGACTGCATCCTGATCAATGCCAATGTAATTCATTCCACCAAATGCACAGTTCCAAATAAAGCGATCGTTCTCCAGGTTCCTGTGGATTTCATGGAAAAATATATTCCGAATGTTCAGCAGTTTATGTTTATCTGGGATCATCATACAAAAGATCCCGTAAAAAGAACAAAACTGAAAATGCTGAAAACGACTCTGGAGCAGCTTCAGATCATTGACGATATCCGGCCAGATGGTTTTATCCTGCGTTTTAACAGTCTGATCTTTGAGCTTCTTTTTCAGCTGTATCACAATTTCCGCGTCCGGATCTTTCACAGTGATCTAAGCCAGCAGAAAAAAGATCTTGACCGGCTGAACTTTGTTCTGAATTACATTGCCGAAAATTATCAGCGTCCCATATCTCTGGACGAGATTGCCGGTGTCGCTTACCTGCAGACCGGCTATTTC
The DNA here is from genome assembly GCF_005848555.1 of Blautia sp. SC05B48. Taxonomy (NCBI): domain Bacteria; kingdom Bacillati; phylum Bacillota; class Clostridia; order Lachnospirales; family Lachnospiraceae; genus Blautia; species Blautia sp. SC05B48. The sequence continues at coordinate 2,566,651 of NZ_CP040518.1, read as the reverse complement.
TGCAGATTTTTCAAGAAAAAAATGGGAGTTACTTTTCTGGAATATCAGAACGAATACCGGCTTTCTTTTATTTACAAGGATCTTATAAACACCAAAGACCCTGTTCACATAATACTGGAACGGCATGGTTTCACCAACTACAAGCTGTTTCGCCGGATGTTTCAGGAACATTTTGGATGTACGCCTACCAAAGTCCGGAAAAACACTCAGAACGCCAAGGACTGACAAACCAGCGTTCTTATTTTCGTTTAACAAAAAATCTTCCGGAAGCGTATCTCACAGACTCCCGGAAGATTTTTTGTCTTAATATTCTAAATTTCTCAGTATCTTATAATTCCCGTCCATTGGTCTCAATAACTTTTTTATACCAATGGAAGCTCTTTTTCTTATAACGCTTCAATGTTCCGCTGTCGTCATCATTGCGGTCTACATAGATGAATCCGTAACGCTTGCGAAGCTCTGCTGTTGATGCACTGACAAGATCGATACATCCCCATGTGGTATATCCCATCAGATCTACGCCATCCATAACAGCTTCTTCCATCTGGCGGATATGATCACGGAGATATTCAATACGATAATCGTCCTCTACAGTCATCTCACCATCTTCACCCTGCACCAGCTTGTCCATAGCACCAAGGCCGTTTTCCACGATGAAAAGCGGCTTCTGATAACGATCCCACAGAGTGTTCAGTACATAGCGCAGTCCCTTCGGGTCGATCTGCCATATCCTCTGTTGTATTTTCATTTAAAACTGCATCCATGATCTGTGCAATGTCCATCACTTCCGAAAACTGAAATCTTTTCAGGATTTTCTCTTTATCTGTGTGTATCCCGTAACGCTTATAATATTTATGCAGTTCCACCTTGTTCAGCACGCCCAGGCTGAACGGACCTGCAAAATAATACCGTTCCTCTGATCTTACACAGATAAAATAAATACTGTCTTCCTCTTTCATTAATCCTTCTCTCAGCTGGCTGTTCCTGAAAATCGGATTCAGTTCTGAATTTCTCTGATAGCTTGACAACGTTTCGTCTGCCTGACAAAAAATATCAACGCCTGTCAGTTCAGCCAATCTGTTTAATATGTATTTTTTATGATCACCCATAAGCAATTTCCCCAACTCTCCTATAGCAATTCACAAAATCAGTGATGCTGTAAAATCCATGTATCGTGTCTATCTGCTATTCAGCATAACACAGACTCTTTGCAAATTGTATAGGATTTTGCCGGGTACGGAATACTCCGTAATTACAGTTTCATCGCTCCGCGGATACAGGTTTCGATATAATCTTCGCCAAGATCAGTGTTCAAGCTGAGATCAAAATTGCCTGCTGCTCCCCACATTCTTCTTGTGTAATAACGGTAGTTGTCTGCACGGAGCTTTTCATTTTTCTGTACGACTGTCTTTGCCTCTTTTTCAGAGATATTCTGTCTTTTGGAAACTCTTTTGATTCTGCTCTCAAGAGGTGCTGAGAAGAATACCTTCAGACAGTTTTCTGAATTTCGAAGAACATAATCTGCACACCGGCCCACGATCACGCAGTTTCCTTTTTCTGCAAGCTCACGTACTACCTTTGACTCCGCCGCAAAAATCTTATCCTTCGGTGCCTCATCCTGAGAATTACTGTTTAAATACATCTGATTGACAAGATCATAGAGGAGGCTGTTTGTCATGATCTCCTCATTCTTTTTAATAAATTCCGGTGTATAGCCTGTTGTTCCTGCTGCCATCTGAATGATCTCTGCATCATAGAAATCATAGCCAAGCTTCTCTGCAAGTGCCTTGCCGATATCGTGGCCGCCACTTCCAAACTGTCTTCCTATAGCGATGACATTTTTTACCTGAATGCCATGCTGTGTCTGAGCCACCTGTTCTCTCTGCTGTTCTTCCTGAACAGTCTCCGGAAACAGCATTGTTTTTACAAAAGCAAACTTCTTTCCGAAAAGTCTCGCGATAAATCCAACCAGCAGTGCGGCAATTACAGTACCTTCACGCACACCGTCCAGTCTGCCTGCAAAAACAAATGACAGTACTGCGGCGATCACAGCCATGGAAACATCAAAGCAGATCTTGGTAGTTCCGAAATTTGTTTTCCAGGTAAGGACGATCGCGCGGACAAAAGATTCTCCCGGAAGCATAACTACATCGGCCAGAACCTCCATGTACACACCAAAACCGAGGATCAGGCATCCGATGAGAAGATAAACGATCTTCATCACATACATCTCCGGGTTTACCCAGTAAAAAAGAAGCATGGTAAGATCGATAAAATATCCGAATACAATGGATACCGGAATCTGTAAAATATGCTCCAGTTTAAAATTCTTTCTCAGGATTATCAGCTGCAGTACGATCAGAAAAATGCTGAAAAAGATGGTAAAGTTTCCGAGCGTAAACGGGAAGTTAAGGCTTAATACATACGGGATCGATGAGATTGGCGACGTTCCCAGGTTCGCCTTGGTGATAAGACTGACTCCCAGCGAGTTCACAAACAGTCCTACCAGAAAAATCAGATATCGTTTCAGTTTGTCCATTATTTATTCCCCTCTCTTTTTGTTTCATTTATTTAGCATTAAGATTTTTATAAATCTTTTCAAATGTCTGCATAAATCTTTTCTGTTCTTCTTCTGAAATACCGGAAAATGCTGTTTCTTCTATTTTTTCAAAAGCAGCTTCCACAAGCTTCTGATTTTTCTTACCGGATTCTGTCATAAAAATATGAAAAGTCCGACGGTTTCCGTTGAGCATTTTTCTCTCGATCAGGCCTTTCTCCTCCATACGGTTCAGTATGGAGGTCAGTGATCCTGCTTCGATCAGGCATCCTGCCGCAATTTCCTTCTGGCTGGCACCGTCATGATCCTTCAGATAATCCAGAACTTTCGGCTGTCCCAGCGTAAGACCTGTGGTTTTCAGCTGCTCCATGAGCTTTTTCTGGATCATCATCTGATTTACCATGGCCAGATAGTGAAATGAATCCTGCATTTGTATGTTCACTTCCTCTCCTTTATCTAATCAAACGGATAAAAGCATTCGATTTAATTATGTTAATAGTTATAATTCAAATGTTTAGAATTATAACTATTTTATTTTGCTGTGTCAATATGTTTTTTATATTTTGTCTGGAATATTGCACAATTTATCTTTCTTATTTTTATGAAAAGCACACAATATATGTGTGTTACAGCGTATTAGTGTAAAAAAATAACAGCTATTCTTACTTTCACATCTGTAAAATGTTCGTAAGAATAACTGTTGAAAACTGTTATTTATATACTTCTTTATGAATTTGGATTTGGACAAAGCACTCTGCTTATTGCTCTCCACAACCACGCCGAAAACTTACTTATAGCAATTCAATAAATTATGCTGTCTGTTCTTTTTTCTTAGTAACTGTGAGCAGATGACTCTTGATCAGTACCGGACGAACCGCATTATAGATGATTGCTACCAGGATCACTGATACAACCGCATTGACAAAGGTTGCCGCCGCGCTCATTTTTGCCAGTGCCTCTGCAAGCTTCTGTGGCTGCCCTAAAATATACTGCTTGTAAAAATATCCCACGATCGGATCAGCGATTACATTAAATGCAAGTCCTGCGATGGATGCGATCACACTCCATTTAAAAACATATTTCTTATCTGTGCTCTCATTGATCTTCGCGATCTTATGTGCCACAAGACCTACGATCAGACCGATACAGAATTTAAGGATAAAAGTTTTCGGCGCACCTGTAATATAAACCGGATCCATCACATCCGCGATTCCCATTCCGATCGCACCTGCAAGTCCTCCATATACGCCGCCAAGAAGTAATGCCGCCAGCACGCAGAAAGCATTTCCGATATGGATCGATGTTGCATCTCCACCCGGCACTGGGATCTTGATCTGCAAAAATGTAAAGGATACGTAGCATAACGCTGCAAGTAATGCAGTTTCTGCAAGCTTGACTACTGTGTTGTTCTGTGTGTTCATAATAATGTCCCCTCTCGTTCTGTTATTACTTTTGTGTATGATTGTTTTAGCGTGTCAGTGTAATAACACAGATGTTATGATACTTTATGAGTGGATATATGACAAGTGACAATTTTTATTCTTTTTTAGGGTACAGTTTTGTAAGTTAGTAAAATATCACTCAAATCGCAAACAGTGCAAAATAAAGATATAAATATCGAAATTAATATATATGTAACACGGATTTGTTGCTAAAATATAGTTGTCATAATTCGTTTAACATGATTTGAAATTTTTATAAAAAATGTGCTAAAAACAATCAAAGGAGATAAAAATATGATTCAGAACAAAATGTTTGAACTGGTTTTCCAGGGTGAAAAACCAGACGGCTCAGAAACACTTGCCGATATCAAAGCTGTATTCACAAACGGCAATTCCTCTCAGTCGGTTAAAGGATTTTATGATGGAAACGGAACCTATAAAGTACGTTTTCTTCCGCGCGAAGCCGGAGTCTACTCCTGGAAAGTCACAGGTGCCGTAGAAGCAGAAGGACAGGAAGAATGTACTGCATCCACGCAGCACGGAATGGTACACACACAGGGCTGCCATTTTGTCTACGAAAACGGAGACTCCTACATTCCTTTTGGAACTACCGTATATGCGCTGATTCATCAGGATGACGCCCTGGAAAAAGAAACTCTGCAGACACTGCATACGTCTCCTTTTAATAAGATTCGTTTCTGTGTTTTCCCAAAATCCTATGAATTAACGAAAATGGACCTCGGGAATTCGCATTTTGCAAAGATACAGAAGGAAACTGGGATGTAGATCATCCAAACTACAAATTCTGGAATCATCTGGAAGAAGTGATCTCCCACCTTCAGGAAATGGATATTGAATCAGATCTTATCTTATTCCATCCTTACGACAGATGGGGCTTCTCAAAATTAGCACCAGAACAGAATGAAACTTATCTTCGCTACCTTGTCCGCCGTTTATCTGCATTCCCGGGTATCTGATGGAGCATGGCAAACGAATATGACTTATGTTTTTCCAAATCAAAAGAGGAATGGTACAAAATCGAAGAAATCATAAAAGAGGAAGATGTTTACGACCATCTTCTCAGCAATCGGTGAAACCTATCTTTCCGATGACGATGTCCTCTGGTGGGCAAAAGACGGAAAACTGAAAGGCAAAAGCCCGGAAAGAATCGCTTTTCTCCGCGAACTCATGGAAAGCCTTCCTTCTGCCATTGAACCTTGGTACGAGCCGGAATCTGTAACATTCGGAGATGAATTTCTCGGATATAAAGCCGGCCCGGATCATCCGATCATCTCTCTCGTTACCAGCCTTACTGAACCAGAAGATGATGCAGGTGCGCTGAAAGATAAAATCTTTTCCGAAAGATGCGGTGATCAGGTTTACATCAAATACCTTGGAAAACACTGCTCAAGAAAACCTTTCTTCATCCTTCCAGAAGACCATAAATACAAAATTGATGTCATTGACACCTGGAACATGACAAGAAAAACCATCATGACTGGCGCCAGCGGAATCACATGGCTTGATCTTGGCGAAGCAAAAGAGGGTATTGCACTTCTTGCTGTGGAAGAATAATATCGTGATAAAATAAAAGACGGAAAGTTCTTCTCTGTTTATTTTGAGAAATGAACTTTCCGTTTTTATTTTTTAATTGCCATGCATAATATTTGTTTTTAATTACATCAAAAAAAGCAATATCTAAACCAAACAGTTTAAATATTGCTTAATTTTTATACTCTCAAAACTACATACATGCTTTGTTGATGGTTAATCACTTGAATCAATTGCGACCTGCTTTTTGGTCAAGCCCTCACCCGATTAGTAACAGTCAGCTCCATGTGTTACCACACTTCCACCTCTGCCCTATCTACCTCGTCGTCTTCAAGGGGGTTTACTTCACTAAGAATGGGATATCTCATCTTGAGGGGGGCTTCACGCTTAGATGCCTTCAGCGTTTATCCCTTCCGGACTTGGCTACCCGGCCATGGCTTTGGCAAGCCAACCGGTCCACCAGCGGTCCGTCCATCCCGGTCCTCTCGTACTAAGGACAGCTCCTCTCAGATATCCTGCGCCCACGCCGGATAGGGACCGAACTGTCTCACGACGTTCTGAACCCAGCTCGCGTACCGCTTTAATGGGCGAACAGCCCAACCCTTGGGACCTACTACAGCCCCAGGATGCGATGAGCCGACATCGAGGTGCCAAACCACTCCGTCGATGTGAACTCTTGGGAGTGATAAGCCTGTTATCCCCAGGGTAGCTTTTATCCGTTGAGCGATGGCATTCCCACTTAATACCACCGGATCACTAAGCCCTACTTTCGTACCTGCTCCACCCGTCGGTGTCGCAGTCAAGCTCCCTTCTGCCTTTGCACTCTTCGAATGGTTTCCGTCCATTCTGAGGGAACCTTTGGGCGCCTCCGATACCCTTTCGGAGGCGACCGCCCCAGTCAAACTCCCCGCCTGGCATTGTCCCACCGCCGGATTACGGCGGCTGGTTAGAAGCCCAATATCACAAGGGTGGTATCCCAACAGCGGCTCCGCGGCAACTGACGTTACCGTTTCTCAGCCTCCCACCTATCCTGTACATGCAACACCGGACCCCAGTGCCAAACTGGAGTAAAGCTCCATGGGGTCTTTCCGTCCTGGCGCGGGTAGCCAGCATCTTCACTGGCACTTCAATTTCACCGGATGTATTGCCGAGACAGCGCTCAAATCATTACGCCTTTCGTGCGGGTCGGAACTTACCCGACAAGGAATTTCGCTACCTTAGGACCGTTATAGTTACGGCCGCCGTTTACTGGGGCTTAAATTCAAAGCTTCGCATTGCTGCTAACCTCTCCTCTTAACCTTCCAGCACCGGGCAGGCGTCAGCCCATATACCTCACCTTTCGGTTTCGCATAGACCTGTGTTTTTGCTAAACAGTTGCTTGAGCCTATTCTCTGCGGCCTGCTCTCGCAGGCACCCCTTCTCCCTAAGTTACGGGGCCATTTTGCCGAGTTCCTTGGCAATACTTCTTCCGCCGGCCTTAGGATTCTCTCCTCATCCACCTGTGTCGGTTTACGGTACGGGTACAATATGAACGATAGCGGCTTTTCTTGACGCATGGCTCACGGGCTTCGCTACTAATCTTCGCTCCACATCACGTCTTCCCATTGCACGGCGGATTTTCCTACCGTACTGGTACCTCGCTTGTACCGGGCTTTCCATTCCCGGCTCCCGCTCTCCTTACGTGTCCCCACAGTTCTGTCATACTGCAGTACAGGAATATCAACCTGTTGTCCATCGGCTACGGCTCTCGCCCTCACCTTAGGTCCCGACTCACCCAGGGCAGATCAGCTTTACCCTGGAAACCTTGGATATTCGGCCTAGAGGATTCCCACCTCTATCTCGCTACTCATTCCGGCATTCTCTCTTCCATGCAGTCCACAGCTCCTTTCGGTACTGCTTCTTCCCGCATGCAATGCTCCTCTACCAATCTTTTCAGATTCCTTAGTTTCGGTGGCGCGTTTCAGCCCCGGACATTTTCGGCGCAGGACCTCTCGACCAGTGAGCTATTACGCACTCTTTGAATGTATGGCTGCTTCTGAGCCAACATCCTGGTTGTCTTCGAAATCCCACATCCTTTTCCACTTAACGCGCACTTTGGGACCTTAACTGTAGGTCTGGGCTCTTTCCCTTTTGACCGCCCAACTTATCTCGTGCAGTCTGACTCCCGGTGATATCTACACGGCATTCGGAGTTTGATATTCTTCGGTAGGCTTTGACGCCCCCTAGGAAATTCAGTGCTCTACCTCCGCAAGACTCACACCGAGGCTAGCCCTAAAGCTATTTCGAGGAGAACCAGCTATCTCCGGGTTCGATTGGAATTTCTCCCCTATCCACACCTCATCCCCACCCTTTTCAACGGATGTGGGTTCGGTCCTCCACTACCTCTTACGGCAGCTTCAACCTGGACATGGATAGATCACCCGGTTTCGGGTCTACTCCTACTGACTCTGGCCCTGTTAAGACTTGGTTTCCCTACGGCTCCATCCCTTGAGGACTTAACCTTGCCAGTAAGCGTAACTCGCCGGACCGTTCTACAAAAAGTACGCGGTCGTACATATAAAGTACTCCCACAGCTTGTAGACACAGGGTTTCAGGTTCTCTTTCACTCCCCTCCCGGGGTCCTTTTCACCTTTCCTTCACAGTACTATGCGCTATCGGTCACTAAGTAGTATTTAGCCTTAGGGGGTGGTCCCCCTTACTTCCCACAAGGTTCCTCGTGTCTCGTGGTACTCCGGATCCTGCTCAGTCAGCTCTGCTTTCACGTACGGGGCTTTCACCCTCTCCGGCCGGCTTTCCCAAAACCGTTCTGTTAACTTCGCTGAATCTTAAATGCAGTCCATGACCCCGGCATGCACGCACACCGGTTTAGGCTCCTCCGCGTTCGCTCGCCGCTACTTACGGAATCGATGTTTCTTTCTTTTCCTCCGGGTACTTAGATGTTTCAGTTCCCCGGGTTCCCTTCCATACGTTATGGATTGGCGTATGGATGCATGAGGTCTGCTCATGCGGGTTTCCCCATTCAGACATCTCCGGATCACGGGATATTTGCTCCTCCCCGAAGCTTTTCGCAGCTTATCACGTCTTTCATCGGCTCTTAGTGCCAAGGCATCCGCCCTGTGCCCTTATTGCTTGACCATTTGCATTCATCACCCTAGCGTAGGTGATGCGGTCTCTTGATTCTCATGTTACTACCAGTAAGTGCTTTCTTCTCACGAAGTTTACACTCACGTTCGTAACGTATGTGTTTGATTACTCTGTTCATAACAGATAAATCGATGTCTTCCTATCTTTGCGTTTGCATTAATTTCTTAATACTTTGCGTTTAAGGATATTTGATTAACTTAATCAAATTTCATGTATGCAGTTTTCAAGGTACAATGCTGACTGATGTTTTATCAGCCATCAGAACTCACAAACTGTTTTGTAATCTCTGATCACTGGTAAAAACCAGCTATTATAACAGTCCTTCCCGACTGATTTAGGGTTAGCACCGGACTTATCGAAAATCTTCTGGTTCCACTCTGTTTCCGACAGAGCTCACTTTCCAGTGCCCGTTCTATTTTTATCAGGCAGCTTCGCCTGTTTCTTTCTTTTTAATCTG